>NZ_LT607752.1:3412500-4095000 GCF_900090265.1 Micromonospora rifamycinica
CCGCCGCCCCCGGCAGACCGGGTCGACCGCCACGGTGCGGATCTCGGCGAGGTCCTCCCACATCACGTGCAGCGCGCCGCAGCCCACCACCGTGCCGTCGCCGGCCACCGCGACCCGGAACTCCTGCACGTCCTCGTAGAGGGTGACGGTGGCCTTGCTGAGCAGCCGCCGGTCGTCGGTGTAGGTGTCGACCAGCCGCCGGATCCCGCGTACGTCGCCGGTGCGGGCCCGGCGTACCACGATCCCGTCGGTCATCTCACTGCGCCGCCGGCACGTCCACGCACGGCCCGGCGGTCCACCACTTCTCCACCAGGGCGAGCGTCTCGTCGCCGAACGGGTTGACGCCGGGCCCGGCCCCGAGCGCGTGGCCCAGGTGCACGTGCAGGCACTTCACCCGGCCGGGCATCCCCCCGGCGGAGATGCCGGCGATCTCCGGGACCTCGCCGATCGCCGCCCGGCGGGCCAGGTAGTCCTCGTGCGCGGCCCGGTACCGGTCGGCCAGCTCCGGGTCCTCGGCGAGCCGCTCGGCCATCTCCTTCATCAGCCCGGCCGACTCCAGCCGGCTGCACGCCGCCGTCGCCCGGGGGCAGGTCAGGTAGAACAGCGTCGGGAAGGGGGTGCCGTCGGCGAGCCGGGGGGTGGTCTCGACCACGTCGGGCAGGCCGCACGGGCACCGGTGGGCCACCGCCCTGGTGCCGCGGGGCGGGCGTCCGAGCTGCGCGGCCACCGCGGCCAGGTCGGCCTCGGTGGCCGGCTGGTGCTCCGGCGGGGGTACGGAGTCCGCCGCCGGCTCCTGCGGTGGTACGACAGTCACGGTGCCCATCTCTCGTTCGGTACGCGGGTGCTGCTGCTCACTGGTCCGAGGCGTCGCCGTTCGCCGCCCGGACGCTCGACCACAGGGTGTCGTACCAGGGGTCGGGGGTCTTCGGTGGGGCGGGCGGTCGGCCCCCGTTGGCGTCCAGGGCCGCGCCGTCCGCGTCGTTGAGCACGATCACCGGGGTCTCGCCCGGCGCCACCATGTAGAACCGTTCCCGCGCCTTGATCTTGATGTATTCGGGATCCTGCCACTTCGCCGCCTGGGCCGACAGCTCGGCGATCTGCTCGCGCTGGGCTGCCTGGCTGGCCTCCATCCGCTCGATGTCGACCTGCTGGTCGAGATAGACCCGGACCGGATAGGTGTACGCCAGGGCGAGCGCCAGCAGCACCGCGAACAGGACGGTGGCCCGCCCGGTGAACCGTCGGGGGTGGGGTGCGGTGAGCCGCCGGATGGTGCCGCCGGCCGCCGTCCGGCGGGCCGCCGCCGGACGGTTCGCCGAACGTACCCCGTCGGCGCTGCGCGACCGGGCAGTGGTGGCCCGCGGCGCGGCGCGGACCCCGCTGTCGCGCAGCGGCGTCCGGCCCGCGCCCGGCCGACCGGTCGGCCGGCGGGCCGGGCGTTGGCCACCCGGTGTGCGGCGCTGCTGCATCGTCACACCCCTCCCCCGAGGTTCGCCTGGCTCAGGCCGAACGGTAACGCGGGAACGCGCCGGCACCGGCGTACCGCGCCGCGTCGGCCAGCTCCTCCTCGATCCGCAGCAGCTGGTTGTACTTGGCGACCCGGTCGGAGCGGGCGGGGGCACCGGTCTTGATCTGGCCGCAACCGGTGGCGACGGCCAGGTCGGCGATGGTGGTGTCCTCGGTCTCGCCGGAGCGGTGGCTCATCATGCACTTGAAGCCGGCCCGGTGGGCCAGGTCCACGGCGTCCAGGGTCTCGGTCAGCGAACCGATCTGGTTGACCTTGACGAGCACCGCGTTGGCGGACTTCTCGGCGATGCCCCGGGCGATGCGCTGCGGGTTGGTGACGAACAGGTCGTCGCCGACGATCTGGATCCGGTCGCCGACAGCGGCGGTGAGGGTCGCCCAGCCGCTCCAGTCGTCCTCGGCCAGCGGGTCCTCGATGGAGACGATCGGGTAGTCGCCGATGAGCTTCGTGTAGTAGTTGCTCATCTCCTCGGCGCTCTTGGCGGCGCTCTCGAAGGTGTAGGTGCCGTTGTCGAAGAACTCGGTGGCGGCCACGTCGAGGGCGAAGACGATGTCGGTGCCCAGCCGGTAGCCGGCCTTCTCGACGGCCTCGGCGATCAGGTCCAGCGCGGCGGCGTTGCTGGGCAGGTTGGGGGCGAAGCCGCCCTCGTCACCCAGGCCGGTGGAGAGGTCCTTCTTCTTGAGCACCGACTTCAGCGCGTGGTAGACCTCGGCGCCGGAGCGCAGCGCCTCCCGGAAGCTGGGCGCCCCGATCGGGGCGATCATGAATTCCTGCACGTCGACGTTCGAGTCGGCGTGCGCCCCACCGTTGAGGATGTTCATCATCGGCACCGGCAGCAGGTGGGCGTTCGGGCCGCCCAGGTAGCGGAACAGGCTCAGCTCGGCGCTGCCGGCCGCCGCCTTGGCCACCGCCAGCGAGACCCCGAGGATGGCGTTCGCGCCCAGCGTGCCCTTGTTGTCGGAGCCGTCGAGGTCGAGCATCTTCTGGTCGATCAGCCGCTGCTCGCTGGCCTCGAAGCCGATCAGCTGGTCGACGATCTTGTCCTCGATGTTGGTGACCGCGTTCTCGACACCCTTGCCCAGGTAGCGGCCCTTGTCCCCGTCGCGCAGTTCGACCGCCTCGAAGGCGCCGGTGGAGGCGCCGGAGGGTACGGCGGCGCGGGCGATCGTCCCGTCGTCCAGCCCTACCTCGACCTCGACCGTCGGGTTGCCCCGCGAGTCGAGAATCTCCCGGGCGACGATTCCCTCGATGGTTGCCACTGAGTCGCTCCTCGTTCGTTGTGCGAATCCGGTATGGGCCGCGACGGTGCGGCTGGGGCAGATGTTGAACGCAGCGTATCGGGCCGCATCCCGGCGCACGGCGGCCGGGGACACGTGACCCACCCCCGATCGGCCCGGCGAGACGGACATTCCCGGATTCTCGCCGCTCAACCGGCAACCGGTTTGCGCCCGGTGGACCCGATCGACCACGCTGGTCGCCATGCCCGCCGTCTCGACCACCCTCCGCGTGCTCGCCGTGCCGGTCATCGCGTTGCTCACCGTCACCGGCTGTCAGGCCCTGGACGACGCCGGACGCACCCTCGGCCGGTCCGATCTGGTCAACGACCTCGCCGCCCGGCTCGACGAGTCACTGGCCCAGACGTGGACCGCCGAGTACCGGCTCCCCGGCGACCGGACGATCACCATCGCCCAGGAGAAGGAGCCGGCCCGTTCCGCGTACACCTGGACGGCCGGCAAGATCACCGTTTCCGAACAGGCCATCACCCGGTGCGAGACCACCGCCGGGCGGACCGCCTGCACGGTCGTGCCGCCCGTGCTGATGTCCGGCAAGGCCGCCGTCCCGCTCTTCACCGAGGCACGCAAGGTCGGGCTGGTCACCCCGCCCGCCGTCATCGGGCTGCTCACCGAGGCCGCCCTGGACCCGCGCGCCCAGGTCAAGCAGACCGACACCACGATCACCGGGCACCACGCCAGCTGCGTCGAGGTCCGCCGCGACGCCGGGGACTTCGACGCCTGCGTCACCAGCGAGGGCGTGCTGGGCAGCTTCACCGGGACGCTCGACGGCCGAGCGGTCGAGCTGACCCTGGACCGTTACACCGACTCGGTGACGCCGACGGCGTTCGACCTGCCGGTCGGGGCCGGGGTGACGGACCGCCGGCCGACGAAGCCGTGACCGTTCCCCCGCCCGCACGTCCCACGCCCACGACCGGCGACGCCGGCCCGGAGGGGGTGCCGTCGCAGGACGTCCACGACGCGACCAGCCCGGCCGGCCCCGCACCGGACGACCTGGGCCTGGTGGTGGCCGGTACCCGGCTGCTCACCACCCCCGACGGCGGCCTGCCCCGGGTCGGCGCGCTGCCGGCCGCGACCGGGTGGGTGCCGCTGGGCACGCTCGACGGTGTGCCGGCCTGGCTGACGGAGACGGTCGAGGACCTGACGACGGCCGGTGGTGGGGATCCGGCCGGTGGCCCACGGCCGGTCGGCCGGTGGCGGAGTTGGCGGGCGCTCGCCGCCGAGCTGCCCGAGCCGGTCGCCACGATCGCCGGGCGGGCGGTGGCCGTGGCCACCTGGCGGCGTACCCACCGCTGGTGCGGGGCCTGCCGGGCGGCGCTGGCCGACGTGCCGGGCGAGACGGCCCGCCGCTGCCCCGACTGCGGCCTGTACGTGCCGCTGCGGCTCTCCCCGGCGGTGCTCACCGCGATCACCCGGCCCGGCCCGGCCGGCGGCCCCACCGAGCTGCTGCTGGTCCGGCACGCGTCCGGGCCGACCGAGCTGTGGGCGCTGGTCGCCGGCTTCGTGGAGGCCGGTGAGTCGCTGGAGACGGCGGTCCGTCGGGAGGTCCACGAGGAGGTCTCGCTGGACCTCGGCACGATCGACTACTTCGGCAGCCAGCCCTGGGCGATCTCCGGGCCGGGGGTGCTGCTCGCCGGCTTCACCGCCACCGTCGCCGATCCCGCTGCCGAGCCGGTGGTGGACGGGCGGGAGCTGGTCCGGGCCCGCTGGTTCCCGGTGGACGCGCTGCCGGCGGAGCTGCCACCGGCGTACTCGATCTCCCGCTGGCTGATCGACGCCGTCGCCGCCCGCGGCTGAGCCGGGCAGGCGGGTCAGATACCGAGCAGGGTGCGCAGGTGGCGCGGGGGCGGGCAGTCGTGGGCGAGCATCGCGTCGTGCCACTGTCGCACCGGCACCCCGGCCGGACGGGACGCGGCGACGTCGGCCATCTCGCTGTAGCCGACGAAGTAGGTGGAGAGCTGCGTCGAGGTGAGCAGCGCCCGCCGCCACTTGCCGGCCGCCTCGCCCTCCTCCTGGAAGCCGCGCCCGGTCATCAGCGCCAGCGCGTCCGCCTCGGTCATCTGGTCGCAGTGCACCAGCTGGTCGAGCAGCGCATTGATGGTCATCCGCAGCTGCATCTTGAGCTGCTGGAGGCGGACCGGCAGGCCACCGAAGCCGAGGCCGGCCATCAGCTCCTCGGTGTAGACCGCCCACCCTTCGATGAACACCCCCGACTCGGTCAGCGCACGGACCCGGGTGGGACCGGCGTACCGGCGGGCGTGGGCGAGCTGGAGGAAGTGCCCCGGCATCGCCTCGTGCACGGTCAGGTTGCGGATCATGTGGTCGTTGTACTCCCGGTAGAACGACTCGACCCGGTGCGCCGGCCAGTCCGCCGGGGTCGGCGCGATGCAGTAGAAGGTGGGCAGGTCGGCCGGCTCCAACGGGCCGGGCGAGTCGCAGTACGCCACCGCGACGCCCCGGGCGAACTCCGGCATCTCCTGGATCACGCACGGGTCGTCGACCAGGCTGACCAGGTCGTGCACGCGGACGAACTCGGCGGCCTCGTCGAGGCTGACCGACGCGAGGTCCACGATGGAGTGGTCGTCGGGGTGCTCGGCGGCCAGCAGGTCGAGCGCCCGGCGTACCGTCTCGTCGTCGGCCGGGCCACCGACCAGCTCGACGGCCGCCGCGCGGATCTCGGCGGTGACCCGGTCCAGGTTGTCCCAGGCGCGGCGCTGCACCTCGGCCGCGCCCAGCTCGGTGTCGAGGGTGTGCCAGAGCCGGGCCTCCCAGCGGCGGCGACCCAGCCGGGGGTCGCGGCCCGGCCCGGCGTCGGCGGCCAGCCCGGCGCGCAGCCAGCCGACGAACTCGTCCAGCGCGGCGGTCGCCGCCCGAGCCGCCGGCCCGACCATGCCGTCGAGCGCGGGTGCCCGGGCGAGCAGCAGCGGCACCTCGTCGCGGATCAGCGCGGCGGTGCCGGCGAACTGCCCGACCGCCGTCTCGGCGTGGATCCGGGGCATGTCGCGCAGCGTCGCCCGCGCGGTCGCCAGCGCATCAGGTACGGCCGTCAGGCGTCCGGCCAGGTGGGCCAGCCGCTCCTCCACCGGGGCGTACGGCCGGGCGAGGAGGGCGTGCAGCAGCGGGCCGGGATTGTGCGCCAGCGGATCCCACTCGTAGGCCCGGATCTCGCTCAGCTCGAACAGTTCCCGGTCGACCAGGGCGCTGAGCAGCGCGTGGTCGACCTGCTCCTCGACGTCGAGCGCGTCCGCGTCGACCTCGGCGAGCGCGTCGGCGGCCTCCTTCAGCATCGCCTGGTCCGCCGCCACCGCCGGCCCGGAGAGATCCGGCAACCGGTCGTCGAACCGGTGGTCCCCGCTGGAGGTGGCCAGCCCCGGCCGGCTCTCCAGCACCGCATCGACGATCCGCTCCGCGAGCGGCACGAAGAACCCCACCCACCGACCCTACCCGCCCCCGGCCCCGCCCCGGTCCCGCCCGGCCCCGCCCGGCCCCGCCCCGGTCCCGCCCGGCCTCGCCCCGGTCCCGCCCGGCCTCGCCCCGGTCCCGCCCCGGTGATCAAGAGGTTTACGCCAGGAAACCGCGCGGGCCTGACGTGAACCTCTTGATCAACTCGACGAAGCGGGTGGCGGGAGGGAGGGGAGCGGGAGGGCGAGGGTGGTCTTGCGGAGGGCGGCCTCCGGGTCCAGGTGGGCCTGGCGGGCCTGGGCGACCAGGGCGAGCAGGCTCGCGCCGAGGCGGGATTCCGGGTCGGGCTGGGCGTCGGGGGACGGCAGCGGGACGGTCAGCCCGGCCCGGCCCGCCCGGTCCAGCACCTTGGCGGCCAGGGAAAGGGCCGGCTGGCTCAGCGCGACGCCGTCCAGCACCGACGTGCGGGCCTTCTCGGCCTGCTTGATCCGCTCCCAGTTGGCCTCGATCTCCGCCAGGGAGGCCGCCTCGGCACCGGCGAAGACGTGCGGGTTGCGGCGGACCATCTTGTCCACCAGGGCGCCGGCCACGTCGTCGACGTTCCACCGCTCACCCTCGGGCAGTTCCTCCGCGAGACGGGCGTGCAGCAGCACCTGGAGCAGCACGTCACCCAGCTCCTCGCGGAGCGCGTCGGTGTCATCGTCGTTGATCGCGTCGTACGCCTCGTAGCACTCCTCGATCAGGAAACCGGCGAGGCTACGGTGGGTCTGCGCCCGCTTCCACGGGTCACCGCCCGGGGAGGCGAGCCGGTCCATCACCTCCACCGCGTCGAGCAGCCGGGCTCCCGGCGGATCCCACGAGCCGTACATCAGCTCCAGCTCGGCCAGCCCCGGCTGGCGGGCCAGCCGCAGGCCCAGCTCCCGGGCCAGGGTCGCGTCACCGGCCGGAGCGGCCAGCCACACCGCCGTACCGTGGGTCGCCGCGGCGGCCAGCACCGCGTCGGTCGCCCCGCCGGACACCACCGTGACCTCGACACCCGCCGCGCGTACCGCCGTGACCTGGGCGCTCTCCGCGTCGGTCAGCACCGGCGCGGAGCGGAGCGTGTCCCAGGCGGCGGCGGTCAGCAGCCCCGCCGGCAACCGGGGCGAGGTGACCAGCAGGACGATCCGGTGGGACGTGCTCAGGAGGCCACCGGCCCCTGCGCCGGGGTCGGGCTGCCGACCGGCTCGGGGGTCGACACGTCGGTCACCGGGCCGCTGGCGTCGATGTAGGGCAGCGCGTAGAAGACCAGCTCCTGGCCCTTGTTGACCCAGGCGGGGACGCCGAGCGGCCGGTACCGGGGGTTGACCTCGACGTCCACCGTGTCGGCCTGCTCCCCCAGCGCGGCGCTCAACGCGGAGGCGCTGCGGACGAAACCGCCGTCACCGAAGAGCTGCCGCACCTGGGCCACCGGCAGCCCCTTGTCGATGCCGCCGGTCTTCTCGATCGCGTGGTAGACCGCCATCACCGACTCGTCGCTCAGGTCGGCCGGGGGGAGCTGCTGGCTGAGCACGGCGAACAGGTCGGCCCACTCGCCCCAGAGCTGCACGTACTCCGCCTGCGGCGGGATCTGGAGCTGCTCGGCCAGCTGGTCCGGGGTGATCTGGTCGGGCACCTGGAGGTTCTTCTCGGCCGCGACCCGCTTACCCAGGTCGATGCTGACCAGCAGGTTCACCACGTCCTGCCGGGTCACCCTGGCCCGCAGCTGCTCGGGGCCGGGGGTCTGCCCGGCCTGGGCCGCGCCCTGGCGGACCGCGTCGGCGTACTTCGCCTGCGCGTCGGAGTAGATCGCGTCCACCCGGGCCACCGAGTAACGACTGTCGCCGATGTATGCGGCCACATCCGGAGATGCCTTGCCGCAGGCGGAGAGGGAGAGGACACCCAGGGCCGCGACGCTGGCGGCGGCGATGAGACGGCGTGCACGCATGACGGTCACTCTCTCATGCCTGCCCGGGTACGGTGACGCCGCCCACCGGGAGCTGCGCCCCCACCCGGGCGTCGCGCCACCCGGCCCCGGCGCGTCGGCGTGCCCGTCGGACGGCCGACTCGAACGCCCACGCGCCGTGCCGTCGGACGGCCGCGACCGTTCATGCCCGCGCTCCGGCCAGCGGGGCCGGCTCGCCGAGGACGTCGGCGAGGAGCTGGCCGCACCATTCCAGCAGTGCCTGGTCCCGCAGGGGCTCGCCGCCGATCCGGCGGGTGCTCGGCCGGGGCACGCTGACCTGGTCGGTGGCCGCCTTGTAGACCGAGTCCGGGTGGTAGCGCTTGAGCCGCAGCTGCTTCGAGTCGGGCAGTGGCAGCGGCCCGAACCGCAGATGCTTACCCTGCATGCTGACGTCGGTCAGGCCGTAGCGGCGGGCCAGCAGCCGGAACCGGGCCACCGCGACCAGGTTCTGCACCGGGGCGGGCGGCTCGCCGTACCGGTCGGTCATCTCGGCCACCACCTCGCGCAGCCGCTCCTCGTCGCGCGCCTCGGCCAGCTTGCGGTACATCTCCAGCCGCAGCCGCTCCACCCCGACGTAGTCGTGCGGCAGGTGCGCGTCGATCGGGAGATCGATCTTGACGTCGGTCTCCTCCTCGGTGCTCTCCCCCTTGAACGCCGACACCGCCTCGCCGACCATCCGGACATAAAGGTCGAAACCGACACCCTCGATGTGCCCGGACTGCTCGCCGCCGAGCAGGTTGCCGGCCCCCCGGATCTCCAGGTCCTTCATCGCCACGTACATGCCCGCGCCCAGCTCCGTGTGCTGGGCGATGGTGGCCAGCCGCTCGTGCGCGTGCTCGGTGAGCGGCTTCTCCGGCGGATAGAGGAAGTAGGCGTACGCCCGCTCCCGGCCCCGGCCCACCCGGCCCCGGATCTGGTGCAGCTGGGCCAGGCCGAGCAGGTCGGCCCGCTCCACGATCAGGGTGTTGGCGTTCGGGATGTCGATACCGGACTCCACGATGGTGGTGCAGACCAGGACGTCGAACTCCTTCTCCCAGAAGCCGACCATCACCTTCTCCAGGGCCTCCTCGCCCATCTGCCCGTGCGCCACCGCCACCCGCGCCTCGGGCACCAGCTCGCGCAGCTTCCGCGCCGTCCGGTCGATCGACTCGACCCGGTTGTGCAGGTAGAACACCTGCCCGTCGCGGAGCAGCTCCCGATGGATGGACGCGGCCACCTGCCGGTCGTCGTACGCCCCGACGAAGGTCAACACCGGGTGCCGCTCCTCCGGCGGGGTGGCGATGGTCGACATCTCCCGGATGCCGGTGATCGCCATCTCCAGCGTCCTCGGGATCGGGGTGGCCGACATGCTCAGCACGTCGACCGAGGCGCGCAGCGTCTTGAGGTGCTCCTTGTGCTCGACGCCGAAGCGCTGCTCCTCGTCGATGACCACCATGCCGAGTCGCTTGAACCGGGTGGCCGTCTGGAGCAGCCGGTGGGTGCCGATGACGATGTCGACGGTGCCGTCGGCGACCATCTCCAGCGTCCGCTCGCTCTCCTTGGCGGTCTGGAACCGGGAGAGCTGCCGGATGGTCACCGGGAACTGGTTCATCCGCTCGGCGAACGTGTTGTAGTGCTGCTGAACCAGCAGCGTCGTCGGCACCAGCACCGCCACCTGCTTGCCGTCCTGCACCGCCTTGAACGCCGCCCGGACCGCGATCTCGGTCTTGCCGTACCCGACGTCGCCGCAGATCAGCCGGTCCATCGGGACGGTCTGCTCCATGTCCCGCTTGACCTCCTCGATGGCGGCCAGCTGGTCGGGCGTCTCCTGCCACGGGAAGGCGTCCTCCAGCTCCCGCTGCCACGGGGAGTCCGGGGCGAACGCGTGCCCCCTGGACGCTTTCCGGGCGGCGTAGAGCTGGATCAGCTGCGCGGCGATCTCCCGGACCGCCCTGCGGGCGCGGGCCTTGGACTTCTGCCAGTCCGAGCCGCCCATCTTGTGCAGGGTGGGCTGCTCGCCGCCGACGTAGCGGGAGAGCTGGTCGAGCTGGTCGGTGGGGACGAACAACCGGTCGCCGGGCTGGCCGCGCTTGCTGGCCGCGTACTCGATGACCAGGTACTCCCGGGACGCGCCGTTGACGGTGCGCTGCACCAGCTCGACGTACCGGCCGATGCCGTGCTGCTCGTGCACGACGAAGTCGCCGGCCTTCAGCTCCAGCGGGTCGATGGTGTTGCGCCGCCGGCTCGGCATCTTGCGCATGTCCCGGGTGGAGCTGCCCCGGCTGCCGCTGACGTCGTTGCCGGTGAGCAGCACGAACCTCGACGCCTCGTCCACGAAGCCGGCGCTCAGGCAGCCGCAGGAGACCAGCACCTCGCCGGGGGCGGGCGCGGCCGGCACCTGCTCGGTGAGCCGGGCGCCCAGGCCCGCGTCGCGCAGCACCTCGACGGCCCGCTGGGCGGGGCCGTGCCCCTCGAAGACCAACGCGACCGACCAGCCCTCACCGGTCCAGCGCTTGATGTCGTCGACCACCCGGCCCGTCTCACCGTGGTAGAGCGGGGCCGGCTGGGCGGCCAGGGTGACCGCGATCGCGTCGTCGGGGGTCACGTCGACCTCGGCCGGCGCATCCTCCCAGGGCTGCCGGGCGGGGGTGGCGGTGTCCGCCTCGACCAGCCCGAACGGGGCCAGCGTCCACCACGGCTGGCGCAGGGCGCGGGCGGTGGCGCGTACCTCGGCCAGGGACTTGAAGGCGGCGGCGCCGAGGTCGACCGGGGCCTGGCCACCGACGGCGGCCGCGGCCCAGCTCGCCTGGAGGAACTCCGCCGAGGTACGCACCAGGTCGTGCGCCCGGGTGCGGATCCGCTCCGGATCACAGAGCAGCACGTGGGTGCCGGCTGGCATCGTGTCGACCAGCAGCTCCAGGCTCTCGCTGCCGAGCAGCGCCGGCACCAGCGACTCCATCCCCTCGACCGGGATGCCCTCGGCCAGCTTGTCGAGGATCTCGGCCAGCTCGGGGTGCTCCCGCCCGAGGACGGCGGCCCGTTCCCGCACCGCCGGGGTGAGCAGCAGCTCCCGGCAGGGCGGTGCCCAGAGCATCGGCACCCCCTCGATGGTCCGCTGGTCGGCGACGGCGAAGGTGCGGATCTCCTCCACCTCGTCGCCCCAGAACTCGACCCGCGACGGGTGCTCGTCGGTGGGCGGGAAGACGTCCAGGATGCCGCCCCGGACGGCGAACTCGCCGCGCTTGGTGACCAGGTCCACCCGGGCGTACGCCAGGTCGGTGAGCTGTCGGGCGACCTCTTCGAGATCCGCCTCCTCGCCGGCGGCGAGCTGCACCGGCTCCAGGTCACCGAGCCGCTTGAGCTGCGGCTGGAGCAGTGAGCGCACGGGTGCCACCACGACCCGCAGTGGGCCGGTGCGGCCGTGCGCGTCGGCGGACCCCGGGTGCGCGAGCCGGCGCAGCACGGCCAGCCGCCGGCCGACCGTGTCGGAGCGGGGCGAGAGCCGTTCGTGCGGCAGCGTCTCCCAGGACGGGAAGACCGCCACCTGCTCCGGCGGGAGCAGGCTGCCCAGCGCGGAGGCGAGGTCGTCGGCCTCCCTGCTGGTCGCGGTCACCGCGAGCACCGGGCGGCCCGCCCCACCGGCCGGCTCGTCGGCGGCGACGGCGGCGACCGCGAACGGGCGCAGCGCGGCCGGGGCGGTCAGGTCCAGGCCGTCGATCTGGGCGGCGCCGGAGCGGGCCAGGTCACGCGCCCTGGCCAGCCCGGGATCGGCCAGGGCAGCGGCGAACAGTCCGGTGAGCATGCGTGATCACTTCCCGCGGATGGCACACGACTATCACCCCTCGCCCGGTCTGGACGGGGGGTCTACGGATTCGACACTATCTCTTATCGGAGACGATCGGCCGCCATGCTGGTCGGCGAGTACCTGGGGGAACCGAATGCCCGAGGGAACCGGCAGCGATCCACGCCGCAAGACCACGCCCGCCCGCTGGCGGGTGCTCGGCCACCCGGACGGGATCCTCGTCTATCAGGGCCAGTGCATGGTCGAGAACCCCGACTGGACTGAGACGGTCGCCGACAAGACGTACAAGGTGGTGCTGGGCCGCTCCGGCGCGTCCCAATACCGGATCAACGGCCGGTCGGTGCTCGTCGACCCCACCTCGTTGGTGATCACCCGGCCCGGTGACGAGCAGTCGGCGGCGCACCCGTACGGCTGCGGCGACTCGTTCACCTGCCTGGAGATCGACCCGGAGGTGCTGGCGGACCGGCCGGACGGGGCCCGTTGGCTCGATCGGTCCGGCTGGGACGGCCACTCGGACGCCTCCCTGGACCTGGCGCACCGGTTACTGGTGGCGGAGTCCCTGCGTGGTCTGGACCGGTTCGAGATGGCCGAGCGGCTGCACCGGTTCCTCGGCCGGTTGCTCCAGCACAGCGCCCTGGCCGGGGACGACGAAGGGGCCGAGATCGACCGCGCGGTACGGCGGCGGCCGGCGACGTTGGCCGCTCACCGGCAGCTCGCCGACCGGGCCCGCGAGGTGCTGGCCACCTCGGACTTCACCCTGGGCCTCGCCGAGGTCGCCCGTATGGTGGGTGCCTCGCCGTACCACCTCAGCCGGGTCTTCCAGCGGGTCACCGGCAGCAGCCTCACCGCCTACCGCAACCGACTACGGGTCCGGGCGGTGCTGGACACCCTCGCCGAGCCGGACGGTCCGCCACTGGGCCGGCTGGCCAGCGACTACGGCTTCACCGATCAGTCGCACCTGACCCGGGTGGTCCGGGAACAGGTCGGCCATCCGCCGGCCCGGCTGCGCAAGCTGCTGGTCCCGAAGCGACCGGCCGGAGACCGACCGCAAATCTGAGCAAATTTCTACAAGAACGAGGACCACCCCGAAGGCGAGGATTGATCGCATCAGCCCGGAACGGTCACCGGACAGGCGGCCGGACGGGGGTACGCGGGCCCGTACGGGGGTGCCCGACACCCCCAGCCGGGCACCGGGTGGCCCACCTCGCGGCAACCCCGAAGGTGCCGTGCAGTCCCTGCACGGCACCTTCGCCCTTCTCCGCCCATGCCGGGCCGTCCGGCGGATCTTGACTGGGTACGCCGGGCACGGTGCGGTGAGGCGAGCTGCCCTCGGGTACCGGGCTGCGCGCGGAGTTCGCGGTGTCGCGCCAGGTGGTGCGCTCGACAGCGACAGCGCGACCCGACAAAAACCTACAGACCAGGCGTTATACCCATAGGCTGGGCGATGTGGACGAGGAGCCGCGTACCCGGGACTGGCTGCCCCGCACGGTGGCGCTGCTGGTCGGCACGCTGGCGCTGGCCACCGCGTTCATCGCGGCCTACGTCGGCGCGCTGCACCAGCCGCACCCCCGGGACGTGCCGGTCGGCGTGGTGACCGGCGACCAGCGCGCCGAGGCGCTACTGACCGCCGTGCGCGCCCGCACCGACACCATCGAACCCGTCGGGTACGACAGCCCCGGCGCGGCCGACGACGCGCTCACCGCCCGCCAGGTGTACGCCGTGCTGACCTCGACCCCCGACGGCACGCTCGTCCTGACCACCGCCAGCGCCTCCGCCCCGGCCGCCACCGAACTGGTCACCCAGGTCCTCACCCCGGCCGCCCAGCAGGCCCGACTGCCGCTGACCGTCACCGACCAGGTGCCCGTCTCCCCCGACGACCCGCGCGGCCTGGTGCCGTTCTACCTGGCCGTCGGGCTGGTGCTCGGCGGTTACCTGGCCTCGACCGCGCTCGGCGTCTCGCTCGGCACCGCCCCACGCGGCCTGCGCCGGGCCGGGCTGCGGATCGGCTCGTTGGCGGTGCACGCGGTGCTGCTCGGGACCATCGGCGCGGTGCTGGTCGGCCCGGTGCTCGGTGTCTGGGACCACGACCTGGTCGCGGTGGCGGCGGTCGGCATGCTCACCGTCTTCACCGCCGCGATGGTGGCCGCCGCGGTGCAGGGCTGGCTGGGGCTGCTCGGCACCGGGCTGGTGATCCTGCTGCTGGTGGTGCTCGGCAACCCCGGCTCCGGCGGCATCTACGCCCCGGAGTTCCTGCCCGCCGCGCTGCGCGGCATGCACCGCTGGAACGTCCCCGGCCTCGCCACCGACCTACTCAAGTCGGTGGTCTACTTCGACTGGCGGTCCACCCGCTGGCCGCTGACCGGGCTGCTGCTCTGGGCCGTCCTCGGGGTGTCCGGCCTGCTCACCGCCGCCCTGTTCCGCAGCCGACGGGCCGGTTCGGCGGGAGCCACCCGGTGAGGTCGCCCCGATCGTGGGGAACGTGACACACCGCACCCCTTCCTCCCCGACCGGGCCGCGCGGATACCATCCAGGGAGTCGGACAGCGCTGTCCTTCGTACTCACGTAAGGAGCGCACGTGACCGACCAGCACGATCACGACGGGCCCGACGCCGCCCTGCGGGCCGACATCCGCCGGCTCGGCACCCTGCTCGGTCAGACCCTGGCCCGCCAGGAGGGTCGACCGCTGCTCGACCTGGTCGAGGAGATCCGCGCCCAGGTCCGCTCCGACGCGCCGGCCGCCGCCCAGCGCCTCGGCGGGCTCGACGTGACCACCGGCACCCGGCTGGCCCGCGCCTTCTCTACCTACTTCCACCTGGCCAACATCACCGAGCAGGTGCACCGCGCCCGGGACCTGCGCCGCCGCCGGGCGATCCAGGGCGGCTGGCTGGACCAGGCCGCCAAGATGATCGCCGAGCGCGGCGTGCCGGCCGAGGAGATCGCCGCCGCCGCCCGCCGGCTCGCGGTACGCCCCGTCTTCACCGCCCACCCCACCGAGGCGGCCCGCCGGTCGATCCTGTCCAAGCTGCGCGCCATCGCCGACGAGCTGGACGCCGAGACCGCCAACGCCATCCTCTACGGCGCCAGCGACGAGGCCCCGGCCAACCGTCGTCTCGCCGAACTCCTCGACCTGATGTGGCAGACCGACGAGCTGCGCCTCGACCGGCCCGACCCGACCGACGAGGCCCGCAACGCGATCTACTACCTGCGCGACCTGTACGCCGAGGCCGCCCCGCAGGTCCTCGACGACCTGGCCGACACGCTGCGCACCCTCGGCGTGGAGACCTCGCCGACGTCCCGCCCGCTGACCTTCGGCACCTGGATCGGCGGCGACCGGGACGGCAACCCGTTCGTCACCCCCGCCGTCACCCGCGAGGTGCTGCGCATCCAGCACGAGCACGGCATCGCGGCCACCGAGGCGGCGATGGAGCACCTGGTCAACGAGGTCTCCGTCTCCCGCCGGCTGCGCGCCGTGTCGCTGGACCTGTCGGCCAGCCTCGCCGCTGACCTGGACGCGCTGCCCGAGGTGGCCCCCCGCTTCCGCCGGGTCAACGCCGAGGAGCCCTACCGGCTCAAGGCCCGCTGCGTGAAGGCGAAGCTGGCCAACACCCGGGAGCGGCTGCGCGCCGGCACCCCGCACGTGCCCGGCCGGGACTACCAGGGCTCCGCCGAGCTGGTCGCCGACCTGGAACTGCTGCGCGCCTCGCTGGCCCGCAACTCCGGGCAGCTCACCGCCGTCGGCCGGCTGGCGTCGACCATCCGTACCGTCTCCGCGTTCGGCCTGCACCTGGCCACCATGGACGTCCGGGAGCACGCCGAGAAGCACCACGAGGTGCTCACCCAGCTCTACGCGGCGGTCGGCGAGGTGTCGGACTACCCGTCGCTGAGCCGGCTGGAGCGCACCAAGCTGCTCGCCGACGAGCTGACCGGCCGCCGGCCGCTGTCCGCGCTGGACACCCCGTTGACCGAGGCGGCGCGCAAGACGTTCGACGTGTTCGGGGCGGTCCGCGAGGCGCAGGACCGGTTCGGCGGCGAGGTCATCGAGTCGTACATCATCTCGATGACGCTCGGCGTGGACGACGTCCTCGCCGCGGTGGTGCTGGCCCGGGAGGCCGGCCTGGTCGACGTGCACACCGGGCGGGCCCGGATCGGCTTCGTGCCGCTGCTGGAGACCCCGGCCGAGCTGAACGCCGGCGGTGAGCTGCTCGACGAGCTGCTGTCCCTGCCGGCCTACCGGGCGCTGGTGGCGGCCCGGGGCGACGTGCAGGAGGTGATGCTGGGCTACTCCGACTCCAACAAGGAGGCCGGCATCACCACCAGCCAGTGGTCCATCCACCGGGCCCAGCGGGCGCTGCGGGACGTGGCCGCCCGGCACGGCGTGCACCTGCGGCTGTTCCACGGCCGGGGCGGCACCGTCGGCCGGGGCGGCGGCCCCACCCACGAGGCCATCCTGGCCCAGCCGTACGGCACCCTGGACGGCGCGATCAAGGTGACCGAGCAGGGCGAGGTCATCTCCGACAAGTACACCCTGCCGGCGCTGGCCCGGGAGAACCTGGAGCTGACCGTGGCCGCGGTGCTCCAGGCGACGCTGCTGCACACCGCCCCCCGGCAGCCCGCCGAACAGCTCGAACGCTGGGACGCGGCGATGGACGTGGTCTCCGAGTCGGCCTTCCGGTCCTACCGTGGCCTGGTCGAGGATCCGGACCTGCCGGCGTACTTCTGGGCGTCCACGCCGACCGAACTGCTGGGCGCGCTCAACATCGGCTCCCGGCCGGCGAAGCGGCCCAACACCGGGGCCGGTCTGGGCGGGCTGCGGGCCATCCCGTGGGTGTTCGGCTGGACGCAGACCCGGCAGATCGTGCCGGGCTGGTTCGGGGTCGGCTCCGGCCTGGCCGCCGCCCGCGCGGCGGGCCTGGAGGACGTGCTGGCCGAGATGAACCGCAACTGGCACTTCTTCCGCACGTTCCTGTCGAACGTGGAGATGATGCTGACCAAGACCGACCTCAGCATCGCCCGCCGGTACGTGGAGACGCTGGTCCCCGAGCAGCTGCACCCGATCTTCGACAAGATCGAGCAGGAGTACGAGCTGACCAAGCAGGAGGTGCTGGCGGTCACCTCGTCGCCGGCCCTGCTGGAGAACTCGCCGGTGCTCCAGCGCACCCTCGCGGTGCGCGACACCTACCTGGAGCCGCTGCACCACCTCCAGGTGGCCCTGCTGCGGCAGTACCGCGACTCCGGCGCCGCCGGCCGGGCGGTGGCCACCGCGCCGGGTGGCCGACGCGCCCCCAGCGACGGTACGGCTCTGGAGCGCGCCCTGCTCACCACGGTCAACGGCATCGCCGCCGGGATGCGCAACACCGGCTGACCGACGCCACCCCTGCCCCTGCCGCCGCGGCGGCAGGGGCATCCGGCGTCAGAAGTCGCCGCCCCCGAAATCACCGCCGCCGAAGTCGCCCCCACCGAAGTCACCACCACCGAAGTCGCCCGCGGTGCCGAAGTCGCCGCCGAAGTCCGCGCCGTCGCCGAAGCCCTCCTGGTAGCCGGCGTCGTAACCGGGGTCGGCGAAGGCCGGCGAGAAGAGCGCGTCGGCGATCAGCATCCCGCCGACCACGCCGACGCCGGCCCCCAGCGCGGTCTTCCACCAGGGCGTCGAGTACCAGCCGGCCGGCACCGGCCGCCCCTGGTAGCGCCCGCCCGGGTAGTAGTACGGGGTGTCCCGGCCGGGCTGCGGACCGGCCCTGAAGGTCTGCCCCTGCACGTCCACCTGACGGTCCCGGGTGATCTCCCCGGCCCCCTGCGCGGCGGCCAGCGGGGGCAGCTCCGGCCCGGGGTCCAGGCCGAGCGCCACCCGGGCGGCCCGGGCGTAGGCGAGCCCCTCCAGGGCGGTCTCCCGGGCCAGCCGGAACTGGTGGACGGTGCGTGCCTGCTCCAGCTGGCTGCCCGCCGCGTTGTACCGCTCACCCGCGTCGACCAGGGCCTGGCGTACCGCCGGCTCGTCGCCGTGCAGGTTCATCACCTGGCCGCCGAGGCGTTCGTACCAGCGCTGGGCGTCGGCGCGCACGTCGGCGAGGCTGCGCGCCTCCCGGGCCGCCTTCTCCCGCCGCCACCAGACGAAACCACCGGCCAGCATGGCGACCAGGATGAGCACGAGCAGAAATTCCATCCCCCGAACGTACCCGGGGGCGTCGAGTCGTACCCGTTTGGCAAGCTCTGGTGATGGACTTCTCGACGCTGGCCGTGGTGGTGGTCTGCCTCGCCGCCGGCGGCGCGGTCGGCTGGTACGCCGCCCGCGCCCGGTCGGCCACCGAGATCGCCCGGCTGGAGGCCACCCTCGCCGCCACCCGGGAGGGCGAGAGCCGGCTGGAGCAGTCGATGCGGGCGCTGAGCTACGAGGCGACCGCCCAGTCCCAGGAGGCGGTGGCCCGCGCGGTCGCCCCGCTGCACGACACCCTGCGCCGCTACGAGACCCGGGTCGGCGAGCTGGAACGGGACCGGGTCGACGCCTACGCCGAGCTGCGCGAACAGGTCCGCTCGATGGGGGCCGTCTCGAGCGAGCTGCGCACCGAGACCAAGCAGCTGGTCGCCGCGCTACGCGCCCCGCAGGTACGCGGGCGCTGGGGCGAGCACCAGCTCCGCCGGATCGTCGAGGCGGCCGGCATGCTGGAGCACTGCGACTTCAGTGAGCAGGTCACCGCCGCCACCGACCACCAGGGGGTCCGCCCCGACCTGGTGGTCCGGCTGCACGGCGGGCGCACGGTGGTGGTGGACGCCAAGGCCCCCTTCGACGCCTACCTGACGGCGATGGAGGCACGCGACGAGCGCAGCCGGGACACCCACCTCGACCGGCACGCCAAACACCTGCGTGGGCATGTCGACGCGCTGGCCGCGAAGACCTACTGGGCGGCGTTCGACGACACCCCGGAGTTCGTGGTGCTGTTCGTGCCGGCCGACCCGTTCCTGGACGTGGCGCTGCAGCGCGACCCGACGCTGTTGGAGCACGCGTTCGCCCGCAACGTGGTGCTGGCCACCCCGGCCACCCTGGTCGCGCTGCTGCGGACGGTGGCGTACTCGTGGCGGCAGGAGGCGCTGGCCCGCAACGCGGTGGCGGTGCACTCGCTGGCCCGCGAGCTGTACGGCCGACTGTCCACCCTGGGCGAGCACGTCGGCAAGCTCGGTACCTCGCTCGGCGGCGCGGTGACGGCGTACAACCGGGCGGTCGGTTCGTTGGAGGCGCGGGTGCTGGTCAGTGCGCGCAAGCTGGCCGAGCTGGGCGTCTCCGACCAGGAGCTGACCACGCCCGGCCAGGTCGAGGTGGCCCCCCGCCAGCCCCAGGCCCCCGAGCTGCTCCCCACCGACGACCGGCCCTGACCCCGCACGCGGCGGGGCGCGCGGGGCGCTGGGCGGGGTACGCGGGCGGCGCGGGGCGCAATGTCGCCGATGTGGCGGTATCAGGGCGGCTGGACACCGCAATATCGGCGACATCGCGTCCACCCGGGCCGGGCCGACCCGAGCCGGGCGGGTCAGGAGCGGCGGGCGGATTCCACCAGGAACGGGACACCCTGCTGGCAGGTGCTCGTCAGGTCGGGTTGTGCCCGGCCGGTGACGGTGACCCGGGCTCCCTTCACGAGCACGTCGGTGGGGCCGCCGACCAACTGGTGACCGTCGAGCAGCAGGCACCCCGGCTCGACCCCCGCCTCGACGGTGCCGGTCAGCTCCGTCGCGCCCGGACCGGGCGGCAGCCGTGGGCCACCGGGCGGCGGCTTCACACCGGGCGGCGGCTTCAGCCCGCCGGGCGGCACCGACCCGGCCGGTGGTGCGGACGGGGCCACCGAGCCCGGCGGCGCGGACGGCGGCACGGCGTCCGACGGGGTGACCGGGTCCGAGGGGGTGACCGTGGGCGGCGGGGAACTGGTCGGGACGGCCGGCGGCCCGGTGACGTCGGCACCGTCACCACAGCCGGCGAGCGCCACACCGGCGGTCAGCAGCACGACGACCGCCATCCGAGGAGTTCTCATACCCACTGCGACGCGCCCCGTCCGTGATCCGTTCCGTCCGCCGCGAACCCGCCGGGCGTACCGGTGCTCCACTCCGCCACCGCCAACGACGAAGACCGAGGCCGGCGGGCCACCGCCGGGCACGGTCGGCGCACCGCCCCGTGCCGGGGTCGCCACGCACGATCCCCGCCCGCGGCTGATCCAGGGTCAGCCGCGGGCGGCGGCCTTCATGTCGCGCTTGAGTTCCTGCGGCAGCGAGAAGGTCAGCCGCTCGTTGGCGGTGACCACCTCGTCGACGTCGGTGAAGCCCCGCTCGGCGAGGTAGGCCAGCACCTCCTGGACCAGTTCGTCCGGCACGCTCGCGCCGGAGGTCAGCCCGACGGTGCCGGCACCGGCGAGCCAGGCGTCGTCGATCTCGTGGGCGAAGTCGATCAGATACCCGGCGCGGGCACCGGCGTCCAGGGCCACCTCGACCAGGCGTACCGAGTTGGACGAGTTGCGCGAGCCGACCACGAGCACCACGTCGCAGTCCGGGGCGATCTCCTTGACCACGTGCTGACGGTTGGAGGTGGCGTAGCAGATGTCGTCACTGGGCGGCGACTGGAGCAGCGGCAGCCGGGTCTTGAGCCGGGCCACCGTCTCCAGCGTCTCGTCCACCGACAGGGTGGTCTGGGAGAGCCAGACGACCTTGTTCGGGTCGCGCACGGTGATCCGGTCGGCGTCGTCGGGGCCGTCGACCAGCTGGATGTGGGCGGGGGCCTCCCCGGCGGTGCCGATGACCTCCTCGTGCCCCTCGTGGCCGATCAGCAGGATGTCGTAGTCCTCTGCGGCGAACCGCTTGGCCTCCTGGTGCACCTTGGTCACCAGCGGGCAGGTCGCGTCGATCGCCTTGAGCGACCGGGCCTTCGCCTGCTCGTAGACCTCGGGGGCGACGCCGTGCGCGGAGAAGACGACGGTGGCCCCCTCCGGCACCTCCTCGTTCTCCTCCACGAAGATCGCGCCCTGGGCCTCCAGGGTCCGCACCACGTGCTTGTTGTGCACGATCTGCTTGCGGACGTAGATCGGAGCGCCGTAGAGCTTCAGTGCCTCCTCGACGGTCTGCACCGCCCGGTCGACCCCCGCGCAGTACCCGCGGGGCTTGGCCAGGAGCACGCGCTTGCCGGTCTTGGGGGTCGCCTCAGCCTCGGTCACCCGCCCATCGTACGTGTCGGCATCTCCCCCGGCAGCGGCTGCGACCGGGGCCACAGCGGGGGTACGGCGGGACGCGCGGCACGGGCGGTCGGGGCCGCCCCGGATCGTCGGAGGCGGACCGTAGGGTGGGCGGGTGACCGACGCCCCGCGTAGCACCCCCGAGGAGCCCTGGCCGGTCCGGGTGGTCAGCCAGAAGGTCGGCGCCTGGATCGCCAAGCTCGGTTGGGTCTGGGTCGACGGGCAGGTGGCGCAGATCAGCCGCCGGCCGGGAGCGGGCACCGTCTTCCTCACCCTGCGCGACCCGTCGGCCGATCTCAGCCTCACCGTCACCACCAACCGGGACGTCCTGGACGCCGGTGCGCCGGAGCTGCGCGAGGGCGCCCGGGTGGTGCTGCACGCCAAGCCGGAGTTCTACGCGGCCCGGGGCACGCTCAGCCTACGCGCCGACGAGATCCGCCAGGTCGGGCTCGGTGAGCTGCTGGCCCGGCTGGAGAAACTCAAGAAGCTGCTCGCCGCCGAGGGGCTGTTCGACAGGTCCCGCAAGCGCCGGCCGCCGTTCCTGCCGCAGCGGGTCGGCCTGATCACCGGTCGGGCGTCGGCGGCCGAGCGGGACGTGTTGACCAATGCCCGGCGGCGCTGGCCGGCGGTGGAGTTCCGCACGGTCAACGTGGCGGTGCAGGGGCCGGGGGCGGTGTCGCAGATCGTCGACGCGCTGCGGGTCCTCGACGCCGACGAGCACGTCGACGTGATCGTCCTGGCCCGGGGCGGTGGTGGCATCGAGGATCTGCTGCCCTTCTCCGACGAGGCGCTGTGCCGGGCGGTCTTCGCCTGTCGTACCCCGGTGGTCAGCGCGATCGGCCACGAGACGGACGCCCCGCTGGTCGACTACGTCGCCGACGTCCGCGCGTCCACCCCCACGGACGCGGCCAAGCGGGTCGTCCCCGACCTGGCCGACGAGGTACGCCTGATCGGCCAGGCCCGGTCCCGGCTGGAGCGGGCGGTCCGCAACCTGCTCGACCGGGAGTCGCACCGGCTGGCCCTGTTCCGGTCCCGCCCGGTGCTGGCCCGCCCGCAGGTGATGGTCGAGCAGCGGGCCGTCGAGGTGACCGCGCTGCGCGACCGTTCGATCCGCAGCCTGACCCACCGGCTGGGGGCGGCCACCGACGACCTGGGCCACACCGTGGCCCGGCTGCGTGCGCTCTCCCCCGCCGCCACCCTCGACCGGGGTTACGCCATCGTGCAGCGGACCGACGGGCACGTGGTCCGGGCGGCCGACGAGGTGGCCGGTGGCGACCCGCTGCGGGTACGCCTCGCCGAGGGTGAGCTGACCGCGACCGTGCAGGAGACGAGGACGAGATGAGCGACCGGAACCCCGACGAGCGGCTCAGCTACGAGCAGGCCCGCGCCGAGTTGGCCCAGGTGGTGGAGCGGTTGGAGGCGGGTGGCACCTCGTTGGAGGAGTCGCTGGCGCTGTGGGAGCGCGGCGAGCGGCTCGCCGCGGACTGTCAACGCGCCCTCGACGGCGCGCGGGCCCGGATCGACGCCGCCCGGTCGACCCCGGAGTCCTGACCGCGCGCGACGGGCCGGGGTCGGTCGGGCCGGCGGGGCGGACGGGTCAGTCGGCGAGGCGGATGCGTACCCGACGGTTCTGCCGGCCCTTGCTCTCCACCTTGACGACCCGGAGCCGCCCCACCTGCCCGATGGACGCGACGTGGGTGCCGCCGTCGGCCTGCACGTCGAGGCCCTCGATGTCGACGATCCGGACCTCCTGCTCGTCCGGGGGGATCAGGTTGGTCTGGGTACGCACGATGTCGGGGATGGCCAGCGCCTCGTCGCGCGGCAGCACCCGTACGGAGACCCGCCGGTCGGTGGCCAGTTCCTTGTTGACCGCCTCTTCGAGCAGCCCCTTGAAACCCTCGGGGACCTGCGGCAGGTTGAAGTCCATCCGGGCCTCGCCGGGCTCCATGTTGCCGCCGGTCACCAACGCGCCGAAGTCGCGGAACACCACCCCGCAGAGCACGTGCAGCCCGGAGTGGGTCCGCATCAGCGTGAACCGGCGTGCGTCCTCGACCGCCCCCTGGACCTCGACACCGACCGGTGGTACCGGGTCGCCCTCGGCCGGGATCAGGTACAGGTCGTCGCCCTTGCTGGTGCCGACGATCCGGGTCTGCACCCCCTGCCACAGCAGGACGCCGTGGTCCGGTGGCTGGCCGCCGCCGCCCGGGTAGAAGGCGGACCGGTCCAGCACGATGCCGCGCTCGGGGTCGACGTGCACCACCCGGCAGGTCCACTCGCGCAGCGAGGGGTCGGCCAGGTCGAGGCGCTCGGTACGTCCGTGCCGGGAGATGCCCATGACGGCGCAGCGTACTACCGGTGGACGCGCACCGTCAGCACTGCCGCGCCGGTCCGTCCGGTGGCCCGACCGGGCCGGTGGCGGGATGGTCCGGGACCATCCCGCCACCGGTCGACCGGAGTCAGTTAGTTGAACAGGTTGTACAGCTCCTGGGGCGCCTCGACCACCTGGTCGGCGGCGGGCTTCTGGGCGGCGGTGGCGTTGCCGTAGTCGGAGTAGGTGATCTTGATGTCCTGCGCGGCGCTCTGGCCGGCCGCCGGGATCTGGACCACCATCTCGCTGAGCCGGCCCTGCGGGTCCAGCTTCGCGGTGAACGGCACCGACTTCGCCTGCGCGCCCAGCGCGGTGATCACCGTCGAGTCGACGGAACCGGCCTCGGCGGCCTTCGACACGTCCAGGGTGCCGGCGTAGCTGCCCTCACCGGTCTGCCGGACCTCGGTGATGCCCTGGGTCAGCACGGCGCTGCCCGCCGGGTCGATCTTGTCGAAGTCGAAGCCGAGCGACTTGTTGCCCTTGATCCGGGTCTGGTCGAGGTGCTGGTACTTGCCGAGGCTGAGCTTCTGCGCCCCGGGGATGCTGCTGGCCGACGTGCCGCCGAGGTCCAGCTTCACCCAGCTGTCCGGCTTGGCGTGGATCACGTCCAGGTTCATCATCAGGTCCGAGGACGCGTCACCGATGCTCAGCTTGATCTGGGCGCTCTGGCTGGGCTGGTGCACCTGCCCCTCGGCGGTGGAGCCCACCCCGGTCATGGTGAACCGGAAGTTGCCGTTACGGATCTCGTTGGTGGAGTTGAGCAGGGCCTGCTTGGCGTCGGAGGTGCCGGGCGAGGCGCTGCCCGAGGCGGCGCTGCCGGAGGCCGACGGGGATGCGGAGGCCCCCGCCTCGCCGCTCCCGGAGTTGTTGCAGGCGGCCAGGCCGGGGGTGAGCAGCGCCGCGGCGAAGACCGCCGCGCTGAAACGTCGAATGGTCACGTCAGGCTCTCCAGTCGGGTCGTCCGGCCCCCGGCGGGTGCCGGGGGCGTGGCGCGCGGCCCCCGCCCGGTCGTACCGGCACCGGCGCGCATCCCTTCTGTTCCCGGACGTCGCCTTCCGCAATCCCCCGCGTCGCCACCGACCACCGGCCCGTGACCGGTCAGCGCAGCGCGCCGGCCAGCTCGCGCAGCTCGTTGTCCCGGGCGTCCCCGACCACGATCACGGTGCGGTTCGGTTCGAGCAGCACCAGGGCCTGCTCGTTGCCCCGCCCGGTGTACCGCTGCCAGCTCGCCCCGCCCAGGTCCGCCGGCCCCTGCGGCTGCCCGGCGGCGGTCAGCTCGGCGGGGAGCAGCCGCTCCGGCGGCACGTTGCTCTGCACCAGCTGGGCGCCCCGCCCCTCCGGGGTGAGATAGCCCACCCGCAGGTTCGCGCCGTCGTCGACGGTGCGGAAGCTGGCGCTCACCGTCCGCCAGCCGGAGCCGAGCCCGGACGGTTCGGTGACCGGGAAGGCGTTCGCGGCGCGGGCCTGCTCGTAGGCGGGGCCGGCGTCGACGACGGTCGGCTGCTCGCCGCCGAGGAAACCCCGGTAGAAGGCGAGCAGCAGGGCGATCGGGACCAGCAGCACCAGCAGGGACAGGGCCATGTCCTTCGGCGAACGTTCGGAACGGGCCTTCGCCACCCGGCCGCCGTCCGGCGCCGCCGTCGGCCGCCCGGCGGCCGGGGGCAGCGGCGGCTGGCCGTCCGGCGGGGTCGGATCGGCGGGTACGCGGTCGGCAGGCTGTGCGGGTTCCACCGTCCCATTCTCGCAGCCGCCCGGTAGGGCGATCCCGCCCACCGTCGCCCCGCCCCGCCGCCGGACCTGGCATCGTGTGAGGATCAGCGACAGAGCCGGCAGCGGCGACCGCCGTCCCTGCCGGTCCGCCCCGCACCGTCGCGAGGAGGAAGCCGCCATGACGAACACCAGGACGCGCGTCCCGCAGGACCTCGACCGTAACCTCGCCCTCGACCTGGTCCGGGTCACCGAGGCCGCGGCGATGGCCGCCGGCCGGTGGGTCGGCCGGGGCGACAAGGAGGGCGGCGACGGGGCAGCCGTCGACGCCATGCGCAAGCTGATCAACTCGATCCAGATGCGTGGCGTGGTGGTGATCGGCGAGGGCGAGAAGGACAACGCGCCGATGTTGTTCAACGGCGAGCAGGTGGGCGACGGCACCGGCCCGGAGGTCGACGTGGCGGTGGACCCGGTCGACGGCACCACGCTGATGAGCAAGGGCATGCCGAACGCGCTCGCGGTGCTGGCCGTCTCCGAGCGGGGGGCGATGTTCGACCCGAGCGCCGTCTTCTACATGGAGAAGCTGGCCGTCGGCCCGGCGTACGCCGACGTGGTGGACATCGAGGCCGGGCCGGCGGAGAACCTGCGCCGGATCGCCAAGGTCAAGGGCACCGACGTCGCCGAGGTGACCGTCTGCGTGCTCGACCGCTCCCGGCACCAGGACCTGGTCGGCGAGATCAGGCGGACCGGGGCGGGCATCCGGTTCATCTCCGACGGCGACATCGCGGGGTCGATCGCCGCCGCCCGGGGCGAGTCGGGCGTCGACGTGCTGATGGGCATCGGCGGCACGCCGGAGGGGATCATCTCCGCCTGCGCCCTCAAGTGCATGGGCGGCGCGATGCAGGCCAAGCTCTGGCCGCAGGACGCGCGGGAGCGGGAGAAGGCGCTCGCCGCCGGGCACGACCTCGACCGGGTGCTCGGCACCGACGACCTGGTCACCGGGGACAACTGCTTCTTCGTGGCGACCGGGGTCACCTCCGGCGACCTGCTGCGCGGGGTGCGGTACGCGGCCGGCGGGGCGTACACCCAGTCGATCGTGATGCGGTCCAAGAGCGGCACCATCCGCGTGATCGACTCGTACCACCGGTTGGAGAAGCTGGCCCTCTACTCGGCGGTGGACTTCGACGGCAGGCCACTGGCAGAGCAGGAGTGACCGCAACCGGAACGGCGACCCGACCCGTCCTGTCCACCCCCCGCCGGATCGCCGGGATCGGGCTGGCGACCGCCGCCGGGGTCGGCGTGGCCGTCCAGTCCCGGATCAACGGCGAGCTGGGCGTACGCCTGGCCGACGGGATCGCCGCGGCGGTGGTCTCCTTCGGCCTCGGGCTGCTGGTGCTGCTGGTGCTGGTGCCGGCCCTGCCCGGGGGGCGACGCGGCCTGGCCGCGTTGCGTGGGTCGCTGCGCTCCGGCGCGTTGCGCCCCTGGCAGACGCTGGGCGGGGTGTGCGGGGCGCTCCTGGTCGCCACCCAGGGGCTCACCATCGGCGTGCTCGGCGTGGCGGTCTTCACCGTCGCCGTGGTCGCCGGGCAGTCGGCCAGCAGCCTGGCCGTGGACCGGGCCGGCATCGGACCGGGCGGCCGGCAGCCGGTGACCGTGGCCCGGCTGGCCGGGGCGGTGCTGACCGTGCTGGCGGTGCTGCTGGCGGTCGGTGACCGGCTCGGCGACCCGGGCACCCTGGCGCTGGCCCTGCTACCGCTGCTCGCCGGGCTGGGCCTGGCCTGGCAGCAGGCGGTCAACGGACTGGTCCGGGCGGCCTCGGGCAGCGCGCTCACCGCCACCCTGGTCAACTTCGCCGTCGGGACGGCCGCCCTGCTGGTCGCCTTCGGCGTGGAGGTGGCCGTCCGGGGTGTCCCCGGTGGTGCGTTGCCGGCCGAGCCGTGGCTCTACCTGGGTGGCCCGATCGGCATCGTGTTCATCACGGTCGCGGCGGCGATCGTCCGCTTCACCGGGGTGCTGCTGCTGGGGCTGGCCACCATCGCCGGTCAGGTGGTCGGTGCCGTCGCGCTCGACGCGGTGCTGCCGACGGCGGCGTCGCACCCGGGACCGGCCACCCTGGCCGGCGCGCTGCTCACCCTGGTGGCGGTGCTGATCGCGACGCTCGGCCCGGCACCCCGGCGCTGACCGGCGAGCCGGTGCCAGCCGACGCTGACCGGCGGCCGGGCGTCCCGACGCCCACCGGCCGGCAGCCCGCCGCCGACCGGCGCCCCGGCCCGGGCGGGGCGGTCAGCCGGCGTCGGAGGAGTGGCCGGGGAACAGGTGGGCGGCCGGGTCGATCGCGACGGCCGCGTTGTTGACCGCGGTGGCGGCCTCGCCGAAACCGGTGGCGATCAGCCGTACCTTGCCCGGGTACTCGGTGATGTCACCGGCGGCGTAGACCCTGGGCAGGCTCGTCGCCATCGCGCTGTCCACCACGATGTGCCGCCGGTCCAGCCGCAGCCCCCACTCGGCCAGCGGACCCAGGTCGGCGGTGAAGCCGAGGGCGGCGACGACCGTGTCGACCGGCAGGGTCTCCGTCGCGCCACCCCGTACGGTGATCTCGGCGGCGGTGACCGTGTCGTCGCCGTGCAGCCGGGTCACCTCGGCGTTGACCACGACCCGCACCGGCAGGGAGAGCACCCGGGCGACCGTTCCGGCGTGCGCCCGGAAGCGCTCGCGGCGGTGCACCAGGGTCACCGAACGGGCCAGCGGTTGCAGGGTCGCCGCCCAGTCGAAGGCGGAGTCACCGCCGCCGACGATCAACACGTCCCGGTCGGCCAGCGCGGCCGGGTCCGGTACGAAGTAGACGATCCCGCCGCCGAGGAAACTGTCCGCGACCGGCAGTGGACGCGGGGTGAAGCTGCCCAGCCCGCCGGTGACCACCACCGCGCCGCAGCGCAGCTCCTCGCCGCCCGAGAGGCCGAGCACCGGCCTGCCGTCGGCGTGCGAGAGCTTCTCGGCCCGGGTGCCGAGCAGGTATTCCGGGTGGTAGGGCGCAGCCTGGGCGACCAGGTTGGCCACCAGGTCACGGCCCTTGACGGCGGGGAAGCCGGCGACGTCGAGGATCAGCTTCTCCGGGTACATGGCGGTGATCTGCCCACCCGGCTCGGGCAGCGCGTCCACCACCGCCACCGACAGACCGCGGAAGCCCGCGTAGTAGGCGGCGAACAGCCCGGTCGGGCCTGCTCCGATCACGGCGACATCGACCTCGCGCATGGGCGTACCGTCGCTTTCCGCTGGCGATAAACGCGTGCTGATCCCGACGTTAGGCCCGCCGTCCCGATCGGGCAAGCACCGCGCGGCCCTGCCGTACGCCGGGCGGGTCGTCGACGCTCAGGAGTTCAGCGTGGACTCCACCCGGTACGGCCCGTACGGGTCGTGGGGGCGGCGACGCCGGAACAGGATCGCCGCGACCACCCCGCCGAGCAGCCCGAACAGGTGGCCCTGCCAGGAGATCCGCTCGTCGGTGGGGAGGATGCCGAGCAGCTGCCAGCCGTAGAGGAGACCGACCAGCAGCACCACCGCGAAGTTCCACCAGCTGCGTTCGACGATGCCCCGGGTGAGCAGCAGGCCGAGGTAGCCGAAGATGACCCCGCTGGCCCCGACGACCACCGAGTTGGGCGAGCCGGTGAACCAGACGCCGAGCCCGCTGACCAGGATGATGACCAGAGTGGACCAGAGGAACCGGCGGACCCCGGCGGCCAGCACGAAGGTGCCGAGCAGGATCAGCGGAATGCTGTTGCTGTAGAGGTGGTCGAAGCCGTGGTGCAGGAACGGCGAGAAGAACACCCCGTCGAGCCCCTGGATGCGCTGCGGGATGATCCCGGCGGCCACGTCGAGCCCGAAGCCGAGCCCCTGGTCGAGGGCCTCGATGAGGAAGAGGAACGGCACCACCGCGCACATGGCGACGAAGGCCCGGCCGAGCGACGCGTAGAACGCCTCGGTGCCGAACCGGTCGGGGTCGCCGCCCGTCGGGTGCAGGGTCACCCCACCATGGCTATCAGCATTCTTCGACGACCGCCACCTCGGTCCCGCGCCACCGGGGGTACGACGACGGCGGGGCGGGTGGTCGCCCACCCGCCCCGCCGTCGTGTCCGTCGATCAGTACCAGCCTTCGCTCTGGCTCTTGGCCCAGGCGCCGCACGGGTTGTCGTACCGGCCCTCGATGTAGCCGAGGCCCCACTTGATCTGGGTCACCGGGTTGGTCCGCCAGTCGCTGGCGATCGAGCTCATCTTGCTGCCCGGCACCGCCTGCGGGATGCCGTACGCGCCGGACGAGGAGTTGCTGGCCTTGGGGTTCCAGCCGCTCTCCTTGTTCCAGAGCTTGTCCAGGCAGGGCATCTGGTCGATCTTGAAGCCCGCCTGGAGGAGCATCGCGCAACCGGTCTTGCGGTGCCCGCTGTACGAGCTGCACGACGCGGGGACCGGGCCGGCGTATGCCTTGATCTTCCCGTCCTCCGCCTTGGCCTTGGCCTCGGCCTCGCGCTCCTTCTTCCGCGACGCGGCGGCGGCCTCGGCGGCCTTGGCCCGCTGGGCGGCCTCCTTGGCCGCCGCGGCGGCCCGCAGCCTCGCCTGGTACTCGGCGGCCCGCTGCTTGGCGGACTCCCGCCGGTGGTCGGCCTGCCGGTCACGCTGGTAGTCGTACTCGGCCTGGTCGACCTGGAGGCCGACCTGTGCGGTCAGGCCCTGTTGCTGGGTTTCCCGGTCTTCGCCCAGATAGAAACCGCCGGCGACGCCCACGGAGAGCAGCGCGACAGCGGCCGTACGGGCACCGAACCGGCTCCACAGCCGACTCACGTAGTGTCCCTTCGTCGGGGGCAAGGGCGCGACGCGGACCGGCCCGAACGGGCGCGGCCGTGCCACGAGCGCCCCGACCTGAGCCGGTCGCCACCGACGTACCGGCGGCGGGGCGGCGGGGCCGTCCAAGGAGGGGACGGACGGTCGCCGACCACCGCGCCGGGACGTGGGCGCTCGATGGACACCATTGCGCACAGTGAGGCAGTTGGGAAACCCACCCGTAGATTTGTGATTTGCGCCACAAAGTGAATGTGGACGATGGGGGCGGACCCCGCCGCCGGACGACTCAGCCCGGAATGTCCTCCAACAGATCCGTCACCATCGCGGCGATCGGGGATCGCTCGGACCGGTTCAGCGTGACGTGCGCGAAGAGCGGGTGGCCCTTCAACGCCTCGATCACCGCGGTCACCCCGTCGTGCCGCCCCACCCGCAGGTTGTCCCGCTGGGCCACGTCGTGGGTGAGCACCACCCGCGACCCCTGCCCGATCCGGGACAGCACGGTGAGCAGCACGCCCCGCTCCAACGACTGCGCCTCGTCGACGATGACGAAGGCGTCGTGCAGGCTCCGGCCCCGGATGTGGGTCAGCGGAAGGACCTCCAGGATGCCCCGGGAGGTGACCTCCTCCAGCACGTTCTCGTGCACCACCGCGCCGAGAGTGTCGAAGACGGCCTGCGCCCAGGGCGACATCTTCTCCGACTCCGAGCCGGGCAGGTAGCCCAGCTCCTGGCCGCCGACGGCGTAGAGCGGCCGGAAGACCACCACCTTCTTGTGCCGGCGGCGCTCCATCACCGCCTCCAGCCCGGCGCAGAGCGCCAGCGCCGACTTTCCGGTGCCGGCCCGGCCGCCGAGCGACACGATCCCGATCGACTCGTCCAGCAGCAGGTCCAGGGCGATCCGCTGTTCGGCCGACCGGCCGTGCACGCCGAACGCCTCCCGGTCACCCCGGACCAGCCGGACCGTCTTGTCGGGCAGCACCCGGCCCAGCGCCGAACCCCGGGTGGAGTGCAGCACCAGGCCGGTGTGGCAGGACAGCCCGGCGGCGGCGTCCAGGTCCAGGCAGTCGCCGGCGTAGAGCCGGCCGATGTCGTCGTCGCCCAACTCCAGCTCGGCCATCCCCGTCCAGGTCGGGTCACTGGCCTGGCCGTGCCGGTACTCGTCGGCCCGCAGCCCGACCGAGGCGGCCTTGACCCGCAACGGCATGTCCTTGCTGACCAGGGTCACCTCCCGCCCCTCGGCGGCCAGGTTGAGCGCCACCGACAGGATCCGGGCGTCGTTGGACTCGTTGCGGAAACCCGGGGGCAGGACGCCGTCGTCCGAGTGGTTGAGCTCGACCTTCAGGGTGCCGCCGGACTCGTTGGCGGGCACCGGGTGGTCCAGTCGACCGTGCCGGACCCGCAGCTCGTCGAGCATGCGCAGGGACTGGCGGGCGAACCAGCCCAGCTCCGGGTGGTGCCGTTTGCCCTCCAGCTCCGAGATCACCACGAGGGGCAGGACCACCTCGTGCTCGGCGAAGCGGTGGAAGGCCGCCGGGTCGGAGAGGAGTACGGACGTGTCCAGGACGAATACCTGGCCGGCTGGACCGGGCTCCTCGGGGCCGGGCGGAGCGGCGGCCGTGGCGCGGCGGCTCCGGGTGGATCGGCGGGTCGTGGCAGTCGCGGCCGGGATCTGGTCGACACCGGCGGGCGTACGGCGAGTCGTCACAGGCCTGCTCCGACGGACGGGCATCCGCCGTCCGCGTTCCGCCTCCTCCGGTGCCCGGGGACACGGGGTCGGATGCGGAACCCCGTGCGCGAGGTCGCAGATCCGGGCGGGCCGGCTGACCCGGGAGAACCCCGTGCCATGCCTAGACGCTAGCGGCGCCGGGCCGCCTCGGCTAGAGGGCGGACGAGGATCTCCCCGGGTGGGTGGTGGCCGGCGGCGGACCGGCCGGGATGCCTGCCCCCTGCGCGCATCCCGGCCGGTGGCACCGCGCGTCAGCGGTCCGACGCGGCCCCGGCACACGCGCCGACGGCTCGACGCGGTCCCTGGCACCGCGTGGTCTGACGCGGTTCCGCCGGTCCGCGCCCACCGGGGACGGCGTACCGACGGGAGTCGACCCCCGGTCAGCCGGACCGGCGGACCAGGGTGCCGGCCGGGCGCTGCCCACCGGTGGGTGGTCCCGGCACGGCGGCGAACGAGGAGCCCGTGTAGGTGGTGCCCTGGCGCACCGCCGACGAGGCGTGCGGCGGCGGCAGCGGGGCGGGAAGCCCGGCGGGCGGCGGTGCCACCGGGACGGCCAGGGCCGAGGCGAGCACGGCCCGGGCTTCGCGTCGACGCCGGTTCCAGGCACCCCGGTCACCGTCGAAGTAGCCCTGCCGGTAGCCGAAGCGGTACCCGACCCGGTAGCTGAGCTGGCCGTGCAGCCGACCGGCCGCGTAGCTGGCCGCGCCCAGGACGAGCACGAGGAACAGCGCGAGGAGCGGGCTCATCGGGCGGCTCCGGCACGTCGCACCGGCCGGGTCACCGTTCCTCCGGCCCGGCCGGACCCGGATCGACGACCAGCAACCGTTCCAGGTCCTCGGTGCTGACCTCCTCGACCAGTTCGACGCTGATCCGGCAGCCGTCCAGCACCACCTCGGCCATCGAGGAACGCCGGATCTCGCCGCCGACGTCGTAGACGCGGACGCTCATCTCCGGGCAGCCGAGGTGGGTCCGCCAGGCGTTCCACTCGTCCCGGTCGCCGACGCTCAGCGACAGGTAGCGGCAACCCCGGGCGAGGTAGAGCCGCCAGGGTGCGCTCAGCCCCGCGGCGACCCCCTCGGCGATCAGGCCGAAGGCCTGGGCACGGGTCGCTAGTTCGGTCACCACACCCCCCTCGCACCGGGGGCGTGACGCATGTGAGCACTGATCGTCTCAAGCACGTGACACACCGTAGATTGTCCCATGAGCGTGACAGTATCAGCTTTTCGTCCGGTTTCCCGGACGTGCGGATGTGGCTATTATGCCCAGGTAAGACCGGCCGAGAACGGGCACGGACCTCGAACGGACCCCACCGCGAGGCCGTCTCATATGCGTGACAAAGATCCGCCCCGGGCAGGCTGGACGAGCGCTGCGGTCGTACCGTCACAGGGTGACCGAGACCGCCCCCGCCCGGAAGATCGCATTCGCCACCTTCGTTCGTCGAGCGCTCGACGACGCCCGGGCGATGCGGGCCTGGACCGGCACCGAGGTCTCCCGACGGACCGGTGTCTCCCGGCAGACGATCAACCGGTGGGTCCGCGGCGACTGGGCCAGCGACCCGGAGGCGGAACGGGTGGTGGCCTTCTGCGAGGGGCTGGGCCTCAACCCCGCCGCCGCCTTCGCCGCCCTCGGCTGGGACCGGGCCGCGGCCCCCCGGAACGCCGCCGGCACCCCGCCGATGGACCCGGACGTCGAGGCGCTGCTGCGCCGGCTGGTCGATCCGGCGGTCTCGGACGCGGAGAAGTTCCACATTCGAGAAACCATCCGTTATCTCGCATACCGCCCGACTCTCCCGCTGGATGCCCGGACCGGTGGAGAGCGGGCCGGGTAGTTCCTCAGATGGCGAAAGAACGCCGGATCGGACCTGATCGTTTCGCTCCGGGGCCGCGACGGGCCCGCTAGCGTCCGTATTCGTACTGCTTGGGCTCGTCGTCGGCGGGGGGACGGGACAAGGCCGGAATCAGCCCTGCGGGACAGAAGGAGGGGTCTGTCCGTGACCCTGAAATGGTGGGCAGTGCTGGTCGCAGCCGTCTCCCTGACCGCATGCGTGACCGCGAACCTGGTGGTCGGGATCGGGGCGGGCGGGCAGATTCCCCTGGTCGTCAACCTCTTCGCCCTCACCGTCGCCGGCACGGCCGTCGTCCTGGCGGTGGTCGCCGCCCTGCACGACCGGCTCGACGACCGGATCAGCGCGCTCACCGAGTTCCTGGTGGCACGGCTCGACGAGATCGACGACCGCACCGGCGACCGGAACACCGGCTTCGTCGAGGGTTACCTGCTCAACCAGGATCGACCGGCCACAGTGGTGCCGTTGGGACGGCCCCGACGGGGTGCCGCCGAGCGCTGAGGATCATTCGCGGACAGCACGGCACTGCGCTGTCAAGAAGCCACGCCGAAGCCACGAATCCGTCACCGGCCCCGGGGTACGCTTTCGCGCGTGCCGCCGTTGAATCTGGGTTCCCAGCAGCCGCAGACCCCGCTGGATGCTGAGCACGCCTGGCGTACCACCGCCGAGCGGGCCGCCGACACCGTCTTCTTCTTCGACTTCGACGGCACCCTCGCGCCGGTCGACGACGACCCCACCGCGGTACGCCCCGCGCCGAAGGTGCTCGCCGCGCTGGAGGCCCTCGCCCCGGTGGTGCAGCGGGTGGCGATCGTCTCCGCACGCCCCGTCGACTTCCTCCGTGACCACCTCGGCGGCCTCACCGGGATCGACCTCTACGGGCTCTACGGGCTGGAGCACAGCCACTCCGGCGGCGAGACGGTGACCGAGCCCGCCGCGCTGCCCTGGGTGCCGACCATGGCCGAACTGGCCGACCTGGCCCGCACCGAACTGCCCGCCGGGGCGCTGGTGGAGTTCAAACGGCTCAGCGTTGCGCTGCACTGGCGTACCGCGCAGCAACTCGGCCCGGCGGTCGAGCGGTGGGGCCGCGCGCAGGCCGAACGGCTCGGGCTGCGGGTGCAGGCCGGGCGGATGGTGCTGGAGCTCAAGCCCCCCGTCGACCGGGACAAGGGCCTCGTCATCGGCGAGGTGGTCCGGGACGCGGGCGGCGCCTGGTACTTCGGCGACGACGTCTCCGACATCAAGGCGTTCGCGGCGCTGCGCGCCCGGTCCGCCGCCGACCCGGCGTTCCTCGGGGTCTGCGTGGCGGTGGCCAACCCCGAGACCGGTCATGAGGTCGCCGAGGCCGCCGACCTCACCATCGACTCCCCCGCCGCGCTGGGCGACTTCCTGACCCGTGCCCTGCACCACCTCACCTGACCGGGAGCCGACCGCCGCTGCGGCTCGGACCCCGTAACGGCGTTGCCGGAGTGCCGACGGCGCTGCGGTTCAGGCCCCGTTAGCGGCGTTCCCGGATGCCCGACCGGCGCTGCGGCTCAGGCCCCGTAACGGCGTTGCCGGGTGCCGTAGGAGCGCAGGGCGCGGAGGAAGTCGACCCGGCGGAAGTCGGGCCAGTTGAGTTCGCAGAAGTAGAACTCCGAGTGCGCCGACTGCCAGAGCATGAAGCCGGACAGGCGCTGCTCACCGCTGGTCCGGATGATCAGATCCGGGTCGGGCAGCCCCCGGGTGTAGAGGTGCTCGGAGATGTGGTCCACGTCCAGCGAGCCGGCCAGCTCCTCGATGGTGCCGCCCTTGGCGGCGTGCTCCACCAGCAGCGAACGGACCGCGTCGGCGATCTCGCGCCGGCCGCCGTACCCGACGGCGATGTTGACCTGCGCGCCGCCGGTGCGCTCCCGGGTGCGCTCCTCGGCGGCCTTGAGCGCCTGGGCGTGCTGCGTCGGCAGCACGTCGAGCGCCCCGACCATCCGCAACCGCCAGGGGTTACCCTCCTCGGCCAGCTCGGTGGTCAGGTCCTCGATGATCTGGAGCAGTGGATCCAGCTCTTCCGCCGGCCGGGAGAGGTTGTCCGTGGAGAGCAGCCAGAGCGTGACGTGACCCACGCCGGCCGCGTCGCACCAGCGCAGCAACTCCTTGATCCGCTCGGCGCCCATCCGGTGCCCGTCGTTCGGATCGACCAGGCCCATCTCCCGCGCCCACCGGCGGTTGCCGTCGCACATCACGCCCACGTGCCGGGGCACCGGCCGACCGGCGAGCCGGGCCGTCAGCCGCCGCTCGTAGACGGAGTAGAGGAGTTTCCGCAGAGTCATCACCCTGCAGCGTAGCGACCCACCCCCACCACCAGTGCCGCGGTGGCGCACCTACCGCGTGATCAAGAGAAATACGTCAGCTACAGGCCGCTCGATGTCCGAAACCTCTTGATCACCGTGGCTCACCGGCGGGGGTGGGGGTCGGCGTGGGGGCGGCGCGGTGGAGGGAGTAGAGGGTGAGCAGGACGGCGGCGAGGAGGGGGGCGCCGTCGCGGACCAGGCCGTCCAGGCCCAGCAGCCACCAGCAGAGCGGGAGGTCGACCGCGAGGACGCCGAGGGCGATGGTCACCAGCAGGCGGCGGGCCCACGGCCGACCGCGCATCAGGAACGCCGTGCAGAACAGCACCAGGTAACTGAGCACGACGCCGGCGCCGAACCAGAGCAGCACCACCGGCAGGGCGGCGAGCCGGCCGTCCAGCACCGCCCCGCCGGCCACCAGGGCGGGCACCAGCGTCAACGGGCTGTAGGTGAAGGCGGCCACCCGGGCGGTGAGCAGCCAGCCGGTGACCTGGGGGCGTTTCGGGGCGACCTCCCGCCAGGTGATCGTCCCGCCCTCGACCACCAGGCCCTTACGGTGCCGCACCAGGTGCCCGGCGACCGCGTCCGAGCGGTAGAGCAGCACCACCACGGCGACGCAGAGCGCGGTGAGCGCCGCGAAGCCGAGCAGGCCGGGCAGCGGCGGCACACCCTGCCGGGGCACCACCAGCCGGCCGACCGCGAACACGGTGGTCACCGCGAGGATCAGCCCGAACGGCTTCGCCCCGGCCCGACCCCGGTCCACCTGCCCGATCAGCAGCAGGAAGCCCAGCGAGCGCAGCATCGCCCAACCGGTCCGCACCGCCAGGCCGAACTCCTGCTCCGGGGCGTACCACCAGTTGAGCAGCTCGACCACGACGGTGGCGGCGGCGGTCGACGCGAGCAGCACGGTCAGCGCCCGGACGGCGGACGGCCGCCGGACCTGCGGGGTCACGGCGGCCGTCCTCATGACTTCCGGTGTTGCCCGGTACGGGCGACCGGCACACCTGCTAGCGCCGTGGCTGCTCCGCGTCGAGCCGGGCGCGCAGCGCATCCAGCTCCGACCAGAGGACGGCGGGCAGCTTGTCCCCGAACTTGTCGAACCACTCGGTGACCAGCGGCAGCTCGTTGCGCCACTCCTCCGGGTCGACCTTGAGCGCGATCCGCACGTCCTCCGGGGTCATGTCGAGCCCGTCGACGTCCAGCGCGTCGGCGGTCGGGACCATGCCGATCGGCGTCTCGACCGCGTCGGCGGTGCCCTCGATCCGCTCGACGACCCACTTGAGCACCCGCGAGTTCTCGCCGAAGCCCGGCCAGAGGAAGTTGCCCTCGGCGTCCTTGCGGAACCAGTTCACGTAGTAGATCTTGGGCAGCTTGGCGGCGTCGCCGTCCACGCCCTTGCCCATGTCGATCCAGTGGTTGAAGTAGTCCCCGGCGTGGTAGCCGATGAACGGCAGCATGGCCATCGGGTCACGGCGCACCACGCCGACCGCGCCGGACGCGGCGGCGGTCGTCTCCGAGGAGAGCGTCGCCCCCAGGTACACCCCGTGCACCCAGTCCCGCGCCTCGGTGACCAGCGGGATGGTGTCCCGGCGACGGCCACCGAACAGGATCGCGTCGATCGGCACCCCGTTCGGGTCGAAGTAGTCGTCGGACAGGATCGGGCACTGGGTGATCGGGGTGCAGAACCGGCTGTTCGCGTGGGAGGAGAGGTGCTCGCTCTCCGGCGTCCAGTCGTTGCCCTTCCAGTCGACCAGGTGGGCCGGCGGCTCGCCCATCCCCTCCCACCAGATGTCGCCGTCGTCGGTGAGGGCGACGTTGGTGAAGATCGAGTTGCCCCGGTCCAGCGTCCGCATCGCGTTGGCGTTGGTCTTCCAGTCGGTGCCCGGGGCGACGCCGAACAGGCCGTACTCCGGGTTGACCGCGTAGAGGCGGCCGTCGGAGCCGAACCGCATCCAGGCGATGTCGTCGCCGATGGTCTCGACCTTCCAGCCCGGGATGGTCGGCTCCAGCATGGCCAGGTTGGTCTTGCCGCAGGCGGACGGGAACGCGCCCGCCACGTGGTAGACCTTCCCCTCCGGCGAGGTGATCTTGAGGATCAGCATGTGCTCGGCGAGCCAGCCCTCGTCCCGCCCCATCACGCTGGCGATCCGTAGCGAGTAGCACTTCTTGCCGAGCAGCGAGTTGCCGCCGTAACCGGAGCCGAAGGACCAGATCTCCCGGGTCTCCGGGAAGTGCGAGATGTACTTCGTCTCGTTGCACGGCCAGGCGACGTCGGACTGGCCGGGGGCGAGCGGGGCGCCGATGGAGTGCAGCGCGTGCACGAAGTCGGCGTCGTCGCCCATCGCGGCGAGCACGCTCGCGCCCATCCGGGTCATGATCCGCATGGAGGCGACCACGTACGGGCTGTCGGTGATCTCGACGCCGAACATCGGGTTCTCGGCCTCGACCGGCCCCATGCAGAACGGGATGACGTACATCGTCCGGCCGCGCATCGCGCCCCGGTAGAGGTCGGTCATCGTCCGTTTCATGTCGGCCGGCGCCATCCAGTTGTTGGTGGGGCCGGCGTCCGCCTCGTCCACGGAACAGATGAACGTGCGCTCCTCGACACGGGCGACGTCCGTGGGGTCGGTGCGGGCGTAGAACGAGTTCGGCTTCTTCTCCGGGTTCAGCCGGACCAGGGTGCCGTTGTCGACGAGTTCGTCGGTGAGACGCCGCCACTCCTCATCGGAACCGTCCACCCAGACCACCCGGTCAGGCGTGGTGAGTTCCGCGATCTCCCGGACCCAGGCGAGCAGCTTGGGGTGGGTGGTGGGGGCCTGATCGATCCCCCGCACAGTAGCCGGAGCAACCATGACTCATCTCCTTGTGGTCGACGCTGACCGATTTATGGGATGCACGAGTCTCGGCCGACGCGGGCCGCGTCGCCTTCGTGGAAACCTGGGATTGGCCCCAGCGTAAACCGGGTCGACCCGCGAGTCAGTGGGACTGGTTGTGAACAACTGCACAAGGTGCGGCCCGGCTGCGGCAACACGAGCTGATACCCGCTTTCACGCGCAGTTTCACGCAAATCTTCCGACGAACTGCCGACGCCCCGGTAACGGCGGGCGGGAAACGGCGGAACCGGGCGGCCGGGCGGCCGGGGTCACGGCACGGCGGCGGGTCGCCGGCGGTGCCCCGTCCGAAGTGCCGGCAACCGGTACGCTCGCGAGGTGGCCGCGACGATGACCGGGGACCAGCCTGGTGCCCCGCATACCCGCCCGGGTCTGGTCCGTTCGTTGCTGGACCGCTTCGGCCACCTCATCCGCGAGTTGAGCAAGTTCGCCACGGTGGGCGGGGTGGCCTTTCTGGTCGACTTCGCCCTGTTCAACTACCTGACGCTGGTCCGGGGCGTGGAGCCGGTGACCGCCCGGGTGGTTTCGACGGTGATCGCGGCGACCGTCGCGTTCGTCGGCAACCGCTTCTGGACCTGGCGGCACCGGGCGCGCTCCAACCCGGCCCGCGAGTACGCGCTGTTCTTCTTCTTCAACGCGGTCGGCCTGGGCATCGCGGTGGCCTGCCTGGCGGGCAGCCGCTACGGGCTGGGCAGCGTCTGGCCCGGCGTCTTCCGCACCCCGTTGGCCGACAACATCGCCAGCTACGTGGTGGGCACCGCGCTCGGCACGATGTTCCGGTTCTGGTCGTACCGACGGTTCGTCTTCGTGGATGCGGGAACTCCTGCGGCTCCGGAGGTGACCGGCGACCCGTCACCCGGTTCGTGAGCGGTCGCCCACCGTCCAGCCGGAGACTCCGGCATCCTCCTCTGCCCTAAGGTGTTGCGCATGCGTCTTGTCCGTCTGCTGCCCGAGCGCTGGCAGAAGTTCATCCGCGAGGCGCTCAAATTCGGCATCGTGGGGGGCGTCAACACCGTTATCAATTACGCGGTGTTCAACGCCCTGGCACTCACCGTTTTTGTCGACGGTCAACTGAAGGCGACGGTCATCGCCACGATCGTGGCCACCATCACGTCGTATCTGATGAATCGTCACTGGACGTACCGGGATCGGCCGAAATCAGCACTTCGACGGGAATACGCCCTCTTCTTCCTGTTCAACGGTGCCGGTCTGATCATCGAGCTGGGCGTGCTCGCCGCCGCCAAGTACGGGCTGGGGTTCACCAGCCTGCTCGCGCTCAACGTGGCGAAGACCGGCGGCGTGCTGCTCGCCACCCTGTTCCGCTTCTGGTCCTACCGGACCTTCGTCTTCCAGCCGGTGCCCCGGCACGCCGAGGAGAGCTGGCACTCCATCAAACGGGACGAGTGGGACACGATGGCCGAGCTGGATCCGGTCGCCGAGCTGGCCGAATCCGTCAGCGAGCTGGAAGAGGCCCAGGACCAGCCGGACCGGCGGCCCGACCCGGCCGGCGGCCCCCCACTCCGGCCCGCCACCGAACCGCCGCTCACGCCCGCGCCGGCCACCGATGGGGTGTTCACCTCCGCCCAGGGCGGGAGCGCCGGCGTCGCGCGGACGGCGGCCGGCGGTGACCTGAACGCGGAGCTGGCCACCGAGCTGCACGCCGGCACCAACCGCGCACCACGCGCCTGACCGGCCCGACCCCGCGACGCACCACACCGCTACCCGACCGGGCAAAGGCCCCACGATCCCGGCCGACACGGCCCCGGGGACGCCCCGGGGCCAGCGCGCCCGGATCAGCCGGTGGTGTCGCGCAGCGGCTTGCCCTCCCGCATGTCGGCCAGGATCTCGCGCATCTCACCGTCGCCCAGCGTGTGCTTGTCGTGCTGCGCCTCCACCAGCTCGTAGAGGGTGGTCTGCACCCGGTCGACCCGGGGCACGTCGACGAGCACCGACTGACCGCGTTCCCCGGCCGACTCGATGGTCAGGGTGCCGCAGCCGAGCAGCCGCTCGACGAAACGCTGACTCATCGAGTGGTCGTTGATCCGGGCCAGCGGCAGGTCCCGCCGGTGCCGGGAGAAGACCCCCTCCTGGAGCAGCACCCGCTCGTTGGTGAACAGGTAGTGCGTGCTGCGCCAGACCAGGAACGGCCACAGTCCCAGCCAAAGCGCCGCGATCAGGAACAGCCCGGCGACGACGGAGAGCACGATGGTGCCGCCGTCGCCGTCGGGCAGCAGGAGCCAGCCCGCCACCACCGCCGCGACGCCGACCACCAGCACCAGGGCCGGCCGCAGCAGCGCCTTCCAGTGCGGGTGCAGGTGCAGGACGACGTGCTCGTCCTCGGTGAGCACGTCTTCGGGGAACGCCACGGGAACCTCCTAGCCGACAACCGGACGCGCTGACCGTAACCGGTCGACACGACCCGTCGGATCAGCCGGGCGGCCCGCCGTGCACCCCGCGCACGAACCGACCGGAAACCGCCCGGTCAGCGCAGGTGCAGCACGTCCCCGGCGGCCAGCCGACGCTCCCCGGCGGCGGTGTCGACCAGCAGGTGCCCGTCGGGATCCACCCCGGTGGCGAGCCCGGTCAACGCGGAGCCGTCGGGCAGCAGCACCCGCACCTGCCGGCCCACCGTGGCACAGGAGGCCAGGTAGGCCTCCCGCAGGCCGCACGCGTCGGCGTCGCCGCCGGCCACCCGCCACCGGTCGTACCAGTCGGCGAGCGCCCGCAGCAGGGCGCGCAGCAGCGGATCACGATCGGTCGCCGTGGCACCGGCGAGCTGCAGCGAGGTGGCCGGCAGCCCGGTCGGGTTCTCCGGCAGCTCGTCGGCGCGCAGCGTCACGTTCAACCCGATGCCGAGCACGATCGCGGGGGGCTCCCCGACGACGGCGGCCGGCACCGCCTCGGCCAGGATGCCGGCGCACTTGGCCTCGCCGAGCAGCAGGTCGTTGGGCCACTTCAACCCGGCGTCCAGTTCGGCCAGCCGGGAGACCGCCTCGACCAGCGCGACGCCGGCCAGCAGCGGCAGCCAGCCGTACCCGGTCGGTGGGGCCGGCGGCCAGTCGCGTTCGGTGACCGCCTCGCCGGGCCGGAGCAGGACGCTGGTCGCCAGGCCCGCCCGGGGCGGCGACTGCCAGGCCCGGCCGCGCCGGCCCCGGCCGGCGGTCTGCCGCTCGGCGACCACCACCAGCCCCTCCGGCTCACCGGCCCGGGCGGCGTCGGCCGCGTCCGCGTTGGTCGAGCCGGTCTCCGGGCGCAGGTCCAGCCGCCGCCAGGGGCCCAGCGGCGCGGTCAACGCCCGGGACAGCCGCGCCGCCGACAGCGGCGGTCGGTCCAGATCGGTGTACGGCGAGCCCGGCATCCCGCCAGCCTACGGGCCGGGCCGGCGACCCCGCCCGGTCAGCCGCCGGCGGAGGCCGGTGAGGTGCACTGCACAGCGGCGCCGGCCTGAACCATCGTTATATTCCCTGGGTGACTACCGAGACCGGGACCAACATCCACAGCACCGCGGGCAAGCTGGCGGACCTGGAGCGCCGGGTCGACGAGGCGGTGCACGCGGGAGCGCGCGGCGTCGAGAAGCAGCACGCGCGGGGCAAGAAGACCGCCCGGGAGCGGATCGAGCTGCTGCTCGACGAGGGCTCCTTCGTCGAGTTGGACGAGTTCGCCCGGCACCGGTCCACCAACTTCGGGCTGGACCGCACCCGCCCGTACGGCGACGGGGTGGTCACCGGCTACGGCACCGTGGACGGCCGGCAGGTCTGCGTCTTCGCGCAGGACTTCACGGTCTTCGGCGGCTCCCTCGGCGAGGTCTTCGGCGAAAAGATCGTCAAGGTGATGGACCTGGCCATGAAGATCGGCTGCCCGGTGGTCGGGATCAACGACTCCGGTGGGGCACGCATCCAGGAGGGCGTCGTCTCGCTCGGCCTCTACGGCGAGATCTTCTTCCGCAACGTGCGGGCCAGCGGGGTCATCCCGCAGATCTCCCTGATCATGGGTCCGTGCGCGGGCGGCGCGGTCTACTCCCCGGCGGTCACCGACTTCACCGTGATGGTCGACCGGACCTCGCACATGTTCATCACCGGCCCGGACGTCATCAAGACGGTCACCGGCGAGGACGTGGCGATGGAGGAGCTGGGCGGCGCGCGCACCCACAACACGCGCAGCGGCAACGCGCACTACCTCGCCGCCGACGAGGACGACGCGATCGACTACGTCAGGGCGCTGCTGTCCTACCTGCCGTCGAACAACCTCGACGAGCCGGTCGTCGTCGACGCCCCGGCCGACCTCGACGTCACCGACGCCGACCGGGAGCTGGACACCCTGATCCCCGACTCGGCCAACCAGCCGTACGACATGCACCGCGTCGTCGCGCACGTCCTCGACGACGGCGAGTTCCTGGAGGTGCAGCCGCTCTACGCGCAGAACATGCTGGTCGGCTACGGCCGGGTGGAGGGCCGCCCGGTGGGGGTCGTCGCCAACCAGCCGATGCACTTCGCCGGCACCCTGGACATCGCCGCCTCGGAGAAGGCGGCCCGCTTCGTCCGCACCTGCGACGCCTTCAACATCCCGGTGCTGACCTTCGTGGACGTCCCCGGTTTCCTGCCCGGCACCGGCCAGGAGTGGGACGGCATCATCCGCCGGGGCGCGAAGCTCATCTACGCGTACGCCGAGGCCACCGTGCCGAAGGTCACCGTGATCACCCGCAAGGCGTACGGCGGGGCGTACGACGTGATGGGTTCCAAGCATCTCGGGGCGGACCTGAACTTCGCCTGGCCGACGGCGCAGATCGCGGTGATGGGCGCGCAGGGCGCGGTGAACATCCTCTACCGGCAGGAGCTGGCCGCCGCCGAGGACCCGGCCGCCGTGCGCGCCGAGCGGATCGCCGAGTACGAGGACACCCTGGCCAACCCGTACGTCGCCGCCGAGCGCGGGTACGTCGACGCGGTGATCCCGCCGCACGAGACCCGGACCCAGATCGTCCGGGCGCTGCGGGTGCTGCGGACCAAGCGGGAGACCCTGCCGCCGAAGAAGCACGGCAACATCCCGCTGTAGCCCGCCGGCCCGGGTGGGTCAGCAGGGCGGACCGGCCGGGCGGGTCGCTGCCGGGCAGAGCCGGCTCGCGGCGGCCTTACCCACGTCGATCAGGGGACCGTAGTCGATCCCGGGGCCGGTGTCGTCGTCGGCCCGGTCGACAACCGTCTCCCGGGCGGGCACGACCACGGTGACCAGGTCACCGACCCGGACCACCAGGGTGTTCTCGACGGTCGACGGCGTGCCGACCGGCTTGCCGTCGGGCTCCGCCCGGGGTTGCAGCGCCACGTGCCGCAGCAGCACCGACTGGTCACCGGCGAAGTCGCGCACCGACGGCTCCCAGCGGTGCTCCTGATGCGTGCGGGCCGGCTGCTGACCGGTCGTCAGCGTGGACGTGACGAGATTCCACCTCGCACACGCGTCGAGCAGGCGGTCGATCTCGTCGAAGAACCACCGACCCCGGGTCGGCTCGATCCGGTAGACGTCCTGGGTCAGCACCGGCCCGGCCGGGGCGTCGGCCCCGTCCGGCGACCGGAGCAGGGTCTGCGACCGGGAGGCCCGGGACACCGGCAGCTGGGCGGCGACCTCGCGTTCCCGGCCACACGATTCGAGCAGCGGGTCGACCCGGACGGTCTCGCCCAACCCCGCCCCGCCCAGCCGCACCCTGGCCTCCGTGAGCAGGTCGGCGGGGGCGAGCAGCGCGTCGAGCGGGATCTCCGCCCGGACCGGGGTCGAGGCCGCGACCGGGGCGGCCGGGGCCGACGATTGCGCGGTGGACCGTTCCCGCACCGCCACGGCGGAGCCGGCCAGCAGGGCGAGCACCGTCAGCGCCGACAGCGCCGCCGTACGACGGCTGCGGCGGCGGGCGCGGGCGCGGATCTCCGCCGGCTCGGGCCAGCCGACCGCGCGGAGGTCCCGGTGCAGCTGGTCGACGAAGGGCGGGACCTCACTCATCAGACCTCCTCCAGGTCGGAGACGGCGAGCAGCCCGGCGAGCGCGGTGCGGCCCCGGGAGAGCCGGGCCTTCACCGTGCCCACCGGGGCCGCCGTCTGGCGGGCCACCTCGGCGACGGGCATACCCACCAGGTAGTACAGGGCGAGCGCGGTGCGCTGCTCCTCGGGCAGTTGCCGCAGGGCACTGACCACCTCCAGGGTGTCGGTGCCGGGGCCGGGCACGCTCTCGGTCGCCCCGTGCCGCAGGTACGCCCGGGCCCGGCTGCGCAGGCTGCGCCAGCGGCTGACCGCGATCCGGGAGGCCACCACCCGTACCCAGGCCTCCGGGTCGTCGTATCCGCCCACCGTCGACCAACGCTGCCAGGCACGGATGTACGCCTCCTGCACGGCGTCCTGCGCCTCGGCCAGGTTGCCGGTGAGCGCGCAGACGAAGGCGAGCAGCCGGTGTCGGCTACCCCGGTAGAACTCGTCGAACCCGTCGACGTCCGGCACCCTGGTACCTCCCCCGTGGCGGTCGCAGGTGACACGCGTACCGGACCCCGGTGGGTTGCGTGCTCAGCCGGTCAATCCGGCCGCTCGACCAGGTGGTCCAGCTCGGCCGGCGGGAACGTGCCGGCGGGGAGCCGGTCCCGGGCCAGTCGCCGCACCGCGACCTGCACGGCGGAGTTGGCCGGCGTCGGCACCCCGAGCCGCCGGCCGAGCTGCACGATCTCCCCGTTGAGGTGGTCGGCCTCGGTGGAGCCGGCCGCCCGGGCCAGGCTCTGCCAGGTCGAACTGCCGCTGCGCGGCTGCCCGTCGACCGGCCGGGTGCCGACCCGGTCCCCCCGTTCGGCCCGTTCCTCGTCGTCGGAGGGGTGCGCGATGCCGGCGGCGGCGAGCACGGCGACACCCTCGGCCCGGACCCGATCGACCAGCCAGCGGGGATGGTCCGCCCCGAACAGGGCCTGCACCCCGTTGCCGAGGTTGTTCAGCAGCTTGCCGTACTTCCAGCGCATCACGTCGTCCCGGACGGGGGCGACGAAGCCGGCGGCGGTCAGGTCGGCCGACACCGCCGCGTCGACCTCGTCGGCACCCGCCGGGTAGCGGCCCAGGTGCAGCATCCCCGGGTACGGGTGACCGCTGGCGATCACCACACCGGGGTCGAGGTGGGTCGCCGGCAGCCAGACGCAGACCGGATGGACGTGGGCGAACAGGCGCAGCGCGGTGGGTTCGTTCGCCACCCCGTTCTGCGCGGTGAACAGCGGAAGCCGCTCACCGGCCGTACCGCCCCCGGCGACCGGGGCGTCCGCCCAGGCGTCCAGGGCGGCCCAGGTGTGCTGCGACTTGACGGTCAGCACCAGCACGGTGTCGGCCGGCAGCGGCGCCGTCCCCGGCCCGTCCACCGCCGGCCCGTGCCAGGTCACCGCCCGGTCGGGGGTGCGCAGGGTGAGGCCCTGACGTCGGATCGCCGCCAGGTGCTCCCCGCGGGCCACCAGCGTCACGTCGCGGCCGGCCTCTCCCAGCAGCACGCCGATGGTGCCGCCGACCGCGCCCGCCCCGATGATCAGGTATCGCATCCGCCGATTCTGCCCGGCGCCGGACGATCCGGCGACCTGGGCCTCATCACCGGATCGTCCGGCGACCTGGGCCTGGTCACCGGACGATCCGGCTACCTGGGCCTGGTCAGCGCGGAAGGTCGGCTCCGGTGAGCAGGGGTCCGGCGAGCAGGATCGCGCCGACGGCGAGGGCGGTCAGGTTGACCAGCCCGAAGACGGTCACCCAGAGCAGCGCCGGGAAGGGCGTCAGCCGGGCCAACTGGTCGGCGTCGGACTCGGGCATCCGGCCCCGGCTGCGCATCCGTCGCAGCTCGAACACCGGCCGGACCCCGCCGATCAGCAGGAACCACACCGAGGTCCAGGCGAACGCGGCCTGCACCTGCGGGCTGGCGTACCAGGAGACGAGGAGCACCACCCCGCCGGTGACCAGCAGGGAGAGCACCCCGAAGACGTTGCGGACCAGCAGCAGCAGGGCGAGCAGGAGGGCCACCGCGACCCAGAGCAGCAGGGTGATCCGGTTGCCGCCGAGCAGCCAGGCGCCGACCAGGCCGACCAGCGACGGGGCGACGTACCCGGCGAGCAGGGTGAGGATCATGCCGGGGCCGGTGGGGTGGCCGGCGCTGAGGGTGAGCCCGGAGGTGTCCGAGTGCAGCCGGATGCCGTGCAGCCGCCGCCCGGTGAGCAGCGCCGCCAGGGCGTGGCCGCCCTCGTGGGCGATGGTCACCGCGTTGCGGGCGATCCGCCAGGACGACCGGACCGCGACGACCACCAGCGCGGCCAACGCGGTGAGCAGCACCAGCAGGGGCGGCGGGTCGGGTTGGGCGCTGAACAGCCGGTCCCAGAGGTCGCCCAGCCCGTCGATCGACACCATGGCCGGGGAGCCTACCCGTCGAACGGCCGACGACGCCCACCCGCGGCGACTCCAGGGGCCTGACCGGTTCAGATCAGTGCCCTCCGGGGTCGACTACCGTCGATGAAAGTTTTCTTAGGCCCCCTTGCGATCAAGGGCAGGAATCTCCAAGGATTGGCGTCAATCGATTGGCGTCCCTGGAGGAATCCATGACCCGTACCAGATTCTCGCTGCGCCGGTTGTTCGCCGCCGGTCTCACCGTGGCCGCCACCGCGGCCGCGGCCCTCGCCGTCACGGCCGCACCGGCGGCCGCGGCCACCACCGCCGGCGTCGACGTCTCCCACTACCAGGGCACCATCAACTGGACCAGCGTCCGCAACGCCGGCGTCGAGTTCGCCTTCATCAAGGCCACCGAGGGTTCGTCCTACAAGGACCCGAACTTCAACACCAACTACGTCAACGCCTACAACGCCGGGGTGATCCGCGGGGCGTACCACTTCGCCCGGCCGAACGTCTCCTCCGGCGCCAGCCAGGCCGGCTACCTGGCCAGCAACGGCGGCGCGTGGTCGGCGGACAGCCGCACCCTCCCGGCCGCCCTGGACGTCGAGGCCAACCCGTACAGCGGCGGCACCTGCTACGGGCTGTCCACCACCGCGATGCGCAACTGGATCCAGGACTTCCTCAACACCTACCGCTCCCGCACCGGCCGGTACGCGGTCATCTACACCACCACGAGCTGGTGGAACCAGTGCACCGGGAGCTGGACCGGCCCGTGGGCCAACCACCCGCTCTGGCTGGCCCGCTGGGCGAGCGCGCCGGGCACCCTGCCCGCCGGCGCCTCGGTCTGGAGCTTCTGGCAGTACACCGCCACCGGCAGCGTCTCCGGGATCAGCGGCAACGTCGACCGCAACTACTGGAACGGCACCCGCGCCCGGCTGGTCGCGCTGGCGAACAACACCTGACCGTCGCCGTCCACGACGCGGCGGCAGCGGGACCGGTCACCCATCCTGCGGTGCCGACCGGTCCCGTTGCCGCCCGTCGTGCCGGCCGGTCGCCTTCCGGTCCGCCGGCTCAGGCGTTCCTGCGGCTGGTCAGCGGCATGGTCACCGGGTCCGCGCCGGTGGTCATCGTGGTCCGGCGGGTCAGCCGCCAGACGGCGACCCCGGCGGCGGCGACCGTCACGACGGCGACCAGCGCGACCAGCACGGCCACGCCGGCGCTCACCAACAGCAGGACGACATCGCCGAGTGCGACGAGCATCCACAGTGCCAGCCTGGGTCGGGCGTCCCTGCGTCGGTAACTCATCTCGCTACCTCCTTCCGTCGTCAGGTATACCGGTACCCCGGACGACGGAAAGTCATGCGAAACGATTTCACCCCCGGACGGGAATCCCCGGGATCAGTTCTTCCGGTCCGGCACGAACCGGCTGGTGATCAGGGCGAAGTTGTCGAGGTTGGCGTTCCAGTCCTTCGCCGCCACCTCCCAGCGGATCGCGAAGCCCCGGTTCGTGGCGGTGACGAAACCCCGGTTGCGGACGTGGATCCGGGTGTTGTCCCGGCTCTCCAACCAGTCCCAGTCGGCGCAGGTGCGGTAGCCGCCGCACGCCTTGATGTCGAGGTACTGGTAGTTGCTGACGTAGTTGCGCCGGTTCGGCTCCTGCGCCTTCCAGTCGGCGACCGCGTCCTTCTTCGGGCTGGACGTCCACTGGATGAGCAGTTCCCGCACCCCACCGGGCTCGGTGACGGTCACCGAGTCGGACCGGACGCTGCGCCGCCAGCCCTTCGGCACCGGCACGCTGAACGTCGGCCCCGTGAACATCTCCCAGCCGACCGGCAGCGCGTTCGGATCGGCAGAGGGCGAGGCCGACGGGCTGGGCGTGGGCGAGGCGCTGGTCGGTGGCGGAGCCGCCGGAGCCGACGTCGGGGCGGCGGAGGACGCGGCGACACCGGTCGGCGCGGCCGGTGACGGGCCGTCGTCCGGGTCGTCGGAGCGGGTCAGCAGCGGGACGGCCAGCGCCAGCCCCACCAGCAGCACCACGACCAGCGCGCCGAGCAGCAGGTTACGTCGCCGGTTGTCCGGCGGCGTCCCGTCGTACACCGGGACGGAGGCGACCCCGGCGGACCCGGCGGACGGGCCGACCGGCGCGTCCAGCACGGCGGTGGGGTTGCCCGGCGGGGGCGGATCGACCCGGGCCGGCGGGGCCACCGTGCCGGTCGCGGCGTCGGCGTCCGCCGGTGCGGCGACCACGCTCGTCGGCGAGCCGTCGGCCGGGTTAACCGAGCCGGTCGGCGCGGCGTCGGCCCCGGTCGGCGGGGTGACCTTCGTGGTGGGTCCGGCATCCGTCCCGGCCGGGATCGTCGCCGTGGCGTCCCCGCCCACGGTGGGGGCATCGGTGACGACCGTCGCCGTGGCGTCGGTCGGGGCGGTACCGGCGGTGGTGGTCCGCGCGGCGGCGCTGTCGTTCGCGGCGGCGCTGTCCGACGCCGCCTTCGCCGCAGCTGCCTTCGCCGCAGCTGCTTTCGCGGCGGCGGCCTTCGCGGCCGCGGTGCCGGTGGCGGCCCCCGCAGCGGCCGCCAGTGACGACGAGATCTTCCCACCGGTGCCACCCTGCGCCGGCACCACCGGTACACGCGGCTCACGCGGACCGTTCGGCCCGGGCCGGCGTACCCCGTCGAGCAGTGAGATGCCCTTGGCCCGCTTGCCGGCGGCCCGCCGCAGCATGCGCTCCGCTACCTCGGCGGTGATCCGCTCGGTCGGGTCCTTGCGGAGCAGGCCGGTCAGCACCGGCTTCAGTGGGCCGGCGTTCCTGGCCGGCGGCAGCGGCTCGGTGGCCAGCGCGGCGAGCGTGCCGATCGCCGACGGCCGGGCGTACGGCGACTTGCCCTCCACCGCGGCGTAGAGCGTCGCCCCCAGCGACCAGAGGTCGGCCTCCGGCCCGGCGGTGCCGTCCCTGGCCCGCTCCGGCGCGATGTACGCGGGCGAGCCGAGCACCATGCCCGTCCGGGTGACGTTCGGATCGCCGGGGATGGTGGCCAGTCCGAAATCGGTCAGCACCACCCGGCCGTCGGTGCCGAGCAGCACGTTGCCCGGCTTGACGTCCCGGTGCATCACACCGGCCTTGTGGGCGGACTTCAGCGCGCCCAGCACGCCCAGGCCGATCTCCACCGCGCGGGCCGGGGACACCGGCCCGTCCTCGGCGAGGGTGTCCTGCAACGACCGCGACGCCACGTACTCCATGACGATCCACGGGTCGCCGTCGGTGCGCAGCACGTCGAAGATGCGGACCACGTTGACGTGGTTGAGCCGGGCGATGGCCCGCGCCTCCCGCAGCGACCGCTCCCGCACCTCGCGGCGCTCGTCGTCGGTCAGGCTGGGCGGCGGGACGAGCTCCTTGATGGCCACGTCCCGGTGCAGCACCTCGTCGCGCGCCTTCCAGACCCGACCCATGCCACCCTGACCGAGCGGCGAGAGCAGCCGGTACCGGTCAGCGACGAGTTGGGAAGGCACGTCAGACATCGGTGAGACGGTACCCGGCCCCACGAAGGCACACACCGCCGGCACGCCACTGTGCGACGTGGGTCAACTTTCGCCGCGTACCCTGGCGGCATGTCTGCCGAAGAGCCGCTGTTCCGGGTCGTCCGGGGGAACCCGACCGCCGAGGAGCTGGCCGCCCTGGTGGGCGCGGTCCTGCTCCGTTCCCGGCCGACCGGCACACCCCCGCAGGTGACCCGCTCCGCGTGGACCAGCAGCGCCCGCCCCGTCGGGGTGTCCCCGGTGGCCGGTCCCGGCGCCTGGCGCGCGTCCGGCCTGCCCCGCTGACGGTCGGGGCCGCCGATGGGGGCTGCCGGTATCGCCGGGCAGCCACTAGCCTCACTCTGGGGGATGGCGTCGTTACGTTCGGGAGGACCAGTGATCCCTGAGGAGGGCCGTCCAGCTTCCTGGCTCGGTGACTACGGCGGCATCGAGGCCGATATCCGACAGATGCGGGAGTTCGCCGATCAGCTCCAGACCGAGGTCGACCGGCACTACGCCCCGCACCTGCGCCACATCGCCGACGACATGACCGCCGCGGTGCCCAACCCGTGCGACGCGTTCATCGAGTTGGTGCACTTCCTCCAGGCACACTGGGAGACCCAGCAGGCCACCTCCGACCTGGTGCACGGCCTGGCCGGGGCCACCGGCCGGCTCGCCGCCGCCGCCAACCGGATCGCCGTCGACTACCAGGAGACCGACGCCTTCGCCGAGGCGCGGGTCACCGACGTCGAACGTGCCCTGCGCGGCGCGCAGGCCACCGGGTCCACCCTCGCCGCCCGCTCCCCGTGGACCGCCCCCGAGCCCAACAGCCCGGACAATCCGGGGCCGGTGGTCCTCCCATGATCGAACGGGGCGGTGGCCGCACGTCCGGGCTGACCGACTGGCACCTGATGGACGTGCTCAGCATGTGGGCCTGCCTCCAGGACCAGGAGACGCAGGGGCACTGGAAACACGTCGCCGGATGGCGCAAGGTGTGCGACCTCGCCCAGACCCACCTGCGGCGGCTCCAGCAGTACCGCAGCGGCCTCGCCGAGGCGTGGCCGCCCGCCACGAACGCCGCCGCCCGCACCTACCTCGGCGAGCTGGACGAGCTGATCGGCAAGGTGCAGCGCACCCACGACACGGCCGCCGCCAACCACGACGCCCTCGCCGCCGCTGCCCGCGCCATCGACAGCGCCCGGCCGGAGATCAAGCGGCTGCACGACGACTACGCCCGGAAACTCCACCAGAAACGAGGGTACGAAGCGACACTGGCCGATCCCAGGGCGGCGGCGGGCAGCCGGGTGGTGGACCCGCCGGTGACCGACGCGGACCTGGAGAAGTTGAACACGCAGGCGCGCGGGGTCATGTTCGGACTCAGCGGCGAACTCCAACAAGCCCAGGCCATGCTCCAAAAGCCTCCGCCCGCACGTTTCCCACGCGACGTTGGATCTACCGACGCTTATGATACCCCAGGGTCGATGCCAGCAATCCCGCCAGTAACCCCCATTCCAATTACTCTGCCGGAGCCCAAAACGCCGGGACTCAACGGAGCGAATGCCTCAATCCCTTCCCCCGCGATGCCATCATCGAAAGTTGGGCCTACGCTCGGCGGCGTCGTTAACACCGGCCCACCAATACTCAATCCGGATACAAACCCCGGCGCCCACCTAGGCACGGCAGGCCCTCAGCAGACACCCACAATTCCGCCAACACTCTCAACCCGAGGACAGATAGGGTCAATCACAGGGAATAGACTTCCGAAGTCGCAAGGCAGCCTCTCAAGCCCATCTCCCACCATGCACAATGACACACCTCCGCATGCCATTAAACCACCGCAAGCCACGCCCTCCAGCGGCATAATTGGCGGAACACACGGAATTGCATCCGGCCAACCAGTCGGCAATAGCGCCCCCCGGCGCGTCAATCCTATAGGCGGCCTCATCGGTGGTGGTGGCGCAGGGCTTGCGCCTTCCGGAGGCGCCGGAAGCCGGCCTAGAGGCGGCCGGGGAAGCCAGCCGGGTGGACTACCACCCATCACCGGAGGAGCCGGAATAGGCGGCCCTCCCAGCTCTCCACCCTCAAATACAAGAGGTGGAATTTCATCTCGCAAATGGAATGCCGACCTTCCTTGGGCAACCGACAAAGGTGTACCACCAGTAGTCTTTCCACCGGAAGAGGATGGCCCCATAGACCCAGGACCCGCCATCGGATTTAACCGGTGACCATCGCCAAATCCTCCAGCGCACTACATCTGCTGACATTTATTCAGATTCTTATTGCGCCGACACTCACCTTGCCCACGGAGCCACCGAAAGCCAACCAGACAGCAATACGCCAAGATCAGTGGCACCTAAAGTTTCTAAATACTGAAAAGGCGCACAAAATAAGTCAAGGCGAAGGCTCGATAGTAGCTGTACTCGACACCGGGGTGGCGCCCCATCCAGACCTGCGGGGCAACCTACTCACTGGGATTGATACGATTCCCGGAGGAACCGGCGACGGCCACAGCGACCATGATAGCCACGGCACTGGAATGGCAGGACTAGTCGCAGGACATGGTCAAGCGAGTAGAACGGGAGCGCTCGGAGTCGCACCGAAGGCAAAAGTCTTGCCGATCCTCTGCTCCCCATCAAGAGGAGATGGAGATCCAGACGCTCTTGCAGAGGGTATTAAATTCGCAATTGCGCGCAGCGCAAACATAGTCAGCATCTCCAGCGTCGGAGGAAGTAGCCCTTATTTGGATAGAATGATCACCCAAGCCCTCGCCTCCAACATTATAGTTGTAGCCGCCGCCGGCAATTATCCCGAGGACACGAGAGTGGGTTACCCCGCCACCGCTAGCGGAGTAATCGCGGTGGGTGGAGTTGACAGGAACGGTAATCACGCGTCCATTTCTGTGAGCGGTCCGGAGATTGATGTCGTCGCTCCTGCGGTCGACATCTACAGCACCAGCATCGACGGCAAGTACCGCAAAGGCACCGGTACGTCTGATGCGACTGCGATCGTGGCCGGTGCTGCGGCGCTGGTCCGCTCGAAGTACCCCTATCTGCCCGCCGCCGAGGTCGTCCACCGGCTCACCGCCACCGCCGTCGACAAAGGTCCGCCGGGCCGCGACGACGAGTACGGCTACGGCGTCATCGACCTGGTGGCGGCGCTGACCGCCGACGTACCCCCGCTTGGTTTCGAGAGCGTGACGGCGGTGCCGCCGAGCGGCATGACGAGCGCAGCTGCGCAGCCGGCCGGGGGTGACGACGGCCGTGGTGCCGCCGCCCGGGGGTGGGCGACGCTGGGGGTGATCGTGGCCGCCGGGTGCGGATTCCTGGTGTGGCGGCGACGCCGACGTGCCGACGATCCGCCGCCGCGGATCAGCCGGTAGCGTCGGCCCGTGCCCAACTCCATGCCGCTCCGCCTCGTGCTCGCCTCGCAGAGTCCCGCCCGCCGCAAGCTGTTGCACGCGGCCGGGATCGAACCCGACGTGCTGGTCAGCGGGGTGGACGAATCCCAGGTCGTCGCGGATCGGGCCGAGGATCTGTGCCTGGAGCTGGCCCGGATGAAGGCGCAGGCGGTGGCCGATCGGCTGCGCCCCACGCCGGACGGGCGCACGTTGGTGCTGGGTTGCGACTCCGTCCTCGCGTTCGACGGTGAGATCCTCGGCAAGCCGGCGGACGCGGCCGACGCGACCCGACGGTGGGGGCGGATGCGGGGGCGCACCGGGGTGCTGCACACCGGGCACTGCCTGGTCGACGTGGTGCACGAGTCCCATGTCGAGGCGGTGGCCTCGACCGTCGTACGTTTCGCCGACGTCACCGACGAGGAGATCGCGGCGTACGTGGCCACGGGTGAGCCGTTGGCGGTGGCCGGGGCGTTCACCATCGACGGACTGGGCGGGGCGTTCCTGGACGGGATCGAGGGTGACCCGGGGACGGTGATCGGGTTGTCGTTGCCGCTGCTGCGTCGGCTGCTGCGTGACCTCGGGCTGAGCATCACGGACCTGTGGGCCAGGGTCGCGCCGGGAGCCCAGGAGATCCGGCCGCTGGGCTAACGTCCGGGTCATGACCTCGAAGTCGTTGCCGCTGACGCCGGAACTGCACGCCTATCTCGTCGCCCATGGCTCCCCGCCCGACGAGATCCTCCGCGACCTGGCCGAGGAGACCCGGGCCGTCCTGCCGGCGCACGCCGAGATGCAGGTGGCACCGGAGCAGGCGGCGTTCCTCACCTTCCTGACCCGGTTGCTGGGGGCACGCCGGGCCGTCGAGGTGGGTACGTTCACCGGGCTGTCGTCGCTGGCCATCGCCCGTGGGTTGCCCGACGACGGTCGGCTGACCTGCTTCGACATCTCGGAGGAGTTCACCGGCATCGCCCGGTCGTACTGGCGGCGGGCCGGGGTGGCCGACCGGATCGAGCTGCGGATCGGCCCGGCCGCGGAGACGCTGCGGGAGCTGCCGCACGACCGGCACCTGGACTTCGCCTTCATCGACGCCGACAAGACCGGCTACCCGGTGTACTGGGCGGAGCTGGTGCCCCGGATGCGGCCCGGCGCGGTCATCGCGGTCGACAACACCCTGCGTGGCGGCCGGGTGCTCGCCCCGCGTGACGCCGCCGACCGGGCCATCGCGGCCTTCAACGACGAGGTGCTGGCCGACGTCCGTGTCGACGCGGTGATGCTCCCCCTCGCCGACGGGGTCACCCTCGCCCGGGTGCGCTGACCGCTCGACCTGGAGTCGGCTGCGGAGATCGGCTCCGCTGCGCCGACATAGCGGTGTCCGGCACGGGCAGACACCGCTATGTCGGCGACATTGAGTCGATCAAGGACACCCGGGCGGGTGGGCGCGGCTCCCCGTCAGCGGACGCTACGGGCGAACTGCCGTGCCGCCCAGTAGACCCCGGCGGCGGCGAGCACCGTGATGATGGCCAGCCCCTGCCAGACCTTGTCGTTGCCGAGGTCACCGGCGAACAGTGCCCGGGTGCCGTCCACCGCCCAGGAGAACGGGTTCCACTCGGCGACCCCCTGCAGCCAGCCGGGGGCGAAGGTCAGCGGCAGCAGGATGCCGGAGAGCAGCAGCACCGGCTGGGCCACCGTGTTCATCAGCGGGGCGAGCGCGTCCTCGCTCTTGACCTTGAGCGCGACGCCGTACGAGACGGCCGAGGTCATCAGCGCGATCAGGGCCAGCATCAGGTACGCCAGGAGCAGGTCCACGATGAAGACCCGCAGGTCGAACAGGAGCGCCAGCAGGGTGATGATCACCGCCTGGACGAGCAGCGAGACGACGTCGCGCAGCGAGCGACCGAGCAGCAGGGCGAGCCGGCTGATCGGGGTGACCCGGGACCGCTCGATCACCCCGGCGCGCAGCTCGGCGATCAGGCCGAAGCCCTGGAACAGCCCGCCGAAGATGGCCAGCAGCACCAGCAGACCGGGTACGAAGATCTTGTACGCGGCGGCCTGGGTTGGCGCGTTCAGGGCCGGCTTGAGCAGCGGGGCGAAGAGCAGCAGGTACATCACCGGCTGGAAGACGCCGACGAAGACCCAGACCGGGTTGCGGAGCAGCAGTTGAAGTTGGCGTTGGAAGATCAGCCAGGTGTCGCGGGCGAATTTCATCCGTGGTCTCCGGGGTGTCTCAGGACTCGCGCAGCGAGCGGCCGGTCTTGGTGAGGAAGACGTCGTCGAGGCTGGGGCGGTGCAGCTCGATGGAGCTCATGACCAGCCCGGCGTGGTCGAGCCGGCGCAGGATCTGCGGGATGGCGGTGGCGCCCTCGTCGACGTAGAGGCGCAGTCCCCCCTCGTCGACGGTCTCCAGCTTGTTGAGGTACTCCTCGCTGTCGAGGAGCTCGGCGGCCTGCGGGGTGCTCGCCACGTCCAGGCCGACCAGCACGACGTCGCCGGAGATCTCCCGCTTCAGCTCGGCCGGCGTACCCTCGGCGACCACCTCGCCGTGATCCATGATCGAGATCCGGTCGCAGAGCGCGTCGGCCTCGTCGAGGTAGTGGGTGGTGATGAAGACCGTCATCCCCTCGGTACGCAGCCGGCGGATCTCGTCCCACATGTGCGCGCGGCTCTGCGGGTCGAGGCCGGTGGTCGGCTCGTCCAGGAAGACGATCTTCGGTTCGTGGATGATGCCGAGGGCGATCTCCACCCGCCGCCGCTGGCCGCCCGAGTAGGTCTTGCACTTGCGGTCGGCGTACTCGGTGAGCTGGAAGGCCTCCAGGGCGCGGACCGCGCGGCGGTGCGCCTCGGCCTTGCCGATGCCGTACATCCGGGCGTGCAGGACGAGTTCCTCGCGGGCGGTGCTCTCGTCCCAGGTGCTGCCGCCCTGGGCCACGTAGCCGATCCGGCGGCGTACCTCGGCCGGGTCCTTGCGCAGGTCGGCGCCGGCGATGACGGCCTCGCCCCCGTCGGGCTCGATCAACGTGGCGAGCATCCGCAGGGTGGTGGTCTTGCCGGCGCCGTTGGGGCCGAGGAAGCCGAAGATCTCCCCCGCCGGCACCTGGAGGTCCACCCCCCGTACGGCGTCCACCGTCTTCGTCTCCCGACCCTGCCGGGAGCGGAACGACTTCCGCAGCCCCCTGGTCTCGATCATTTCTGCTCCTGGTCGTCCGGGCCGGGTCGTGCCGGCCGCTCTCTGCCCCGAGGCACCGTGCGGCGCACTCCCCACCATCGGGTCGGGAGCAGGCTAACGCGATATAGCTTCTATGGTCAACTTTGATTATTGCTTTTCCGTTCGGCCGGCGGACCACCATCGGTCCAGCCGGGCCAGACGTCCGGCCCCGTCAGCCCAGCAGGCAGGTACGACACCCCCGAGTCGATCCGCTCGGCGATCCGCCCGCACCACGCCATCTCCGCCTCGGCCCGCGCCATCCACAGCTCGAACATCCAGGCCACGTGCACCGGCCTGCTGTTGCGTGCCCAGTCGGAGTCCAACGAGGCACGCATCCACTCGACACCGGCACGCAGCAGGTTCGCCCGGTTGCGCAGCGCTGCCGCCGCCTCCTCGCGGGGCATCGCCGGCAGGAACGAGAAGGCCGCCGCGAACGGGTCCGGCACCTCGTGCAGCCGCCACCACTGCGCCCGCAGCAACGTCTCGAACTCCTCGTCCCCCTTGGGCGTCACCTCGTACGTGGTACGCGCCGGACGGGCACCGACCTGCTCGGTGGCGACCGTCCGCAACAGGCCCTCCTCGGTCAACTTGCGCAACGCGTGGTAGATCGAGCCGGGCTGCACGTTCGCCCACTTGTCGGCACCCCAGCTCGACAGTTCGCGGCGCACGTCGTAGCCGTGTACGGGCTGCATCCACCGAACCAGCCCCAGGATCATCATCCGAGTCGCAGACACCGCACGAGCGTAATAGCCAAACTTGACTAACCCTCGGCGTCGACAGTGCGGCATCCCACACTGAGTGATCGTTAGGGGTGCTTCCGACCGGCCGATACACTCCCCAGTCAACGACCCCGGGAGGAGCACCAGGTGCGCAAGGTTCTCATCGCCAACCGCGGCGAGATCGCCGTCCGCGTCATCCGGGCCTGCCGCGACGCCGGGCTGGACAGCGTCGCCGTCTACGCCGACTCCGACCGGGACGCCCTGCACACCACCCTCGCCGACGAGGCGTACGCCCTCGGTGGCGACACCGCCGCCGACAGCTACCTGCGGATCGACAAGCTGATCGAGGTGGCCCGGCGGTCCGGCGCGGACGCCGTACACCCGGGCTACGGCTTCCTCTCCGAGAACGCCGACTTCGCCCAGGCCGTCATCGACGCCCGGCTGACCTGGATCGGCCCCACCCCGCAGGCGATCCGCGACCTCGGCGACAAGGTGACCGCCCGGCACCTCGCCCAGCGGGCCGGCGCACCCCTGGTCCCCGGCACCCCCGACCCGGTGGCCGACGCCGCCGAGGTGACCGCCTTCGCCGCCGAGCACGGCCTGCCGGTCGCCATCAAGGCCGCCTTCGGCGGCGGCGGGCGCGGCCTCAAGGTGGCCCGCACCCTGGAGGAGATCCCGCACCTGTTCGAGTCGGCCACCCGGGAGGCGGTCGCCGCGTTCGGCCGGGGCGAGTGCTTCGTCGAGCGCTACCTCGACCGGCCCCGGCACGTGGAGGCGCAGGTCCTGGCCGACCAGCACGGCAACGTGGTCGTGGTCGGCACCCGGGACTGCTCACTGCAGCGCCGGCACCAGAAGCTGGTCGAGGAGGCCCCCGCGCCGTTCCTCACCACCGCGCAGCGTGCCCAGATCCACGACAGCGCCAAGGCGATCTGCCGGGAGGCCGGCTACCACGGCGCCGGCACGGTCGAGTACCTGGTGGGTGGGGACGGCACCATCTCCTTCCTGGAGGTGAACACCCGGCTCCAGGTGGAACACCCGGTCACCGAGGAGACCGCCGGCGTCGACCTGGTCCGTGAGCAGTTCCGGATCGCCGACGGCGAGAAGCTGCGCCTCACCGAGGATCCGACCCCGCGCGGGCACGCCATCGAGTTCCGGATCAACGGCGAGGACCCGGGCCGCAACTTCCTCCCCGCCCCGGGCGTCATCACCGCGCTGCGCCTGCCCGGCGGTCCCGGCGTACGGGTCGACACCGGGGTGCGGGCCGGGGACGTGATCGGCGGCAACTTCGACTCGCTGCTGGCCAAGGTGATCGTCACCGGCGAGACCCGCGCCGAGGCCGTCGAGCGGGCCCGCCGGGTGCTCGACGAGATGGTCGTCGAGGGGATGGCCACCGCGCTGCCGTTCCACCGCCTCGTCGTACGGGATCCGGCGTTCACCACCGAGCCGTTCACCGTGCACACCCGGTGGATCGAGACCGAGTTCGACAACACCGTCCCGGCGTTCACCCCGACCGCCTCCCCCGCCGAGACGGCGGCGGCACGCGAGACCGTCGTGGTCGAGGTGGGCGGCAAGCGGCTGGAGGTCACCCTCCCCGCCGGCCTCTCCGGGGGTACGACCACCGCCGCGCCGACCGCCCGGAAGCCGGCCCGCCGGGGCGGCGGCGCCAACGCCGGCGCGACGGTCAGCGGCGACGCGCTCACCTCCCCCATGCAGGGCACCATCGTCAAGATCGCCGTCGCGGACGGGGACACCGTCGCCGAGGGGGACCTGGTCGTCGTCCTGGAGGCGATGAAGATGGAGCAACCGCTGCACGCCCACCGGGCCGGCACGGTCGCCGGGCTCACCGCCGAGGTCGGCGCGGTGCTCACCGCCGGCGCGGCGATCTGCACCATCACCTGAACCGCTGTCGCTGCCGGACGCCCGCGGGGGCAGGGTGGTCTGGGCCACCGACGGGCGGCGGGAGGGACCGGGACCGGGAATGATGGTCGGGTGAGGTTCCTTCATGGCGCGGTGCCCGCGCACGACCTGACCTACAACGACGTCTTCATGGCGCCGAACCGCTCCGAGGTGGGTTCGCGGCTCGACGTCGACCTGGCCACCGGCGACGGCACCGGCACCACCATCCCCCTGGTGGTGGCGAACATGACCGCGGTGTCCGGTCGGCGGATGGCCGAGACGGTGGCCCGGCGCGGCGCGATCGCGGTGATCCCGCAGGACATCCCGATCGACGTGGTAGCCACCGTGGTCGACTGGGTCAAGCAGCGGCACCTGGTGCACGACACCCCGATCACGCTCGGCCCGACCGACACCGTCGGTGACGCCATCCACCTGCTGCCCAAGAAGTCCCACGGCGCGGTGGTGGTGATCGACGAGGCCGGCCGGCCGGTGGGGGTGGTCACCGAAGGGGACACCCACGAGGTGGACAGGTTCGCCCAGCTCCAGCACGTGATGTCCACCGAGCTGCAAACCGTGCCGGCCGACGCGGACCCGCGTACCGGATTCGAGCGGCTCAACGCGGGACGGCGGCGGCTGGCCCCGGTGGTGGACGCCGACGGCCGCCTCGTCGGGGTGCTCACCCGGCAGGGCGCGCTGCGCGCCACCCTCTACAAGCCCGCCGTCGACGACCGGGGACGGCTGCGGATAGCCGCCGCGGTGGGCATCAACGGAGACGTCACCGGCAAGGCCGAGGCGCTGCTCGCGGCCGGGGTGGACACGCTCGTGGTGGACACCGCCCACGGGCACCAGCACCGGATGCTCGCCGCCCTGCGGGCGGTGCGCAAGCTCGACCCGCCGGTGCCGGTGGCGGCCGGCAACGTGGTCACCGCCGAGGGGGTACGCGACCTGGTCGAGGCGGGCGCGGACATCGTCAAGGTCGGCGTCGGGCCGGGCGCGATGTGCACCACCCGGATGATGACCGGGGTCGGCCGACCACAGTTCTCGGCGGTGCTCGACTGCGCCGCGGCGGCCCGCACCCTCGGCCGGCACGTCTGGGCCGACGGGGGCGTCCGGCACCCCCGCGACGTGGCGCTGGCGCTGGCCGCCGGGGCGTCCAACGTGATGGTGGGCTCCTGGTTCGCCGGCACCTACGAGTCCCCGGGCGACCTCTACACCGAGCCCGACGGCCGCCGCTACAAGGAGAGCTTCGGGATGGCCTCCTCGCGGGCGGTCAGTGCGCGGACCGCCGAGGACAGCGCCTTCGACCGGGCCCGGAAGGCGATCTTCGAGGAGGGCATCTCCACCGCGCGGATGTACCTGGATCCGACCCGCCCCAGCGTCGAGGACCTGATCGACGAGATCGTCTCCGGGGTACGCAGCGCCTGCACCTACGCCGGCGCCCGCACCCTGGACGAGTTCCACGAACGCGCCCTGGTCGGCGTCCAGAGCACCGCCGGCTACACCGAAGGCATGCCCCTCCCCACCAGCTGGTAACCCCACCCTGTCCCCGCCCCTGCCCCCGCCCCGCCCCGCCCCTCCGCCTCCGCCTGCGCGAGCGCCTGCGCGAGTTGATCAAGAGCTTTACGTCACCCCGCCCGCCCAGCCATGCCCCAAACCTCTTGATCACCGATACCAGAGCCGTCGGCGCCGGGTGATCAAGAGGTTTGGGGCAGCTCCGAGCAGGTGGGTGACGCAAAGCTCTTGATCACCCGTTCACACCGGGGGGCGAGGCGGCGATCAAGAGGTTTGCGTCAGGTTTGGGCTGGTGGGGTGACGTAAAGCTCTTGATCAACCCGTGCGGGCAGGGTGGGGTGGGGCGGGGGAGGGAGGGGGAGGGGGGAGGGGGGAGGGGGACGGGAAGAGGCGGCGGATGACGGTGCGGGCGGCGATGCGGGGGTCGGCCTCGACGTCGGGCGGCAGCGCACCGGAGAGCCAGAGCGTGGCGAAGCCGTGCACGATCGACCAGGCGGCCAGCGAATCCGTCCGCGAGCCGTCCGGGTCGGCACGGTCCGGCGGTAGGGCCGCCACCCCGACGTGCAGCGAAGCGCCGGCCCGTTCCCGGGCCGCCCGCACCTCGGAGGCGTCGGCACGGTAGAGGTCGGGCCGGAACATCACCTCGAAGTGCGCCCGGTGGCGGACGGCGAAGTCCACGTACGCCACCCCCACGTCTAGCAGGTCGTCCCCGGCCGCGGACAGGGCGGCGGCCAGCAGGTCGAACCCCTCGACGGCGAGGGCGGTGAGCAGCCCGGCCTTGTCACCGAAGTGGTGGGTGGGGGCGGCGTGCGAGACGCCGGCGCGGCGGGCGAGGTCGCGCAGGCGCAGCGCCGCCGGGCCGGACTCCTCGATCGCCGCCACCGCCGCCGCGAGCAGGGCGCGTGGCAGGTCGCCGTGGTGGTAGGCACGGGTGTCGGTCATGACACCGAGCATATCTTTACGTTGACAAGACGGCCATTCCTCCGGCTATCTTGTCAGCATAAAGATTTGCACCCGAGGAGGCCCGCATGGTTCCGTTGATCGCTCTGCTCGTCGGCACCGCCGCCGCGCGCCTGGCCGGGCTGGCCGGCGTGGCCCCGCTCGACGGCTGGCACCCCGCGCTCCGCGTCGGGCTGGCACTGCTGTTCGTGTTGACCGGCTTCGCCCACTTCACCTCACCCCGCCGGGAGGACCTGATCGCCATGGTCCCGCCACGCCTGCCCCACCCGGGCCGCCTGGTCACCGCCACCGGGGTACTGGAGTTGGCCGGGGCCGTGGCGTTGCTGGTCCCGGTCACCGCCCGACCGGCCGCCGCCGCCCTGGCGCTGTTGATGATGGCGATGTTCCCCGCCAACGTCTCGGCGGCCCGGCGCGGTCTGACGCTCGCCGGCCGACCCGTCACCCCGCTCGGACCGCGCACGGCGTTGCAGATCCTGTACGTCGCAGTGGCCCTGACCATTTCGTTTGGCCCCTGACCGTCCGGGGGCTAACATACCGACCGTGCAGATGGAACCACTGCCCGCATTTCCGGACGTGCTCCGCGGCGTGCCACTCGGCCGGCTGCTGTCGGTCGCCGGGCACCTCGTCGACCAGCACTGGGGTCGCTACCTCGCCGAGCACCACGGCCTGACCCCGGCCGGGATGCGGGTGCTGTTCACCCTCACCCATCTCGACGACGCCACCCACCGGGACGTGGCCGACCGCTGTTTCGTCCGGCCCGCCACCCTCACCGGGATCATCGACACCCTGGAACGGGACGGCTTCGTCGAGCGCCGCCGCGACGAAGCCGACCGACGCACCGTCCGACTGGCGCTGACCGACAAGGGGCGCGAGCGCACCCAGGCCCTGGTCGACCAGATGCACACCGCCACCCCGCTCACCTCCGTCGACGCCGATCCGGCCCGGCGCGCGGTGATCCGGGATTTCCTGATCGAGGTCATCACGACCATGTCCGACGGGGAGGACAAGAGGTTGACAACACAGCACCAGGGAACGACCGACCCGAGGCCCGGGAGCCATCCGTGCTGATCAGTCTGTTGCGCCGCTACCTGCGGCCCTACCACCGGCCGCTGGGCCTGGTGGTGCTGCTCCAGTTCGTCGGCACGATGGCGTCGCTCTACCTGCCGAGCCTCAACGCCGACATCATCGACCTGGGGGTGGCCCGGGGCGACACCGACTACATCATCCGTACCGGTGGTTGGATGCTGGTGGTCAGCCTGGTGCAGATCGCCTGCTCGGTGGCGGCGGTCTACTTCGGCGCCCGCACCGCGATGGCCTTCGGCCGGGACCTCCGCTCGGCGATCTTCGGGCAGGTCAACCGCTTCTCCGCGCGGGAGGTCGCCCACTTCGGCGCCCCCTCGTTGATCACCCGCAACACCAACGACGTGCAGCAGGTGCAGATGCTCGTGCTGACCAGCTGCACCATGCTGGTCGCGGCCCCGATCATGAGCATCGGCGGGGTGGTGATGGCGCTGCGGGAGGACATCGGCCTGTCCTGGCTGATGCTGGTCAGCGTGCCGGTGCTCGCCGTCACGCTCGGGCTGGTCATCCGCCGGATGGTGCCCGGCTTCCGGCTCATGCAGACCCGGATCGACACCGTCAACCGGGTGCTCCGGGAGCAGATCACCGGCATCCGGGTGGTCCGGGCGTTCGTCCGGGAACCGTACGAGACGCAGCGGTTCGGGGTCGCGAACGCCGATCTCACCGCCACCGCCCTGCGGGTCGGCCGGCTGATGGCGCTGATCTTCCCGGTGGTGATGCTGGTGCTCAACGTCTCCAGCGTCGCCGTGCTCTGGTTCGGCGCCCAGCGGGTCGACTCCGGGCAGATCCAGATCGGCGCGCTGACCGCCTTCCTGGCGTACCTCATGCAGATCCTGATGGCGGTCATGATGGCCACCTTCATGCTGATGCTGGTGCCCCGCGCGGCGGTCTGCGCCGAACGCGTCGCCGAGGTGCTGGACACCGAGTCCTCGGTGGTCCCGTCGACCACCCCGGTCACCGACGTCGACGGGCATGGCGAGCTGGAGCTGCGCGGCGTCTCCTTCCAGTACCCGGGGGCCAGCGCGCCGGTGCTGCACGACATCTCGTTCCGGGCCACCCCCGGCCGGACCACCGCCGTGATCGGATCCACCGGCGCCGGCAAGACGACCCTGTTGAGCCTGATCCCCCGGCTGGTCGACCCGACCGCGGGCCAGGTGCTGGTCGACGGGGTCGACGTCCGGGAGCTCGCCCCGGAGGAGCTGTGGCGGCGGATCGGCCTGGTGCCGCAGAAGCCGTACCTGTTCACCGGCACGGTGGCGAGCAACCTGCGGTACGGCAACCCGGACGCCACCGACGACGAGCTGTGGACGGCGTTGGAGATCGCCCAGGCCCGCGACTTCGTGGCCCAGATGTCCGGTGGCCTGGACGCCCCGATCGCCCAGGGCGGCACCAACGTCTCCGGCGGGCAACGGCAACGCCTGGCCATCGCCCGCGCGCTGGTCCGCAAACCGGAGATCTACCTCTTCGACGACTCGTTCTCGGCGCTCGACCTGGGCACCGACGCCCGGTTGCGGGCCGCGTTGCGCCCGGTCACCGCCGAGGCCGCAGTGGTGATCGTGGCCCAGCGGGTGTCCACGATCATCGACGCCGACCAGATCATCGTGCTGGAGGACGGGGGCGTGGTCGGAATGGGCCGACACGACGAACTGCTCGACGACTGCCCGACGTACGCCGAGATCGTGGCGTCCCAGCAGACCACGGGGGTGCCGGCATGACCGCCGTACCCGAGCAGAAGAAGGCCCCGGAGGCGACCACGCCGCAGCGGCTGCCCACCGCCGCCGGCCGGCGCGGCGGCGGCCCGCCGTGGATGAGCGCCGCCATGCCCGCGGAGAAGTCGATGAACTTCGGGCCGTCGGCCCGCCGGCTGCTCCGCCGGCTGCGACCGCACCGGGTCACGCTGACCGGCATCATCACCCTGGCCGTGGCCAGCGTCGGGTTCAGCGTGGTCGGCCCGAAGATCCTCGGCCACGCCACCGACATCATCTTCGCCGGGGTGCTCGGCCGGCAGCTTCCTCCCGGCACCACCGTCGACCAGGCGGTGGCCGGGATGCGGGCCGCCGGCAACGACAACCTCGCCGACATGCTCGCCCGGATGGACGTGGTCCCCGGCGCCGGCATCGATTTCGACGCCCTCGGCCGGACGCTGCTGTTCGCGCTCGGCCTGTACGTGGCGGCCAGCCTGCTGGCCTGGTGGCAGGGCTGGCTGCTCAACGGGGTGGTGCAGGCCACCGTGCTGCGGCTGCGCGCCGAGGTGGAGGAGAAGCTCAACCGGCTGCCGCTGCCCTACTTCGACCGGCAGCCCCGGGGCGAGCTGCTCAGCCGGGTCACCAACGACATCGACAACATCTCGCAGACCCTGTCGCAGACGCTCAGCCAACTGCTCACCTCGCTGCTGACCGTGGTCGGCGTCCTGGCGATGATGTTCTGGATCTCGCCGCTGCTGGCGCTGGTCGCGCTGATCGCGGTGCCGCTGTCGGTGATCGTGACGCAGCGGATCGCCAAGCGGTCGCAGCGCAAGTTCATCGCCCAGTGGACGCACACCGGTGAGCTGAACGGCCAGATCGAGGAGGCGTTCACCGGCCACGAACTGGTCAAGGTCTTCGGCCGCCAGCCGGAGGTCGAGGCCAGCTTCCACGCCAAGAACGAGGAGCTGTTCCGGGCCAGCTTCGGCGCGCAGTTCATCTCCGGGATCATCATGCCGGCGATGATGTTCATCGGGAACCTCAGCTACGTGGCGATCGCCGTGGTCGGTGGGCTGCGGGTGGCGTCCGGGTCGATGAGCCTCGGTGACGTGCAGGCGTTCATCCAGTACTCACGGCAGTTCACCCAGCCGCTCACCCAGGTCGCGTCGATGGCGAACCTGCTCCAGTCCGGGGTGGCCTCCGCCGAACGGGTCTTCGCCGTGCTCGACGCCGACGAGCAGAGCCCCGACCCGGCCGCCCCGACCCGGATCGCCGAACCGCACGGCCGGGTCGAGTTCGAGAACATCTCCTTCCGGTACGACCCGGACAAGCCGCTGATCGACGACCTCTCCCTGGTCGCCGAGCCCGGCCACACCGTCGCCATCGTCGGCCCCACCGGCGCCGGGAAGACCACCCTGGTCAACCTGGTGATGCGCTTCTACGAACTGGACGCCGGGCGGATCACCCTGGACGGGGTGGACATCACCACGCTGCGCCGCGACGACCTGCGCGGCCGGATCGGCATGGTGCTCCAGGACACCTGGCTCTTCGGCGGCACCATCCGGGACAACATCGCCTACGGCCGCCCGGACGCCACCGAGGAGGAGATCCTCGCCGCCAGCCGGGCCACCTTCGTGGACCGGTTCGTCCGCAGCCTCCCCGACGGGTACGACACCGTCATCGACGAGGAGGGCAGCAACGTCAGCGCCGGTGAGAAGCAGCTCATCACCATCGCGCGGGCGTTCCTCGCCGAGCCGTCGCTGCTGATCCTGGACGAGGCCACCAGCTCGGTGGACACCCGTACCGAGGTGCTGTTGCAGCGGGCGATGGCGGCGCTGCGCTCCGACCGGACCAGCTTCGTCATCGCGCACCGGCTCTCCACCATCCGCGACGCCCACCTGATCCTGATGATGGAGAACGGCCGGATCGTCGAGCAGGGCACCCATCAGCAACTGCTCGCCGCGCGGGGGGCGTACCACCGGCTCTACCAGGCGCAGTTCACCGCCGCGGTGGTCGACGACGAGGCCGTGCCGGCACCGGCGGCCGCGGCACCGGCCCGGGGCTGAGCGTCGCACCGACCGGGGCGGGACCGGGGGCGTCGCTCCCGGTCCCGCCCCGCACCGGTCAGCGGGCCGGGAGCAGCTCGGCCGAGCGGGCCGCGACCACCGCGCCGATCAGCCGCACCGCGTCGTCCGCCGGCATCGGGTCGAGGCTACGGCCGTCGCGCAGGCGCAGCGCCACCGTGTCGTCGGCCGCCTCCCGGGCACCGACCACCCCGACGGACATCCGCACCTGGGGCTGTTCGCCGGAAACTCGATCGCGGTCGTCGAGTGCCCACCTCCGCCCGGCTGACACTTACGCTGGCGACGCCGACGTCGACGCCGACGCCGATCGTTCGGCAACGTCAATGGTCGGGCGTGGGCCGGCGACGGCGATACGGTGGAGTCACCTTCCGCGGCAGAATCGACGGCCAGAATGATCAACAGGTACGACCCGGGACCGACCGGTACCGCGGCTCCGGCTGGAACCCGGTGACCTCCGGTGCGACGCCCCGACCCTGAGCGTCACCCCCCGGTGCGGCCGGGACGGAGATTAGGAGGGTCGCCGGCACGGGACCTGCCGGCGACCCACGGCGGCCCACGCGTCAGGAACGGGGGACCTGACGCGGGTGGAACCGCGTACCCAACGGTACGCCGACGACCCCCGATCCGCCGACCCCCTCCGAGCGACGAGCGGCGAGCGGCAGACGGCGAGCGGCAGACGGCGGACGGCCCTCCGCACTGCTACCGGTGGCACACGGCGCGCAGTCACCCGGTCCTCCCCGCAGCGCCCGGTGGTGTCCGTGGTCACCAACTTCCGGTCCGCCCGTCGGCGTCGACGCCGCCACCGGGAGGCTCGGAGCCTGGAATCGGCCCTGACCGGCGAGGTGGCAGTCGTGCCCGAGCTTCTCACTGACGTCGCATCGCCCCTGTTGGCGTACCTGTTGCTGATGGGCCTGCTCATCGCGGACGCCTTCGTGCCGGTCATCCCGACCCAGGCGGTCATGATCACCGGAGGCGCCCTCACCGTGGTGGGCGGGCTGAGCCTGCCGTTGACCATCGGGGTCGGGGCGCTCGGCGTCTTCGTCGGCGACCTGGCCTGCTACCTGATCGGCCGCAGCGCCCCCGACCGGCGACCGGCCCGGCACGTGGCACCCGGTCGGGCCCGTCGGGTCGCCGGGCGGGTCACCCGGGGGCTGCGCCGCCCCGGACCGCTGACCATCCTGCTCTGCCGGTTCGTGCCCGGCGGGCGGATGGCGGCCTGCTTCTCCGCCGGCCGCAACCGCTACCCCTACCGGCTGTTCCTCTGCTACGAGGCGCTGGCGGCTTTCGGCTGGGCCAGCTACGGCGCGCTGGTCGGCCACCTCGGCGGCACCGCGCTCACCGGATCGGCCTGGCGGTTGGGGCTGGTCGCCGCAGCCGCGGCGATCGGGTTCGGGGCGGCCGGCTGGACGATGACCCTGCTCAGCGCCCGCGCCGCCAGCAGAGGAACCCCCACCGACCTGACCGCGTCCACCCCGAACCCACCATGATCACCTGATTGCGCCGACGTCACGGAACCCGGCCCGCTCCGACACCGCCGGACCGGCGACGTGCGCCGAGCCCCCGCCGGATCACCGGGTCATTCGAGTTCGTGCAGCATGAGCTGGCGGGCCGCCTCGGTGATCGAACCGGACAGGCTCGGATAGATGGTGATGGTCTGGGCCAGCTCGTTGACGGTGAGGTTGTTCTCGATCGCCATCGTGATCGGCAGGATCAGCTCGCTGGCCTTGGGGGCCACCACCACCCCGCCGACCACCTGGCCGGTGGACGGGCGGCAGAACAGTTTGACGAACCCGTCCGCCAGGTCGTCCATCTTCGCCCGGGCGTTGCCGGTCAGCGGCAGCATCACCTGGCGGGCCAGGGTCCGGCCGGAATCCGCCTCGTCCTGGGAGACGCCGACGGTGGCCAGCTCCGGGTCGGTGAACACGTTCGCGGCCACGGTCCGCAACCGCAGCGGTCGGACCGCCTCGCCGAGAGCGTGCCACATCGCGATCCGGCCCTGCATGGCGGCGACGCTGGCCAGCGGCAGGACGCCGGTGCAGTCGCCGGCGGCGTAGATGCCGGGGACGTTGGTCCGGGACACCCGGTCGACCGTGACGTAGCCGCCCTTGGCCAGCTCGACGCCGTACTCGGCCAGGCCGAGGCCGGCGGTGTTCGGGATCGAGCCGACGGCGATCAGGGCGTGCGAGCCGGTCACCACCCGCCCGTCGGAGAGGACCACCTCCACCCCGTCGTCGGTACGCCGGACCGCGTCCGCCCGGGAGTTGTTGAGGATGCTCATGCCCCGGCTGCGGAACACCTGCTCGATGGCCATCGCCGCGTCGGCGTCCTCGTGCGGCATCACCCGGTCCCGGCTGGACACCAGGGTCACCTCGACCCCCATCGCCTGGTAGGCGCTGGCGAACTCGGCACCGGTCACGCCGGACCCCACCACGATCAGGTGGGTGGGCAGCTCGGGCAGGTCGTAGACCTGCCGCCAGGTGAGGATGCGCTCCCCGTCGGGCAGCGCGGTGGGCAGCTGGCGCGGGGTGGCGCCGGTGGCGACCAGCACGGTGGACGCGGCGATCGAGTACTCCGCGCCACCGTCGGCCGGGGTGACCACGACCCGGTGGGTGTGACCGAGAGTGTCCTCGCCGAGCCGGGCGGTGCCCGCGACGAAGGTCACCCCGGCCTTGAGCAGTTTGGCGTGGATGTCGGCGGACTGGGCCAGGGCGAGCCGCTTGACCCGCTCGTGCACGGCACGGGCGTCGACGGTGACCGCCTCCAGACCGTCGGAGTGGATGCCGAACTCCTCGGTGTCCCGGTAGCCGGTGACCACCTCCGAACTGGCGATGAAGGTCTTCGACGGGACACAGTCGGAGAGCACGCAGGCACCCCCGGCGCCGTCGGCCTCCACCACGGTGACGTCGGCGTCCAGCTGGGCGGCGACCAGGGCCGCCTCGTAGCCGGCCGGCCCCCCGCCGATGATCACGATGCGGCTCACAGCCCTCGCCCTCTCTCGGTGTTCACAGTGACTTTCTTCTCCCGAACCCGTGCGACACGCACCGTCGTATTCTCCCCCACCGGCCCGGCGGGCTATCGTCATCGCCGTGCGTCACTACGCGGCCTACGGCTCAAACCTGGACCCCGCCCGGATGCGTGCCTACTGTCCGCATTCGCCGATGGTGGGTGTCGGCTGGCTGGAGGGGTGGCGGCTGACCTTCGCGGGCGAGGACGTGATCGGCTGGGAGGGTTCGGTCAGCACCGTGGTCGAATCCCCGGGCGACCGGGTCTTCGTGGCGCTGTACGACATCGACCCGTACGACGCCGCACAGCTCGACGAGCTGGAGGGTGTCACCGCCGGCACGTACCGCAAGCTCACCGTGCGGGTCTCGACGCTCGACGGGGACGTGACCGCCTGGGTGTACGTCTTCGACGGCTACGAGGGCGGCCTGCCGACCGCCTGGTACCTGTCGGAGATCGCGAACGCCGCCGAGAAGGCGGGCGCACCCGACGACTACGTCTCCGAGCTGCGGTCCCGCCCCACCGGCACCGCCTCGGCGTAACGCGTATCGCACCCGCCCAGTCTGCTCCCGGGGCCGGTGCCGCCCGACGGCGGCCCCGCCGGGTGTGCCGCGTGACCCACCCACCCCATCGTGATCAACCGCGCGGGCGACCGTGATCAGGCAGGGTGGGGCGGCCCCGGTCGGGTGGCCCCGGGCCGCCCCCGGCTGTCGGCGTCAGGCGGGGGCCGCCGGCACGCTCCGCTCGTACACGTCGGTCCAGCGGGTGCCCCGCAGGCCCACGGAGCGGTAGAGGGTGACCGGGGCGGTCGGGTTGGCCAGGTCGACGCCGAGCCCGGCATGAGCCCGGCCCTTGCTTGCGTAGACCGCGAACGCCCGCCGCAGCAGCGCCGCCCCCACCCCGCGCCGCCGGTGGGCGGGCAGCACCGACAGGGTGCGTACCCAGCCCATGTCCTGTTCCACCGCCTGGTCGGAGGAGTTCAGCGCGCCGGCCGGCTCGCCGTCGACGTCGGCGACGAACCACTCGTCCCAGACCCGGCCGGCGTCGGTGAGCCGGTCCCGCCAGCCGGCGAAGCCGACCGGCTCGTAGTCCGGGGTGTCCCGGAAGGCGGTGTCGTGGATCCGGTGGAACAGCCGTAGGTCGGCCTCGTCACCGGCCCGCAGCGGGCGGACCGTCACCCCGGGCGGGGGTGGCGGCTCGGCGGGCAGGTCGGCCAGCGACCGGCTCATCCGCAGGTACCGCTTGACCCGGGTGAATCCGGCGGCGGTCAGCTCATCGGCCCAGCGGGTCTCCGGGGCGCAGACGGTCGCGCGGACGGTCAGCGCGGGTAGGCTCCGCTCGGCGGCCCGGGCGGCGATCCGGTGCAGCATCCGGTCGAGCAGCGTGGCGCGCAGCGCCGCCGCCCGGTGCGGGTCGACGAAGACGTCCAGGGCCTCGCGGCCCACCCCGGTCGGGTTGTCCACCAGCGCCCAGCCGACGACCCGCTGATCGGGATCGGTCAGCAGCCAGGAGTCGCGCCGCGGGTCGAAGAACGGCGCGGTCAACGCGGCCCGGACGTCGTCGGCGTCGAAGTCGGGATGACCGATGGCGAACGTGTCGGCGGCGTGCACCACGGCGAGCAACGCGGGCACGTCGTCCAGGGTGGGGCGGCGGGCGGTCCAGCCGGCGGGGAGCGTCACGCCGCAGATCCTGGCAGCCCACCGCGCCGTCCGCCGCCGGTTTTCCGGCCGCCCCCGGCGGGCCGGGCTACCCGGCCGGGTCGGGCCGCAGTCCCGACCGGAGGTCGCTGAGCAGCTCGATCAGCTCCCGCCCCTCGGCCGGTCGGAGCGCCCGGAAGCCGGTCGACGCCAACCGGTCGGTCACCGCCTCGGCCCACAGCCGACGCCGCACCAACGGCCCGACCGCCGGGTAGGGCGGGGACCACCCGCACGCCGCCGCCCCGTCCTCCCCCGCCGGACCGGCCAGCACCGCCTCCAGCGGTGTCATCCCGGCGGCCCGCACCGCGAGCAGGTACGCCCCGGCGAAGTACTCCCGCAGCAGCAGGAGCGCGGCGGCCGCGCGGGCGCCGTCGGTGTGTTCCGGCAGCGGCATGGCCCGCCAGGCGGCGAAGAGCGGCATACCTGTCGCGTCGGCGGCGGCCACCACCCGTTCCAGCAGGGCGGTCAGCCGGGGCGTGCCGGGCAGCCCGTCGAGGTGTGCGGTGCCCCACCGGCAGCACTCGGTCAGGTTGGCGGTGGCCACCGTCAGCGGCCGGACCACCCGGACAGCGGTGTCCCACCCGTCGGCGACGGCTTCCGGGGCGAGGAAGCCCAGCGCCGCCACCACCGTGTCGGCGTGGATGTCGCCCAGCGCGCCGGCCCGCCCGGTGACGTAGAACGCCCACCCGGAGAGGCCCAGTTCCCTGGCCCGTTGCAGGGTCTCCGGGCTCCTGCTGAACAGTTCCCCCAGCTCCAGCACGGCGGGCTTGCTGCCGGCGGCGACCTGTTCGGGCGTCATCCCGACCACCCGTTGCACGTATCCATCGCGCTCAGTCTGCCTGGCCGCCGCCAGCCGTGGTGTCCTCCCCTTCGGCGTCCAGTGCCTCGATGGCCGCCTCGACCTCTCCGGTGCGGCGGCGGGCCGCGACGTGGGTCCGTTCGGCCGCCCGGCGGGCCAGCCGGGCCCGGCTCAGCTCCTGCTCGGCGGCGGCCCGACGACGCTCCAGGTCGGCCAGCTCGCGCTCGATCCGGTCGAGCGCGTCGGCACCCGTCCGCTCGGCGGTCGCCGTGCCGTCGCGCTCCCGTTCCGCCTGCCGCTGGGCGGCCCGGGCCGCCGCCAGCTCCCGCACCAGGGCGCGACGGCGTCGATCCCGTTCGGCCCGGACGGCCCGCGCCGCCGCCCGCTCGTCGCGAACCCGCCGGGCACCACCCCGGTCGACCTCCCGCCCGGGTACGCCGACAGCCTCCGCCCCGCCACCGGCCCCCCTCCCGCCACCGCCGGTGGTCTGCGCGCCACCGGTGACCAGGCGTAGTTGCGGGCGGGGGACCTCACCGAAACCGGAGTGGTGCACCGCCTTGAGCAGCCGCCCGGCGCGCACCTGCCCGGCGACCCCGGGGTCGGCGAGCGCCGCGTGCAGGGTCGCCTCCACCTCGGCCAGGGGCAGCCGGGCGGCCGGCGGCGCGTCGGGACGGTCGGCGGCGAGCCGGCGTACCTCGGTGACCAGGGCGGCGACCAGCGCCCGCCGCTGCCCGGACAGCTCCCGCAACCGGGCCCCCTCCAGGTCGCGCTGGGCGCCGCGCAGCGCTTCGGCGAGCGGCCCCAGCTCGGCCACCAGCTCGGGACGGTCCAGGGCGAGCAGGTTCACCAGCCAGGCCGCCACGGTGGGCCGCCTCGACCCGGCCAGTCGGCGGGCGGCGGCGGTGTCCCCGGCCCGGCGGGCCTCGGCGGCGGCGGCCTCCCGGGCGGCGACGAACCGGGCGGGCGGGGTGCGGTAGAGCTGCCGGGTCAGCTCGGACTCGTCGGCGGCCACGGTTCACACGTCGATCCGGGTACCCGGCTCCAGCCGCTGGTAGTCGGTACGGGACAGCGCGGCGTACTGCCGGTCGAGCACGCCGTACCCGTTGTCGTTGAGCATCGCGTCGTGCAGGGCGTACGCCCGGCGGGGGGCGACCGCCCGGATGAAGTCGACCACCTCGGAGAACTTCGACCAGGGGGCGTGGATCGGGGCGAAGAGCGTGTCCACCTCGACGTCCTCGGGGACGTGCAGCGCGTCGCCGGGGTGGTAGACGGTCGCGTCGAACAGGTAGCCGATGTTCTCCACCACCGGGATGTCCGGGTGGATGACGGCGTGCCGGCCGCCGACGGCGCGTACCGGGACACCGGCGGCGGTGAAGGTGTCACCCGGGGTGACCGGGACCAGTGCCGTCGCCGCGTCGCCGAGCACGCCGCCGAGCGCGGCGGGTCCGTACACCGGGATGGGGTTCCGGTCCAGCCGCCGGGTCAGCGTGGCCACGTCCAGGTGGTCGGGGTGCTCGTGGGTGACCAGCACCGCGTCCGCCCCGTCCAGCGCCGCCGGGTCGCTGAACCCGCCCGGGTCGACGACCAGCACCGCCCCGTCGTGTTCGAGCCGGAGGCAGGAGTGCGCGTACTTGGTGAGCCGCATCGTGATTCCTCGCTTATCGAATCGTGATGTCCTCAGCGCAGTCTGCCGGAACCGGAGCGGCCCCGTGCCGCGTCCGAACTATCGCCCGAGTGACCGGGGCGACGACGACGGGAGCGGGGATGACACTGAGGACAGCGACCGGCGGGGCACGCGCGCTCGCCGCGATCGGGTTGGCGGCGCTGCTGCTGGCCGGCTGCGGGGCAGCCGACCGGAGCAGGGACTCGGCCGACTCCGGCGGGGCCGCGCCGGCCGAGAAGGCGCCGGCGCGGGCGGCACCGGACGGCGCGGCGGCGTCGGGGCAGGCCGGTGCGGGCGCCCCGGACCTGCGGGTCGACCAGCGGGCGATCATCTACACCGGAACGATGCGGGTGCAGGTGGACGACGTGGAGGGCGCGGCCCGGCGGGCGGTGGAGGCGGTCACCGCCGCGGGCGGGTTCGTCGGCGGGGACCAGCGCCGCAGTGCCGCCGCCTCCGCCCAGGCGGAACTGGAGCTGCGGGTGCCGGCGGCGAAGTTCGCCACGCTCGTCGACGAGCTGGCCGGGTTCGGTCGGCAGCAGCGCCGCGAGATCCGTACCCAGGACGTCACCGAGGAGACCGTCGACCTGGACGCCCGGATCACCACCCAGCGTGCCCGGGTGGACAGCGCCCGCCGGCTGCTGGCCCGCGCCGACACGGTGGCCGAGCTGGTCACCCTGGAGAACGAGGTGACCCGCCGGGAGGCGGACCTGGCCTCGCTGGAGGCGAAGAAGCGTCGGCTGGCCGACCTGACCGCGCTCTCCACGATCACGGTGACCTTCGTGGGCCGGGACGCCTCGACGGCCGACGAGGAGGAGGCGGACCGGACCGGCTTCATGGTGGGCCTGCGTGGCGGTTGGACGGTCTTCCTCGCCTCGATGGGCGTGCTGCTGACCGTGCTCGGCGCGCTGCTGCCCTGGCTGCTGCTCATCGGGGTGCCGGTGACCGCGCTGGTGGTGGTGCTGCGGCGGCGACGCCGTCGGCGGCAGCCTCCGCCGCCGGTGGGACCGGTCGGCGGAGGCCGCCCGCCGGCTCCTACCGGACCGCCGCCAGTGCCCGCAACGCGGTCTGCACCATGAGCCGTACCCCGACCGGGACGGCGCGCTCGTCGACGTCGAAGGACGCCCGGTGCAGGTCGACGCTGGGGCCGTCGGCCCGGCCGACGCCGAGCCGGGCGAGCGCGCCGGGGACGTGTTCCAGGTACCAGGAGAAGTCCTCGCCGCCCATGCTCTGCGGCGTCTCCGCGATCCCCTCCGGCCCGAGGGCGGCGGCGGTGGCGGCGGTGAGGACGTCGATGGCGCGGGCGTCGTTGCTGACCGGCGGACGACCGCGCAGGTACTCCAGGTCGACGGTGGCGCCGGTGGGCGCGATGACGTCCCTGACGACCTGAGCGACGATCTTGGGAGCCCGCTCCCAGGTGTCGCGGTCCATCACCCGCAGGGTGCCGGCCGCGCTCGCCTCGGACGGGATGACGTTGTACCGGGTGCCGGCCGAGGCGTGGCCGAACACCAGCAGCAGGCCGCTGTTGGCCGGCACCCGGCGGACGACCAGGGCCGGAACCTCGGTGACCAGCCTGCCGAGCGCGTCGACCAGGTCGACGGTCAGGTGCGGACGGGCGGTGTGCCCACCCGGCCCGGTGAGCCGCACGGTGACGTTGTCGGCCGCCGCGGTGATCGGGCCGACCCGCAGCCCCACCTTGCCCACCGGCTGGTTGGGGTCGCAGTGCAGGGCGAAGATCTGCACCACGTCCGCCAGGCCGCCGGCCTCGATGACCTCCAGCGACCCGCAGGGCAGGATCTCCTCCGCCGGCTGGAAGATCAGCCGGACCCGGCCGTCGAGCTGGCCGGCGTCGGCGAGCTGGGCCAGCAGCATCCCGACACCGAGCAGCACCGTCGTGTGCACGTCGTGGCCGCAGGCGTGGCAGACCCCGTCCACCGTGGAACGGTAGGAGACGTCCTTCACGTCGGTCAGCGGCAGCGCGTCGATGTCGGCGCGGAGCGCGACGACCGGGCCGTCGGGGCGGCCGTCGATGTCGCAGATCACCCCGTTGCCCTTGGGGAGCAGTCGGGGGTGCAGCCCGGCGAGGGTGAGCTCCCGGGCGATCAGCGCCGCGGTCTCGAACTCCTCCCCGGAGAGTTCCGGGTGGGAGTGGAGGTGGCGGCGGGTGGCGATCAGGCCGGGCACCCGCAGCGCGAGGAGGTGGTCCAGGTCGTGGGGCAGCGGCTGCGACCCGGACGGCGCCTCCGGCCAGGACGACGCCAGCAGGCTGCCCTCAGGCAGCGTCAACGCACTCGTCACGTCGAATTCTCGATCACTAGAAATGGATGGATCATCGGGGCGGACAGCAGACAGCCTAGACCTCCGACGGTGACGCTGCGCAACCTCGTTACGGTAGTGATCAGACCGCGTAGCGTCACGTAAGCCCTGGTGAGAGGGCTCGAATATCTGCGGGACAGCAGGTAGATCGCGGTCGGACGCCGTCATCTGCCCCCCACCTCCTACAACGCGTAACCGATTGGGCGGTCGCGAAATCGGCGTCGATCCGGGCCGTCGTACCCGAATTGTCGCATTGGTCGCCTCGGCTGACCGTCGGTCGGACAACTACCCGACGCCCCTGCGTGAGCGCCCGGTTCCCGACCGTGGCACGACCCCCCTGAGCATGCCCGGACGTGCTGTCCGTCCCGATCACCCGTTCGGGTTTACCCACCGGCCCCGGGAGTCACGCCCCGGTGGGCGGGACCACCGCCCACCCGGGCGGCGCCACGACCGTCGCCGGCGTGGGCTGTCACCGAACGTAGCTCCCCACCGGTGGGCCGGTCGGGTCGGATCAGAAGCTGTCGCTCGGGCGGTACGTCCCCCAGACCTGGCGCAGCGTCCCGCAGACCTCACCCACGGTGGCCCGGGCCCGCAGCGCCTCCCGCATCGGGTAGAGCACGTTCCCGTCCCCCTCGGCGGCGGTCCGCAGCTCGGCGAGGGCGCGCTCGACCGCCGCCGGATCCCGCCCGGCCCGCAGCCGGGCCAGGCGCTCCGCCTGCGCCGCCTCGATCGCCGGGTCCACCCGTAGCGGCTCGTACGGCTCCTCGGTGTCGATCCGGAAGCGGTTCAGCCCGACCACCACCCGCTCCCCCGCGTCGATCTGCTGGGCGAACCGGTACGCGGACTGCTCGATCTCCCGCTTCTGGAACCCGGCCTCGATCGCGTCCACCGCCGAACCGTGGTCGAAGACCCGGTCCATCAGGCCGTTCACCGCCGCCTCGAGCTCCGCGGTCATCGCCTCCACCACGTACGACCCGGCGAACGGGTCGACGGTGGCGGTCAGGTCCGTCTCGTACGCCAGCACCTGCTGGGTGCGCAGCGCCAGCCGGGCGGCCTTCTCGGTGGGCAGCGCGATCGCCTCGTCGAAGCTGTTGGTGTGCAGCGACTGGGTGCCGCCGAGCACCGCGCCGAGCCCCTGGATCGCCACCCGTACCAGGTTCACCTCGGGCTGCTGGGCGGTGAGCTGCACCCCCGCCGTCTGGGTGTGGAACCGCAGCATCATCGACTTCGGATCCTTCGCGCCGAAGTCGTCGCGCATCAGCCGGGCCCAGATCCGCCGGGCGGCGCGGAACTTCGCCACCTCCTCCAGCAGCGTCGTGCGGGCGACGAAGAAGAACGACAGCCGGGGGGCGAAGTCGTCCACCGCCAGCCCGGCGGCCAGCGCGGCCCGGACGTACTCCACCCCGTTGGCCAGGGTGAACGCGATCTCCTGCGCGGGCGTCGCGCCGGCCTCGGCCATGTGGTAGCCGGAGATGGAGATGGTGTTCCACTTCGGCACCTCCTTGCGGCAGTAGGCGAAGGTGTCGGCCACCAGCCGCAGCGACGGTTTCGGCGGGAAGATGTACGTCCCCCGGGCGATGTACTCCTTGAGGATGTCGTTCTGGATGGTGCCGTTGAGCGCCGAACCCGGCAGGCCGTTCTCCTCGGCGACGAGCTGGTAGAGCAGCAGCAGCACCGAGCCGGGGGCGTTGATGGTCATCGAGGTGGAGACCCGGTCCAGCGGGATGCCGGCGAGGAGCAGCCGCATGTCCTCGATGGAGTCGATCGCCACCCCGACCTTGCCCACCTCGCCGTGCGCGATGGCGTCGTCGGAGTCGTACCCCATCTGGGTGGGCAGGTCGAAGGCGACCGAGAGGCCCATCGTGCCGGCCTCCAGCAGCTGGTGGTAGCGCGCGTTGGACTCGGTGGCGGTGCCGAAGCCGGCGTACTGCCGCATCGTCCACGGCCGGGCGGTGTACATCGTCGGGTAGACCCCCCGGGTGTACGGGTACCCGCCCGGCTCGCCGAGCCGGGAGTCGAGCTCCGGGGGGAGGTCGGCGGCCGTGTAGACGCCCTTGACCGGGAACCCCGACTCGCTCACCCGCGCATCGCTCATCCACGGATGGTAGGACGCGGGGCCGTCGCCGGCGTGGTGAGGGATGCCGCACATCTCGGTTCGGCATCGGTCGACGGGAGGTGAACGGCCAGGTACACACGGTTCGGCGACGCGGTCGGTACCGTCGGGTAGGACAAAGGTCCGCCGCGTCGGGTTTCGCATCGGGCGTCGGAACCAGCAAGATAGAGAGGTTGTGTCCCAGCCCCCTCGACTTTCCCGGTGGCTTTTCTGTGACTCAGATCCCGACGTGGAGCGGCGGACCAGTGAGTCCCCCCAACGGACGCGCGGCACCCGGCACCATCATCGGTGGCCGGTACTCGCTGCGCTCCTCGGTGGGCAACGGCGGCATGGGCACGGTCTGGCGGGCGACAGACACCCTGCTGCGGCGTGACGTGGCGGTCAAGGAGGTGGTCCTGCCGCCGGGGCTGGCCCCCAGCGACCGGGACGCGATGTACGAACGCACCCTGCGCGAGGCCCGCGCCGCCGCCGCGATCCAGCACCCGGCCGTGGTCCAGGTGTACGACGTGGTCACCGAGGGTGGCCGGCCGTGGATCGTGATGGAGCTGCTGGACGCCCGCAGCCTCGCCGACATGGTGATCGAGGACGGCCCGGTGGCCGGCCGGGCGGTCGCCAAGATCGGCATCGCGCTGCTCGGCGCGCTGGAGGTCGCGCACGCCAACGGGGTGCTGCACCGCGATGTCAAGCCGGCCAACGTGCTGATCTGCACCGACGGCCGCTGCGTGCTGACCGACTTCGGGGTGGCCCGGATGCCCACCGACGTCCAGCTCACCACCCCCGGGATGGTGCTCGGCTCGCCGCACTTCATCTCCCCCGAGCGCGCCATGGGGCAGGATTTCGGCCCGCCCAGTGACCTGTTCTCGCTCGGCGTGACGCTCTACACGGCCGTCGAGGGGCGTCCCCCGTTCGACAAGGGCGACCCGATCGAGACGATGCACGCGGTGGTCGAGGACCCGCCGGCCGCCCCGCAGCGCAGCGGCCCGCTGACCCGGGTGCTGATGGGCCTGCTGGAGAAGGACCCGGCCCGCCGGCTGGACGTGCACACCGCGCGGGCGATGCTGCGCGAGCTGCTCGCCGGCCCGCTGACCAGCACGGCGACCGCGGTCAACTCGATCACCGACCCGTACTCGGTGGTGCCGGTGCAGCGTCCGTCGACGTTGCCGGCCATCGCCGCACCGCCGGCCGAGCCGAAGCCGAGCGGGCAGATCGGCGGCCGGGCGATGCTGGCCGCCGGTGAGTCGCTGACCGACCGGCTGGCGAAGCTGCGCCGGGGTGAGCGGCCCAAGCCGGTGGTGACCCCCGCCGCCAACCTCGACGACACCAGCGCCGACGCCCTCGCCGGCCCGCTGCACACTCCGACCGGCGCGATGCCGGCCTCTGGCGGCTCCACCGCCGACGCGCTGCCGACCCGCCCGACCGCCGGGACGTACGGTGGCACCACCGAGGCCACCCAGCGGATCACCCCGGGCGGCGCGCCGGAGGCCACCCAGCGGATCGGCGGCGGCACCGCCGACGCCACCCAGCGCATCGGCGGGCGCCCGGACGCCACCCAACGGATCGGCTCGGGCACCGAGTCGACCCGGCCCGCCTACGGGGCGGCGGAGCCGACCCAGGCCATCTACGGCGGTGGCGGCAACTCCGAGCAGACCCAGGCGGTGTACGGCGGGCAGTGGTCCATCCCCGGCACCGGTCAGTCCTGGACGTCGCCACCCCCGCCGCCGGGCGGGGCGGACGGTGGCGCGCTCGGCCGGGCGAAGGGCACCGGCGGTCGACTCGTCGGCACGGTGCGGAGCTGGCCGCGCAAGCTGCAGCTCGCGGCGGCCGGCGGCCTAGCCGTGGTGCTGCTGATCGGCGCGTTCGCGCTGTTCGGCGGCGGCGACCCCGAGCAGACACCGCCCCCGCAGGCCGGCCCGAGCACGCCGGCCGCCGGTGGCGGCGCGCTACCGCCGATGCAGGAGCACAGCGCCCGGGGCATCCGGGTGAACGTGCCGAAGGGCTGGCAGCGGGCGACCGGCGGGGTCTACATCGACTACGTCGACCCGCAGGACAAGGGGCGCAAGGTGCGTATCCTCACCGAGAAGTTCGGCGGCTCCTCGACCCGGTGGGCCGAGGTCGCGGAGAACGGCCTGCAGAACCGGACGAGCTCCTGCCCCAAGCCCTACGAGCAGCTGGCGATGGGTGAGAAGGAGCTGGCCGGCAAGTCGGCCGCCGAGTTCGAGTACACCTGCGGCGAGGGCGACGACAAGCGGCACGGCGTGTGGCGCGGGGTGGTGCACGAGGGGAAGGTCTACTCGTTCTACCTCTCCGCCACCGATGCCAAGTTCGCCGAGAGCCGGCCGATCTTCGACGAGATGGTCAAGTCGTTCCAGCTCACCGGGGCGAGCTGAGCCGGGTCGTCCGGCGGGGTGATCCGGGTCGACCGGACCCGGTGATCCGCCGTCGTGCTATCAAGGGGCATGGTGGCGGAAAGCACTGATCTCGACCGGATGCGCGACCAGGCCCGGCGCTGGCTCGACGACGACCCCGACCCGGCCAGCCGGGACGAGCTGCGGGCCGTGCTCGACCGGCTGCCGGCCAGCGCGCCGGAGCTGGCCGACCGGTTCGCCGGCCCGCTGACCTTCGGCACGGCCGGGTTGCGCGGCCCGCTGCGCGCCGGGCCGAACGGCATGAACCTCGCGGTGGTCACCCGGGCGGCGGCCGGGCTGGTCGGCTGGCTCGCCGCCGAGGGCGGTGAAGGTCCGCTGGTCATCGGGTACGACGCCCGGCACGGTTCCCGGGAGTTCGCCGAGCGCACCGCCCAGGTCGCCACCGGTGCCGGCCGGCCGGCGCTGCTGCTGCCCCGGCCGCTGCCCACCCCCGTGCTGGCGTACGCGGTGCGCAGACTCGGCGGGGTGGCCGGGGTGATGGTGACGGCCAGCCACAACCCGCCGCAGGACAACGGCTACAAGGTCTACCTGGGTGCCCAGCTCGGTGGGGCGCTCGGCGCGGGGGCACAGATCGTGCCGCCCGCCGACGCCGGCATCGAGGCGGCCATCCGCGCGGTCGGTCCGCTGGCGCAGGTGCCGCTGGGGCTGCCCGGCCAGGTGCTCGGCGACGACCTCGTCGCCGCGTACGTGGAGCGGGCCGTCACGGTGATCGACCCGGGCGGGCCGCGTGACCTGCGGGTGGCGTACACCCCGTTGCACGGGGTGGGGGCGGCGGTGCTGACCGCGACCTTCGCGCGGGCCGGTTTCCCGGTGCCCGGGGTGGTGCCCGACCAGGCAGAACCGGACCCGGCCTTCCCCACCGTCAGCTTCCCCAACCCGGAGGAGCCCGGCGCGGTGGACCGGCTGGTCGCCCTCGCCCGGGCCACCGACGCCGACCTGGCCATCGCCAACGACCCGGACGCCGACCGCTGCGCGGTGGTGGTCCGCGAGCCGGTGCCCTCGGGTGCCGGGACGGGGGTGGCGGGTGCCGGAACGGGGGTGGCGGGTGCCGGAACGGGGGTGGCGGGTGCCGGAACGGGCTGGCGGATGTTGCGCGGAGACGAGGTGGGGGTGCTGCTCGCCGACCACCTGATGCGGCGGGGCGTCGACGGCCTGTACGCCACCACGATCGTGTCGTCGTCCCTGCTCCGGGCGATGTGTGCGGCCCGGGGCCGGGCGTACGACGAGACGTTGACCGGGTTCAAGTGGATCGTCCGGGCCGGGGGTGGGACGTCGCCCCTGGCGTACGGCTACGAGGAGGCGTTGGGCTACTGCGTGGCCCCCGGGCACGTGCGGGACAAGGACGGCATCACCGCCGCGCTGACCATCGCCGAGCTGGCCGCGGGGCTGAAGGCGCAGGGGCGCACCCTGACCGACCGGCTGGACGAGCTGGCCGCCGAGTTCGGCGTGCACCACACCGACCAGCTCTCGGTCCGGGTGGACGACCTGCGGATCATCGCCGACGCGATGGCCCGGGTCCGGGCGGCCACCCCGACCATGCTGCTCGGTGCGCCGGTCACCGGGGCGCAGGACCTGCTGCCCGCCGCCGACGTGGTGATCCTGCGGACCGCCGCGGCCCGGGTGGTGATCCGCCCCTCGGGCACCGAGCCGAAGCTCAAGGCGTACCTGGAGGTGGTGGAGCCGGTCGCGGACGGGGACGTGCCGGCGGCCCGCACCCGCGCGGCGACGGCGCTCACCACCCTGCGCACCGAGGTCGCCACCGCCCTCGGCATCTGATCCCGCCCCCGCCACACACCCCGCCGCGTGTCCGGGCGGCGTGTCCCACCGCGCGCCCCGCTACATTTCCCGCCGCGCACTCGCGCTGCATGATCAACTCAATTTCATGGTTGTAGTGGCATCCATCCCGCTCGGATGCCACTACAACCATGAAATTGCGCGCCTCCCCCGCAACCCGCATCCGGGCGGGCGGGCAAATTGGCGGTGGGGGCTCGGCAGGTGGGGTGGGGAGAGCGTCGGTGGGGCGGTTCGGGCGGCTGCCTGGCCGCCCTGCTCGACCGGCACCCCGGCGGTGGGGATCGATCACGTCGAACCGCCACGCCCACCGAATGTCACCTGGTGCCATCTCTTGCTGACGATACGCTCGCACGATTAGCATCAGCGCATCGCTCTCACCATTTATCCGACGCCACCGGGATGCATTTTTCGTGATGTTGCATCGGCGGCGGACCGTTGTTTCATTCTGGACGGAAAGGTGTTGCACGGTGCGTGAAACAAACAGTTCGACAGTGCCGCGACGGCAGCTCGGCAGGCTGCTCACCCAGCTCCGGGAGGACGCCCACGTCAGCATCGAAGCCGCTGCCGGCGAGCTGGACTGCTCCCGGCAGAAGCTCTGGCGCATCGAGCGGGGCGTGACCCCTGCCAAGATGCCGGACGTCCGGGTGCTCTGCGAGCTCTACCGGGCCACCCCCGACCAGGCGAGCGTGCTGCTCGGGCTGGCCGAGGTGAGCCGGACCGAGGGGTGGTGGCACGCGCACGGCAGCGCCGTACCGTCCTGGTTCTCGCTCTACGTCGGCCTGGAGAACGTCGCCAGCAGCATTCGCTACTACAACGCCGAGCTGGTGCCGGGGCTGCTGCAGACTCCCGGCTACGCCACCGCGCTCTTCCAGCACAACCGGCCCGAACTGGGCGAGGATGAGCGGAGCAAGATCGTCAGCCTTCGCATCCAGCGGCAGGGGCTGCTGGCCCGGCGACTCCCACCGGCCCCCACGCTGACGGTGATCCTCAGCGAGGCGGTGCTGCGCCGCCCGGTGCCGGGCCGGTCGGTGATGGCCGACCAGCTCCGGCACCTGCTGGCCGTCGGCGAGCGGCACAACATCACCGTCCGGGTGCTGCCGCTGGCCGCCGGGCCACCGCTGGCCGCCGAGGCCGGCACCTTCGTGCTGCTCGACTTCCCACCCTCGGCACTCGGCAACCCGAGCGAGCCACCGACCGTCTACGTCGAAGGGCTCACCGGCGCGCTCTACCTCGACCAGCCGGCGGAGATCGCCGCCTACGAAAGGGTATGGAAGGGGCTGGATTCCCTCGCCCTCGACGCGGGACAATCGGCCGAGCTGATCGATGCGATCCGGGGAGAATGCCATGAGTGACCTGACCGGCGCCCGCTGGCGCACCAGCACCCGCAGCGGCACCAACGGCGGCGAGTGCGTCGAGGTGGCCGACAACCTCCCCGGCATCATCGGCATCCGGGACAGCAAGGACCCGACCGGCCCCGCCCTCACCGTCCCACCCACCGCCTGGTCCGCCTTCGTCACCGACCTGAAGGCCCACCGGCTCACCCACTGACGGCGGTCCGGCCCACTGACGGCGGTCCGGTCAGCCCACGGTGCGCCTGCTGATCCCGGCCCGCATGCCCTGCGCACCGGGACCGCCGCTGCCCTCGCCATCTCACACCGCCGCACGCACTCCGCGCGGCATGATCAACTCAGTTTCCTGGTTGTAGTGGCATCCGAGCGGGGTGGATGCCACTACAACCAGGAAACTGCGAGGCTCCCGGGCAACCCGTCGGGGCCGCGTGTGGCGGCGGCCAGGATCAGCCGACCGCGCGCTTGCCGAGGGCGTGGTCGACGGCCTGGCCGAGGGCGGTGACGACCAGGGCCACCGAGGGGCGGACCACCGACTCCTCCAGGCTGATCGTGCCGGAGAAGCCGGCCCCGCCGGCGATCTCCTCCAGCCGCCGCCGGGCGTCCTGCGCGGCGGTGCCGGTCAGGCCGAGCGCCGGCTCCATCCGCAGCACCGCCACCAGCGTGGCCAGCGCTGCCGTCCGCTCGTCGGGGAGCTGCTCGCCGGCCAGCGCCTCGGCCAGCCGACGGCGGCTGTCCTGCTCCACCGACGGGTCCGTGGTCGGGTAGCGGTGCACCACGATGAAGTCCAGCTCGGTCTCCTCGACGTCGCGCACCACACCCCGCTCGACGAGGTCGCCGAGGATGCGGTCGCGCAGGCCGTGCCGCAGCCGCTGCACCCAGGAGGAGGGGCTGTGCGGGGTGTCGGCGGCCAGCCGGCCCAGCACCCCGTCCAGGATCGGCTCGCCGACCGGCGTCGGGTCGGTCACCGCCAGGTTCCCGTCGACGTACGCGATCCGGCCGGCGAGGGCCAGCTCGACCAGGACGGCGGCGGCCATCCCCAGGTCGAGTCCGATCCGGGGCATGGTCGCCTTGCCGGACTCATCGTCATACGCGAGGAGCAGCAACTCCTCGGCCAGCGCAACACCAGTCATGGCCCGAGACGGTAGCGCCTGAACGCACACCGCGCTCCCCGACTCGCTCTCCGTGGGAAGGCGGCCCCGCGCGCCGCCCGTACCGCTCCCCCCGCCGCCCACCGGCTGACCGGGTGTTCCCGCAGGTCGGGCCGGTGCGTGTCGGCCAGAGCGGTGCGTGCGGGCCAGGCCGGTGCGTGCGGGCCGGAGCGGGGCTGTCGGTCAGAAGCGGGGCATGCCGCCGAACTGCCGGTCACCGGCGTCGCCGAGCCCCGGGACGATGAACATGTGGTCGTTCAGCCCCTGGTCGATCGACGCGGTGACCAGCCGCAGCGGCAGCCCCGACCGCTCCAGGCGGGCGATGCCGACCGGTGCGGCGAGCACGCAGAGCACGGTGATGTCGGTGCAGCCCCGGTCGGCGAGCAGCCGGCAGCAGTGCTCCAGCGAACCGCCGGTGGCGAGCATCGGGTCGAGCACCAGCACCGGCAGCCCGGCCAGGTCCCGGGGCAGCGACTCCATGTAGGCGCGCGGCTCGTACGTCTCCTCGTCGCGGGCCAGGCCGACGAAGCCCATCGACGACTCCGGCAGCAGCCCGAGCGCCGCGTCGGCCATCCCGAGGCCGGCCCGCAGCACCGGCACCAGCAGCGGCGGGTTCGCCAGCCGGGTGCCCTCGGCCCCGGTGACCGGGGTCTGCACCGGGTACTTCTCGACCGGGAAGGTGCGCGCGGCCTCGTACACCAGCATGGTGGTGAGTTCGTGCAGCGCGGCCCGGAACGACGACGAGTCGGTCCGGGCGTCCCGCATGGCGGTCAGCCGCGACTGGGCGAGCGGGTGGTCAATGACGTGTACGTCCACGATCGCCCAACCTACCGGTCCCGGTCGGCCGGCAGTACGGGTGCGCGGCGAGCGACGACGTGGCTCACCCCCGATTCGCCCGTGGCCGTGGCACCTCGGGCCACCCGCGCCCGACGACACCCCGCCGGGCCGGACCGACCGGCCAACCCGGGGAGCTGTGACCAGGATCACCCGATAGTCGGCTGCGTAGTATTCGGGGCATGACGGCGACAACGACGTCGGCCCGGTCGGACCTGTCCGAGCTGGGGCGATCCGAGACCACGCTACGGGCTTTCCTGCACGGCCTGCCCGGGGTCGACCAGGTCGGCGTGGAGCAGCGGGCCGCCCAGCTCGGCACCCGCTCGATCAAGACCACCGCCAAGGCGCAGGCCATCGACCTGGCCATCCGGATGGTCGACCTGACCACCCTGGAAGGGGCCGACACCCCGGGCAAGGTCCGCGCCCTGGCCGCCAAGGCCCTGCGGCCGGACCCGGCCGACCCGGGTTGCCCGCACGTCGGCGCGGTCTGCGTCTACCCGGCGATGGTGCCGCACGTGGCCGAGGTGCTGCGCGGCAGCGCCGTGCACCTGGCCAGCGTGGCGACCGCCTTCCCGTCCGGCCAGGCCCCGTTGGACGTCAAGCTCGCCGACACCCGGGCGGCCGTCGCCGCCGGGGCCGACGAGATCGACATGGTGATCAACCGGGGCGCGTTCCTGGCCGGGCGTTACCAGGAGGTCCACGACGAGATCAAGGCGGTCAAAGAGGCCTGCGGCTCTGCCGACGGCGGTCCGGCGGCCCACCTCAAGGTGATCCTGGAGACCGGCGAGCTGGCCACCTACGACAACGTCCGGCGGGCCTCCTGGCTGGCGATGCTGGCCGGCGGCGACTTCATCAAGACCTCCACCGGCAAGGTCCCGGTCGCCGCCACCCTGCCGGTGACCCTGGTGATGCTGGAGGCGGTCCGCGACTTCCGGGCCGCCACCGGGCGGCAGGTGGGCGTCAAGCCGGCCGGCGGGATCAAGAACACCAAGGACGCGATCAAGTACCTGGTCATGGTCAACGAGACCGTCGGCGGCGACTGGCTGAGCCCGGACTGGTTCCGGTTCGGCGCGTCCAGCCTGCTCAACGACCTGCTCATGCAGCGCACCAAGCTGACGACCGGCACCTACTCCGGTCCCGACTACTTCACCCTGGACTGAGCATGATGTTCGAATACGCCCCTGCGCCCGAGTCGCGCGCGATCGTCGACATCAGGCCGTCCTACGGGCTGTTCATCGATGGCAGGTTCGTCGACGGCGAGAGCCTCGACAAGACGGTCAACCCGGCCACCGAGGAGGTGCTCGCCGAGGTCACCTGGGCCGGCGAGCAGGACGTCGACCGGGCGGTCCGCGCCGCCCGCAAGGCGTACGACAAGGTCTGGGGTCCGATGCCGGGCCGGGACCGGGCCAAGTACCTCTACCGGATCGCCCGGCTCATCCAGGAACGCTCCCGTGAGCTGGCGGTGCTGGAGTCGCTGGACAACGGCAAGCCGATCCGGGAGTCCCGGGACGTCGACCTGCCGCTGGTCGCCGCGCACTTCTTCTACTACGCCGGCTGGGCCGACAAGCTGTCGTACGCCGGGTTCGGCCGGCCGTCGACGAGCCGGCACGGCGGCGCGGACCCGCGACCGCTCGGGGTGGCCGCACAGGTCATCCCGTGGAACTTCCCGCTGCTCATGCTCGCCTGGAAGGTCGCCCCGGCGCTGGCCGCCGGCAACACGGTGGTGCTCAAGCCCGCCGAGACCACCCCGCTGACCGCGCTGCTGTTCGCCGAGATCTGCCAGCAGGCCGACCTGCCGCCCGGCGTGGTCAACATCGTCACCGGCGCGGGCGACACCGGCCGGGCGCTGGTGGAGCACCCGGGCGTGGACAAGGTCGCCTTCACCGGCTCCACCGAGGTCGGCAAGGCCATCGCCCGGTCGGTGGCCGGCACCGGCAAGAAGGTCACCCTGGAGCTGGGCGGCAAGGCCGCCAACATCGTCTACGACGACGCGCCGATCGACCAGGCCGTCGAGGGGATCGTCAACGGCATCTTCTTCAACCAGGGCCACGTCTGCTGCGCCGGCTCCCGGCTGCTGGTCCAGGAGAACGTCGCCGAGCAGGTGCTCGACGCCCTCAAGCGGCGGATGGCGCTGCTGCGGGTCGGCGACCCGCTGGACAAGAACACCGACGTCGGGGCGATCAACTCGGCCGCCCAACTCGCCCGCATCCGGGAGCTGTCCGACGCCGGGGCCGCCGAGGGCGCGCAGCGCTGGTCGCCGCCGTGCGAGCTGCCCGAGCGGGGGTTCTGGTTCGCGCCGACCATCTTCACCGGGGTCACCCAGGCGCACCGGGTGGCCCGCGAGGAGATCTTCGGCCCGGTGCTGTCCGTGCTGACCTTCCGCACCCCGGCCGAGGCCGTCGAGAAGGCCAACAACACGCCGTACGGGCTGTCGGCCGGGATCTGGACCGACAAGGGTTCCCGCATCCTGTGGACCGCCGACCGGCTGCGCGCCGGGGTGGTCTGGGCCAACACGTTCAACAAGTTCGACCCGACGTCGCCGTTCGGCGGCTACAAGGAGTCGGGCTACGGCCGCGAGGGTGGCCGGCACGGGCTGGAGGCGTACCTCAATGTCTGAGCGGGTCGCGGTACGCAAGACGTACAAGCTCTTCATCGGCGGGAAGTTCCCGCGCAGCGAGTCGGGACGGACGTATCTCGTGCAGGACGCGAACGTGTCGCTGGCCTCCCGCAAGGACGCGCGGGACGCCGTGGTCGCCGCCCGCGCCGCCGTCAAGGGCTGGGCCGGCGCGACCGCGTACAACCGGGGTCAGATCCTCTACCGCGTCGCCGAGATGCTGGAGGGCCGCCGCGAGCAGTTCGTCGCCCTCGGCGTCCCGGCCGACGAGGTGGACGCGGCGGTCGACCGCTGGGTCTGGTACGCCGGCTGGGCCGACAAGCTCGCCCAGGTGTACGGCGGCGCCAACCCGGTCGCCGGGCCGTACTTCAACCTCTCCGCGCCCGAGCCGACCGGGGTGGTGGCCGTGGTGGCCCCCGAGTCCCCGGCGCTGCTCGGCCTGGTCAGCGTGATCGCCCCGGCCATCGTCACCGGCAACACGGTGGTGGTGGCGGCCTCCCCGGTGGCTCCGCTGGCGGCGGTGACCCTGGCCGAGGTGCTGGCCACCTCGGACCTGCCCGGCGGGGTGGTCAACCTGCTCACCGGCCGGATCACCGAGACCGCGCCGACGCTCGCCGCGCACCTGGACGTCAACGCGATCGACCTGACCGGGGTGGCCGACACCGAGCTGGCGACCGACCTGGAGGCCCGGGCGGCGGAGAACCTCAAGCGGGTGCTCCGGCCGACCCCGACCGACCACGACTGGACGGGCGACCCGGGCCTGGGCCGGATGACCGCGCTGCTGGAGACCAAGACGGTCTGGCACCCCAAGGGGGTGTGACCGGCCGGGTCACGCCGGTGCGGTCGACGGCCCGCCGCCAGCGCGACGACCGGACGGTCGACCGTGACCGGGGCCGGCACCGGTGGCCGCGACGGCCCGGTGGGGCGGTACCGGCCCGCCGGGAGGTCCGACAGCCGGTCGTACTACCGGGGGTAGGATTGCCGGGTGACTCGGTTGGGCGATCTTGAGCGGGCGGTGATGGACGTGCTCTGGGACGTGGTCCCGGGCACGTCGGACGGGGTGACCGTGCGCGAGGTCGCCGAGGCGTTGGACGGGCGCGAGCTGGCGTACACGACGGTGATGACCGTGTTGGACCGGCTCGCCGGCAAGGGCATGGTGCAGCGCAGACGCGAGGGGCGGGCCTGGCGCTACCGGGCCGCCGCCAGCCGCGAGGCGCACATCGCCCAGCTCATGCTCGACGCCCTGGATCTCGGCGGCAGCCGGGACGCCGCACTGGTGCGCTTCGCCCGCTCGGTGACCGGCACCGAGGCCGAGGTGCTGCGGGCAGCGCTCGGCGCGGAGGCGGGGCTGACCGGGCCGGCGTCGGCCGGGTCGACCGACCAGTTCGTGGAACCCCGTACCGGCCGGGCCAGGGTCGCCGACGAGGCGACGGACCGGTAGGGCGGCCACCATGGCGTACGCGGTGCACTTCGCCGGGGCGGTGCTGGCCTGCTGGCTGACCGCGCAGGTCCTGGCCGCCTCCACCTGGACGTGGCGGGCACCCCGGGTGGCGATCGTCTGCTGGCAGGCGGTCGGGCTGGCCCTCGGGCTGTCCGCGATGGGCCTGCCGATGGCGCTCGGGCTGACCGGGTACGACCGCCCGACCGGCGGGGCGCTGCTGGCCCTCGCCGACGATCTCGGCCACGGCACCCTCCCGGCCGGGGTGACCGCCGTCCACCTGGCCCTGGTCGGGGTGGGCTTCGGCATCGGCGCGGTGCTGCTCGCCACCACCGTGCGCAGCGTGCACTCCACCGTCCGCGCCCAGCGTCGGCACCGGGACCTGCTCACCCTGGTGGCCCGCCGGGATCCCACGATTCCCGGCGCGCTGGTGCTCGACCATCCCCGCGCCGCCGCGTACTGCCTGCCCGGGGTGCGTCCCCGGGTGGTGGTCAGCGCCGGCACCCTCAGCCTGCTGGACCGGGCCGAGCTGGCGGCGGTGCTCGCCCACGAGCGGGCGCACGCCCAGGAGCGGCACGATCTGGTGCTGCTGCCGTTCACCGCGCTGCGGCGGGCGCTGCCCTGGTTCCGGTGGGTCCGCGCCGCGCACGAACGGGTGGCCCTGCTGGTCGAGATGCGGGCCGACGACAAGGCGCGTGCGCTGCATGCGGAGGCACCGCTGGCGGGCGCGTTGCGGCGCTTCGCCGCCGCCGGTGACCGGATCACCCCGGCCGGCGCGCTGGGCATGGGTGACCGCGACCTCGACGTCCGGGTGCAGCGGCTGCTGGTCGCCGACCGGCCACCCCGGCTGCTCGGTGCCGCCGCGTTGGCGCTGACGACCACCCTGGCCGCGCTCCCGATCTCCCTCTTCCTGAGCTGACACCCCGCTCCCGGTAGCACCCGTCCCGTTCGGGGACGACACGCGGCCCGATAGGTAGACAAGCTACGTGTAGGCTCGCTACGAAAAGCGAGCCAACCCCTGGAGAGCGGTCATGGACACCCTGCTCCTCGCACGCCTGCAGTTCGCCACCACCACCTCCCTGCACTTCCTCTTCGTCGTGGTCACCCTCGGGCTGGTCACCCTGCTGGTCGGCATGCAGACCACCTGGTTCGTCACCGGCAATCCGCGGTGGGAACGGCTGACCCGGTTCTGGGGGCAGCTCTACGTGATCAACTACGTGCTCGGCATCGCCAGCGGCATCCTGATGGAGTTCCAGTTCGGGCTGAACTGGAGCGGACTGTCGCGCTACGTCGGCAACGTCTTCGGCGCCCCACTGGCGATCGAGACGCTCGTCGCGTTCTTCCTGGAGTCGACGTTCCTCGGCATGTGGATCTTCGGCTGGCACCGGCTGCGGCGCGGGGTGCACCTGGCGCTGCTCTGGGGGGTCGCGCTCACCGCGTACGCCTCCGCTTTCTGGATCATGGTGGCGAACGCCTGGCTCCAGCACCCGGTCGGCTACCGGGTACGCGACGGCGTCGCCCACCTCACCGACTTCGGGGCGCTGCTGCGCAACCCGACCCTCGGCATGGCCCTCGGCCACGTGCTCGCCGCCGGGCTGCTCACCGGTGGCATGCTGATGGCCGCGGTCAGCGCCGGGCACCTGCTGCGGCGTACCACCGACTTCGCCCTGCACCGCACCGGGCTGCGGATCGGGCTGGTCACCGCCGCCCTGGCGGTCAGCCTGGTGCAGGGTTTCGGCTTCGCCCAGTTCGGCCCGGTCGGCGAGTTCCAACCGACCAAGTTCGACGGCGGCCCGACCGCCGACGCCCGGATCGCCGAGTGGACCACACGGTTCGGGCCGGGTGACTACACCCCGCCGGCGCTCTCCGGCGTCGGGCTCGGCTTCATGATCCTGATCGGCTTCCTGCTGGGTGGCGTCTGGCTGCTGCTGCCGCTGCTCTGGCGGGACTGGGCGATCCGACTGCGCTTCCCGCTCTGGCTGACCCTGCTCGCCCTGCCGCTGCCCTTCGGCGCGGTGATCCTCGGCTGGCTCGCCCGCGAGGTCGGCCGGCAGCCCTGGGCCGCGTACGGGCTGCTCCCCACCGAGCGGGCCGTCTCCGGCGTCGACCCGGGCCTGATGCTCGCCTCGCTGATCGGCTTCAGCCTGCTCCTCGGCGGGCTCACCGTCGCCAACTGGACGCTGTTCGCCCGGCACGCCGCCCGGGGCGCGGCCGACCCGGCGCTCGGTCGACCGCCCGACGCCCTCGACACCGAGCCCCGGCCCACCCCCGCCTTCGCCTGAGAGGACCCCGATGGCACCCGTCTGGTACGCCCTGCTCGGTCTCTTCTTCGCCGGCTACCTGGTCCTCGGCGGCCTCGACTACGGGGTCGGGCTGCTGCTGGCCCGGCGCGGCACCCCGGCGGCGCACCGCGCCACACTGACCGCGCTCGGCCCGTTCTTCCTCGGCAACGAGGTCTGGCTGGTGGCCGCCGTCGGCCTGCTCTTCGGCGCCTTCCCCACCCTGGAGGGGGAGCTCCTCTCCGGCCACTACCCCGCCGTCGCCGGGGCCCTGGCCGGGGTGATCCTGGTCACCGTCGGCGTACAGCTGCGCAGTCGCGTCACCGGGGCGTCCGCGCGGCAGGGCTGGGAGCGGGTGGTGGCGGCCGGCAGCGCGCTGGCCGCGTTCGGCTGGGGCGCCCTGCTCGCCGGGCAGCTCCAGGGCGTACCGCTGGGGGTCGACGGCCACGTCGCCGGGGTGACCCACCTGGCGACCCCGTTCGTCGCCGCCACCGGGCTCGCGCTGACCGCCCTGGTCGCGGCGCACGGTGCGACCTTCCTCACCCTGCGACTGCCGGCGGCCGACACCCCGGCCACCGCCCGGCTGGCCCGCCGGCTGGTCACCGGGGCACTCGCCACGGTCGGCGCGGCCACCGCGCTGGGCCTGCTCGCCGACCGGGTACGCGCCACGGTCCGCCAGCCGCTGCCCGCCGTACTCCTGGTGGTGGCGCTGGTCGGGGCGTTGCTGGTGGCCCGGGCGGCGCTCGGGCGCGGTCGGCCCGGGGTGGCCCTCGCCGCCACCGGCGCGGCGCTGGCGCTGCCGGTGGCCGTAACCGGTGCGGCGCTCTGGCCGGCCGCGCTGGTCTCCACCGTCGACCCGGCGGCCACGCTGAGTGTCGCCGACGCGGCGGCCAGTGGGCCGACCCTGCGGTTACTGGGCTGGCTGGCGCTGCCCCTCCTGCCGGCCCTACTAGGCTTCCAGGCGATGTGCTGGTGGGTGTTCCGGGGACGGACCGACGGCAGGGCACCGGTGTACTGGTGAACCGCCGTCCCTTCGACCCGCGTCTGCTGCGCCGGGTTCCCGCGGCCCGGCGCGACCTCGCCGTGCTCGCGGCCCTCGGCGGGCTCACCGCGCTGCTGGTCGTCGCCCAGGCCACCGCCCTGGCCACGGTGCTCGCCACCGGCATCCACGGGCGGCTGGACACCGTCGCGCTGGCCGGCTTCGTCGTCGCCGTCGGCGCGCGGTCCCTGGTCACCTGGGGGCAGGGCACCGTCGCCGCGCGGGCCGCCGCCACCGTCAAGGCCACCCTCCGGGCCGACCTGCTCGCCGCGGTCGGCCGGCACGGTCCGGGCTGGGTCGCCGGCCAGCGGGCCGGGCAGCTCGCCACCCTCGCCGGGCGCGGCCTCGACGCGCTGGACGCCTACTTCACCGGCTACCTCCCCCAGCTCGTGCTCAGTGTCACCGTGCCGGCGGCCGTGCTCGCCCGGCTGGTCCTCGCCGACTGGAGTTCGGCACTGATCGTCGTGCTGACCCTGCCGCTGATCCCGGTCTTCGGCGCGCTGCTCGGCTGGCAGGCCCAGGCCGCCACCGAACGGCAGTGGCGGCGGCTGTCGATGCTCGGCGGGCACTTCCTCGACATGATCGCCGGGCTGCCCACCCTGCGCGCGTTCGGTCGAGCCAGGGCACAGACCGAGGTGGTCCGCCGGATGGCCGACGGGCACCGGGCCGCCACCATGAAGACCCTGCGGATCGCCTTCCTCTCCGCGCTGGTGCTGGAGCTGGTCGCCACCCTGTCGGTCGCGCTGGTCGCGGTGCCGGTCGGCATCCGGCTGCTCGACGGCGGGATCACCCTGGCCACCGCGCTGCTGGTGCTGCTGCTCACCCCGGAGGCGTACCTGCCGTTGCGGGTCGCCGGCAGCCGGTTCCACGCCAGCATGGAAGGGCTCACCGCGCTGGACGAGGCGCTGACCGTCTCCGCCGTTCCCGGCGCTCCGGCCGGGTCCGGGGCCAGCGCTCCGGCCGCCGTCCCCGCCGTGGCCGGCGGCCCGGCCGCCACGGTGCCGGCCGGTCCGGTGCCGGCCGGCGGCACCGCCCGGACGGCGTCCGGGGCCGGCGAGATCCGGTTCCACGACGTCACCGTCGCCTACCAGCGGACCACCGCGCTCCGGGACGTCACGCTCACCGTCCGGCCCGGCGAACGGATCGCCATCGTCGGGCCGAGCGGCGCCGGCAAGAGCACCCTGCTCGGCCTGCTGCTCGGCTTCGTCACCCCGACCGCCGGCCGGATCACCGTCGACGGGGTCGACCTGGCCGACGTCGACCCCGACGACTGGCGTCGGCAGATCGCCTGGGTGCCACAGCGGGCCCACCTGTTCGCCGCCACGCTGGCCGACAACATCCGGCTCGGCGCCCCCGACACCCCGGACGCCACCCTGGCCCGCGCGGTCGCCGACGCCGCCCTGGGTGAGGTCGTGCGCGCCCTCCCCGACGGGCTGGAGACCCTGCTCGGCGAGCGGGGCCACGGGCTGTCCAGCGGCCAGCGGCAACGGGTCGCCCTGGCCCGCGCCTTCCTCCGGGACGCCCCGCTGGTGCTGCTCGACGAGCCGACCGCCCGGCTGGACACCGCGAGCGAGGCGGTCGTCCTGGAGGCCACCCGGCGACTGGTGGCCGGTCGTACCGCCCTGCTGGTGGCGCACCGGCCGGCCCTGCTGGCGGACGCCGACCGGGTGCTGCACGTCGCCGCCGGCCGGGTAACCGAACTGACCCCGACCCCGGCCGGGGAGGCCAGCCGATGAGCACCGGTCCCGCCCCCACCGAGCGGGCCGCACGGGCCGCCCCCACCGAGCGGGCCGCACGGGTCGAACGGCCCGAGCGGGTGGTGCTGCGGCTGGCCCGACCGTACCTGGGTCGGCTGCTCGGGGCCGGGCTGCTCGCCTCGGCCACCGAGTTCGCCGGGCTGGCCCTGATGGCCACCGCCACCTGGCTGCTGATGAGCGCCGCCGGCCAGCCACCGCTGGACCGGCTCACCGTCGCCATCGTCGCCGTCCGGGCGCTGGCCGTCAGCCGGGGCGTGCTGCGGTACACCGAGCGACTCGCCGGCCACGACGCCGTCCTGCGCCTGGTCACCGACGTCCGCGCCCGGGTCTTCGCCACCCTCGCCGCCCGCCCCGGCCGGGCCGTCCCCCGCACCGGCGACGCCCTGAGCCGGCTGGTCTCCGACGTGGAGGCGGTCCAGGACCTGCTGCTGCGGGTGCTCGTCCCGGGGGCGGCGGCGGCCCTGGTCGGGGTCGCCGCCGTCGGCGGGGCCGCGCTGATCTCGCTGCCCTCCGCCGGGGTGCTCGCGGTCGGCCTGCTGGTCGCCGGGGTGGCGCTGCCGATGCTGGCCACCACGTTGACCCGACGGGCCGCCGACGAGGTGGCGCCGCTGCGCGGGGCACTCGCCACCGACGCCGTCGACCTCACCCAGGGCGCCGCCGACCTGGCCGCCTTCGGGGCGACCGGCCAGGCGTTACGGGCCGCCACCCGCCGCGCCGACCGGCTGGCCCGGCTGGAGCGCCGGCTCGCCGCGACCGGGTTCGCGGTGGACGCGGCCGGGGTACTGGTCGCCGGACTGACCGCCGCCGGGGTCGTGCTCACCGCCCTGCGCGCGCAGGTGGGCGGGGTGCTGGTGGGCGTACTCGCGATCGGTGCCCTCGCCGCCGTGGAGATCGCGCTGGCGCTGGTCGGCGCGGCCCGGCAGCGCACCCAACTGCGCGCCGGCCTGTCCCGGGTCGCCGCCCTGCTCGACGAGCCCGCGAGCCGGCCGCCCCGACGCCCGGAGCCGGCGGCCCCGGACGCCGCCACCACCCTCGGGTACGACGTCCGCTTCCACGGGGTCGTCGTGCGCTACCGGGAGGGTGCCGCGCCCGCCCTGGCCGGGATCGACCTCGACCTGCCCGCCGGCCGGCGGATCGCCGTCGTGGGCCCCAGCGGGGCCGGCAAGAGCACCCTGGCCGCGGTGCTGACCGGGGCGGTGGTGCCCGACGCCGGCCGGGTCACCCTGGCCGGGCGGGACGTGTCGGCGTACCCGCCCGCGGAGCTGCCCCGGGCGATCGGCGGGCTGCTCGCCGAGGCGTACGTCTTCCACGCCTCGGTACGGGAGAACCTGCTGCTCGGCCGACCCGACGCGGGCGAGGCGGAGCTGGCCGACGCGAGCCGGGCCGCCGGCCTGCTGGACTGGGTGCGGGAGCAGCCGGACGGTTGGGACACCCTGGTCGGCGAGGAGGGCGGGCAGCTCTCCGGCGGGCAGCGGCAACGACTCGCGCTGGCCCGCGCACTGCTCGCCGCCCCCGGCGTGCTGGTGCTGGACGAACCGACCGAGGGCCTCGACCCGGCCGCCGCCGACGCGGTGCTCGCCGGGGCGCTGGCGGCCACCCCCGTCGGGCACTCGGTGCTGCTGATCAGCCACCGGCTCAGCGGGCTGGCCGGGCTGGACGAGGTCGTGGTCCTGGACGCCGGACGGGTCATCCAACGTGGACGGCACGCCGACCTGGTGGCGAGCCCCGGCTGGTACCGGGACCAGTGGTTGCTCCAGCAGGCCGCCGAGCGCGGATACCTGGCCCTGACACCCTGACCGACCGGGACGCGGGTCCGGGAATCTCCCCGACGCGCCGGGGCGCCGGCCGTGGCAGGGTGGTGCCATGCGCGCCTGCGACGAGGTGGGGATCGACGAGCGGCTCCGTGACCTGACGTCCCGGCTGCACGGCCCGAAGCGGATGAAGACCGAACTGCTCCGCGAGGTGCGGGACGCGCTGCACGACGCGACCGAGGCGTACCGGGACGGGGGGTTGCCGGCGCGGGAGGCCGAACGGCGTGCGGTGGCCGACTTCGGGACGCCGGGTGAGCTGGTCCCGGCGTACCAGGCGGAGCTGGCCGCCGGGGCGCTGCGCGGGCTGTCCCGGCGGGCGCTGGGGATCGCGGTGGTGCTGTCGGCCGGCGGGGACCTCACCTGGCAGGGGTCGAGTTGGAGCGACGGCGGGACGCCTCCTCCGGCCGGCTACCAGCTGCTCTCCGCGTCGCTGAACGCGGTCTGGCTGGCCGTGGCCGGGCTGGCGCTGGCCATCCTGCTGTCCGGACGCTGGGCGGCCCGGCGGGGACGGGCCGGCACGCCGGCGGGTCGGCTGCTCGGGCTGGGGCTGGTCGGCACGCTCGCCTTCGGTGCGGTCGCCGGGACGGCGCTCTTCGGCTGGTCGGTCGGGCTGTGGGAAGCCGCCGTGACCTGGCCGCCGATGATCGTCGGTGCGGTGCTGGCCGGTGCCGCGCACTTCTCGCTGTTCCGGGCCACCCGTTCCTGGCTGACCGCCGCCCGCTGACCGGCGACGCGGTACACCGTGGCCACCGGATGCCCCGGGTCGCCTCCGACGACCGGCGGCGGTGCCGGGCGGGCAGCCCGGCCGTGGCCGGGCGGCGGGATCAGGCGGGTGAGGGAGCCGGGCCGGCCGGGTCGAGGAAGCGGCCGACGGTGGCGCTGAACTCACGCCAGCCGGCCCGCTCGCCGGCCAGTGCGCCCCGACCGGAGTCGGTGAGCCGGTAGGTACGCCGCTCCCGGCCGTTGACGGTGCTCCAGGAACTGGCCACGTGCCCGGCCCGCTCCAGTCGGCGCAGCGCCGGGTAGATGGTGCCGGTCGGCAGGTCGAGCTGGCCGTCGCTGCGGGCGCGCAGCGCCTCGATGACGGCGTAACCGTGCAGTTCGCCCTGCTCCAGCACGGCCAGCAGCAGGGCGTCGAGGTGGCCGTGCAGCGCCTGAGCCTTCATGCGTAGTTACGCTACTTGTCAGTCGGTCGGACCGCCAGCGATCGCCGGTTTCGACCGCCGTCGGGGTGCGGGGTCGGCCGATGGACGGACGCCCATTAGGGTATGTGCCCAGAGTCACTTGGCAGCCGCGGTGCCGCCAAGTGGGCAACCCGACGCACACGGAGGTCAGCGTGGCCCGCCAGTCGCCCCAACGGCCCGACGCCGACGAACCCGAGCTCGGCGACACCGACGGGCCGGACCTGGAGCCCGGCACGGTCGACCGCTCGCTCTGGGACGAGTTCGCCATCGACCCGGTCGAGATCGCCCTGCCCGCCGGCACCGGTTTCACGCTCCGGGCGTACCGGCCCGCGCGTGAGCTGACCCCGACGGACGTCGCCGAGCGCGACGAGGACGACCCCTTCCTGGCCCGCCGCCAGGTCGTCGAGACCGAGGACGACGAGGAGGTGGTGATCCTCGACGAGGAGTTCGCTGCCCTCTCGGCCGGGGACGACGAGGACGACGCCGACCGCAAGGACGACGACCGCAAGGACGACGCCGACGGCAAGCACGACGCCGACGCTGCCGACGCCGACGACGACGACGCCGCGGAGGCTGACGCCGACAGCGCCGACGAGGACGACGACGAGGAGGTGCCGGTCTTCCTGAGCCACAAGGGCCGGCTGCTGTTGTTCAAGACGCCCGAATCGCTCGTCACCTTCATCCGGTCCGGCGCACCCAACGATCTGTCTCAACTGGACGGTTGGAATGAACTGTCCGAACGGGTGGAGCCGGCCGACATCGCCCCGCGCGACGAGGACACCTACGAACTCGACCTGGTCGTCGAGAACCTGCGCGGCGGGCACGACACGTGGGATCCGACCCTCCTTATCGAGGCCGGCGAGGTGGCCCGTGACCTGTCCTATGCCCTGCGGCTACCCGCCGTGCTCGACATGCTCTCGGCCGGTTCCAGCCTGGACGACCTCGACGAGGCGCTCCGCGCTTCTGTCAACGGCGGAGTCGGTGGATTTCTCGGCCGTAGGCGGCTGAAGAAAATCGGGGCACAGACCGCAAGTCTGGGATGGCGCACCATTGTCGGCAAGATCTCTGCCGTCGTGGACTGGCGCGACTGACCCTGAGCGGGGAGCATCAGTGGCTGGCAGAGAATAGACCTGTGTCCCGGGAGGAGGACGACGCCGTGGCGCTCGTGCGCGTGTACTGCGGTCTGGCCTCGGCAGATCCGGCCGACCGACCGGCCTCGGCCGGATCGACGCTGACGTCCGCCGTGGTCGACGACGCAGGCCGTCTGCTGCATGTCTACGAGATCGGTGACGACGCGGCGGGCTACGCCCAGCTCGTCACGCTCCTCGTGGAACGGTCGGGCGGGCCGAGCGGCGTGGCGATCGCCGCCGACAGCGACGACCACGCGGTCACCTCGCTGCTGAGCGCGGCCGGTCGTCCACTGGCCATCGCCGACGACGACTCGGTCGACGACTTCGCCGAGCGGTTCGCCGACGACGACTCCCTGGAGGAGATGCAGTCCGCGCCGGCCGAACGGCGGGCGGTGGGCCTGGCCCGCGCCCTCCAGGCCGGCGCGCTCTCCGCGGTCACCCTCCCGGCCTCCCGGGATCTGGCCGGCTTCAAGCAGGTCCTCGCCGCGCACGCCGCGCTGTCCAGCGGCCGGCACTCCGCTGCCGTGGCGCTGCGCGAGGTGCTCCGCGAGCTCTACCCGGCCGCCCTGCGGGCGTACCCGGACCCGGCCGAGCCGGTGGCGTTGGCCGTCCTGGACGCGCTGCCCGAGCCGAACATGCTCGGCGGGACCTCGGCCCGGGGCCGCGACCTGTCGGTGGCCGCCGACGCGGTGACCGCGCAGCTCACCGCCGACGGAGTGGCCGAGGCCGGGGAGATCGAGGCAGCGGTCACCGCGCTACGGGTGGCCATCGCCGAGACGCCGCGCCGGGCCACCGTCAACCGGGCGCTCACCTCCGCCGTGGCCGAGACCGTCCGGCAGTCGGTCGCCGCGGTACGTGCCTGCGACGCCGGCTGCGAGGCGCTGGTGAGCGCGCTCAGCACCCGGGTCAGCGCCCCGAGCCCGCTGGGCCGCCGGGCCGCCGCCCGCCGCGGCGAGCAGGTCGGCGAGTTGACCGGCATCAGCGGCACCGGCACCGGTCTGCGTCCACTGCGGCCCGTCGAGCCGGCGCCGCCCGTCCCGACCGGCCGGCGCAGCCGCCCCGAGCCGGTCCCCGGCGGGGCGACACCGACCGCACCCCGGCCGCTCGGTCCGCCGCCGGTCGCCCCCGCCCCGGTCGCCCCGCCGCCCGTAGCTCCCCGCCCGGTGACCCCGGCGGCCGTGTCCACGCTGCCGACCTCGGCACCACCCGGACGCGTCGACCCGGCGGCCCGATCGGCGTCGGACGCCCCGACCACGATGATCCCGCCGATCCGGCGGGGGATGGACGCACCGGCCAACCGGCCGGTCTCGGCCCCACCGCCGCCTCCGCCGGGCATCACGCCGATCGCCCCGGCGCAGCGTGGCAACGTGCCGCCCGCCGAGGCCGGTGAGCCGTTCCGGCCGACGCTGACCACGGCCGCTATCAACAACGCCCGGGCCGAACGGCAGCGCACCGTGATCCCGCCCCGGCCCAAGACGACCGGCGCGCTCTCGACGCCCACCGGCGGCTTCAGCGCGACCGACCTGAACGTGCCGGTGCCGATCTCCCGGCCCGAGCCGGAGCCCACCGCCCCGCCGGGCTCGCGGGCGAACTGGCCGCTGGTCAACAACCCCGAGGACCCGGCCGCCAGCTCCGCCGACAACCCGGTGGTCCCGGCGTACGGTGAGCGGGCCGGCCGCCCGGGGGACGCCCCTGCCGACCCCGGGGCCGGGCGTCGGGTCACCCCGCCCTGGCTCGCCGACGACCTGCCCCAGGAGCCGCCGATGCTGCGGCTGGTGGAGCCGCCGCCGCTGGCCGACCGGGCGCTACGGGACGGCCTCGACACCGCCGACACGCACCTGGACACTCCGCCCCTGCGCCTGGTCGACCGGGAGGAGGCCGGCCGGTCCGCCCGGCCCGGCCGGTCCGAGCGTCCGGAACGCCTCGACCGGGCGGAACACCTGGACCGCCCCACCCGGGTCGACCGTCCCGGGCGGCTCGACCGCCCCGACCGGGCCGCGCGCCTCGACCGCCCCGAGCGGCTCGACCGTCCCGAGCGGCCGGAACCCCTGGACCGTCCCGAGCGGCCGATCCGCAGCGAACGGGCCAGCCTGGACCGTCGGCCGGAGCCGGTCGAGCGCCGTCCCCCGCCGATGGAGCACCGGCCGCCGCCGGTTTCCGACGAGGGCGACGGTGATCTGCTGATCTTCGCCCAGGCCAAGTCGGCGTGGTTCGTCGGGCACGGCGACGAGAGCGACCTGGAGTGGTCGTCCACCGCGGACACCGGCTGGCAGGCCGCCGAGAAGGTGGCCCGTCCGGCGGTGGGTGCGGAAACCCCTGCCGGGCTGCCCAAGCGGGTTCCCCAGGCCAACCTGGTGCCCGGCTCACCGCTGCGCGAGGAGCGTCCGCTGCGCATCGTCCGGGACGCGGCGAGCCTCGCCGAGAACACCACCGGCTACTTCCGGGGTTGGCGGCGGGGACAGGAGATCGGCGGCTTCGCGGTCGGCGGTCGGCCGGGGCGTGAGGCCGCCGGCGGCTGGGACTTCAGCCGGGATCCGACCGAGCGGGACGACGACCGGGAGTACGAGTTCCGCTCCGCCGGCTACCGGTCCTGACAAAAACCCACGCTGGCCGGGCACACCGAGATGGTGTGTCCGGCCGGTCACTGTGGTGCCGGCTCCCCTGAGGCGGGCGACCCGACCGGCCTGCCGGGCGTGCGCTCCGACGGGCGCGGGCGCTCTGGCCGTCCCCCCTCGGACACGGCCGGCGCTCTGGCCGTCCCCGCGGGCAGCCCGGCGCTCTGGCCGTCCCTACACGCGGACGCGCCCGGTCACGGCCGGAGCCGCCACCGGGCGCGTCGAGATCGGTCAGGCCGGTGCCGCCGCGCGCGAACGACGCATGGTCAGCACGTACTCGACCAGCGAGATCAGCACGTGCTTGGTCGACTCGCGGTTACGGGCGTCGCAGGCCACCACCGGGACGTCGGTCGAGATCGCCAGCGCGTCCCGGACGTCCTGCGGGTCGTGGTACTGCATCCCGTCGAAGCAGTTGATGGCCACCAGGTACGGCAACCGCCGGTGCTCGAAGAAGTCGATCGCCGCGAAGCAGTCGGCCAACCGGCGGGTGTCGACCAGGACCACGGCGCCGATGGCGCCCCGGACCAGCTCGTCCCACATGAACCAGAACCGCGTCTGACCGGGCGTCCCGAACAGGTACAGGATCAGATCCCGGTCGATCGAGATACGGCCGAAGTCCATCGCCACCGTGGTCGTCGTCTTGCCCGGCACCTGCCGGGTGTCGTCGACGCCCACGCCCGCGGAGGTCATGATGGCCTCGGTGGTCAGCGGTGTGATCTCCGAGACCGAACCGACCAGCGTCGTCTTGCCGACGCCGAACCCACCGGCGATAACGATCTTCGCCGACGTCACGCGCCCGTTCGGGGCAGGCGGTCGCTGCGACATGTCAGAGCCTGCGAAGTCCACTCAGCACCCTCTCCAGCAGTTCAGTGCCCACCGCGTCGTCCGAGTCGTCCAAGATGGTCGGCTCGTGGACCGCGACCAGGCCGTCCGTCGCCATGTCGGCGATGAGCACCCGGGCCACGCCGAGCGGAAGCTGCATCCGGGCCGCGATCTCGGCCAGCGACTGCACGCGTCCGTCACACAGCGCGGCGATGTACTGGTGCTCCCGGCCCTGACCGCCGTTGCCACCGGCAGCAGCGCGACCGCGCACCGTCGTCTCGACGAGCGCCTCCAGGGCGATGTCGAGCCGGGGACGGGTACGACCACGGGTCACGGCGTACGGTCGGACCAACGCGCCTGTCGGTTCGTCACGATCGATCATGTAGCCGCTCACCTCCTTCGCACCCGACACCGGCTCTCACCCGGTGGAACCCGTCGTTGTTGTCGTCCCGTGCCGACCGGATGGCCAGCCCGATCAGCCCATCATCCCGACAGCCGTACGGGCCTGCGGGGTGAGCGCGTCACCCACCCGGTCGACCAGCAACGCCATCTCGTAGCCGACCTGACCGACGTCGCAACTGCGGGCGGCCAGCACGGCGAACGACGAGCCGTCCGAGATGGACATCAGGAACAGGAAACCGTTGTCCATCTCGACGACGGTCTGCAGCACCGCGCCGCCCTCGAAGCAGCGGGCCGCCCCCTGGGTCAGGCTGACCAGGCCGGACGCGATCGCGGCCAGCTGGTCGGCCCGGTCCCGGGGCAGGTCGCGCGACGAAGCGAGGAGCAGGCCGTCGGCGGATACCGCGACCGCGTGCGCGACACCCGGCACCCGGTCGGCGAAGTTGGCCAGCAGCCAACCAAGATCCTGCGTAGTTGTCATCCTTCTTGCTCCTTCTGCCCGCTCCCGCCCGCCGGGCCGAAGCCAGACGGCGAGGATTGCTGCCCGCCCGGAGTCGCGTCCGGGTTGGTGGGGTTGTCCGAGGTGGTCCGGCCGCGTTGCACACCTCGATGGTAGGCCGAGAGCAGACCCCTGACCGCTTCCGGCGTACGTCGCTGCACCGACGCGGCCGGCTTCTCGATCGCCCCCGGCACGAGCTGCGCCATCGGCGTCCGCTTCGGCAGGCCGGTCTGGGTGGTCCCGGCCACCGGCGCCTCGGTCGCGGCCACCGCCGCCCGCCAGCCGTCGTCGGCGGCGGTCTGCCAGGCGGTGGGCTGCGGGGCGGGGCGACGGGTCGCCGGGCCGTCACCGCGACCGGGGAGGCCCCCGTTCGTCGTCCCGTTGTCGCGCGGCATGCCTCCGGCCGGCGCAGTCTCTGCCATCGGTGCGCTACCTGTCGTCCCTGGGGCGGGGTACTGAACGGCGGGGCCGGCCATGGTGGACCGCGCGGTCATGGTGCCGCCGCCCGCCGGCTGGCGGGCACCGGGCGCCTCCTCCGGACCCGGCTTGCGGGTGCGGAACCAGGCCGATTCGAGCTCCCGGAAAATCGGCAGCTCCATCGTCTCGTCCGCGTACCGCTGCTGGGGTGCCTGCTGCGGAGCCGACGGCCGTTGGCCGACCGACGACGGCTGCCCGGCCCGCACCGGCGGGGCCGCGGGCTGCCGTGGTGCCGGCGCTGCCGACTCGGTGCGCGGCACCCGGGGCAGTTCGGTGGTCATGTCCAGGGCGGCGGCGAGCCGCTCCGGGACCGGCGGGGTGGCGGTGTCCCGCTCGGGGTTGGCCACCGGCGGCCAGGCCGGCGGCGCGGCGGCACCCGGCGCGGCACCGCCCGAGGTCGGCCGGGACGGCAGCGGAGCGCTGGGCGACCCGGAGACCGGCGCGACCGGACCCGGCTGACCGGCGTACGGGGACGCCGACACCGGATATCCCGGGGCTGGCTGACCCGACACCGGATAGCCGGAGACCGGCTGGCCCGACACCGGGTAGCCGGAGACCGGCTGACCCGACACCGGCTGGCCCGACACCGGATAGCCGGAGACCGGCTGACCCGACACCGGCGCGGACGGATACGAGGGGGGCAGCGGCGGTGCCGAAACCGGCGGGACCGGCGGGGAGCTGTACGGCCGGGCCTCCGGGCTGCTCGGCAGCTGGCGCGGGATGACCGGCTGCTGGCCGGTGCTGTCCGGGTCGTCGCCGCTGCGCCGCTGGGGCAGCGGGTCGATCTGCTGGCCGTTCGTGGTGCGCGGGGTGAAGCCGTCCCCGCCGTTGATCCCACCGGCACCGGTGAGGTCCGACCAGGCGGGCATCCCCCGCCCACCGTTGGCGGGAGCGGGGGAACCGTTGCGCGGAGCCGGGTCGAAGGGGCGTCCGCCGAAGGTGACCTGGTTGCCGGATTCGCCGTGCCGGGCGGCCGCCGGCTGGCCGTTGCCGAGTGCGGGGAGCGCCCCGAAGGCCGGGGTACCACCGGAGCCGCCGAGGGCGGGGGCCGGGGAGCCGCCGAAGGCCGGGGTGGAAGCACCACCGAAGGCGGGGGTGGGGGCGCCACCGAAGGCGGGCGCGGCGCCACCGAACTGCGGGCCGGCGGCCGGCAGGCCGGGGGTGCCCGGGGCCCGGCCGGTGAGGGCGCGGGGCACCAGCACCGACGTGGGCAGGACCACCTCGGCCACCGTGCCCCGGTCGGTGCCGGGACGCAGCTCCACCTTGACGCCGTGCCGGGACGCCAACCGGGCGACCACGACCAGGCCCATCATCCGGGAGACGGCCACGTCGACCTGGGGCGGGGTGGCGAGCCGCTCGTTGAGGTCGGCCAGCTGCTCGGCGCTGATGCCGATGCCCCGGTCCTCGACGTAGAGCGACGCCCGGTCGCCGACCCGGCGGGCCTCGACCATCACCTGGGAGTCCGGCGGGGAGAACGCCGTCGCGTTGTCGAACAGCTCGGCTACCAGGTGGACCAGGTCGTTGACCGCGTGCGCGGAGACCTCGATGTCCCGGTCGATGATCCCGAACTCGATCCGGGTGTAGTGCTCGACCTCGGACTGCGCGGCGCGCAGCACGTCGATCAGGGCGGCCGGCTCCCGCTGCACCCGGGTGGAGTCGGCACCGGCGAGGACCAGCAGGTTCTCGTCGTTGCGGCGCATCCGGGTGGCCAGGTGGTCGAGCTGGAACAGCTCGGCCAGACGGTCCGGGTCCTCCTCGCCGCGCTCCAGCCGGTCGAGGTGGCCGATCAGCCGGTCGACCAGGATCTGCGAGCGGCGGGCGAGGTTGACGAACATCGTCGCGACCGAGGAGCGGAGCGCGGCCTGCTCGGCGGCGGTCCGGACGGCTTCCAGGTGGACGGCGTTGAACGCCTCGGTCACCTGGCCGAACTCGTCCCGGCTGCGGACCGGCAGCGGCTCGGCGATCTGGTTGGCGAGCTGGGCCGGGGACTGCTGGCCGGTGAACTGCGGGTCACGCAGCCGGGCCACCGCCTGCGGCAGGCCGAACTGGGCGATCGACAGGGCACCCTGCCGCAGCTCGCGCAGGGACCGGGCCATCGACCGGGCGACCAGGTAGGCGAAGAGGATCGCCAGCAGCAGCATGCTGAGCAGCAGGCCGGTCTCCAGGAAGACCTGGCGCTGGACGTCGGAGCGCAGCTCGTCGGCCTTGGCCACGACGTCGCTGTCGAGGCGTACCTCGACGGAGCGGTTGAGCTGGGCGTACGCGACCATGGCCGCGTCCCACTGGTCGGTGGTGAAGGTGAGGCCGTCCAGCTTGTCGCTGTTCAACGCGCTGACCTGGCCGGCGTAGATGTCCGCCTGGCGCCGGTCCGAGCCGGAGACGCTCTGGTCCTGGAACTCGCGCTCGGCGCGGGTCGCCACCGCCTGGAAACTCTGCAGCGCCTGCTGCTCACCGGTGTTGCTGGAGATGTACAGCTCCCGCAGGGCCGGGGTGTACGCCCTCTGGAGCAGCACCTGGTGCACCGCGATCCGGCGGACCGAGGCGTACTCCTTGGCCCGGGCCATCGCGGCGGCGGCCCGCATCTGGTCGCTCAGGTCGTTGTCGCCGGCGAGCTGGGTGGCCGAGTCGCGGATGGTGATCAGGTTGTTGATCAGACCGGTGTACCGGCTGACCGCCTCGCTGAGGCGGAGCTTGCCGTTGTAGACCTGGCTGCGGATGCCGGGCATCTCGGTGAGGTCGCTGTCGATCCGGTCGAGCTGTGTCTCCAGGGTCGCCGGCAGGCCCTCGATCTCGGCGCGCTGCTGCGAGTAGGGCACCTTGGACTGGTCGACCCGCTGGTTGACCCGGTTGTACGCCTCCTGGTACTGCTCACGGGCCTGCCCCTTGGGCGAGCCGAGCAGCAGGACGGCGTTGGTGCGTTCGTCCTGGAGGGTGTTGACCAGGTCACCGGAGTAACCCACCAGGTTGGCCAGGTCACCCGCCCGGTTGGCGTTGTTGAGCGTCTGCAGGTGGTCCACCAGGCCGCTGGTGCCCACGACGACCGTGGCGATGGTCGGCACGATCATGATCAGGCCGAGCTTGGACCAGATCGGCATGTCGCGGAGCCGGCCGGCCGGCCGACGCAGACGCGACAGGAAGGAGCCCGCCGTCGTTGGCCGTTTGCTCACGTCACCGCCCTCGCGATTACAGCGTCTCCGCGTTGCCACGGGCAACGCCCAGCAACCGACCCGGCGGGTCGGACCTCCGAGATTCCATCACGCCTCCCCTGAAAGAGAAAGCCCAGGTTGTCGGTCACCGGAGGTGTGATGAGATGTTGATGCAATTTGATCGCAATCCGTCTGGCCGGAGTTACTCAAAGTAATGGAATGTCCCCACCGCGTGGTCCTGCTGGCCGGCCCTTCCGGGTCCGGAAAGTCGTACATAGCCCATCGAACCGGTCTCCCCGTACTCTGTCTGGACGACTTCTACAAGAACGGCGATGACCCTACGTTGCCCCGACAGAACGGACTGGTCGACTGGGACGCGCCCGAGTCGTGGGACGCGGAAACCGCCGTGGAGACAATTGCCCGACTGGCCCGGCAGGGCCGGACCGAAGTTCCGGTCTATGCGATCGGCGCCGATCGACAAGTGGCCACCCGGCCATTTGAGGTGACCGGATCGCCACTCTTCATCGCCGAAGGGATTTTCGCTGCCGAGATCGTCGAGGAGTGCCGCCGACGGGGCATCCTCGCCGCAGCGTACGCGCTGCGGCGGCCGCGCGGGGCGACCTTCGTCCGCCGGCTGGCCCGTGACCTGGCAGAGCAGCGCAAGGCACCCGGGGTGCTGCTCCGGCGCGGGGTGGCACTGCTGCGCGCCGAACCGGCGGTGCTGCGCCGACAGACCGGCCTCGGCGCCGAGGCGGCCCACGCCCGGGAAATCCTGCGCCGGGTGGCCGACCTGGTCGCCGGCCACCCGCACCGGTGAGTCAGCCGATCAGCTTCGCGTACGCCGGCTTGATCACCTCGTCGATGATGGCCAGCCGCTCGTCGAACGGGATGAAGGCGCTCTTCATCGCGTTGACGGTGAACCACTGCAGCTCCGCCCAGCCGTAGCCGAAGTTCTCCACCAGCAGCGCCATCTCCCGGGACATCGAGGTGCCGCTCATCAACCGGTTGTCGGTGTTCACCGTCACCCGGAACCGCAGCTCCCGCAGCAGCCCGATCGGGTGGTCGGCGATCGACGCCACCGCCCCGGTCTGCACGTTGGACGACGGGCACAGCTCCAGCGGGATCCGCTTGTCCCGCACGTAGGCGGCCAGCCGGCCCAGCGTCGGCGTCGGGCCGGGGGTGATGTCGTCCACGATCCGTACCCCGTGACCCAGCCGGTCCGCCCCGCACCACTGGATGGCCTGCCAGATCGACGGCAGCCCGAACGCCTCGCCGGCGTGGATGGTGAAGTGGAAGTTCTCCCGCTGGAGGTACTCGAAGGCGTCCAGGTGCCGGGTGGGCGGGAAACCCGCCTCGGCGCCCGCGATGTCGAAGCCCACCACCCCGGCGTCGCGGTGCCGGACGGCCAGCTCGGCGATCTCCTGCGACCGGGCGGCGTGCCGCATCGCGGTGAGCAGGGTGCCGACCCGGATCTGGGTGCCCGCCGCAGCGGCCTCGGCGCTGCCCTCGACGAAGCCGGCGACGACCGCCTCGACCACCTCGTCCAGGGTGAGGTTCTGCTCCAGGTGCTGCTCGGGGGCGAACCGGACCTCCGCGTAGACCACGCCGTCGGCGGCCAGGTCGAGCGCGCACTCGCGGGCCACCCGGCGCAGCGCCGGGGCGGTCTGCATGACGGCGACGGTGTGCGCGAACGTCTCCAGGTAGCGCTCCAGCGAACCGGAGTGCGCCGCCTCCGCGAACCACCGGCCGAGTGCCTCCGGATCGGTGCTCGGCAGCTCGTGCCCCACCTCGGCGGCCAGCTCGACGATCGTCGCCGGCCGCAGGCCGCCGTCGAGGTGATCGTGCAGCAGCGCTTTCGGGACCTTGACGATGTCCTCGTATCGGATTGCGACCATCCCCCGACCCTAGTCACGCGCACCGGCGGCCCACGACCAGGCTCGCGGTGATCCACCACCGCGCCGCCCCGCCCCGATCGGCCCCGCCCCGATCGGCCCCGCCCCGATCGGCCCCGCCCCACCCCGGCCCTGCCCCGGTCAGGCCCGCGGCCGGCCCGCATCATCGCCGAGGTGGCGGTATCAGCGCGGGTGGACACCGCCACCTCGGCACCCTTGAGTCGACCGAGGACCTCCCGGGACACCTCGGCCGCCACGTCGGCCCCGCGCCGTAGGCTGCTGCGGGTGAACGCGCCGCACTCGTCCGACCGTCCCGGCAACGCGCCGCAGCCGGACGACACGACCCGGCCGGACGACACGACCCAGCCGAACGACACCACGAAGGCGGACGACACGACGCAGCCGGACGGCTTGACGACGCCCGTCGACGCGACGCATCCGCTGGTCGTGGCCCGGTTGCGCTGCCCGGTCTGCGCCGGGCCGCTGGCCGCCGCGACCGACACCCGCGCGTTGCGCTGCCCCCGCCGGCACAGCTTCGACCTGGCCCGCCAGGGGTACGTCAACCTGCTCACCGGCCGCTCCCCGCACGTCGGGGACACCGCCGAGATGGTCGCCGCCCGAGCTGACTTCCTGGCCGCCGGGCACTACCACCTCATCTCGTCCGCCCTGGCCGAGGCGGCAGCGACCCACGCGGGCACCGCGGGCTTCGGGGCGTACCCGCTGGTGGTGGATGCCGGAGCGGGCACCGGGCGGCACCTCGCGGCGGTGCTGGCGGCGCTGCCCGACGCCGTCGGCCTGGCCCTGGACGTCGCCAAGCCGGCGCTGCGCCGCGCCGCCCGCGCCCACCCGCGGGCCGCCGCCGCGCTCGCCGACACCTGGCGGCCGCTGCCGCTGGCCGACCGCTCGGTCGCCGTGCTGCTCAACGTCTTCGCGCCGCGCAACGGCGACGAGTTCCACCGGGTGCTCCACCCGGCCGGGGCGCTGCTGGTGGTCACCCCCACCGACGCCCACCTGGCCGAACTGGTCGAGGTGCTCGGGCTGCTGCGGGTCGACCCGGCCAAGGCCGACCGGGTCGCCGACAGCCTCGCCGGGCGGTTCACCCCGGAGCACGCCACCGTGCACACCGCCCGGCTCGCGCTGGACCGGGCCGAGGTCACCACCCTGGTCGGGATGGGGCCGAGCGCCTGGCACACCGACCCGCACCGGCTCGCCGCCGCGATCGACGCGCTGCCCGCCCCGGTCACGGTGACCGCCTCGGTACGGCTCACCGTCTGGCGTCCCCGCTGACCTGCGGCGGCACCGGCCCCCGATCTGCGGCGGCATCCTGTCCCGCCGGTCAGGTGGAGAGGTCGACCTCTTCCCAGCCGGGCGGCTCGTCGTGGTACGGCCCCCGCAGCATCACCGCCCACTCCAACGCCCACCGGCGCTGGCCGATCGCGTTCGCGTCCACCAGGCCGGGCAGCCGGTGCCCCGACCGCTCCACCTCCAGGTACGCCCAGTCCAGGCAGTAGTGCAGGTCGAGCAGGGCGGCGGCGTCCGCCGGGTGCTGCGGAGCGGCCAGGATCCGTGCCCGCCACTGGTCGAAGGTCTCCCCACCGGCGAGGTACGGCATCCGCTCCACCAGCCGCTCGTCCACCGGCACGGTCGGGTCGAGCTGCTTGCTCAGGCCGAGCACCCAGGACAGCGAGAAGAGCGCGTCGTGGTGCAGGACGAACGAGCGGTGGTCGCCCCTGCCGCCGACCACGAACTGCCACTCCGGCGGGGTGACCATGTCGACCAGGTGGGATTCGAGCAGCCAGCTCATCGCGGTCTGGGCGGGCATCCCGAAGCACCGGGCCAGGATCAGGTGCAGCACCGCGATGCGGGCCTCGATCTCCCCGGTGGGTCGCAGCTCGACCTCGTCGCCCGGCTCCCACACCAGGGGAAACTTGGCCGGCGGCAGTGGTAGGCCCAGCCGGGACAACTCGTCGAGGCTCGCCTCGCGGACCTCCCGTGGATCGGGGGCGGCTACCAGCACGGTCGGAAATCCTGTCTGCTCACGTCGGCGTCACCACCGTTCGATCCCCCTGGCCAGGGAGAATAACGTTCCGTGGCGACCAGCGCCATGCCGGCCACCCCGATCGGCCGCACCGGTCGGGACCGGTCCGGCGGTTCAGCCGATCCGCTCGATGACCAGCGGCGACGGCGGCGGCGCGGCGGCGGCGACCCGGACCGCCCGGTCCGCCTCGGCCCGCGCCGCCGGCAGCCGCGACGCGTCGTCGGCCCGCAGCTCGTACAGCGGGTCGCCGGCCCGCACCGGGTCTCCGGGGCGCTTGTGCAGCACCACCCCGGCCGCGGCGCTGACCGGGTCCTCCTTGCGGGCGCGACCGGCGCCGAGTCGCCACGCGGCCACCCCGATGGCGTACGCGTCGACCGACTCGACGAACCCGTCGGCCCCGGCGCGGACCGTCTCCACCTCGTTGGGGGTCGGCAGCGGGGCGTCCGGGTCACCGCCCTGCGCCCGGATCATCGCCCGCCAGGCGTCCATGGCCCGCCCGTCACGCAGCGCGGCGGCCGGGTCCGCGTCGGGCAGGCCGGCGGCGTCGAGCATCTCCCGGGCCAGCGCCAGGGTCAGCTCCACCACGTCGGGCGGGCCACCGCCGGCCAGCACCTGCACCGACTCGGTCACCTCGACCGCGTTGCCGACGGTCAGGCCGAGCGGGGTGGACATGTCGGTAAGCAGGGCGACCGTCCTGACCCCGTGCGCGTCGCCGAGGGCCACCATGGTCCGGGCCAGCTCCCGGGCGTCGGCCACGTTCTTCATGAACGCGCCGGAGCCGACCTTGACGTCGAGGACCAGCGCCCCGGTGCCCTCGGCGATCTTCTTGCTCATGATCGAACTGGCGATCAGCGGGATCGCCTCCACGGTGCCGGTGACGTCGCGCAGCGCGTACAGCTTGCGGTCGGCCGGGGCGAGCGCGTCACCGGCCGCGCAGATCACCGCGCCGACCTCGCGGAGCTGGGCGATGAACTCGGCGTTGCCCAACGACGCCCGCCAGCCGGGGATCGACTCCAGCTTGTCCAGCGTGCCGCCGGTGTGCCCGAGCCCCCGGCCGGAGAGCTGCGGCACCGCGCCGCCGCAGGCCGCCACCAGCGGGGTGAGCGGCAGGGTGATCTTGTCACCGACCCCGCCGGTGGAGTGTTTGTCGACGGTCGGCCGGGCCACCGCCGACAGGTCCAGCCGCTCGCCGCTGGCGATCATCGCGGCGGTCCACCGGGCGGTCTCCGGCACCGTCATCCCGCGCAGCAGGATCGCCATGGCCAGCGCCGACATCTGCTCGTCGGCCACCAGCCCCCTGGTGTAGGCGTCGACGACCCAGTCGATCTGGCCGTCGCTCAGCACGCCCCCGTCCCGCTTGGCCCGGATGACGTCGACCGCGGTAAAAGCACTCACCGTTGAGTTCCTTCTGAAGTCGTTGCAGGTAGCGGCCCGGTCACCGGCCGGTTCAGGAGGCGGCCCAGCGGGCCGGAATCTCCAGCGGCGGCTCGCCCTCACCGGCCCAGAAGATGGTGCCCTCCGCGTCCACCACCACGACCCTGGGGGTACGGGCCAACCCCCAGGTGATCGCCTCTGCCGGGTCGCCCCAGCTCGGCCCCTCCTCCAGCACCCCGGGTCCGGCCTCGTCGGTGTCCCCCGCCGACCGCTCCCAGTACGCCGTCCAGATCTGCTGCCCGGCGGAGAGATCCGGGTGCACGAAGACCGTCCCCCGCCCCCGCCAGGCGGCCAGCCTGTCCGGCACCACCGGCACCGGGTTCTCGCCGACGACCGCCTCGATGTCGGCCACGTCGAAGGCGTGCGGCAGCAGCTCCGCCATCCGCAGCGGACCGGTCCTGGACTCCACCAGGCACTCCGGGCCGCCGTTCTCCCAGAGCAGTTGCCGGCACCGGCCGCACGGCATCAGCGGTTCACCGGTCGCGTCGACGCAGGACATCGCGACCAGCCGCCCGCCGCCGGTGGCGTGCAGCGCGGAGACCACTCCGCACTCGGCGCAGAGGGTCACCCCGTACCCGGCGTTCTCCACGTTGCAGCCGACCACCACCCGGCCGTCGTCCACCAGGGCCGCCGCGCCGACCGGGAAGTGGGAGTACGGCACGTAGGCGTGTCGCATCACCTCGGTGGCGGCGGCCCGCAGCCGCTTCCAGTCGATGTCGCTCATATCCCTCATTCTGCCCAGGGCACCCGGCCCGGACGCGCGTCGGGTGCCGGTCGGCCACCGCCGTGGGTCGCACCCGTCGCCGGAAACGCCCCGGCCCGGCGGGACGGATCCCGCCGGGGCGGGAGCGGGCCGCGTCTCAGCCCTTGACGTACGGCTTGCCGTCGGCGGCGGGCGCCCGGACCCGACCGACCAGCCCGGCCACCGCCAGGATGGTCGCCAGGTACGGCAGCATCGCCAGGAACTGGCTGGGGATGCTGCTGCCGATCGCCCCGAGGTAGGTGGCGAGCTGGTCGGCGAAGCCGAAGAAGAGCGCGGCGAGCAGCGCGCCGGTCGGGCTCCACCGGCCGAAGATCAGTGCGGCCAGGGCGATGAAGCCCTTACCGCCGATCATGTTCTTGGTGAAGCTGTAGAGCGCCAGCGTGTACGACGCACCACCGATGCCGGCCACCAGCCCGGCCAGCAGCACGTTGCGGTAGCGCAGCCGCAGCACCTTCACCCCGAGGGTGTCGGCGGCCGTCGGGTGCTCGCCCACCGAGCGGGTCCGCAGCCCCCACCGGGTACGGAACAGCGCGAAGTGGATGACCAGCACCAGCAGCAGGCCGAGGTAGAGGAAGATGTTGCCCCGGAACAGGGCCGGGCCGAGCAGTGGGATGTCCTTCAGCAGCGGGATCTCCCAGTTGCCGAACCGCGGCGCGCTGTTGTACTTGTCCGCGTTGGTCTGCATCAGCCGCTCGTAGAGGAAGCCGGTGACGCCGACCGCCAGCAGGTTGAGCACCACCCCCATCACCACCTGGTCGACCAGGTAGCGGATGGCGAACACGGCCAGCAGCAGCGAGATCAGCGCGCCGCCGATCGCCGCCGCCACCAGACCGACCCAGACGCTGCCGGTGAGGCTGCCGAAGAGCGCGCCGCTGAACGCACCCATCAGCAGCTGCCCCTCGATGGCGACGTTGACCACCCCGGACCGCTCACAGAGCACCCCGGCCAGCGCGCCGAAGATCAGCGGCAGGGCCAGCACGAAGGTGCCCCGCACGATGTTGACCATAGGCATGAAGTTGCGGCCCTCGGGGGCGGCCGAGACCTGCCAGCACAGGAAGCTCAGCACGAAGCCGACCAGACCGACGCCGAGCAGCACGGTGAACCAGCGCTTCGGCACCCCGGCCAGCAGCGCGCCACCGGCCGCCGCGGCGACGACCCCGAACAGGATCGCGCCGAGGGTGCCGTGGACCTCCAACGCCGCGCCGCCCTCGGTCTCGCTGAGGGTGAACCGGGCCGGCTGGCCGGTGGCCAGCGCCCCGAACAGTCCGGTGGCGAGCACGCCCAGCGCCAGCAGGACCAGGCCGACCTTGCGCGGGCGGGTCCAGAAACCCTCGTCGACCGCGGCCACGGCGACGTCGGGGACAGCGGTGGTGGACATGCCTCACCAGCCCTTCGCGAGGCTCGTCTGCAACCGGGCGGCACGGGCGGCCCGGAGCTGGAAGATCGCCTTCACCAGGGCCGGCGCGGCGATGAAGATGACGATCAGTGCCTGGAGCACGGTGACCAGTTCCAGCGAGATCCCGGAGTACGACTGCATCCGGTTGCCGCCGGCCTGGAGCGCGCCGAAGAGCAGCGCGGCCAGCAGCACCCCCCAGGGCTTCACCCGGCCGAGCAGCGCCACCAGGATGCCGTCGAAGCCGATCTGCGCGATCACCAGCGGGGTCAGCGCGTTCGCGGTGGAGCCGAGCACCATCTGGCTGCCGCCGAGGCCGGCGAGCATCCCGGCGATCACCATCACCAGCACGTACGTCCTGGTGACGCTGATGCCGGCGGTCCGGGCCGCGTCCGGGTTGGCCCCGACGGCCCGCAGCTCGAAGCCGAGTGTCGACCGGGTGAGCAGCCAGGCGACGGCCCAGGTGGCGAGCACCGCGAGCAGGATGCCGGCGTGCACCCGCAGGTCGTCGCCGAGCAGCCGGGGGAACGCCGCCGAGGAGTCGACGGGCCGGCTGATCGCGTCCGACCGGTCCGGGTTCTGGACGCCGTTCTGCACGATGACCCAGGACAGGAAGTAGACCGCGACATAGTTGAGCATGATCGTGTTGATCACCTCGTGCGCGCCGGTCCGGGCCTTGAGGATGCCCGGCACGAAACCCCAGACCGCGCCGCCGACCGCACCGGCGATCAACGCGACGACCAGGTGCACCACCGGGGGCAGCGGCAGCGCGAAGCCGGCCACGGCCGCCAGGATCACCCCCATCGTCGCCTGACCCTGGGCGCCGATGTTGAACAGGCCGCCCCGGAAGGCGAGCGCCACCGACAGCCCGGTGAAGACCAGCGGCGCGGTGTAGGTGAGGGTCTCCGAGATCGGGCTCAGCGCGGCGGTGAAGCCGGACGCCTCCGGGTCGAAGACCGCCCCCTTGAACAGGTTGGCGTACGCCTCGCTGACCACCGTCCAGCTCGCGTTCAGCGCGTCGGTCGGGCGGGCGGTGATGTAGCCGTAGGTGGCCAGCACCTCCGGATCCGACACGATGATCAGGACCGCGCCGACCAGCATCGCCAGGACCAGCGCGAGGACGGTCACGGTCACCGTGTTGGCGGCCCAGAGGTTGTCCAGGAAGAGCCGGCCCAGCGTCGGCCGGGGCCCCGGCGCGGGCTGCTTCGGTGAGGTCATGGTGGCACCCCGGTCGGCCTTGCCGGTCGCGGTCAGCTCCGGTCCGGTCGCCGGCTCCTTGTCCGGGGAGCCGGACACCGGGTTCGGGTTGCTCATGCCTCGTCCTCGTTGCCAGGGCGCTCGGATGCCGGTGCCACCCCGCCGGCCGCCTCGGTGGGGGTCGCCGGGCCGGGGGTCGCCGCGCCAGGGGTGGCCGCGCCGGGGGTGGCCGAGCCACCGGCCGGGGCGGTGCCGGGGGTGTCCGGGGTGATGCCGGCCATCAGCAGGCCGATCTCCTCGCGCGGGGTGTCCGGGCCGACGATGCCGATGATCCGGCCCCGGTACATCACCGCGATCCGGTCGGCGAGGCCGATCACCTCGTCCAGCTCACTGGAGACCACCAGGACGGCGGTGCCGACGTCCCGCTCGCGGATGACCCGGCTGTGGATGAACTCGATCGAGCCGACGTCCACACCCCGGGTGGGCTGGGCGGCGATGAAGAGCTTCAGCGGCCGGGACAGCTCCCGGGCCACGATCACCTTCTGCTGGTTGCCACCGGACAGCGTGCCCACCGCCGCGTCCGCCGACGGGGTACGCACGTCGAACTGGTCGATCCGCTCCCGCGCCGACGCGGCGATCGCGTCCGGCCGCAACGCCAGGCCCTTGCCGAACGGCGGCCGGTCGTAGATGTCGAGAACCAGGTTCTCGGCGACGCTGAACTCCTTGACCAGGCCGTCGACGCTGCGGTCCTCGGGCACGTAGCCGACCCCGGCGCGGAGCACCTTCTTGGTGGACCAGCCGTGGATCGACTCGCCGTCCAGGGTCACCGTGCCGGCGAGGGTCGGGCGCAGCCCCATGATCGCCTCGATCAGCTCGGTCTGCCCGTTGCCCTGCACGCCCGCCACGCCGAGCACCTCACCGGCGCGTACGGTCAGGTCGACGCCGTCCACCGCGCGGACCCGCCGGTCGTCGTCGACGACCAGACCGGCGACCTCCAGGATCGGCCGCTGCGGGGTGGCGGGCTGCTTGTCCACGGTGAGCCGGACGTTGCGGCCGACCATCAGCGCGGCCAGCTCGTCCCGGCTCGCCTCGGGGGAGGCGGTGCCGACGGTCCGGCCGCGCCGGATCACGGTGATCCGGTCGGCGATGGCCTTGACCTCGCCGAGCTTGTGGGTGATGAACACGATCGACTTGCCGGCCGCCTTGAGCGACCGCATGACCGTGAGCAGCTCCTCGGTCTCCTGCGGGGTGAGCACGGCGGTCGGCTCGTCCAGGATCAGCAGGTCGACGTCGCGGGTGAGCGCCTTGACGATCTCGACCCGCTGCTGGATGCCGACCGGCAGGTCCTCGATCACCGCGTCCGGGTCGACCCGCAGGTTGTACCGCGCGGAGACCTCGGCCACCTCGCGGCGGGCCCGCCGCCGGTCCAGGAAGCCGACGATGCCGCCCCGGACCTGCTCCGCGCCGAGCATGATGTTCTCGGCCACGGTGAAGACCGGCACCAGCATGAAGTGCTGGTGCACCATGCCGATCCCGACGGCGATCGCGTCGGAGGGGCCCCTGAGCTTCAGCGGCCGGCCGTCGACCAGGATCTCGCCCTCGTCGGGCTGGTAGAGCCCGTAGAGCACGTTCATCAGGGTCGACTTACCCGCGCCGTTCTCGCCGAGCAGGGCGTGGATCTCTCCAGGCTCCACCGTCAGGTCGATGTGATCGTTGGCGACCAGATCACCGAACCGCTTGGTGATGCCGCGCAGTTCGAGTCTCAGCGCAACCTCCTGGAGTGCGAGCGATGGTGCAGCCTAGCTGCCGGCCCCCGGGGTCGCCGGTCGACCGGTGAGCGGACCGGCCGCCCCGGCGTCCGCGGGATCCCCCACGGACGCCGGGACGGCCGGTCGTCCTGCCCGGTGCCCGCCGGCCGCCGCTGCCGATGATCCCATCGTGGCGGCCGGCGCGGCGGTCACTTGGTCGGCTGGGCCTTCGAGGTGACCGTGATGGTGCCGGCGGCGATGTCCGCCTTCAGCTTCTCGACCTCGGCCTTGAGGTCCGCCGGGACCTTGCTGTCGAAGTCGTGGTACGGGGCGATCGAGACACCGTTGTTGGCCAGGTTGCCCACGAAGCCCGGGGTGGCGGCGAGCTTCTCGCCACCGGCGGCCTTGAGCACGGCGTCCTTGACGGCGTCCGGGATGTTCTTGACCACGGTGGTCAGCAGCGCCGCGCAGTCCGGGGTGCTCTCGCAGCCGTCGACGTCGACCCAGACGACCGAGTACTTGCCACCCGAGGCCTTGGCCGCCGAGGTGGTGCCGAGGCCCGCGCCGCCGGCGACCGGCATGACGATGTCCGCGCCCTGGGCGACCAGCGCGTCGGAGACCTTCTTGCCCTCGTCCTGCTTGGCGAAGTCGTTGGTGAAGGAACCCTTCTGGGTCGCCTTGTCCCAGCCCAGCACCTGGACGTTCTTGCTCTTGGTCTTGTTGTAGTGCGCCACACCGTCGGCGAAGCCGTCCATGAAGATGGTCACCGGCGGGATCGGCAGGCCACCGTAGGTGCCGACCTTGCCGCTCTTGCTCATCCCGGCCGCCAGGTAACCGGCCTGGAAGGCGGCCTGGGCGGTGTCGAACTGCATCGGGTAGACGTTCGCCACGCCCGGGTTGGCGTCCACGATGCCGAACTGCTGGCCGGTGTTGGCGGCGGCGATCTTCTTGGTGGCGTCCGCCATCAGGCCGCCGACGGCCAGGATGAAGTCGCACTTCTGGTTGACGTACCCGGTCAGGTTGACCTCGTAGTCCGCCTCGGCCTTCGACGCGACGTACTTGATGTCGATGTTGTCGTTGGCCTTCTTGGCCTCCTCCAGGCCCTTCCAGGCGGAGGTGTTGAACGACTTGTCGTCGATGCCGCCGACGTCGGTCACCATGCAGGCGCTGTACTTCTTGTCGCCGCTGCCACCGGCGTTGTTGTCGTCGTCGGGCGCCTCGCCGCACGCGGCAGCACCCAGCACGAGCCCACCCGCCGCGATGGCAGAGGCGATCCGCATCCCACGCACAGAGCGCAAGACGTCTCCTTCCATTGCACACCGCCTCGTGCGGTGGCAGCCCTTGAACCGACCAGCGCTGTGCTGCCGGCATCCCACGTTACGGACGGGAGCGTAGCCCCACGCCCACCCACCGGCCGCCAATCGTGCACGACTGTTGAACGCTCGTTATCCCGGCGTAACCCTGGGGTGGGGCACATCACTCACCATGCCTGGTGAGGACCGGCCGGGAGGTGTGAACGCCGGGTTTCCGGCCCACCCACCGCCCTGCGCCGATTATCGCCAGAACACCGCCACGGCCGCCGTGACCAGGGTCAACCCGATGATCGCCAGGAAGTGCCCCCGGGCGACCTGGGTCCGCTTACGAGAGAAGAAGACCATGACGAAGATGAGCAGGGCCAGCACCAACTTGGTAACAAGCTTGGCGGGGGCCGGCTCGTCGCCGTCCCGCAGCGGCGCGGACAGCCCCAGGCCGGTCAGCAGCTGGATCACGGAGCCCCAGAGCATGGCCGCGTTGATCCGCAGCTTGCCGCTGACGTACTGGGCCACCGCACCACCGAGCAGCAGTGCGAACCCGATCAGATGGACATAGAGAAGGATCAGTCGAAGAGCTTCCACGTCGGCAATCCTCCCCCATCAACGACACTTTGTAGTAGGTGGCCCGCCGGCTGAGTTCAATCCGTGATCTCCCCCGGCCACCACTCCGCCCGCCGCATGATCCGCGGCTCAAGATCGTGCTTGAACCTTGTTGTAGTGGCTTTCGCGCGCGGACAGGCCACTACAACAAGGATCGAGCACGATCTTCCAAAAGACATCCCACGAGAGGTGCGGGTGCGGGGTGGGTGGTCAGAGGTGCCAGACCTGGAAGGTGGGGCCGTCACCGGGGAGGGTCACCGCGCCGTCGGCGGCCCTCCGCAGGGGCGGGGCGCCACCGTAGGCGTTCTCGCCGGACCCCCCTCCCGCCCCGGAAGCCCCGGAGGCACCGGAGGCCCCGGAGGCCCCGGAGGCACCGGAGGCACCGGAAGTCCTGAAGGCACCGGAAGTCCCGGGCGGCAGGCCGGTCAACCGCACCGGTGCGCCGGCCGCCCGGCGGGCCAGCACCAGCACCGCGCCGGTCGTCGCCTCGCGCAGGAAGACCAGCGTGTCGGCGTCCACGTGCACCCAGCGCAGCCCGCCGTGCCGCAACGCCGGGGTGTCCCGGCGCAGCGTCAGCAACGCCCGGTACGCGGCGAACGTGCCGACGTCCCAGCTTGCCGGCCGGTGCCACGGCATCGGGGTACGCGAGCCCTCGCCGTTGACACCGGTCAGCCCCAGCTCGTCACCGGCGAAGACCACCGGGGTGCCGGGCATGGTGGCGAGCAGCCCGGCGGCCACCTCCTGCCGGGCGGAGTCCCCCACCACGGTGCGGATCCGGGCCGAGTCGTGCGAGCCGAGCAGCTGCCACGAGTGGGTGTACGACCGCCAGGAGACCAGCGACCGGAAGCTGTCCATGGTGGCGAGCACCGCGGGGGCGTCCCGCCGTCGTACCCCGCCCGGGGTGCCGAGGAAGTTCGGTACCGGCTCGTCGGCGGACCGGTGGGAGGGCTCGCCGGGGTGGGGTGACGTGCCGTCGCGGCGCAGCCAGGACCAGACCGGGTCGGTGAAGCCGACGTAGTTCATCGTGCCGTGCCAGCCGTCGCGGTCCAGGTCGCCGGTGTGGTCGTGGCCGTGCTCGGCGAGCAGCAGCCCGTCGGCCCGGGTCTGCGCGACCGTCTCCCGCAGCAGCCGCGCCACCTCGTGGGTGTACGCGTCCGCGCCCCGCCGGCCGGTCATGTTGGCCACGTCCACCCGCCACCCGTCCAACCCGTACGGCGGGCGCAGCCAGCGGCGCAGTGGTGAATCCGGGTCGGTGGCGAAACGGCGGCGCAGCTCGGCACTGCCCCAGTTGAGCTTGGGCAGCGACCGCACCCCGTTCCACGACTCGTAGGTCGGCTCCCCGCCGCCGGTGGCCACGTCGAAGTAGTACAGCTCCCGTTCCGGGGCGTCGACGTCGGCCAGGGCGCGGGTGAACCACCCGTGTGCGTCGCCGGTGTGGTTGCTGGTGATGTCGCCGATCAGCCGCCAGCCCCGGGCCCGGACGGCGTCGGCCAGCCGGACCAGCGCCGCGTCCCCGCCGAGCAGCGGGTCCACGGTGTCGAAGCTGGCCGCGTCGTACCGGTGGTTGGAGCGGGCCGGGAAGACCGGCGTCAGGTAGACCGTGTTGACGCCGAGCCGGTCCAGATGGTCCAGCCGTTCGGTGATGCCGTCCAGGTCACCGCCGTAGAACTGGTGCGGGGTCTGCGGGCCGCGCCCGACGACCGGGGTGTCCCAGGCGCAGGGGACCGCCCAGTCCGGCGGGGTGCGGCCGTCGGCGGCGGCGGACCGGGCGAACCGGTCGGGGAAGATCTGGTAGACCAGCGCGTCCCGCGCCCAGCGAGGCGGCGGGGCGTGGCTGACCAGCTTGAAGTCGCCGTGGTCGGGCACGTCGTGGTCGATCTGACCGGCGGCGTTGAGCCAGCGGTAGCCGGTCTTTCCGGTGAGCATGAAGCGGTAGTTGCTGACCGGGTTGCGCACCTCGACGTCGGCCCGCCACCACACCTCGTGGTCGTCGCGGCGGTCGACGGTCGCCTCGACGAAGCGGGGTTCGCCGTCGCCGGTGGTCCGGACGTGCACCTGCCGGACGTCGCCGTCCCGGGGCACCCGGACGAAGACCGGCACCCGCTGCCCGAGAGCGGGTTCCTGCTCGGGCACGTACAGCGCCGAGCCGTCGTGGTGCGGCGGCAGGGACATGGTGCGACCTCCGGTCGGACGGCGGCGGGGCGGTCGTCCGCCGCGCGGAACCCGGACCACCGCCGGCCCCGCCCCGCACGGGCGGCGACCCGGCGACACGACACACGACGGTGGTCCGGCGGGTCTGGTCAGCCCTTGACCGCCCCGGCGGTCAGGCCGGAGACGATGTAACGCTGGAGCAGTTGGAAGACCAGTACGGTGGGGATCGCGGTGAGCAGGGTGCCCGCCGCGAAGATCCCGAAGTTGTTGTTCCGCTCCCCGGCCACCAGGCCGAACATGCCGACCGCCAGGGTCTTCGACCCGGTGTCGGTGAGGAACACGTTGGCGATCATGAACTCGTTGATCGTGCCGATGAACGACAGCAGCGCGGTCACCGCCAGGATCGGCGCCACCAGCGGCAGCATGATCCGGAAGAAGACCTGGGCGTGGCTCGCGCCGTCCATGGTGGCCGACTCGTCCAGTTCGCGGGGCAGGGTGTCGAAGAACCCCTTCATCAGCCAGGTGTTCATGCCCAGCGCCCCGCCCAGGTAGAGCAGGAACAGGCCCCATGGGGTGTTGAAGCCGATCGACGGCCACAGGTCGGTGACCCGGCTGAAGATCAGGAAGATCGCCACGATGGCCAGGAACTGCGGGAACATCTGGATCAGCAGCAGGGTCAGCAGGCCGAACCGGCGCCCGGCGAAGCGCATCCGGGAGAACGCGTACGCCGCCAGCGCGGACAGGAAGATCGACGCGAAACTGGCCCCGCCCGCGATGAGTAGCGAGTTGAGGAACCAGCGGCCGAACTCCGTCCGCTCGAACAGGTTGCCGAAGTTCTCCAGGGAGGCCCCGGTCGGCAACAGCTCGGTCGAGGAGAGCGTGCCGAGCGGGTTGAGCGCCGCGGAGAGCACGAACAGGATCGGGAAGAGGCTGAACGCCACCGCCAGCACGCCGGCCACGTGCCGCCAGCCGACCTGGGCGAGCCACCGGCCGCCGCGCCGCCCGGGGCCGCCCCGGCCACGCCCGGTGTGGCCCGGCCGGGCCACACCGGTTCCGTCGGCACCCGGCCGGGAGTCGGATGGGCCGGCCGCGTCCCGCCGGGGCGCGGTCGCCCCGGCGACGTTCGGGTGGGTCGTCACGAGTAGACCTCCTCCTGCTGGCGGGTCCGCCGGAAACTGACCGCCGAGACCGTGGCGACGATCGCGAAGATGAAGATCGACACCGCGGCGGCCAGGCCGAACTCGGCACCCTGCGCGCCGAAGGCCAGCCGGTAGGTGTACGTGATCAGCAGGTCGGTGGCCCCGTTGGTCGGGTTGTCCGGCGCGAACGGGCCGCCCTCGGTGGTCAACCAGATCGCGTTGATGTTGTTGAAGTTGAACGCGAACGACGCGATCAGCAGCGGCGAGAGCGCGACCAGCAACAGGGGCAGGGTGACCGCCCGGAACGACTGGAACGGCGACGCGCCGTCGACCGAGGTGGCCTCGGTCAGCTCCTTCGGAATGGCCTGGAGCGCTCCGGTGGCCACCAGGAACATGTACGGGTACCCCAGCCAGAGCTGCACCAGCAGCACCGCGAGCCGGGCCGACCAGGCTTCGCCGAACCAGTCGACACCGAGTCCGAACAGGTTGTTGACCAGGCCGAAGTCGGTGTTGAACATGTCCCGCCAGACCAGCAGCATCGCGAACGACGGCATGGCGTACGGCAGGATCAGCAGGACCCGGTAGAGGTTGGTGCCCCGCATCCGGGGCGAGTGCAGAGCCAGCGCGATGGCCATGCCGAGCAGAAAGGTGAGCCCGGTGGAGCCGATCGCGAAGGCGAAGTTCCACAGCAGGGTGCCGAAGAACGGGCCGGAGATGTCCGGGTCGGTGAGCACCCGGGCGAAGTTCTTCAGCCCCACGCCGACCTGCCAACCCTGGGCGAGCCGCTCGCCGTCGGCGGCGACGAAGGCACCGGCCTTCGGGTCGGCGGTCCAGGTGCGGCCGGTCTCGCTGTCGGTGACGCAGTCGCACTTGCGGTCGTACGCCCGGATGGCCCTGCCCTCGTAGGCCCGGGACAGGCCGGTGGCACGCAGCGCGCCGCCCGGGGTCGGCACCACCAGGCCGGTGATCTCCTCGCTGCGGACGCTGGCCTGGCCGAAGGTCAGCACCGTGTAGCCCCGGGCGGCGGTGACCCGGCCGCCGGGCGTGACGGTCACGTCGGCGGCGGCGAGCGGGCGCAGCCCGTCGGCGTCCCCGGCGGAGACCGTGCCGGCCGTCGGGTCGGTCACCAGGAAGACCAGCGGGCCGGTGGCCGGGTCGCCCCTGGTGGCGACGGCGAGGGCGTACTCGGTGGAGCCGGGGACCTGCTTGACCGAGGAGCTCTCGATGGCGACGATCGCGTCGTCCTTGGACCCCCGGTGCCCGTCGCCGTAGTTGGTGAACGCGGTGCTCGCGGTGTAGAGCACCGGGAAGACCTGGAAGGCGAGCAGGAAGATCGTCCCCGGCACCAGGTACTTGGCCGGGATGTGCCGGCGGGTGAGGTAGAGGTAGCCCAGGCCGACGGTGGTGACCGCCAGCACGGCCAGACCGCCCCAGAGCCGGGCGGCGACGAGCGGGAAGGCCGCCCAGATCGCGATCCCGGCCACCAGGCCGAGCAGGACCACCTTGACGACCAGACCGGTCGCGGTGATCGGCGCATGGTGGCGCGCGGTGCTGGGCGTGCCCGGGAGCCCGCCGCCCGGGGCCTGCTGGGCAGGCCCCGGGCCGGACAGCGTGCTCATTACTTGATCTGACCCGAGATCGTCTTACCGGCGGCGGTGACGGTCTTCGCCGGGTCGGCGCCACCGATGACGGCGGCCTCCGCCTTGCCGAACGGATCCCAGATCGCGGCCATCGCCGGGATCGCCGGCAGCACCTGACCGTCCTTGCCCGCCTCGGAGAACTTGGCCAGATCCGGGTCGGTGCCCTTGACCTGGTCGAACGCGGCGGTCAGCGCCGGCGGGCGCGGTTCGGCCTGGTAGAGCGCCACCGCCAGCTCCGGTGTGGTGACGTAGTTGGTGACGAACTCCTGGGCCAGCGCCTTGTTCTTGCCCTTGGCGGCCACGTAGAACGCCTGGACGCCGACGAACGGCTGGGCCGGCTTGCCACCGGCGAAGCCCGGGACCGGCGAGATGTCGTAGGAGATGCCGGCCTTCTTGGCGTCGGCGATCGCCCACGGGCCGGAGACCAGGAAGGCGCACTTCTTGCCGGTGAAGGTGGCGATCGAGTTCTCGCCGGTGATGGAGCGCTTCAGCGCGCCGTCGCCCTTCTCGCCGAGCTTGCCGATCTTCTTGAACGCCTCGACCGACTCCGGCTTGCCCACGCCGAGGTCCTTCGGGTCGTAGTCGCCGTTGGCGGCGGTGCCGAACAGGTAGCCGCCGGCCGAGGTGTACAGCGGGTAGATGTGGTAGGCGTCGCCGTTCTGGCCGGACTGGAGGCAGAGGATCTCGCTGGCCTTCTTCTCGGCCTTGAGCTTCCTGCCGGTGGCGACCAGGTCCTCGATCGTCTTCGGCGCGTCGGGGGCCAGCGCGGTGTTGCGGATCAGCGCGATGTTCTCGGTGGCGTACGGCACGCCGTAGAGCTGGCCGTTGAAGGTCACCGCCTTGACCGCGGTCTCGTTGAAGCCGCCCTTCTGCGCGGCGGTGAGCTGCACCGGGTCGATGGCGCCGTTGGAGACCAGGTTGCCGATCCAGTCGTGCGCGCCGACGACGACGTCCGGGCCGCTGCCCTGCTGCGAGGCGGTGACGAAGTTCGTCTGGAGGTCCTTGGAGACGGCCTGCACCTCGACGGTGACGCCGTTTTCCTGGCCGAACTTCTCGGCGAACGGCTTGAGCGCCGCGGTCCGCTTGTCGTCCGCCCAGATGACGAGCTTGCCGCTCGCGGCCGGGGAGGAGGTCGCCTTGGCGGCCGGTTCGTCGTTGCTGTCGCCGCCGCCGCAGCCGGACGCGGCGAGCGCCAGGCCGAGGACGGTGACCACACCCGCGGTACGGATGCGCATCGGTACTCCTGTCGTCATGGCGAGCCGCCGGGGGAGGGCGGCCCGCCCTGGGAAAAGCTGAAAGTTCTTGCCAACCGACGCCGGACCGGCCGGGTCGCTGCTCTCGTGTGTTGCCGGGACGTTAGCAAGAGGTTGCAGCCAATGGAAGGGCTTGCAGAAGCGCCCGCAAGAACTTGCCCGTGGGCTAAAGTTCGGCCATGCGCGCTCGACTGTCCGACATCGCCCAACAGGCCGAAGTCAGCGAGGCCACGGTGTCGCGGGTGCTCAACGACCGCCCCGGCGTGGCCCCGGAGACCCGCCAGGCCGTCCTCACCGCCCTCGACGTGCTCGGGTACGAGCGTCCGGCCCGGCTGCGCAAGCGCAGCGCCGGACTGGTCGGGCTGGTGGTTCCCGAGCTGGAGAATCCGATCTTCCCGGCGTTCGCCCAGGTGATCGAGTCCACCCTGGCGCAGAGCGGGTTCACCCCGGTGCTGTGCACCCAGACCCCGGGCGGGGTCACCGAGGACGAGTACGTGGAGATGCTGCTCGACCGGCAGGTCTCCGGCATCGTCTTCGTCTCCGGCCTGCACGCCGACACGGCGGCCAACCACGACCGGTACCGCGCGCTGATCGCCCGGCCGCTGCCGGTCGTCATGATCAACGGGTACGCCCCCGGCATCGCCGCGCCCTTCGTCTCCTGCGACGACCGGGAGGCCACCGAGCTGGCCGTGGCGCACCTGGTCGCGCTCGGGCACCGGCAGATCGGCCTGGTCACCGGGCCGGACCGGTTCGTGCCGGTGCAGCGCCGGGTGGCCGGCTTCCGGGCCGCGATGACCCGCCTCGGCGCGACCGGGACCGAGCTGGACGCGCTCGCCGAGCTGTCCCTGTTCGGTGTCGAGGGCGGCGAGGCCGCCGCCGGCCGGTTGATCGAGCGTGGGGTGACCGGGATCGTCTGCGGCTCCGACCTGATGGCGCTGGGCGCGGTCCGGGCCGCCCGGCAACGCGGCAGGTCCGTCCCCGGTGACCTGTCGGTGGTCGGCTACGACGACTCGCCGCTGATGGCCTTCACCGATCCGCCGCTGACCACGATGCGGCAGCCGGTGGCCGCGATGGCGGTGGCCGCGGTCCGGGCGCTGGTGGACGAGATCAACGGGCACGCCGCCCCGCACTCGGAGTACCTGTTCCGCCCGGAGCTGGTGGTGCGCGGGTCTACCGCGGTGGTACGCCAGGCCGACGCCGGCCGGCAGCGCCCGGCCCCGCCCGCCCTCGCCGTCCCGGCCTGACCACCGTCCCGGCCTGACCGCCGTCCCGACCTGACCGCCGTCCCGGCGGGGCGCGGCCGGCTTCCCGGTTGATGGGACGGCCCGGAAGCACGCCCGACCCTGGCCGCAGGTGACGGACGTCATTTCTTGCGCAAGAGATGCTTGACGCTTGCAGCATCCGGCCGGCATTCTCTCAGCACCCGCGTCCGGCACCCGGCACCGTGCGGGTCAGCCACCGCGCCGCCGCAGAACGGGGATCCCCACCGATGACCGCCGCCGCCCCCTCCACGCCACCGACCTCCGACCACGACTGGTGGCGTGCCGCGGTCGTCTACCAGGTGTACGTCCGCAGCTTCGCCGACTCCGACGGCGACGGCGTCGGCGACCTCGGGGGCATCCGGCAGCGGCTGCCCTACCTGCGTGACCTCGGCGTGGACGCGCTCTGGCTGACCCCGTTCTACACCTCGCCGCAGATCGACGGCGGCTACGACGTGGCCGACTACCGCGACGTCGACCCACTCTTCGGCGACCTCGCCGACTTCGACGCCATGATCGCCGACGCGCACGCGCTCGGCCTGCGCATCATCGTGGACCTGGTGCCCAACCACACCTCCAGCGCGCACCCCTGGTTCACCGCCGCCCTCGCCGCCGGCCCCGGCTCCCCGGAACGGCAGCGTTACCTCTTCGCCGACGGCCGGGGCGTCGACGGTGAGCTGCCCCCCAACGACTGGGAGAGCATCTTCGGCGGCCCCGCCTGGACCCGGCTGCCGGACGGCCAGTGGTACCTGCACCTGTTCGACCCGGCCCAGCCGGACCTGAACTGGCGGCACCCGCAGGTGCGCGCCGAGTTCGAAGACGTGCTCCGGTTCTGGCTCGACCGGGGCGTCGACGGGTTCCGGATCGACGTCGCGCACGGCATGATCAAGGCCGAGGGGCTGCCGGACGTCGGCTTCAGCTCGATGACCACCGGCCGGCGTCAGTCGGAGCTGCTCGGCAAGGGCCGGCTGCCCTACTTCGACCAGGACGAGGTGCACGACATCTACCGCGCCTGGCGGCCGATCCTGGACAGCTACCCCGGCGGTCGGATGGCGGTCGCCGAGGCGTGGGCCGAGACCCCGCAACGGCTGGCCCGCTACATCGGCCCCGACGAACTGCACCAGGCGTTCAGCTTCGACTTCCTCGACGCCACCTGGTCGGCCGACTCGTTCCGCAAGGTGATCGACACCGCGCTGGCCGAGTCGACCATCGTCGGCGCACCGACCACCTGGGTGCTGTCCAACCACGACCGGCAGCGGCACGTCACCCGGTACGGCGACGGCGAGGTGGGCCTGCGCCGGGCCCGGGCCGCCGCCCTGCTGATGCTGGCCCTGCCCGGCTCCACCTACCTCTACCAGGGCGAGGAGCTGGGTCTGCCGGAGGTGCTGGACCTGCCCGACGCGCTCCGGCAGGACCCGGCGTTCCTGCGGACCGGGGAGAGCCGCGACGGCTGCCGGGTGCCGATTCCGTGGAGTGGCGAGCTGGCCCCGTACGGCTTCGGTCCGGAGGGCAGCGCGCTGAGCTGGCTGCCGGCCCCGGCGACCTGGCGTGCCCTCTCGGTGGCCGCCCAGACCGGGACGCCCGGCTCGACGCTGGAGCTGTACCGGGCCGCGCTGCGGATCCGGCACGAGCACCCCGCGCTGGCGACCGCCGCCGGTCCGGTGACCTGGCAGGAGGCCGGTCCCGGCCTGCTCGCGTTCAGCCGCAGCGCCGACGACACCGTGCTGACCTGCGTGGTCAACCTCAGCGGCGCCCCGGCCCGGATCGACGGGTACGGCCACCCGGTGGTGGCCAGCGCAGACCTCACCGCACGGGACGCCGGACACGTCCTGCCGGTGGACGCCGCCGCGTGGTTCGAACGGCGCTGAGCCGGGTAACCCGCCTTTGACACGGTCGTCCGTTGTGCCCCGCGCCGACGGGCGACCGGCTGCCGACCCCTTGTGGTGGGGGGTGAGGGTGGCACCGGTGGCCCGGGAAGTGGCTTCCCCGGGCCACCGGTGCGCCACCGGATACCGGTCCCGCCACGGGCAGCCCACCGGATTCCCCCTCGCGCCACCGGATGCCGGTCGCGCCACGGGTGCTCCGCCGGGCCGGCGAGCCGGTGGCGCCGTCACCGTGCGCGCAGCAGCCCGGCGATCCGCCCGAAGCCCGCCCGGACCTGCTCCTCGGTCGGGACCGGCAGCGGCTCCGGCGACGTCGCCCCGACGGTGGCCGTCGCCCACGACTCCCCCGGCCCGTCGTCCTGCTCGTCCAGGACCTGCTCGAAGTCCCCGTAGAGGTCGGCCGCCTCGATCCCCGCCGCCTCGTCGTCGGCGGCGAGCTGCGCGGCGGCGACCTCGCCCCGGATCTCCTCGGCGGACAGCGCCGGCACCAGCGGCTCGACCACCGCCATCAACTGTTCGTCGGCCACCACCGCCTCGGCCAGCGCCAGCGCGTGCGGACGCTCGTACGGCCCGCAGACCACCGGCTCCCACTCCGCCGGGTCGGCGAGCGGGCCGACCGTGATGATCCAGGGCAGGCCGAGCAGCGGGGAGTCGTCCGGCAGGTCCAGCGTCACGAGTGCGCCCACCGGTTCATCATCGGCAGCGTGACCGGAGCCCGCGGCGGCATCCGCCCCCGTTCATCTTTTCCGGCGACCGTCAGCCACCCGACGCCGTCAGCCACCCGGCGACCGGTCACCCGACGACCGTCAGCCCTGCGGCGGCCCGGAACCGGTCGGCGGCGGGACGCCCAGCGCGGACCGGACCAGGGCCAGCGCCCGGTCGGCGGGCACGCCCAGCCGGGCCGCCTCCTCGGCGTACCGGGTCGCCGCCCGGTGCAACCGGTCCGCCGCGTCGTCCCGCCCCGGGGCGACGAAGCTGCCGTGCCGCCCCCGGGTCTGCACCAGCCCGGCCGACTCCAACTCCCGGTAGGCGCGGGCCACCGTGTTCACCGCCAGCCCCAGCTCGGCGGCGAACTGCCGGACCGGGGCGAGCCGGGTGCCCACCGCCAGCCGCCCGTCCCCGATCATCGCGGCGAGCTGCGAACGCACCTGCTCGTACGGGGGCACCGTCGACTCCGGGTCGATCTCGATCGACATCAGCCCGCTCCTCCCGGCGTACCCGGATCGGTCTCGGTGTCGACGTCGGCCTCGACGTTGACCTGCCGCATCACCGCCCCCTCGGAGAGGTCCACCACCCGGCCGTGCCGGCTGGTGGCGGCGAGCGCGGCACCGAAGAGCACCAGCTGGTTGAGCAGGTACAGGTAGAGCAGCACCGCCACCGCGCCGGCCACCACCGCGTACGCCGGGTTCCGCTCGGTCCGCACGATGTAGAACCGCCCCACCGTGTTGAGCAGCGTGATCCCGACCGCCACCAGCAGCACCACCGGCCGCAGCCGCCGCCGGCTCATCCGCAGCCGGGGCACCGCCACCAGCAGCGCCGTCGCCAGCACCGCGTTGACCAGCACGCTGAGCACGGCGCTGACGGTGGTCAGCCCCACCGAGCCGGTGGCCCGCAGCAGGAACCGCAGCACCGACTCCAGCGCGTCCACGGCCGCCACCGAGACACCGAGCATCACGAAGACCAGCAGCAGCACACCCAGGTCCACCAGCCGGCGGACCACCAGGTTGCCCGGCTGCTGGTTGAAGCCGTACATCAACCGCTGCGACGACCGGATCGCCTCCACCCAGCCGATCCCGGTGAAGACCAGGATGACCAGGCCCACCACCCCGACGGCGTTGCTGCTCTCGGCGATCTGCCGGGGGTCGAGGAAGGGCAGGTTGTCCCGCAGGAACTCGGCCGCCGCGTCGGAGACCTCGTCGTTGTCCTCGAGGATCGCCCCGAAGACCGAGTAGGCGACCAGGGCGAGGGCGAAGACCGCGAAGAAGCCGTAGTACGCGATGGCGGCGGCCAGCCGGCCGCCCAGCACCTCGCCGTAGAGGTCCACCGCCCGCCAGACGTGGTCGAGCCGGGGCCACCGGTGCCGGGCCACGGTGAACCGGCGGTCCATGCCGGCGGTCCACCGGTCCCACGCGTCCACCACGTCATCCTCGCCGATCTGTCGTCACCGGTGCCGACCAACCGGACCCCGGTGGACGGTCAGCCGCCGAGCCGGAAGTCCCGGCGCGGCTGCCACCGGGTCTGCCCGCTGTGCGAGAAGAGGGTGAACCCCTCCACCTCGAACATCGCCGAGAAGTCGGCGAGATCCTCGTACGCCCGGTCCAGCGCCTCGGGGGCGACGTCCTGGGCGACGGTGACGTGCGGATGGTAGGGGAAGCGCAGCTCCCGGCGCAGGGCGGGCGCGGCGTTGATGGCCGCGGCGAGCAGCTCGCACTCGCTGATCCCGGCCGCCACCGCGACGAAGACCACCTGGGTCACCGGCCGGAACGTACCGGTGCCCCGCAGGTGCAGGGTGAACGGCAGGTGGGCGGCGGCGACCTCGGCCAGGTGCGTCTCGACCGCGTCCAGCGCCTCCAGCGGGATCTCGGTCGGGCCGAGCAGGGTCACGTGCGCCGGGACGACCTGCGGATCACCTGTCTGCACCCGGCGTCGGGTGAGCAGCTCACCCCAGGGCTGCGGGATGTCCACCGCGATCCCGATCTGGATGGTCTCGCCGGTCACCGGAACCCCGTCCCTGCGGTCCACGCTCCGCGCCACCCCTCCGCCCGTCGTACCGACCCGTACCGCCGCCCCGCCCACCGCTACTCGAAGTGGACCGGCGCGAGGAACCCGACCCGCTCGTACGCTGTCCGCAGGGTCGGCGCGGTGACCGCGCGGGCCTTCTCCGCACCCGCGGCGAGCAGCTTGTCGAGCTGGGCCGGGTCGTCGAGGTAGGCCCGGGTGCGCTCCTGGATCGGGGTGACGAACTCGCGGACCACCTCACCGAGGTCCTTCTTGAGATCGCCGTAGCCCCGGCCCGCGTACGCGGCCACCAGGTCGTCGATGCTCCGGCCGGAGAGCGCGGAGTGGATGGTGAGCAGGTTGGACACCCCGGGCTTGGTGGCCGTGTCGAAGACGATCTCCCGACCGGTGTCGGTGACGGCCGAGCGGATCTTCTTGGCCGAGCGGGCCGGGTCCTCCAGCAGGTCGATGATCCCGGCCGGCGAGGACGACGACTTCGACATCTTCGCCGTCGGCTCCTGCAGGTCGGTGATCTTGGCGGTGTCCTTGACGATGTGCGGGGCGGGCACCGTGAAGGTCGGCCCGAACAGCGAGTTGAACCGCTGGGCCAGATCGCGGGACAGCTCCAGGTGCTGCCGCTGGTCCTCGCCGACCGGCACCGCGTCGGCCTGGTAGAGCAGGATGTCGGCGGCCTGGAGGATCGGGTAGGTGAACAGCCCGACGCTGGACCGGTCGCTGCCCTGCTTCTGCGACTTGTCCTTGAACTGGGTCATCCGGCTCGCCTCGCCGAAGCCGGTGATGCACCCCAGCACCCAGGCCAGTTGCGCGTGCTCGGGCACCTGCGACTGGACGAACAGCGCGCTGCGGTCCGGGTCGATGCCGACCGCGAAGAGCTGCGCGGCGGCCACCCGGGTGCGCTGCCGGAGCACCGCCGGGTCGTGCCCGGCGGTGATCGCGTGCAGGTCGACCACGCAGTAGAACGCCTCGTGGGTGTCCTGCAACGCCACCCAGTGCCGTACCGCGCCCAGGTAGTTGCCGAGATGGAACGAGTCGGCCGTCGGCTGGATACCGGAGAAGACGCGGGGACGGGAGGGAACGTCGGACATGACGGCAATTCTGTCAGCAACGCCCCGGGTACGTCATGACGGGCCGGCGGGTCGACTCGCCGCCGGCCCCGCCGGGGCGGTGACCTCGCCTCCCGCCGGGGCGGTGACCCCGCGTCCCGGCGGCTCGGCGGGAGCGGTCACCCCGCGGCGCGGCTCCGGCAGGCGGGCGGCGGAGACCGCGACCCGGGAGACCCGACGGCCGTCGAGGGCGAGCACCCGCAGCAGCCACCCGTCGGCCGGTTCCGTCGGCGGTGGATCGTCCGACGAGCCGACCGGAACCTCGTCCCCGGCGACCGGCAGCCGGCCGAGGGCCGCCATCAGGTATCCGCCGACCGTCTCGTACGGGCCGACGGGCAGCGGCACCCCGGTCCGCTCGGCGAAGTCGGCCAGGTTGAGCCGACCGTCCACCACGGCCGGCAGGCCGGCGGACGCCGGTTCGGGCGGGCCGGCGTGCTCGTCGTAGATCTCCCCGACCAGCTCCTCGATCAGGTCCTCGCAGGTGACGATGCCGGCCGTGCCGCCGTACTCGTCGACCACCACGGCGAGGTGGTGGCCCTCGCGGCGCATCTCGGTGAGCGCGGCGAGCACCCGCTTGCTGCCGGGCAGCCGCTTGACCTCCCGGCTCAGCCGGCCCACCGTGGTGGTCGGGTCCAGGTCGGGGCGGAGCAGCACGTCCCGCAGGTGGATGAAGCCGACCACGTCGTCGTGGGTGCCGTCGACCACCGGATATCGGGTGTGCGGCTCCATCCGGACCAGCCGTTCCGCCTCGGCGAGGGTCAGCCCGGCGGCGAGGAAGACCACCTCGGTGCGGGGCATCATCACCTCGCGGACCAGACTGGCCCCGGCGACCAGCACCTCGTCGATGATCCGCCGCTCGTCCGGATCGATGACGGTGTTGGCGGCGACCAGGTCGCGCAGCTCGTGTTCGCTGATCCGTTCCCGCCCGGCGGCGGGGCTCGCGCCGAGCAGACCGGTGACCAGCCGGGTGGCCCCGTCGGCGGCCCGCACGACCAACCGGGCGACACCGCGGGCCACCGGCCCGGGTGCGCGCCGGCTCCGTGCCGGCGTACGTCTCCTGGGGCCGGCCCCGGGACCACCCGCCTCCCGCATGGAAGTGATGGTAGGACCGCCGGTCACCGGGCGTGGGCAATGTGCGGATCTGTTCAATCATGAAGGTTCATGATGGAATGGTGGCCATCCACGACGCACAGCGCGGCGACAGCACCCGGCCGTAGGGTGATCACGAACGGCCGCAGCGGGCGCGGCCAGGCAGGAGGACCGACGTGAAACTGCTCGTCACCGGCGGTGCCGGGTTCATCGGCAGCGTGGTGACCCGGATGCTGCTCGACGCCGGCCACCGGGTGACCGTCCTGGACGACCTGCGCACCGGCCACCGGGCCGCGTTGGCCCCCGACGCCACCCACGTCGACCTGCCGGTGCACGAAGCCGCCCAGGTGCTCACCCCGGACGCCGGCTACGACGGGGTGCTGCACTTCGCCGCGCTGATCGCCGCCGGTGAGTCGATGGTCCGCCCCGAGGCGTACTGGCACGCCAACACGGTCAGCTCGATCGCGCTGGTCGACGCCGTCCGGGCCGCCCGGGTGCCGCGCCTGGTCTTCTCCTCCACCGCCGCCGTCTACGGCAACCCGGTCGAGCTGCCCATCCCGGAGACCGCCGTCAAGGCCCCCACCAACACGTACGGCGCCACCAAACTCGCCGTCGACCTGGTGCTCACCTCCGAGGCGACCGCACACGACCTGGCCGCCGTCTCACTGCGCTACTTCAACGTCGCCGGGGCGTACCTGCGCGACGGGCTCGCCATCGGCGAACGGCACGACCCGGAGACCCACCTCATCCCCATCGCCCTCGACGTCGCCGCCGGCCGCCGGGAGAAACTCCAGCTCTTCGGCGACGACTACCCCACCGTCGACGGCACCTGCGTCCGCGACTACATCCACGTCGAGGACCTCGCCCGCGCCCACCTGCTGGCCCTCACCGCCGCCGTGCCCGGCCGGCACCGCATCTACAACCTCGGCAACGGCAGCGGCTTCACCAACCGCCAGGTCGTCGACGTGGTCCGCGAGGTCACCGGCCACCCGGTGCCGGTCGAGACCGCCCCCCGCCGCGAGGGCGACCCGGCCGAACTCGTCGCCTCCGCCGACCTGGCCCGCCAGGAACTCGGCTGGGTGCCCGAGAAGCCGACCCTCACCGACATGGTGGGCGACGCCTGGGCGTTCTACCGCACGCACGTGCTGGGGCAGTCGTGACGCCCGCAGCGGACGGACCGGCCGCCGCCCCGGCCACGACCGACGTCGCCGACCGCGCCACCGCCGCCTTCCGCTCCGGGTACGACGAACAGCCGGCAGGCCGCTGGGCCGCACCCGGACGGGTCAACCTGATCGGCGAGCACACCGACTACAACGACGGATTCGTGCTCCCCTTCGCCCTCCCGCTGCGTACCGTGGTCGCCGCCAGCCCCCGGCCCGACGAACACTGGACGGTCCGGTCGGAGATCGCCGACCAGCCGGTCGACTTCGGCGCCGCCGAGGTCGACACCCCCGGCCGGGTCACCGGCTGGGGCGGCTACGTCGCCGGAGTGGTCTGGGCCCTGCGCGAGGCCGGATACGCCGTCCCCGGCGCCCGGCTGGCGATCGCCTCGGACGTGCCGCTCGGCTCCGGGCTCTCCTCGTCGGCGGCGCTGGAGGCCGCGGTGCTCACCGCCCTGGTCGACCTGGCCGGGCTCGACCTGCCCACCGGGCGCCGGCCCCGGCTGGCCCAGCGCGCCGAGAACGCCTACGTCGGCGCACCCACCGGGATCATGGACCAGTCCGCGGTGATCCGCTGCCGCGCCGGCCACGCCCTCTTCCTCGACTGCCGCGACGAGTCCGTCGAACACATCCCGTTCGACCTGGACGCCGCCGGCCTGGCCATCCTGGTGATCGACAGCCGCGCCCCGCACCGGCACGCCGACGGTGAGTACGCCTCCCGCCGGGCCGCCTGCGAACGCGCCGCCGCCCTGCTCGGGGTGCCCGCACTGCGCGACGTACCGGCCGCCGACCTCGACGACGCCCTCGGCCGGCTGCCCGACGACGAGACCCGACGCCGGGTCCGGCACGTGGTCACCGAGAACCAGCGGGTACTCGACACCGTCGCCCTGCTGCGCGCCGGCCGGGTGCCCGAGATCGGGCCGCTGCTGACCGCCTCGCACGCCTCCATGCGGGACGACTTCGAGATCACCGTCCCCGAGGTCGACACCGCCGTCGAGGCGGCGCTCGCGGCCGGCGCGCTCGGTGCCCGGATGACCGGCGGCGGCTTCGGCGGCTGCGTCCTGGCCCTGGTCGAGACGGACCACTCGGAGGCGGTGGCGGCGGCCGTCACGACCGCGTACGCCGAGCGCGGCTTCCCCACCCCCACCACCCTCACCGTCCTCCCCGCCCCCGGCACCACCCGCCTCCCCTGACTCCCCGGTTCCCCCACCACCCCCGCCCCGACAGCACCCAGCCCGCCTGCGCCCACCCCAACCAACCCGGCTGAGCACGAGCACGGCACGGGCACGACTGGGCACGGCACGGGCACGACTGGGCACGGGCACGGCTGGGCACGGGCACGGCTGGGCACGGGCACGGCTGGGCACGGTGATCAAGAGGTTTAGGTCAACCCCACGTTCACATCCCGACATAAACCTCTTGATCACCGAGCCGATCACGCCCTTCCGCGGTGGGGCGGGGTGGGGTGGGCCGGGGTGGAGGATCACCGGGTGGGGTTGGCGGGTGATCAAGAGGTTTAGGTCAATCTCGTCCGCAAGATTGACCTAAACCTCTTGATCACCGGGCCAAGACCGGGACCAGGCCGGGCCGGGACCAGGCCGGGCCGGGACCAGGCCGGGCCGGGACCAGGCCGGGCCGGGACCAGGCCGGGCCGGGACCAAGACCGGGGCCAGACCGGGACCAGGCCGGAGGAGTTGAGGGGTGGGTGGGGGTTCAGGCGGTGTCGACGATCATGCCGGCGGCTACCGTACGGTTGGTGGCCTCGTCGATGATGATGAAGCCGCCGGTGGTGCGGTTGCGGCGGTACTCGTCGGCGAGCAGCGGCACGGTGGTGCGCAGTCGGACCCGGCCGATCTCGTTGAGCCGCAGCTCACCGGCGGTCTCGTCGCGGTGCAGGGTGTTGATGTCCAGGCGGTAGTACAGACCGCGCACGATCGTCCGCGCCGTCCGGGTGGTGTGCTTGATGGTGTACCTGCCGCCGACCTGGAGGGGCCGGGTCTCGTCCATCCAGCAGACCATCGCCTCGATGTCCTGCGAGACGGTGGGGGCGTTGTTGGGTCGGCAGATCATGTCGCCGCGGGAGATGTCGATCTCGTCGGTGAGGCGGACGGTGACCGACATCGGGGGGAACGCCTCGTCGACGGGTCCGTCGGCGGTCTCGATGGCGCTGATCCGGCTGGTGAACCCGGAGGGCAGGACCATCACCTCGTCGCCGGGCTTGAGGACGCCGGAGGCGACCTGACCGGCGTAGCCGCGGTAGTCGGTGACCGTGGTCGACTGGGGGCGGATCACGTACTGCACGGGGAACCGGACGTCGACCAGGTTGCGGTCGGAGGCGATGTGTACCCGTTCGAGGTGGTGCAGCAGGGAGGGGCCTTCGTACCAGGGCATGTTCTCCGAGCGGGTGGCGATGTTGTCGCCCTGCAACGCCGACACCGGCACCACGGTCAGGTCCGGTACGTCGAGTTTCGCGGCGAACGCGGTGAACTCGTCGGCGATCTGCTCGAAGACCTCCTGGGAGAAGTCGACCAGGTCCATCTTGTTGACGCACAGCACCAGGTGCGGAACCCGCAGCAGCGAGCACAGGAACGCGTGTCGCCGGGACTGCTCCACCAGCCCCTTCCGCGCGTCCACCAGGATCAACGCCAGATCCGCCGTCGACGCCCCCGTCACCATGTTCCGGGTGTACTGGATGTGCCCCGGGGTGTCGGCGATGATGAACTTCCGCCTCGGGGTGGCGAAGTAGCGGTACGCCACGTCGATCGTGATGCCCTGCTCCCGCTCGGCCCGCAGACCGTCGGTGAGCAACGCCAGGTTGGTGTACTCGTCGCCCCGGGCCGCGCTGACCGCCTCCACCGCCGCCAACTGGTCGGTGAACAGGGACTTCGTGTCGTAGAGCAGCCGCCCGATCAGGGTCGACTTACCGTCGTCCACACTCCCGGCCGTGGCGAACCGCAACAGGTCCATCGGTCGGGCCTCGACCTCGGGCGACACCGTCTCGGTGCTCATCAGAAGTAGCCCTCCCGCTTGCGGTCCTCCATGGCGGCCTCGCTGACCCGGTCGTCGCCCCGGGTCGCGCCCCGCTCGGTGATCCGCGTCGCGGCCACCTCCTCGATCACCCTGTCCACCGTGTCGGCGTCCGAGCGGACCGCCGCCGTGCAGGAGGCGTCGCCGACCGTGCGGTACCGGACCCGGGCGGTGAAGGGTTCCTCGCCGACCCGGGGGGTGAAGAACTCGTTGACCGCGTAGAACATGCCGTCGCGTTCGACGACCTCCCGGTCGTGCGCGTAGTAGATCGACGGCAACGGCACCCGCTCCCGCGCGATGTAGTGCCAGATGTCCAACTCGGTCCAGTTCGACAACGGGAACACCCGGATCGACTCACCCGGATGATGCCGCCCGTTGTACAACGACCACAACTCCGGCCGCTGGTTCTTCGGATCCCACTGCCCGAACTCGTCCCGGAACGAGAACACCCGCTCCTTCGCCCGCGCCTTCTCCTCGTCCCGCCGCGCCCCACCGAACAACGCGTCGAACCGGTGCTTCTCCACCGCGTCCAACAACACCGGCGTCTGGATCCGGTTGCGCATCCCGTCGGCCGACTCACGGACCGTCCCGGCCGCGAGGGCGTCGGGCACGCTCGCCACGATCAGGTGCAGGCCCAGCTCGGTGACCCGCTGGTCGCGGTAGTCGAGGACCTCGGGGAAGTTGTGCCCGGTGTCGACGTGCATCACCGGGAACGGGATGTTCGCCGGAGCGAACGCCTTCTGCGCCAACCGGAGCATCACGATCGAGTCCTTGCCACCCGAGAAGAGCAGCACCGGCCGCTCCATCTCGGCGACCACCTCACGCATCACGAAGATGCTCTCCGCCTCCAGGGCGTCGAGGTGGGAGACCTGGTAGGAGTGCGTGGGGGCGCTCATGCCACGGGCTCGATCGGCACGGATCCGTTCATGGATTCCAGACCTTTCCGGCGGACAAATCAAAAACAGCGCTCAGGCTACCCGGAATGTCTCTGCAACGCTGCAAGCAACCGGCTGGCGAGATCCTTGCGGCAGACCAGCAGGTCCGGCAGGCGCGGATCCGCCTCGTTGTATCTCAGCGCAGAACCGTCGATTCGGGAAGCGTGCAGGCCGGTGGCCGTCGCCACAGCGATCGGCGCCGCCGAGTCCCACTCGTACTGGCCACCCGCGTGGATGTAGGCGTCCACGTCCCCGGTCACCACCGCCGCGATCTTCGCCCCCGCCGAACCCATCGGCACCAACTGCGCCCCCACGTCGTCGGCCAGCGCGGTGAGGAAGGCCGGCGGCCGGCTCCGACTCGCCGCCAACCGCAGCGTACGGGCCCCCGAGGTGGCCGCCTCCACCGTCATCGGCGGGTACGCCGGCGGGTAGTCCGTGGCCAGCACCCGGTGCTGCGCCGGCAGGCCCACCGCCCCCGCCACCAGCCCGTGCGGCGACGGCGCGTTGCGCGCCCAGAGCGCCACGTGCACCGCCCAGTCGGACCGCCCCGGCTCGGAGAACTCCCGGGTACCGTCCAACGGATCGATGATCCACACCCGGTCGGCGGTCAGCCGGGACACCCCGCCGACGGCGCCCACCAGCCGCGACCCCTCGTCCTCCTCGGAGAGGACGGCGTCACCGGGCCGCCACTTCGCCAGCTCGCTGCGGATCAGATCGTGCGAGACCTTGTCCCCGGCCGACTTCAACGCCCCGGCGTCCGCGAACCCCAGCTCGGCGCGAAGCTCCACCAGGGCCTGCCCGGCCCGGTCCGCCAGCCATCTGGCGAACGCGCCGTCGATCATCGGAGGACTGCCCACGAACTCGCTCCCGTCGCCGCACCACGGCCCGCGCGGGGGTCGGGCCACGTCAGAAGCCGCAGACTACCGGCACCCCCACCGCGCTCCGAGTACGCCCCCGCGCCTCAGGCCCCGTGATACGCGTTCTGGGTCGGCTCGACACCCTTGGTGACCACCGACTCCACCACGTCGGCGGCCCGGTCCACCAGGAACGCCAACTCCTTGCGCTCCGCCGCGCCGAAGTCCGACAGCACGAAGTCCGCCGGATCCTGCCGCCCCGGCGGCCGGCCGATGCCGAACCGCACCCGGGCATACTCCTTCGTCCCCAACGACTTCGACATCGAACGCAGACCGTTGTGCCCGCCCTCGCCACCGCCCAGCTTCACCCGCACCTGCCCGTACGGGATGTCCAGTTCGTCGTGGATGGCGATCACCCGGTCGGCCGGGATCTTGTGGAACTGCGCCAGCGCGGCCACCGGCCCCCCCGACAGGTTCATGTACGTCTGCGGCTTGAGCAGCACCACCTTCGGGCCGCCGAAACCGATCCGCCCCTCGGCGACGTCCGCCACCACCCGCTTGTACCGGCCGAACCGCGCGCCCAGCCGTACGGCGAGCAACTCGGCGACCATGAAGCCGACATTGTGCCGGTTCCCTGTGTACTCCCGACCCGGATTACCCAGGCCGACCACCAGCCACGGCCCCGTCTCGTCCGTCACGTCCCGTATCTCCCCTCACCGTCGGTGCCCCGATACGCCGACAGGCGCCCCCGCGACGGGAGCGCCTGCCGTGAAACGATGCGGCCGATCAGGCCTCGGTCTTCGCCTCGGCGTTCTCGGCGCCCTCGGCGGCCGGGGTCTCGGCGGCCTCCGCACCCTCGGCGGCCTCGGTGGCCTCCGTCTCCTCGGGGGTCTCGACCTCCGGGAGGGTGGCCTCGAGCTGCTCGGCGGTGGGGGCGGCGGTCACCGAGGCGACCGTCTGCTCCGCGTCGGCCGCCAACTCGACACCCGTGGGCAGCTCGACGTCGGCGGCGGTGACCTGGCTGCCGGCCTCCAGCCCCTCGATCGACGCCTCCAGGTGGTCCGGCACCTTGGTGGCGTCGGCGGTCACCGAGAGGGTGTCGTGGTCGTGCACGATCAGGGTGTCCCGCGCGGCCTCACCGGTCAGCTGGACCGGGACCTCGACGGTGACCTTCTCGCCCCGACGGACCAGCAGCAGGTCCACGTGCTCGAAGCTGTCCCGGATCGGGTCACGCTGGATCGCCTTCGGCAGCGCCAGCACCTGGGTGCCGTCGCTGACCTCGATCGCGAAGAGCTGGTTGGCGCCGCCCTTACGGATGGCGGCGGCGAACTCCCGCGCCGGCAGCGCGATGTGCTTGGGCTTCTCGCCGTGGCCGTACAGCACAGCGGGCACCTTGCCGGCTCGGCGGGTACGACGGGCACCACCCTTGCCGAACTCCGTACGGGGCTCGGCGCTGATCTTTACCTCGGACACGGGAAAACTCCTGATGCTAACGCTACGGCGGCTTGTCGTCTGGCGGTGCTGGGCGAGGGGCTCGCTTGGGGCTCATGCGTCATGAACGACTGCCCGGAGCACCGCGTCGATGACGGTGCCTCCGTGCGGCGCTCTCTCAGCGACCCGCCGGGCACCCTCGCCGTGGCAACCGCACCAGTCTACCCGAGGTCTTTCCGGGCTCTCCGGCAGTCCCCGTCTCGCGCCGCCGCCCCGCGTCCCGGCGCCGGCCCGGTCGGCGGCGACCGGCGTGTCGGCGCCGGCCCGGTCGCCGCCGACCGGCCGACGCGGCACCCCGGTCGGGGCGTCAGCTGAGCCCGCCGAAGAGGGTGGTCACCGACCCGTCGTCGAAGACCTCCCGGATCGCCCGCGCCAGCAGCGGCGCGATCGACAGCACGGTGAGCTTGTCCAACTGCTTCTCCGGCGGCAGGGGCAGCGTGTTGGTCACCACCACCTCGGTGACCGGGCTGTTCTTCAACCGCTCGGTCGCCGGGTCGGAGAGCAGGGCGTGGGTGGAGGCCACCACGATCTCCGCCGCGCCGGACTCCTTGAGGATGTCCGCCGCCTTGGTGATCGTCCCACCGGTGTCGATCATGTCGTCGACGATCAGGCAGACCCGCCCCTCGACCTCGCCGACCACCCGGTTCGCCACCACCTGGTTCGGCTTCATCGGATCCCGGGTCTTGTGGATGAACGCCAGCGGGCAGCCGCCGAGCCGGTCCGTCCACCGCTCCGCCACCCGCACCCGGCCCGAGTCCGGCGCCACCACGGTCATCGGCCGACCGGCGAACTTGCGCTCCACGTACTCGGCGAGGATGTCCATCGCGAACAGGTGGTCCACCGGGCCGTCGAAGAAACCCTGGATCTGCGCGGTGTGCAGGTCCACGGTGAGAATCCGGTTCGCCCCGGCCGTCTTGAGCAGGTCCGCCACCAACCGGGCCGAGATCGGCTCCCGGCCGCGGTGCTTCTTGTCCTGCCGGGAGTACGGGTAGAACGGCAGCACCACGGTGATCCGCTTCGCGGAGCCCCGCTTCAACGCGTCGATCATGATCAGGGTCTCCATGACCCAGGTGTTGACCCCGTGTGTGACGGACTGGACCACGAAGGCGTCCGAACCACGTACCGAGTCCCGGAACCGGACGAAGATCTCCCCGTTGGCGAACTCGTACGCGTCGGAAGGGGTCGGCGCTACACCGAGCACCTCACCGATCTCCTTGGCCAACTCCGGAAAGCCACGTCCGGAGAAGAGCATCAGGCTCTTGCGGTTTTCGGCCACGATGCTACCCATGGGCTCGTCTGCTCCCGTTGGTCGGTGGTGCCCGGCGGCGGTGGGCCGGGGCTATTCGGTTGCAGTATGCCCCGACCCCGGCGACCCTCACACCGCCTCGGCACCCCCGTGGATTGCCTCACCTTCGCTTGTCGACGACGAACCGTCCGACGCACCCTCGGCAGCGGCCCGGGCCTGCTCGGCAGCCCGCGCGGAGACCGTCCCCGCCCGGTTACGCAGCACCCAGCCCTCGATGTTGCGCTGCGGCGCCCGGGTCACCCCCAACGCCCCCGGCGGCACGTCCTGGCTGAGCGCGCTGCCCGCCGCCACGTACGCCCCCGCGCCCACCTCGACCGGGGCGATCAGGTTGGTGTCACAGCCGACGAACGCACCGTCACCGACCACCGTGCGGTGCTTGTTCACCCCGTCGTAGTTCACGAAGATCGTCGCCGCGCCGATGTTGGCCCTCGCCCCGATCGTCGCGTCCCCCACGTACGACAGGTGCGGCACCTTCGCGCCCGGCCCCACGTCGGAGTTCTTCACCTCGACGAAGGTGCCCACCTTCGCCTTCTCGGCCAGCCGCGCCGCCGGCCGCAGGTACGCGTACGGGCCGACGCTGGCACCCGGTCCCACCTCGGCGCCCACCGCGTGGCTGCGCAGCACGGTCGCCGCCGGACCCACCACCGTGTCGACCAGCGTCACGTCCGGCCCGACCACCGCCTCGGCACCCACCACCGTGGCCCCCCGCAGCTGGGTGTTCTGGTCGAGCACCGCGTCCCGCCCGACACTGACCGTCACGTCGATCCAGGTGGTCGCCGGGTCCAGGATCGTCACCCCGGTCCGCATCCAGGCCTCGTTCACCCGGTCCCGCAGCAGCCCACGCAACCCGGCCAGCTCCACCCGGTCGTTGCAGCCCAACGTCTCGACGTGGTCGGCGGCCACGTGCACGCCGACCGGCTCACCGGCCGAGAAGAGCAGCCCGAAGACGTCGGTGAGGTACTCCTCACCCTGGTCGTTGTCGGTGGAGAGCTTGCCCAGCGCGGCCCGGAGCCGGGCCAGGTCGAAGGCGTAGATGCCGGCGTTGATCTCCCGGAGCGCCCGCTGGGCCGGGGTCGCGTCGCGCTCCTCCACGATCTGCTCCAGCCGGCCGGCGGCGTCCCGGACGATCCGCCCCAGCCCGGTCGGGTCGGGCACCTCGGCGGCGAGCACCGTGGCCGCCGCCCCCTCACCCTCGTGCGCCGCGACCAGCGCCTCCACCGTCCCGGTCCGCAGCAGCGGGACGTCACCGTTGATCACCACGACGGTGCCGGTGGCGTCCGGTACGGCGTCCAGCGCGATCCGCACCGCGTGCCCGGTGCCGAGCTGCTCGGCCTGGAGGACTCCGGTGGCGTCCGGGGCGACCTCGGCCAGGTGGGCGCGGACCTGGTCCGCCCCGTGCCCGACCACTACCACGGTGCGGTCCGCGCGCAGCGGCCCGGCCGCCGCCAGCACGTGGCCCAGCAGGGTACGGCCGAGCAGTGGGTGCAGCACCTTGGGCAGCGCCGACTTCATCCGCTTGCCCTCCCCCGCGGCGAGCACGACGACGGTACGGCGGTGGGGCTGGGACACGGGTGGGCTCCCGTCAGGGAAGGCGACAGTCTCGCCGCCATGCTAACCAGACTGCGGGGACACCTGGCCCCTTACCCCGATCGACGGAAAACACGACAGACGGCTCGGCCGCCAGGGTTCGAACCTGAAATACGGGTACCAAAGACCCGGGTGTTGCCAATTACACCACGGCCGAATGTGACGCAAGACAGCTTAGCGCCTCCACCGAGGCCGCCCCCACCCCTATGTGATCTCCCCGGTGAGTGCCGCCACGATGCCCTCGATCTTCCAGTACAGCTCCCGGCTCTTCGGCACGTCGATGACCAGGCAACCGTGGTAGTCCTCGCCGGTGTTGCGGCGGGTCGTCGGCCGATGACGCTTGAGGGTGGCCCGCCGGAACCGGTCAGCCGGCAGCTCAAGGGTCGTGACCCACCAGCGTTCCGCCGCCGCGACGTCGGCCGACTCGTGGATGCTCACCCGGTAGGTGGGAACACTCCGGTCGACCCCGCAGGCAGCGAGGAAGCGGAGGAACAACCGCAGTAGCCGGGCATCGGTGTTGACGAACTGTACGTGGTCGTGGCGGCGCCAGGGTTTGGACTTGGTGCCCTCGCACCAGTAGAGGGCCGCACCGAGCAGCAGCACCTCGCGGTCGCCGAGCTGACCCACCAGCTCCCGCATCTGGGTTCGTACCTGCTCCTGGGCGGCGTCGCGCGCGGCCCGGTGCGCTGCCCACCGGCTGTCCGCCATCGTCCTGGCCCGCGCCCGCCGACGTTCCCGGGCGGCATCGTCGTCCGGGTCGAGGGGGAGGTGCCTGACCCAGAGGTAGGCGGTCGACTTCGCCACCCCCAACCGGGCCGCGATGTCGTCGACCGAGCGGCCCTCGCCGCGCAGCGCCACCGCCGCCGTGCGCAGCTCGTCCTTGGCGGTCGGCCGCCGGGTCCACGCCGGTGGCGGGACGCCGCGCAGCAGCGCGTACACCCGGTTGCGGCCGAGACCGGTGCGGGCCTGGATCTGGCGGACGGAGAGTCCCTCCCCGGCGCGCAGCCGGCGCACCTCGGCGGCCGTCGGATCGGTCATGGCCGGAAGATTAGAACACCCGTACGACATCATCCCGGGGAAGCCGGTGCGCAGCGAAGCCGGCGGTGCCGCGGGGATCCACCTGGCAGGATGGCCGGGTGACCGAGACGGACGGGCACGACCGGAGCATTCCACGACAGGGCGTCACCGAGCGCCGGCGAGGTGACGAGATGGCCCAGACCCCGGGCGGGGACAACCCCGGCGCGCGACGACGGTCGGTGCCGGCGGCGGGCGCGAAACCGGCGTCCCGGGTACGGATGTCGGCCGCACAGCGTCGCGAGCAGCTGATCGCGATCGGTCGGCAGGTCTTCGCCGAGAAGGGCTTCGACGCGACCTCGATCGAGGAGGTGGCGGCGCGGGCGCGGGTCTCCAAGCCGGTCATCTATGAACACTTCGGCGGCAAGGAGGGCCTGTACGCGGTGGTCGTCGACCGCGAGGTGCGGGCCCTGCTGGACCGGATCACCACCGCCTTGACAGCGGGTGACCCCCGCGAGTTGCTGGAGCAGGCCGCACTGGCCCTGCTGGGCTACATCGAGGAGGAGACCAGCGGGTTCCGGGTGCTGGTGCGGGAGTCGCCGTTGATGTCGGCGACCGGCAACTTCAGCAGCGTGATGAACGACGTGGGGCACCAGGTGGAGCACATCCTGGGGGCCGAGTTCTCCAGCCGGGGCTACGACCCGAAGCTGGCCGAGCTGTACTCGCAGGCGCTGGTGGGCATGGTGGCACTGACCGGCCGCTGGTGGCTGGAGGTCCGCAGGCCGGGCAAGGAGACGGTGGCGGCGCACCTGGTGAACCTGGCCTGGAACGGCCTGTCCCATCTGGAGGCCGAGCCGGGGTTGATCACGGTACGCAGGCCCGGCTGACCGGTGTGGCCCGGGCGGGCCGGGCACCGGGAGAGCCGGGCAAGCGGCAGCTGGGCACCGGGTGAGCCGGACACCGGGGCAGCAGGACGAGCGGCGGGCCGGTCAGCGGGCCGGGTGGAGGCGGTCGGCCCGCTCCCGTTCGGCGTGCTCGTCGGTGCCGATCTTGTCGTACAGGCCGGTGGCGAGCAGCAGCAGCCCGAACAGCAGCGAGACGATCACCGTCGACATGGAGAAGTTGAGGATGTTGGCGCGGGTCTGGAGCACGCTCATCATCGCGATACCGGTGACCATGAAGACCACCCCGGCGGTGAGGTTCATGACGTGGCCGAGGTTGCCGCGCCGGGAGGCCCCGATGATCAGGACGAGCCCGAAGACCACCGAGACCAGCGAGAACGCCAGGTTGGTGCGCAGGCCCAGCGCCCAGTGGCTGCCCCTGGCGAACAGCGGCTCGCCCCAGGTCTGCACCACGCCCCAGACGCCGAAGACCAGGATGTAGAGGCCGACGAGGCCGGCGAAGACCCGGTACAGCGGGCGGGCCGGGTGGTTGACCGGGAAGTGCGCCATGGCCCCTCCTGCACGTGGACGCGATATCGGGAGAATTGTCCCCCGTCCCGCCGTCCGGCGTGGGCGAAACGCCAGGCACCCGGCCTGCCCGCGGGTACGGGTCAGAGCACCAGGCGGGCCTTCTGCCAGGCTTCCTTCTCGTCGTCGGTGCCGACCTTGCCGTACATGCCGACCATCAGCAGGACGAGGCTGAGGGTCATCAGCACGATCACCGTGAGGATGCTGAAGTTGGCCACGTTGGCGTCGGTCTGGAGGAAGGCCAGCCCGGCCAGGCTGATCACCATCAGGGTGTAGGACAGCCACTGGTTGATCGCCACGTCGAGGTTGCGGCCGATCACCGTGCCGGCCAGGATGACCACCCCGAACAGCACGGACAGCAGCGAGAAGCCGAGGTTGGTGCCCTGACCGAGAACCTTGGTGTCGTCCTGGGCGAAAATGTCGTTGCCGGCGCTGGCGATGACGCCGAGCACGCCGAAGACCACGAGATAGAGACCGAGGAGCCCGCCGATCGCCCGGTAGACCGGCCGCGCGGGGTGGTTGACGGGGGTGTGGGCCATGACTGTGTCTCCAACGCCGTTCGGGTGAGGGTCGCCGACGATTGTCCCGTACGCGAGGGTGTGACGCCGCACACGGGGGCGGTTCGGGGTTACAGCGGCGGGATCTCGTCGGCCAGGGTCAGCCAGGTCTCCTCGCTCCGCTCCCGCTCGGCGCGTACCTCCTTGAGCTGCGCGTCGAGTTCGGCGACCCGGGCGTAGTCGGTGGCGTGCGCGGCGAGCTGGTCGAGGAGGGCGGCCTCCTTCTGGTCGAGCTTGCCGATCTGCCGTTCCAGCCGGGTCAGCTCCTTGCGGGCCTGCCGGGCGTCGGCGGCGGACATCCCGCCCCCGGCCGGGGCGGCCGGGGCGGCGGCCGGGCCGGGCGCGGTCCGGGCGGGGCCGGGTCCGGCGGCGCGGGCCAGGTACTCGTCGACGCCGCCGGGCAGGTGCACCAGCCGTCCGTCGCCGAACATCCCGTACGCGGCGTCGGTGACCCGTTCGATGAGGTAGCGGTCGTGGCTGGCCACGATGATCGTGCCGGGCCAGGAGTCGAGCAGGTCCTCCAGCGCGGCGAGGGTGTCGGTGTCCAGGTCGTTGGTGGGCTCGTCGAACAGGAGCACGTTGGGTTCCCCGGCGAGCAGCCGGAGCATCTGGAGCCGGCGGCGCTCCCCGCCGGAGAGGTCGCCCACCGGGGTCCAGAGCCGGCGGTCGTCGAAGCCGAACACCTCGGCGAGCTGGGCGGCGGAGATCTCCCGGTCGCCGAGCTGCACCCGGCGGGCGACCTCCTCGACGGCCTCCAGGACGCGCAGGTGGCCGGGGAGTTCGGCGAGTTCCTGGGAGAGGAACGCCGGCTTGACGGTGGAGCCGGTGTGGAACCGGCCGTCGTCGGCGCGGGTGATGCCGGCCAGCAGCCGCAGCAGGGTGGTCTTGCCGGCGCCGTTGCGGCCGAGGATGGCGATCCGGTCGCCGGGGCCGACCTGCCAGGTGGTGTCGTGCAGGATCTCCTTCGGCCCGGCGTGCAGCCGGACGTGCTCCAGGTCGTACACCTGCTTGCCGAGCCGGGCGGTCGCCATCCGCTGCAACGACATGGTGTCGCGCGGCGGCGGTACGTCGTCGATGAGCGCGTTGGCCGCGTCGATGCGGAACTTCGGCTTGGAGGTACGGGCCGGTGGGCCGCGCCGCAGCCAGGCGATCTCCTTGCGGAGCAGGTTCTGCCGGCGGGCCTCGGTGGCGGCGGCGACCCGTTCCCGCTCGGCCCGGGCCAGCGTCCAGGCGGCGAAGCCGCCCTCGTAGGCGCGGACGGTCTGGTCGGCGACCTCCCAGGTGGTGGTGCAGACCGCGTCGAGGAACCACCGGTCGTGGGTGACCACGACGAGTGCGCCCCGGCGGCCGACCAGGTGCCGGGCCAGCCAGTCGACGCCACCGACGTCGAGATGGTTGGTGGGCTCGTCGAGGATGAGCAGGTCCGACTCGCGGACCAGCAGGGCGGCCAGCGCCACCCGGCGGCGCTCGCCGCCGGACATCGGGCCGACCGGCTGGTCGAGGCCGAGGTGGGGCATGCCGAGGCCGTCGAGGATGGCCCGGACCCCGGCGTCGCCGGCCCACTCGTGTTCGGCGCCCATGCTCTGGCCGAGCCAGGCGGTGCCGAGCACCACGTCCCGCACGGTGGCCTCGGGGGTCAGGGTGAGGGCCTGCGGCAGCCAGAGCACCCGCAGGTCACGGCGGTGGGTCACCCGGCCGTCGTCGGGGTCCTCCTGCTTGGTGAGCATCCGCAGCAGGGTGGACTTGCCGGCACCGTTGAGGCCGACCACACCGATCCGGTCGGCGTCGTCGAGGCCGAGTGAGACGTCGGTGAGCAGCGGCCCGGCGGCGCCGTACCCCTTGGACACCCGGTCCAGGTTGACGATGTTGGCCACGGTCCCACCTTTCATGATCAAGGCGTCCCGGTGCCGGCGGGCACCTCGGGACGCCTGGGGCAAGGGTACGCGGACACCCGCGCCGCCCCACCCGCCCGGGCCGGAGCCGGGGCCGGACCGCCTCGAACAGCAGGTCGAGGCGCGTTGATCAACTCATCGGGGCTGACGTTGCGGGTTCCCGGTCGCCGGCTACCGCAACCCCGGCCCACGGGAGTCGATCTCGATCCCGGGGCACGGGATCAGCCGATGCGGGCGCCGGGGACCGGGCCGTGGGCGACCCGGGTCTCCCGACACACCCCGGCGGCGGCCACCTCGGCGGCGACCCGTTCCGCGTCGGCGGCGTCACGGACCAGGAACACGCAGGTCGGGCCGGAGCCGGAGACGATGCCGGCGAGCGCCCCGGCGGCCTCCCCCGCCTTCAGCGTGTCGGCCAGGGCCGGGCGCATCGACAGCGCGGCGTCCTGGAGGTCGTTGCCGAGGCAGCCGGCCAGCACCCGGGGATCCCGTTGGCGCAGCGCGCCGAGCAGCCCGTCGGTGCTGCCCAGCGGCGCACCGGCGGTGCCGGCGGCGCGCAGCCGGTCCAGCTCCCGGTAGGCGGCGGGGGTGGACAGGCCGCCGTCGGCGACGGCCACCACCCAGTGCCAGGAGGTGGGGCGGGCCAGCACCGGGCTGACCGCCTCGCCCCGGCCGGTGCCCAGCGCGGTGCCGCCGTGGATCAGGAACGGCACGTCGGAGCCGAGGTCGGCGGCGATGCCGGCCAGCTCGTCGCGGGAGAGTCCGGTGCCCCACAGGGCGTCGCAGGCGACCAGCGCGGCGGCGGCGTCGGCGCTGCCGCCGGCCAGCCCACCGGCGAGCGGGATCTGCTTGCGCAGGTGCAGCCGGGCGTGCGGCGGCACCCCGGCGTACCCGGCGAGGGCGTGGGCGGCCCGGATGGCCAGGTTGGAGTCGTCCAGGGCCAGCTCGCCGGTGCCCTCGCCCTCCATGGTCAGGGTGAGCGTGTCGCCCCGGCGGGCGGTCAGCTCGTCGTAGATCGAGATCGCGTGGTAGACGGTGTTCAGCTCGTGGTAGCCGTCCCGGCGCAGCGGTCCCACCCCGAGGTGCAGGTTGACCTTCGCGGGCACCCGGACCCGGACCGGGCCGCTGCTGCCCCGTCGATGGTGGTCGTCGTCGTCCGGTCGCCAGGCCTCGGTCACCGGGTGACGTCCCACCGGCACGGGCGGATGTCGAACGGGATCTCCACGATCAGCTCCTCGGCGGCGTCGGCGGCCGGCGGCGTACCGGCCGGCAACCAGGTCGGACGCGCAGCGGCGGCGCTCCCCCCGGCGGGCACGGCGTCAGCCTACTGTGCGACGGGCGCGGGCGTCGGAGCCGACGCGGCGATCGCGGCGAACTGCTCCACGGTGAGCGACTCCCCGCGGGCACCGGGGTCCACCCCGGCGGCGGTGAGCGCCGCGGCGGCCCGGTCCGGGCCGCCCGCCCAGCCGGCCAGCGCCGCCCGCAACGTCTTGCGCCGCTGGGCGAAGGCGGCGTCGACCACGGCGAAGACGGCCCGCCGGGGCACGTCGTGGCGGGGTGGTTCGCGCCGGGTGAACGCGACCAGTCCGGAGTCGACGTTCGGCACCGGCCAGAACACGTTCGGCGGCACCCGGCCGGCGGCCCGGGAGCGGGCGTACCAGGCGAGCTTGACCGACGGGATGCCGTACACCTTGGAGCCCGGGCCGGCGACCAGCCGGTCGGCGACCTCCTTCTGCACCATCACCAGGCCGTGCCGCAGGCTGGGCAGCTCGGCGAGCAGGTGCAGCACCACCGGCACGGCGACGTTGTAGGGCAGGTTCGCCACCAGCGCGGTGGGCGGCGGGTCGGCCAGCTCGGCGGCGGTGATCCGCAGCGCGTCGGCCCGGTGCACGGTGAGCCGGGCGGCGTCCGGGCCGGCGTGGACGGCGGCAGTCTGCGGCAGTGCGCCGGCCAGCACCGGGTCGATCTCCACCGCGTGCAGGTGGGCGGCGGCGGGCAGCAGGGCCAGGGTGAGCGAGCCGAGGCCGGGGCCGACCTCCAGCGCCACGTCGTCGGGGGTGAGGCCGGCGGCGGTGACGATCCGGCGGACGGTGTTCGGGTCGTGCACGAAGTTCTGGCCGAGCTTCTTGGTCGGGTTGACGTCGAGGCGCGCGGCGAGTTCCCGGATCTCCGCCGGGCCGAGCAGGCCGGTCACGCCCCGAAGCGTAGTCGCGGGGTCCGGGCCGGTCACCACGGTCCGAAGGCCCGGTCGCCGGTGGCGGAGATCGCGGCGCACAGCTCGTCGAGGTCGGTCCCGGTGGTCTCGGCCAGCGACCGGACCGTCAGCGGGATCAGGTACGACGCGTTGGGCCGGCCCCGGTGCGGCATCGGGGTCAGGTAGGGCGCGTCGGTCTCGACGAGGAGCTGGTCGATCGGGGTGAGCGCGGCGGCCTCGCGTAGCGCGGCGGCGCTGCCGAAGGTGACGGTGCCGGCGAAGCTGAGCAGGTGACCCCGGCGGACGCACTCGCGGGCGAAGTCGGCGTCGCCGGAGAAGCAGTGCAGCACCACCGTGTCCGGGGCGCCCTCGTCGTCGAGGATCCGCAGCACGTCGGCGTGGGCGTCCCGGTCGTGGATGACCAGGGCCTTGCCGTACCGCTTGGCGATGGCGATGTGCGCCCGGAAGCTCTCCTCCTGGGCGGCCCGACCGTCGTCGCCGGTGCGGAAGAAGTCCATGCCGGTCTCGCCGACGCCCCGGACCCGGTCCCGGGCGGCCAGCGTCTCGATCTCGCGCAGCGCGGCGTCCAGGTCGGCCAGCCGGGGGGCCTCGTTGGGGTGCAGCGCCACGGTGGCGAGCACCGCCGGGTACCGGTCGGCGACGTCGGCGCCCCAGCGGGACGAGGCTACGTCCACGCCGACCTGGACCAGCCGGTCCACGCCGACGGCGGCGGCCACCTCGACCGCCGCGGCCACCGGGTCGGCGGCGTCGCCCCCGCCGGGCACCCCGGCCTCGCTGACGGTGATGTCGAGGTGGGTGTGGCTGTCCAGCACGGGACGGGGCAGCGGCGGCGGGGCGGGCGGGAACTCCCCGGCCCGGCGGGCGGCGCGCTGCTTACGGGTTTCGGTCGGTCCGGTCATCGAGGTCAGCATCACACACCCGGCGTCCCCGACCGCACCGACCCGGACCGGTCGGCCCGGTCGACGGCGCGGCGGGATCGGGGCGGCTCCGGGCGGCGTCGGGGGCCGGGACCGGCCCTGGGCGGCGGTGGGGTCCGGCGGCCGGGGACCGGCCCTGAGCGGCGTGGCAGCGGTGGGGTCCGGCGGCCGGGGTCGGGGGGCGTTCCCGGGACGCCACCGGCTGTTCACCGGGCCGGCACCTGACCGGCTTAGCCTCGCCGGGATGAGCGTCACCGACCGGGCCAGCGACGCGGCCTCCGAGCGGACCGGGTTGCGCGTGACGTACGGCGGAGTGGTCCATCCGGCCGAGGAGCTGGCCCGGGGCGCGGCCTACGAGCTGTTCAGCGCCGAGGCGGCACCGGGCTTCGAGTGGGCGCCCCGACCGGGCTCGCCCTGGCCGTGGCGGCGGTTCGTGCACGTCACCGAGGTCACCGAGGTCACCGGCGCCGGCGAGCCCGTCGAGGAGCCGGAGGCGGCGCTGCTGATGCCGGTGCACCGGGACCGGGGCTGGTCGTACCTGCACCAGCTCAGCCAGCAGCCGACGGCGGCCGGCGACCCGACGCTGGTCGCGGTGCGCGGCTCGGCGGTGCTCCGGCGGGGCACCCGGATGGTCAAGGTGCTCTCCGCCCGGCAGCTCGCCGGCTACGTGCGGGGTTGGCTGCCGCACGGGTTCTGCTACCGCGAGCACGACGTGGCGCACCTGCGCACGCCGGCCGCGTTGGCGGTGCTGCGCGGCGACGGCACCAGTGGCGACGACAGCGACGTCGGGTACGCGCTGCGGTGGCGGGCCGCCGATCCCGGCGACTACGACGTGCCGGTCGGTGAGGCGCACCGCGGCCTGCTGGGGTTGCCGCCCCGGGAGCGGCTCGGCCCGCCGGTGCTGGGCACCGGGTTCGTACCGAGTTCGGCGCAGTTGATCCCCGAGTTCGTCACCCGGGACTTCGCCGACCTGCCGATGCCCGCCAACGCCAGCCTGTTGGCGTACACCGCCGAGGGCACCGAGGTGGTGCTCTACAGCTACCAGGCGGAGCAGCGGGGCTGGTTGCGGATGGTGGGGCCGCAGTGGCGGCACCTGCTGGCGGCGGTGCCGGGGCTCTCCCCCGACCAGGAGTACGTGCCGACCGGTGAGGTGCCCCGCTCCACCCAGCTCGTCGGCGGGTACGCGGGCGGCGAGTACGAGGCGGTGGCGGATCTGCCCGGCGGGTTCCGGGTGCTGGCGATGACCCGGGCGGCCCGGTATCCGGTGGACGCGGTGGCCCGGCGGCTGCGGTACGTCCGGTGGCGGGGTGTGCCGTGTCTGGTGCTCCGGGAGGAGGGAAGCTGGCTGCGGCTGCGGCTGCGCCGACCGAATCCGGACGCGGTGCTCGACACCGGGGCGCAGTGCCACGAACGGGGCGTGTACGAGACGTGGGCACCGGCCGCCGAGGTGACCGACGACCAGGTGGTGGACCTGCCGTACGCGCTGTGAGGGCATACCGGTGGCCGGTCGGGGAAAGCGCGGGTCGTCCGACACCGACGGATCAGGAGAAGACATGCCCTTCATCACCGTGGGTACGGAGAACTCCGCCCCGATCGACCTGTACTACGAGGACCACGGCCAGGGTCAGCCGATCGTGCTGATCCACGGCTTCCCGTTCAACGGGGCGACCTGGGAGAAGATGTCCGGTCCGCTGCTCGCGGCCGGGTACCGGGTGATCACCTACGACCGGCGGGGCTTCGGCAGTTCGGCCCAGCCGGCCATGGGTTACGACTACGACACCTTCGCCGCCGATCTCGACGTGCTGATGACCGAGTTGGACCTGCGTGACGCGATCCTGGTGGGCCACTCGATGGGCACCGGTGAGGTGACCCGCTACCTGGGCGCGTACGGGTCGAACCGGGTGGACCGGGCGGTGCTGATGGCGCCGTTGGCGCCGTACCTGTTGCAGACGAAGGACAACCCGGAGGGTGTCGAGAAGAGCCTCTTCGACGGGTTCCAGCAGGCGATCATCGCGGACCGGTTCGCCTACCTGACCCAGTTCTGCGACGCGTTCTTCAACTACAGCGAGAACAAGGGCAGGTGGGTCAGCGAGGAGGCCTACCGGGCGCACTGGCAGATCGGCGCGCAGGCGTCGGCGAAGGGCACCCACGACTCGGTGGACGCCTGGCAGACCGACTTCCGGGGTGACGTTCCGAACATCGACGTCCCGGTGCTGATCATCCAGGGTGACCAGGACAACGTGCTGCCGTACCCGAAGACGGGTCAGCGGTTGGCGCCGATGCTGCCCGACGGCAGGCTGGTCACGCTGCAGGGCGCCCCGCACGGCATTCCGTGGACCCATCCCGCCGAGGTGAACCAGGCGCTGATGGAGTTCATCGGCGCACCGTCGATGGTCCGCGCCTGACGTCGCGCCGACGCGGCCCCGGGGGTTCCCCGGGGCCGGTTCGTCGTCCGCCCGCCGCGGTGACGGACCCGAGGCCCGTCGTCCGGCCGTGGACGCGGCCGTTCGTCGTCCGCCCGCGCGTTCAGCCCTCCAGCCGGGCCAGCTCCTCCTCGACGATGGACGGGTCGAGCTTGCGGAAGACCGGTTTCGGCGCGGCGAGCGGCCGACCGGCGGGCAGCGGCACGGACTCCCAGCGGGCGCCGACCGTGTAGTCGCCGGTCAGCACCGGGTAGCCCGGCCCGCCGTCGAGGTCGTCGACCTCTTCGAGCACCGGCATCGGGGCGTGCACGCCGGTGCCGCCGAGCAGCTCGTGGATCTGCTGCGCGGAGTGCGGCAGGAACGGCGTGAGCAGGGTGTTGGCGTCGCTGACCACCTGGAGGGCGACGTGCAGGATGGTGCCCATCCGGGGCTTGTCGGCTTCGGCCTTGAGCTTCCAGGGGGCCTGTTCGGACAGGTACCGGTTGGCCTCGGCGACGACCTTCATCGCCTCGCCGATGGCCTGCTTCTGCCGGTGCCTGGCGATCAGGTCGCCGACCGTGGCGAAGCCGGCGCGGGCCACCGCGAGCAGCGCCTCGTCGGCCTCGGTGAGCCCGGCCGGGTCGACCGGCGGGATCTCGCCGAAGTTCTTGGCCGCCATGGAGACCGAGCGGTTGACCAGGTTGCCCCAGCCGGCGACGAGTTCGTCGTTGTTGCGGCGGAGGAACTCGGCCCAGGTGAAGTCGGTGTCGTTGCTCTCCGGGCCGGCGACGGCGATGAAGTAGCGCAGCGCGTCGGCGTCGTAGCGTTCCAGGAAGTCGCGGACGTAGATGACCACCTTGCGGGAGGAGGAGAACTTGCGCCCCTCCATGGTCAGGTACTCGCTGGAGACGACCTCAGTGGGCAGGTTGAGCCGGCCCAGCTCACCGGGCTGGCCGTCGTGGGAGCCGGCCCCGGAGTACCCACCGAGCAGCGCCGGCCAGATCACCGAGTGGAAGACGATGTTGTCCTTGCCCATGAAGTAGTAGCCCGGGGAGTCCTTGCCCTCCCCGTCGGCCGACCACCACCGGCGCCACGCGTCCGGGTCGCCGGTGCGCCGGGCCCACTCGATCGACGCGGAGAGGTAGCCGATCACCGCGTCGAACCAGACGTAGATCCGCTTGTCGCCGCGCTCCTGCCAGCCCTCCAGCGGGATCGGCACGCCCCATTCCAGGTCCCGGGTGATGGCCCGGGGCTGGAGGTCGTCGAGCAGGTTGCGGGAGAAGCGCAGCACGTTGGGCCGCCAGCCGTCCCTGGTGTCCAGCCACTGGCGCAGCGCATCGGCGAGGGCGGGCAGGTCGAGGAAGAAGTGCTCGGTCTCCACGAACTCCGGCGTCTCGCCGTTGATCTTGGACTTGGGGTCGATCAGGTCGATCGGGTCGAGCTGGTTGCCGCAGTTGTCGCACTGGTCGCCGCGGGCGCTGTCGTAGCCGCAGATCGGGCAGGTGCCCTCGATGTAGCGGTCGGGCAGGGTCCGCCCGGTGGACGGGGAGATCGCCCCGGTGGTGACCTTGGGGACGATGTAGCCGTTGCGGTGCAGCCCGGTGAAGAGCTCCTGCACCACCGCGTAGTGGTTGCGGGTGGTGGTGCGGGTGAACAGGTCGTACGACAGCCCCAGCGCCAACAGGTCCTCGGCGATCACCCGGTTGTAGCGGTCGGCCAGCTCGCGGGGGGTGACCCCCTCGGCGTCGGCCTGCACCTGGATCGGGGTGCCGTGCTCGTCGGTGCCGGAGACCATGAGCACGTCGTGGCCGGCCATCCGCATGTACCGGGCGAAGACGTCGGAGGGAACGCCGAAGCCGGACACGTGGCCGATGTGGCGCGGACCGTTGGCGTAGGGCCAGGCGACCGCGGCGAGAACGTGACTCATGACCAGCAAGCCTAGTGACCCGCGCCGGGCGCCCGCGAACCAATAGGGCGCAGCCCGCCCCTACGACGGAAATCGCCCTTACGCCGGAATTGCCGGCCGACACGCGGAGTCAACTGACGGACACCGAGCGACACCCGGTGTCCAATGGCTGTCGTGACGGGCAGACGATCGGGGCACGACGAGCCGACGGCGGGCCGGCGGCGACCACCCAGCCCGGGCCCCGGGGACGGCCCGGGGCCGCGCGGGGCCGCCGTCGCCCCGCAGCCACGGCCCGGACCCGGCCCCGGCGAGGCGGCCGTCGAGGTCGAGCCGACCACCGGGGCACCGGTCGACGCGGTGCCCCGGCGGGTGCCGGTACGGCAGCCACGCACCGCCCGCTCCGCCGCAGGGGCGACCCCACCGGACGACGACGGGTTCTTCTGGGCGCCGATCGAACAGGTGCACTGGGACGGCACCCCGCTCCGCAAGGAGCCCAAGCAGCGGCGGCGGTCACCGCGCCGGCCCCGCCCCACCCGCCCCGTCCATCCGCCGGACCCGCTGCGGGGGCTCGCCGTGCTGCTGGCGTTGAGCCTGGTGGCGGCGTTCTTCGCCTGGGTGAGCGCGGGGCCGCTCTGGCTGGCCGTCGGGCACTCCACGGCGGGGACGGTGGTGATCACCGACTGCTCGGGCGGTGGCCTCACCCAGCGCTGCCGGGGCATCTTCGCCGCCGACGACGACCGGTTCCTGACCCACGGGATACGGGTCAGCGGGGTACCGGCCGCCCGCACCGACGCCGGCACGGCGCTGCGGGCTCGGGTGACCGGGCCGGGCGGGCAGACCGCGTACGTGGACACCGGGGTGGGCAGGCACCTGCGGTGGCTGCTCGGCCTGCTGGCGGTGGCCGGCTGCGGGGCGGGAATCGTCCGCTGGACCGGGGCGACCCTGCTGGCCGACCCCCGACGTCGCCGCTGGGCGACCGGTGGCGGCTACGCCGGGCCGGCCCTGATCACCCTGGGCTTCCTCGTCGCCGCCTGGTGAACACCGCCGCCGGGCGAGTACCGCCGCCCGGTGAGCACCGCCTCCGATGAGTGCCGCGGCCGGATGAGTGCCGCGGCCGGGCGGGCAGGTTTGGGGCAGGGGGCGGGGTGGTCCGGTCAGCGGTGCACGACGGTGTAGACGTCCCGACGGCGCAGCCCGTACCCGGTGGCCACCTCGGTGATCGCGTCCCGCCGGGACGTCCCGGCGGCCTCCCGCTCGGCCACCGCGGCGCGCAGCGTGTCGTCGTCGGGGCGCTCGGCGGGGGTTTCCGGCGCCCCCGCGACGACCAGGGTGATCTCGCCGCGCGGCTCGCCCCGGGCGGCCCACTCGGCGAGTTCGCCGAGTGGCCGGCGGACGACCTCCTCGTAGGTCTTGGTCAGCTCGCGGCAGAGCGCGGCGGGCCGGTCGACGCCGAACGCGGCGGCCAGGTCGGCCAGGGCGGCGGCGATCCGGTGCGGGGCCTCGAAGAGGACCAGGGTGCGCGGTTCGGTGGCGAGGGCCGCCAACCGGGCCCGGCGGCCGCCGGGTGTACGGGGCAGGAAGCCCTCGAAGCAGAACCGGTCGCAGGGCAGCCCGGACAGGGCCAGGGCGGTGGTCACGGCGCTCGGGCCGGGTGCCGCGGTGACCGGCACCCCGGCGTCGAGCGCGGCGGTGACCAGCCGGTACCCGGGGTCGGAGACGCTGGGCATGCCGCCGTCGGTGACCAGGGCGACCAGGTAGCCCTCGCGGAGCACGTCGACCAGTTCGGGGGTACGCCGCTCCTCGTTGCCCTCGAAGTAGGAGACGATCCGGCCGCCGACGGTGACGTCGAGATCGCGGGCGAGCCGGAGGAGCCGGCGGGTGTCCTCGGCGGCGACCACGTCGGCGGTGGCGAGGGCGTCACGGAGCCGGGGGGACGCGTCAGCGGGGTTGCCCAACGGCGCACCGAGCAGAATCAGGCGTCCAGTCTCGGACATTTCGCCCACGAAACGCGCTCCTTCATCGATAGTCGTACCAATCTCGGGGACGATGGACGCCACCGGGCACCTTCTCAGCCTACGATCGCCGGGTGACGAGTGCGTCGACAGCACAGGGTGCGAGCGCGGACCGATCCGACCCGGAGGCACCCCCTCCCGAGGGCGGCGGAGGTGGCGTGCCGGCGATCGTCCGCCGCCGGCTCGCCACCGTCGAGAACCGGCTGGACGTGAACTCGTGGATCGCCACCGCCGTGGTGGTGGCGATCGCCGCCGTCCTGCGCCTGCTCGGGCTGAGCAGCCCGAAGGGCAAGATCTTCGACGAGATCTACTACGCCCGGGACGCCTACGGCCTGATCGACCGGGGCGTCGAGTGGAACTACAAGGACAACGGCCCGTCCTACGTGGTCCACCCGCCGCTGGGCAAGTGGCTGATCGGGCTCGGCGAGTGGGCCTTCGGCTACCAGGACGCGGAGACCAACATCTCCGTGCCGGGCCACCTGATGACCACCGCCCCGGAGTTCGGCTGGCGGATCGGCGCGGCGCTGGCCGGCATCCTCTCGGTGCTGATGCTGACCCGGATCGCCCGCCGGATGTTCCGTTCCACCACGCTCGGATGCGCCGCCGGCCTGCTGCTCGCCTTGGACGGCTTCCACCTGGTGCTCTCCCGTACCGCGCTGCTCGACATCTTCCTGCTGCTGTTCGTGCTCGCCGCCTTCGGCGCGCTGGTGCTCGACCGGGACGCCCGGCGGCGGCGCTGGGCCCGCGCACTCGACGCGGGGCTCGACCCGACCGCCCCCGGCCGGGCCGGTCGCCCCGCCGGTGGCTGGCGGAACTGGCCCTGGTGGCGGCTGCTCGCCGGGGTGCTGCTCGGCTGCGCGTGCGCGGTGAAGTGGAGCGGGATCTACTTCGTGCCGGCCTTCGGGCTGCTGGCCCTGCTCTGGGAGGTCGGCGTCCGCCGGTCGGCCGGGGTACGCCGGCCGTGGCGGGACGCGCTCCTCGACGAGCTGCCCTGGCTGGTGCTCGCCGGACTGCTGGTGGTCGGGACGTACGTGGCGACCTGGTCGGGCTGGCTGCTCTCCGACGAGGGCTACTACCGGTCCGCGGCCCGGTACCCCAACCTCCCGGGGCTCAATGACACCCCGATCATCGGCTCGCTGACCAACCTGTTCCAGTACCACAAGGCGGCGTTCGAGTTCCACACCGGTTTGGAGACGGCGCACAAGTACCAGTCGTGGCCCTGGCAGTGGCTGCTGCTGGGTCGACCGGTGGCGTTCCACTGGTCGGGCGACGGCGCGTGCGGCGCTCCGACCTGCGCCTCGGAGATCCTGCTGCTGGGCACGCCACTGCTCTGGTGGTCGTTCCTGCCGGCCCTGGGGGCCACCCTCTGGCTCGGTGTGGCGCGGCGGGACTGGCGGGCCGGGGCGATCCTGGTGACCGTGGCGGCCGGCCTGCTGCCCTGGTTCTGGTACGCCCTCGACGGCCGGACGATGTTCTCCTTCTACGCCGCCCCGGCGCTGCCGTTCCTGGTGCTGGCGGTGGTCTACGTGCTCGGCGCGATCGCCACCCCCACCACCACCGGCCCCACCAGCCCGGCCCGGGCCACCCCGGCACCGGACGACCCCCTCCCCGACAGCTCCGCACCGGACGGCCCAGCACCGGACGGCTCCGCACCGGACGGCCGGGAACCGGTCGCGGTGGGTGTCGCGGAGGCCGATGCGGCCACCGCCGAGGAGATCGCCGACCGGCGACTGATCGGTGGGGTCATCGTCGGCGCCTACGTGCTGCTGGTGGCGCTCTGCTTCGCGTACTTCTACCCGATCTTCGTCGGCAACCTCCTGCCGTACGACGACTGGTCCGCCCGGATGTGGCTGGACGGTCGCTGGATCTGATCCGACCCCGTCGCGGGGTGGTGGCCCGACGCCGGCCGGAGGGTCGGCGTCGGGCGGGTCGCCGGTCGGATGGTTCGTGCCCGCCACCGGTCGCAGCACGGCGCAGGACCACGATGCCGCAGCGCGGCGCAGGACCACGATGCCGCAGCGCGGCGGAAGCACAAGCTGCCGCGGCATGCTGGAGGCCGCAGCGCGGCGGACGACCGCACACAAGGACGCGCCCCGATCGCCTGCCACGGGGGAAGCGGGCGATTGGGGCGCGCAAAAAGAGCTTAGCCACGTTGTGCCACCGGCACAACGGGTCGACTTCAGTCAGATTTCCGACTGATGCTTCGCACGGCAAATAGTTTACATCTAGCATCTAACGGACGGTCATCGACCGTCGAACGGACGTCCACCATCCGCCACTCGGACGACCCGGTGACCGGGTCACGATGTCGCGCAGACGCAGTGGTCCCCGGTGAGGCTCCATAGTGGATCTCACTACACTCGCCCGGTGATCAACACGAGACGACGATCGACGGCCGTCCTGATCGGACTGTTGGCGGCGACCTCGCTGACCGGCCCCGCACCGGCCCGCGCCGATGACGAGGAACCCGTCGAGCCGCCCAAGGTGGAGCTGGTGCTCGACGTGAGCGGGTCGATGCGGGCCGCCGACATCGACGGACGCAGCCGGATCTCGGTCGCCCAGCAGGCCTTCAACGAGGTGGTCGACGCACTGCCCGGGGAGACCCAGCTCGGCATCCGGGTGCTCGGCGCGACCTACCGGGGCAAGGACAAGAAGCAGGGCTGCCTGGACACCCAGCAGATCGTGCCGGTCGGGCCGGTGGACCGCACCGCGGCCAAGGCGGCGGTGGCGACCCTGCGGCCGACCGGCTTCACCCCGGTCGGGCTGGCCCTGCGCTCCGCCGCCCGGGACCTCGGCACCGGCACGACCGCCCGCCGGATCGTGCTGATCACCGACGGCGAGGACACCTGCGCCCCGCCCGACCCGTGCGAGGTGGCCCGGGAGCTGGCCGCCCAGGGCACCAAACTGGTGGTCGACACGCTCGGCCTGGCCCCCGACGAGAAGGTCCGCAGGCAGCTGCTCTGCATCGCCACCGCGACCGGCGGCACCTACACCGCGGCGCAGAGCGCCGACGAGCTGACCGGCCGGATCAAGCAGCTGGTCGACCGGGCCAAGGAGACGTACACCGCCGCCCCGGCCGTGGTGACCGGGCGGGCGGAGTGCGCGAACGCGCCGCTGCTCGCCCCCGGCGTATACGCCGACCGGGAGGAGTTCTCCGAGCACCGCTGGTACCGGGTGCCCGTCCGGCCGGGGCAGGAGCTGCGCGCCTCGGTCAGTGTGGCGCTGGACCGGCCGGTCAACCCGGACCACGCGGTGCTGCTGCGGGCCACCGCCACCGACGGCCGGGAACTGGTCCGGGGGGTCGACGCCGGCAGCGGTCGTACCGACGTGGTGTCGGCGGGGTTGCGCTGGTCGGGGACGGCGGACGGGGCGACACCTAGCCCGTCGGCCACCGACGCGCCGGTGCCGGCCACCACGGTCTGCCTGGTGGTCAGCAACGCCTTCGCCCCCCGCCCGGGAACCCGGGCCGCACCCGGCATGCCGGTCGAGCTGACCATCGACGTGGTCGCCTCCTCGCCCGCCCCGGCCGCGCCGGACCTCGGGCGCGGCTGGGTGCTGCTGCTCCTGCTCACCCTGGCCGGGCTGCTCACCGGCCTGGTCGTCGGGCTGCTCACCCGCTGGTGGGTGGCGACGTGGAGGACGAACTGACCATGCGTACCCCGATCATCCGGACCGGCGCGGCGCTGGCCGCCGCCGGACTGGCCCTGCTCGTCGCCCCCCGCCCGGCCACCGCCGCGCCCACCCCCTCCCCCGGCGCCACCCCGGTCACCCGGGCCGGGACGTCCTTCCTCACCGCCACCGTCATCGCGGCCGGTCAACCGGTCCGGGTGAGCGCCTCCACCGGCGACTTCCTGTACTGGTCGTTCCCGGCGACGGCGGGGCAACGGCACGAGGTCACCGCTACGGTGTCCCTGCCCAAGGCCCGCACCGGCGCGTCCACCTGGACGGTGGAGGTCTTCGACGGGCTGCGTCGCCGGCAGGCCTGCACGGCCGGGGCGCAGACCCCGACGGTGACCGCGTCGGCGGGCAGCGTGGCGCTGGGCTGCACGCTGCGTCAGGTGCGCTCCTGGGCGGAACCGTGGTCGGCCGACCCGCTGCCCGGCACCTACTTCGTCCGGCTGTCCGTGACCGAGCTGCCCGAACCCGACCTGGGGCAGCCGGTCGACGTGGAGCTGCTGGTGTCCGCCGAGGGCGAGGGCTCGCGCGACGACGGCGAGTTGCGGGCGCCGCTGGTGCCGAACACCCGGGCCGGCACGGTGCTGACCGGTGAGCCGGCAGCCGCCCCCGCCGAGTCCGACGACGACTGGTTCGACGGCGACTGGCTGCCGACGCTCGGCTCGCGGTGGGCGTGGAGCACCGTCGGCGGCGCGCTCGCCGCCGTCGCCGGGGTGGTCGGCTTCGCGCTGACCCGCCGCCCCCGCCGCCGCTGACCGGCCCCGACGTCGGGGCAGGCCGACCGCGACGGGGCGGTCCGGTGTCACCCGGTTGCGGTACGTTCACCTGCCATGGCCGATGGTCCGCGCACCGGGCGGACCGGCGGCGGTCGTACCGGAAGGGGTGGGTTGATGCGTGACCTGCTGCCGGCGGCGGTCTCGGTGGCGGTGGCCGAGACGGCCGACTGGGTGGGTGAGCTGCTCCCGGCGGAGCGGGCCGGGCTGGGCGAGCGGGCGGTGGAGAGCCGACGGCGGGACTTCACCGCCGGGCGGGTCTGCGCCCGCCGGGCGATGACCGCCCTCGGTTTGCCGGCCGCCCCGGTCCCGGCCGCGCCCAACCGCGCGCCGGTCTGGCCGGCGGGGCTGGTCGGCACCATCACCCACACCCGGGGCTACTGCGCCGCCGCCGTCGCCCGCCACGCCGACCTGCGCGCGGTCGGCATGGACGCCGAGCGGGACAAGGAACTCAACGCCGGGGTACGCCGGCTGATCATGTGCCCCGAGGAGGAGGACCACCTGGCCCGGCTGCCCGGCGGGGTGAACTGGCCGGTGGTGGTGTTCAGCGCCAAGGAGACCGTCTACAAGGTCTGGCACCCCGTGGTCGGGTCCTGGTTGGATTTCCTCGACGCCACCGTCGAGCTGGAACCGGACACCGGCGTCTTCACCGCCCGGATCAGCCCGGCACGGGTGTCGGCGGCCACCGTGGCCGACCCGCCCGCCCTGGTCACCGGCCGGTTCGCGGTCGAGGGCGACCTGGTCCGCACGGCGGCCGTGCTGCCCCTGCGCTGAGCCCTTGCCGCCACCCACTAGCGTCCAGGAGTTACGACCGTCGACCGCGTGCGAGGAGTACGGTGAGCCAGCCCCAACCCCCGTCCGGGCCGCAGGACCCCGACCAGCCGCCCTCCGGGGCGGCGCAGCCGTTCCCGCCGGCATCCGACCGACCGAAGCCGGTGGACCCCACCGCCGCGCTGCCACCGGTCCCGGAGCCGCCGCCTTCCTACTCCACCGACCCGTACGCGCCACCGTCGCCGTACGCGCCACCGCCGGTCTCCGGCGTTCCGCAACCGGCGTCCGGGCAGCCCTACCCGTCGTACCAGCCGGGCACGGCACCCCCGCCGGTCTCGGGCGGGGGCTACCCGCCGGTCTCGGGCGGGGGCTACCCGCCGTCCGCCCCGGGCTATTCGCCGGTCTCCGGTGCGGGGTATCCGGCGCCCGCCCCTGGCTATCCGCCGGTCTCCGGTGCCGGATACCCGCCGCCGCCCGGCGGGCCGGGTGGACCCGGCTACCAGTGGGGACCGCCTCCGGCCGCCTCGTCGGGCAAGAAGGTCTGGATCATCATCGGCGTGGTGGTCGCCGTGGTGCTGCTGCTCTGCTGCGGTGGCCTCGTCGTCGCGGCGGTGGCCGGGAGCCAGCGGGCCGACGAGGCGGCCGAGGAGACCGACCGACCGGTGCCGGCCCCCGACGTCACCAGGGTGCCGGGGCTGCCCGGCGACCGACCGTCGGCCGGGCCGTCGTCCACCGACGACGAGACGTTCAACCTCAGGGCCGGCGAGACGCTGGTGATCAACGACGACGACGGGACCATCGAGATCACCGTCCGGAGTTTCACCACCTCGTCCAAGGGCTGCCGCTCGTTCGCCCCGCCGCCGAACAAGGGTATGTACCTGATCGCCGACGTCACCGCCACGGTGACCAAGGGCACGGCATCGATCAATCCGTTCTACTTCCAGTGGGTGGCCGACGACGGCACCACGGTCAACGGGCTGGCCGGCGCGCTGTCCGGCTGCGGCGGCGACATGCTCGACTCGGGCAGCGGCATGCGGGCCGGCAGCAAGCGGTCCGGCGCGGTGGTCTTCGACGTGGCCGACAAGTCGGGCGCGGTCGAATACCAGCACAGGTTCGAGGCGGCCGGTTCCTGGAAGCCCTGACCTCCCAGGTCCCGTGCCGGGCCGGCTCCCCGGTGGGAGCCGGCCCGGTCCCGTCACCGCCCGGCCCGGCCCGGCCTGTGGCGGAGGCGGTGGCACCCGGTCCGGTCCCGCCCGGTCCGTGGGGGGCCGGGATCGCTGCCGCGCCTTGAAACGGGTCCGGTGCGGGCGGATGCTGATGGCATCGACCTTCACCGATCGACTTGGAGGTGGGAGATGCGCCGTCTCTCGCTCGCTGCCCTGACCCTGGCCGTCGCCCTACTGCCGGCGACCCCGGCCGTCGCGTACGCCGGTGCCACCGACCCGGTGGCCGTGCCGCCCGGGTCCACCGGACCGGCCGCGGCAACCGCTCTACAGGACGTGCGGACCGTCGGTACCACCTGGGGTCCGGATCCGACGACCGGCCGGCTGACCCTCACCGTCGACGACACCGTCCACCCCGAGCAGGTACGCGCGCTACGCGTCACCGCCGTACGGGCCGGGGCGGACCTGCGCCACGAGCCCGGTCGGCTACGCCTCCTCATCGCCGGCGGGCAGGCCGTCTACGGCGGTGGTGCCCGCTGCTCGCTGGGCGCGAACGTGCGCAGCGGCACCACCTCCTACTTCCTCACCGCCGGGCACTGCACCGCCACCGCGACGAGCTGGTACGCCGACGCCGGTCAGACCACCGTGCTGGGCACCCGCGTCGCCAGCAGTTTCCCCACCAACGACTACGGCCTGGTCCGCTACACCGGGCGGGTCGACCGGCCGAGCGCCGTCTACACCTACCCCGGCCTGCTCACCATCAACGGCGTGGGCACTGCGTACATCGGCCAGGCGGTCTGCCGCAGCGGTTCCACCACCGGTGTCCGGTGTGGCACCGTGACCGCTCTCAACCAGACGGTCAACTGGGCCGAGGGCAGCGTGTCCGGGCTGATCCGCACCAATATCTGCGCCGAGCCCGGCGACAGCGGCGGTCCGCTCTACGTCGCCGCGACCGGGATGATCATCGGCATCCTCTCCGGGGGCAGCGGCAACTGCACCAGCGGCGGCACCACCTTCTACCAGCCGATCGCCGAGGCGCTCGCCGCCTACGGCGTCACCATCCCCTGAACCGGCCGCCCGGCCCGGCCGAGCCGAGGGCCGGGGCCGGGAGGGCCGGGGCGGGGCGGGCGACCTGGTCCCCGCCGGCCCCGGTGATCAAGAGGTTTGAGGCAAGCTAGAGATCAAAGACGACTCAAACCTCTTGATCGCCGAAACGAGCATGCGGGCGGGGGGGTGAGCGCGCCGGAACGAGCACGCGGGCGGGGGTGAGCACGCGGGGGGAGCACGCGGGCGGGGGTGAGTGAGCCGGCCCCGGGAGGCATCGGATCGGTGTCGTCGGAGGTCGGTGGGTCAGCGCCGCGAGAGGCGGACGTGGTACCGCGTCTGGTCGGCGGGCTCCCGCCGGTAGTGCACCTCCTGGATCTGCCGGTCGTTGCCGTACACGGCGACGGACGCCAGCTCACCCAGGTGGTCCAGAGGTCCCCGGTGACCCTTCGACTCCAGCACGTCGGCGATGCCGCCCAGGTAGTTGGTGGCGTCCGACGGTGGCTCGGCCGGGCTCTCCAGCACGACGTCCAGCGCGAGCGGCCCGTCCGGGAAGAGCGGTCCCGGCCCCTCGCCGAGGGCCTTCCGCGCAGCGTGGAGCAGGGCCAGCACCCGGTCGGCGTAGCAGTGACCAGCAGCGAGCATCGACTTGGCCTCGTTCTTGGCCGGCGGCAGTCCCTGCACCCAGAAGCTGATCTCCGTCATCGCTCCACTCTCTGCCCTCGTCGGCGGCGCCGCACGTGCAGCGGCCCACCGAACACGGCGCGACCGCGCTGCCGTACCGGAGCTGTCCCCGCGTTACGGAGATGACCTTTTGCACTGGGTGGAGCTGAGGGGACTCGAACCCCTGCCCCCTCTTACCGATAGTGACGATCTGGGTCCAGCCGTCAGTCGGCATTCCCCGCCGTCAAGCTGCACAAACGGCACTTCAACATGACCTTCGGATATTACTGTTTGTCAACGTTAGGGTGAGGTTTTCGGGGGGGCAAGATATGGCATAATGAGTATTCGCAGCCAATGGACGCCCGCCGCCTCTGGGTCGCTGGGTCACGCGTGGCCTGATCAGCGGCCCACACGGGACGCCTACGGCCATAGCACAGGTCCAGCCATGCCACCGGCGTACTGCCGGCCCCGCCCGGTGGGCCAAGGTTCAGCCGAACGGGCCCTTCTCCGGTCCGAAGCTGGACGGTACACCTAGAAGGTGGCCGATATTTTAGCGATCCACGGAATCTTCGCACACCGAAGTTCGCGCACCGAGATGACCGACGAGTGGCATGAGGCCATAGTCCGTGGTCTGGAGAACGTGAGTCTTCCTGCAGCTAGGGACATTACCCTGGAGTGCGCCTTCTACGGTCACCTCTACAACGATGGCAAGGCGGGCGGCCGGAAGTCGTATGTGCCGGCTGACTTGCAGCCCGGCTTCGAGCAGGAGTTCTTTATCGCAATCGGAGAGGCGGCTGGCGAGGAACCGGCCGCCGCCGACCCGACGAAGGTATGGGCGCCGCGCAGCGTCCAGTGGGCCGTACGTCGGATAGAGAAGTATCGGATGTTCGACCGCGCCGCGTCCGTGACAATCGGACTTGTCAAGCAGGTCGCCCGATATTTGCGGGACGACAGCTTCGGGAAGGCGGTCCGTGACGAGCTGGCACGGGCCATGGAGACGAATCCGCGGGTTCTGGTGGCGCACTCGCTGGGCAGCATAGTGGCGTACGACTGGCTCCGGCGGCAGCCGTCAACGCCGGTGGACACGCTGGTCACGATCGGCTCACCGCTCGGGTTCCGCGGCATCCGCAAGGCCCTGCATCCGGATCTCGACACGTCGTTACCACCATCGCCAGGAGTATCGACTTGGGTCAATGTAGCAGCGGTGGAGGACGCCGTCGCCACCGTGAAGGAGTTGGACGGGTTGTTCGGCGGCGAGGTGACCGACCGGGCGGCGCGCAACTCGCGCCTAAAGGCACACAATGCCACGGCGTATCTGCAGAACGTGCACACGTCCAACGCGCTCAAGGCGGCGCTCGGGTGACGGTGGGCTACTTCGGCATCTCCGCAGTCGGCACGTTCCGGAACAGAGGTGACTGCGACTTCGCGGACCTCTCGCTCGTCCCGGATGAGGCAAAGGCGATGCGCGAGGCTCTTACTGGGCTCGGCCTCAGGGAGTTGTCTCGGGTGCCGGGTCGCGAGCTGACCCACGACGAACTCTACGCCGAAGTCGTCAAGCTGCGGGCCGAGCCGGGCGAGGGCTGCAGCTTGGTGCTGTACTGCACGGGTCATGGCCATGCGGACGATGACGCGGGGTGGTTGCTTGTGCCGCCGGAGACCGATGCGCAACCTATCGACGATTGGATGACGCCGGCTAGGCTGCTCCGGCCCCTGCTCCGGCGCAACGTCAGCCAAGTGCTGCTCATCCTGGACGCATGCTACTCCGGGGACGGCGCTCGCGAGGCGCTGACCAGGGCGCTGACGTCGACAGTCAACTTGGGGTCAGCCACTGACCTGTGGGTGGTTGCTGCGGCACGCCGGTTGGACGAGGCACAGCAGATGACGTTTGTCCCGGCGTTTGTCGACGCCATGAACCGGCAGGCCGCACAGTCGTTGACCGACCCCTTCCTAGATCCGTCGAGGGTGACCGACCTGACCGCTGAACTCCTGAAGAAACAGCATGCCGAACAGGTGCCCTGGGTCGCTGCGGGCTATCAGGCGGGCGGATGCCGAGCCCTTCCCAACCCACTGTTCATGCCGCCCGATCCTCCAACCGGCCGGTTTGCACGGCAGTGGAGCGCGCCGGCCCGGGGCGTGGCCGAAGCATCCCAACCCGGATGGTACTTCGCCGGGCGCGATGACATCCTTCGCGACCTGGCGAACCACCTCCAAGGCGACGGCTCACCGCAACCCGTACTCCTCCGCGGTGGTCCGGGCACCGGCAAGACGGCGATCCTAGGCCGGCTCCTGATGGCGGCGACGGACGAGGCGCGGCAAGCATTGCCGCCAGTGGCCCGCCACGGAGTGCTGCCGACGGGGGACGTCCCGATTACCGCGCTTTCCGTCGACGGGCTCGACGCGGAGTCTGCGGCCGAGGATCTGGCCGACGCCCTGGGCCTGCCGGTCCGGGACCTCGCCGGGTCGGTCGCCGCCCTCACACGGAGGACCGAGCCACTCGCGCTGCTGATCGACGACGTGGACCGCGCCGCCGACCCGAACGGCATCATCGAGCAGTTCCTGCGGCGACTCGCTGCCGTGCCGTGCGTCCGGCTCGTCGCCGCCGTGCGCGGTGAGTCGATCGACGGGTTCCGGCAGATCGAGCTGCCAGAAGCGGGCCCGGCCATTGAGTCGTACGTCCGGATCCGGCTAACGTACGCTCTCGGGTCGTCCGCCCGCTCGGCGTCCGCGCAGCTCGCTGACGCCTGCCAGGGCAACTTCTCCGCAGCCGTCGTTGCCGTCGACGCGCTGCTGCGCTCCGGCTCCGCCATGAAGCCGGTGCAGGACGCGCTGACGGAGGGCCTGCGTGCGGCGCACCGGCGGCTGGGCGCGCTGTGCCGGAATGCGATGACCGGCTGGGCAGCGGATCCGCACGAGCTCGTGACCTGCCTCTCCGCGGCGTGTTCGTATTCCACGGGCGGCCGTCTGCCAGCGGATCTCTGGGCCGCCATGGCGTGTCGGCTGACCGGGCGCAACTACGACCCGCGCGAGATAAGCATGTGCGCCAAGGCGGCGGGTGCCTTCCTGGAAGGCACGGTGCGGTGGCGCCCGCGTTTCGAGTACGTGGGTCAGGACGACGAACGGGTCCGGATCGCCGAGGTGCTGATCGACGAGGCACGCCAGCTCTACGGTCCGCAGTGGACCAATTGTCCCGAGGAGGTGATGGCAATCCTGCTCGGCGCCGCCACCGACACAGATGGCCGGTTCGTGTCGTTGCTGGATGAGGCGCCGCTCCTGCTCGCAGCGCCACCGCCGCTGGTCACCCGGGCATTGGGGAACGTCCGGAAGCGAGCCGACGGGCGCCACCGCATCGCCGCCTGGGCCGGCGTACCCGTGCGCGGCCAGCCGCAGGATCGCGCGCTTCTGCTCGGCCTGCTGGGGGCTCGTAACGGTCTACCACAGCTTGCCGAGGGCACTCAGGTCGTCTGGGCGAACCAGGTCACGTCGCCGGAGCGCCCCTCCCTGCTGACCCGCCTGGCTGTGGCGAACGGCATCCTCGTGACCGCCCATGACGATGCCTCAGTGCGCTGGTGGGACAGCCGGCGTGGAGCCGAACTGCGAGCGTGGCCGCCGCCGCGTACCCGGTGGACGGACGCGGCCATCACCGGCCTCGCCGCCACCGGTCCGCTGACCATCGCGGTGACCGGCGACCACCAAGCCTTCTGCTGGGATACCACGGATGCCCAGGCGCCGCGGGCACTGCCCGGACCGGCGACGCTGACCGCCGCGCATGCCGCCGGCGTCATCGCCCTCGTCCACGGCTCCACCATCACCTTGCTGGATGGAACATCCGGTGTAGAGCGACGGCGGCACAGCGTTTCCGACGAGGTGCTGCTCGCGGACTTCGCGGGATCGGCCGATCGGCCGGTTCTCTGGCTCGTGGACCGCGTGGGCCGGGTGTGGCAATGGGATCTTCGGGCAGACGGCCGCCAGCCGTCGCCGGTGAGCCTGTGCCCGTTGCCGCTGGAGCTGGCCTGTTCCCGCGAGGACGACACCACAGTGGTCGTCGACGTACGCGGTGAATTGACGCTGCCGACCCGCGCCGGCCCGGTGGGCCGGCCGGGGACGGCGGGTGGCGAGCTCCGGTCGGCGGCCGTGACAGCGAAGTGGCTGGTCCTCGGCGGTGGCTCGGATCGGCGGTCAGGATGGCTGGAGATGCACCCACTGACGAACCGTGGGCCGGCTACCCGATGGCCGGTGGACGGGACGGTGATCGGCCTCGGTGTGGTGCGCGATCTGGTGGTCGTGGCCACCTCTGGAGGTCTCGCCGTTCTCCGCCTTCCCGCGGGCGTGACTGAGGGGAGGCGGTGACTGTGACCCCGAAGGAGGCGTACCGCCGAGACCTGGCCGTCGCGTGCCTTGTCGTGCTGCACGAGGCGGCGGTCAACTCGCGGGCCGCGGAGCTGGCAGACGACCTGCGGACAATATGTGAGCACGGTGTCGACGCCGATGTCCTGACCAGGGTGCCGACCTGGCTCTGGCGCGAGACCAGCTCGGGCCTGCAGATGATCTTGAACGCGGCAACCGAACCCGAGGGCGACTCCTCCACGGCCGCCGAAGTCGCGCAAGCGCTGGGCGAGGAGGTCGTGGCCGACCTGCTGGACCTGGATGCGGAACAGGCTCTGCCGGGAAGGCCGGTCGCTCCGACTGTCATCGTGACGACTGGCGATGATCGGCACGTAGCCATTTCGTTGTGGCCCCCAGACGCCCGGCACCCCTGGTTCCGGCCCGCGGAGCCGCCGGAAGAAACGACCATGGCCATACGCCGAGTTCTTGCGCCCTTCGAGTCGCTCGCGGATCTTCCTATCGACCTGGACCTCGAAGCCGGCTATCTGTGGCCGGCGCACGTCGCAGGCCGCCCCACACTGGGACTGCACACCGCCCTTGTCGCGCTGGCCCGAGCCACCGGGCTGAGCAATGTGCCGGCCACGCTGGTGGCGATCGGCGACCTGGACGAGAAGGGCGGGTTCACGGTGCCCCCGGACACGGCGGCCTCCGCGACCGATCACCTGGCCTGCGCCGTCCTCATGCGGGGTAGCCAAGGGTGGCAGCTCACGGAGGCGGACGGAACCGTCCGTACGGCCGCCGGTGACGACCTGGACACCGCGGCCGCCCTGGTCTGGGGCGACGAATGGACGGCCTGGAAACGTGAACAGCATCGGCGCGAGCTGGAGCTGCTCGGCTGGGCCGTGGTTGATCCGAGCGGGCCGTCGCCACACCATCTCGTTCCGGAGACCGACGTCCAACAGGTGAACCGACTGTTCACGCTGTTCCACCAGGCCATCCAGGCGAAGATCAACACGGTGGCGGTCCTCGGCGGCCCGCCGAGTAGCGGCAAGAGCGTCATCGTACGCTGCTTGGCCGCCCGCCTCGCCCAGCAGAGAAAGAACCCGCCGCTGACCCGGATCATCGCAAGCACCACGCATGAACTGCCTAATCGCGAGGTGGCGCTGCGGATCGGGCGCCACGCGTTGGGCATGGATGAGGCGATCGGCGCGCGACGGCGCCTGCTGGTCCTCGATGACCTCCACCCGGTCGGCGACGGGAACGTCGACGCGCTGCTGCCCTATCTGTCCCATGCGCTGGGCTGCTCGATCCTCGGGGTGCTCCAGTATGACGTGAACTCCAACGAGGAGTGGCAGACCGACCACATCAACGTCGTCACCGCCGTGGTCGGCAGGCAGGCGATGCGGACTTTCGTCGAGGAGCTTTGCGAGGCGCACCCGCAACGCCTCGACCGGGCCGCCGGGCTCGCCGAGCTGAATCGGCCCCGGCCAACCGCCGACGTCCGGCGGCTGATCCAGATCATGCTCGGCCAGAACAAGCTGATCGACCAGTTTCAGGCCCTTGACGAGGCGACCCGTACGGTCATCGCGACGACTGCGGCCTGGACGCTCGCACGGGGCTGGTACGCGCACGACCTTCTCGGCACACTCACCGCCGGGCAATGCGCAGCCTTCGGGCTGGAATCGGACTCCAACGGCACCCAATGGCGGCTGCCCAGCCCGGACAACTGCCGCGCGATCCTGACCGCGTACCGCGCGATGCGACCTGAGACGCCGGCCCACCGCCGGATGCACCCGATCGACGCCACCATGGCCGATCTCCTGCTACCCGGGCTGCTCTCCGCGTTGCGGGAAGGGTCACCCCGCACACTCACCCTGTTACGCGGGATCCGGCTACACCGCAACGCCGTCGTCGCCGAGGTCATCCGGCGGTCTTGGGACGAGCGGATACTGCGCCGCTGGATCCGGCACCCGGAGACCCACCCGGCGCGGATCGCCGAGCTGTTGGTCGACCTGAACGTCTGGCTCAGCGAGGCGGTGGTCAAGGAGTGCCTTGACACCCTTATCGACCGGCTCGGCGAGCAGACCGACACCTTCACCGTTCAGGATGCCCTCGTCACGATCCGGTGCGTGCGCGCCTACCTGGCGGAAATCACCGCCTGGTGGCGTTCAGTCGGCGACTGGATCCACGACCAGGTCGTCGATCACCTCACCCGAGGCAACGGGAGCGCAGGCGAGCGGTTCCAGCTGCTGCGGCTGACCGAATCCTTCTACGACATGACGCTGCAGCAGGTGATCACCGAGCACGCCGGCAACGTCCTCGGTGGCCTGGACGCGTCCCAAGCCGACGACTACTACCTGGTACGCCGCGTGCGGGCGCTGCAGAGCCGGGCGGAACGCGCCCTGCGCCTGGACCAGACGTGGTTCCCGATCGAGCAGGAGGCACCCGTCCAGGCCCTGCTCGCTGCGGAGCCGCCGAAGAATGCCGGACTTCACCTGATCATCAGCTGGCTGGCCCTACAGCAGTATTTCGGGGAGGCGACCTGGGACAACCTGCTGGACGAGCATGAGCACCGGTTCGTGACAGCCATGCGCTACACATCGCCGCACGAGTTCAGCCGGGCCTTCAACGAACTGAAGAACCATGGAGCCACCCGTGCAAACGCGGTCTTCCATCGCGCGATGAAGAACAATCCCCGCCGAAAGGTGCAGGAAAACCAGCCGTTTCTCCAGACAGTCCGCGCTCTGCTGCACAACGCCGCGCCGATCGAGGCGGCAGAGATGCTGCGGAGCATTGCGGCCGCGCATATCCACGCGGCATACATCCTGATCTACCCACGAGACGACGAGCCGGATAACGACTTCGCCGCCCGCATGGCCGACCGCGCGGTGGAGCTGGCGGACGCCAAAGGTGTCGGCATGCTGCTCTCTGTCACACAGTCAATCGACGAGATCTACGTTGTACAGTCCGGAGGTTTCGCGCAGACCTTGGCCTCGCACCTCGGCAAGGACCGTGTCCTCGGGTTTCTGCGCGATGACCCGCGCCCGTCAGTCAAGTACTACCTAATCAAGGGCATCTCCGATGCTCAGGTGCCGTTCCTGCGTGAGTGCCTCTCTGCGGCGCGCGACATCGTGGTGGACGCGATCACTCGCGGCCGCAAGCCCTGGGGTCCCCGGCTGGCACTTCGGCTCGGCTCCAACCTGGAGACCGGCCAAGAATTCCTGCTTGACCTGCGCGACCATCTGCCACTGCAGGCCATTCTAGAGGGGATGGGCCCCTACTCGTCGCCGGAGACGCAGACCGAGTTTCACCGCCTCGGCCGTGCCCTGTTCCCCGAGGCAACCGAGCGATATGCGACAGAGTTCGACATACATGCATTCCTCGGGCCGCTGGCTGCGGCGCCTCCGGTGCCAACCATTGAGTGCTGTCGGGAGGTTGGCCGCACACTCGCCGAGGCCGATCATCGGGACGGCGGGCCGGCGGTCGTGCGGGCGGTCGACCGGATGGCGGGCGAGACGAATGCCTGGGCGAACCGCCTCACCCGGACCCGGAGGGCCGAACAGATGGTCCAAGCGTTGAACATCCTGCTCGACATCGACCGGCCCACGACCCGTTCCGCGTTGGCGGAGCTCAACCGGCTGGATGACGACGAGAGCGAGAGCCTACTGGTATGGAAGGCACGACGCGCGGTGTTCGACTCACCCACCGCGGCGGTCGCCCTCTTCAAGACGTTGGACGATGCCGAGCCCGGCCTTGGCTCACTGGTCTATGACCACCTGCGTGAGGAGCCGCTACTGCTTCAAGTCCTCACATACGAACTTCAGGTGCTCCAGTCCTCCTCCGCTCAATACGCCGCCATCCGCCATCTCGCGGCGATCGGTGTCCTACCCGGCCGCGTTGACACGGAGTGGATGTCACAGAACTTCACCGCGAAGCTCACGCTCATCGCGCACCGCGCGAGCCCGCACGTTCTGACCGACATCATTCGAATGTTCTCGATCGGCAAGGAGAATTGGGCCGACCGGGCCGTGCGCCTCATCGACCACGCGAAGCTGTCGGCGCGGCTACGGGTAGGCCGTTCCCATGACTTCGCGCCTGCGGTCCGACTCGCCGCGCTGCTCCTCGATCTCGGCGACCGAAAAGGCAGCGATCGCATCGTCGGCACGTTGTGCGACCTAGGACCAGGGCTGGTCATGCAGCATCTCCACCTGCGCGAATCCGCCATCCTGCTGGAGCTGGTGACCATGCTCCGACCGGAGACCATTACCCAGCTCAATCAGGAACTCCGGGCGTCGATCGCCGCCCGGCTGAGCCAGCCGGTGGTCCTCGACCAGCGCGAGCACTGGACCGAGATCGGGTACGCGTGCCACTTTCTGCAAGAGGCCGGTGGCTCGCCGCCCGACACCCGCACGCCGCTCGTCCTCCCGAACGTGGCGCACCATGCTGCCGTGGTGTGGGGTCTGCACAGCCTTCCGGACAGCGCCTGGCGAAGCACCGCATTGACCGAGGCGGCAGACCGTTTGGTGAGCCGACCACCCGCCGCACGCACCGAACTCTTCGCGCTGCTGGTCGTCGGCGCCCGGGCGGAGATCGATGGCCCCACTATCGCGGGACTGTCGTTGCGGCAGATTCGGGTCCTGCATGAGCTGGGCGAGCGCAACGCCGCGCTCGCTAGCCTGCTGGCTCCCGCTGAGGAGGAGATCCGACGGCTACTCTCCACGCCGGTCGCCCGGATCAGCTGGGACGCGCACCGGTTGACCGAATCGCTGGCCCGGCTCGGCCAGCAACGCGACCGCGTTGAAAGGCCGACCGGCTAGGGCCTGTGTCGAAGTTGGTCACAGCCATTCGTTGATGGCGGCGAGGTGGATGGTGGCCTCGTAGCGGACGGCGAGCTTGTCGAAGCGGGTGGCCACGGCGCGGTTGCGTTTGAGTCTGTTGATGCCGCACTCGACGGCGTGACGTTGCTGGTAGATGTGCGGGTCGAAGGCTGGTGGTCGGCCGCCCTTGGGTCCCTTCTTACGTCGGTTGGCGTCCTGGTCGGCTTTGCTCGGGATGGTCGCGGCGATCCCGCGTCGGCGTAGGTAGGCCCGGTTCGCTTTCGAGGTGTAGGCCCTGTCGGCCAGGACCCGGTCCGGGCGGGTCCTGGGTCGGCCGGTCACCAGGCGGGGAACGCGGATAGCGGCCAGGACGGGGATGAACTGCGGGCTGTCGCCGCGCTGTCCGGCGGTCAGCACCATGGCGAGGGGCTTCTGCCCTTGCTCGCATCCCAGGTGCAGCTTCGTGGTCAGCCCGCCGCGGGAGCGGCCGAGCGCGTGGTCGGCCGGTTCGACGGTGACGCCGCCGGGTGGTTCGGCCTGCAGATCCCCCTTTTCCTCGCCCCGGCCGCGTGCTGGTGGGCGCGGGCGCTGGTCGAGTCCACGGACACGTCCCAGGTGATCCTGCCGGCCGCGTCGGCGAGGGCCTGCAACCCTGTCAGGACCTGCTGCCAGGTGCCATCGCGCTGCCAGCGGCGGAACACGCCGACCAGGACCCGTACTGCGGCGGCACGTCCCGCCACGGGCACCCACCCGGATCCGCCACCGGATCCCATCGATCAACTGCCGCCTACTCCATGACGACGGTCGACCTGGCCGCTTCGGCGCCGGCAGCAACGGCTCCAGCACCGCCCACTGCCCGTCGGTCAGGTCGAACCGCCTCGTCACCGCTAGGGTGTCCACGAGGTCTCCGGTTTCAGGTTCTGCTTGGTCGCTGAACCATCTACCGGAGGCCTCACTCTTTTTCGATCTCCGACACGCAAAGATCCTCAAACCAGCTCATGCCCCGAGACCGACTTCGACACAGGCCCTAGACGCGCACGGGCGAAAAGCCTGAAAGCCGACAAACCGGGTATAACTGCCCACCGGCGAATACGACCGCGTCGACATGTTTGGAGGTCGGGGGTTACTCAGAATGATATTGGCAAAAATTTAGGCCCTGACCAGCATTTTTGCTGGTCAGGGCCTAAATTTTGTGGAGCTGAGGGGACTCGAACCCCTGACCCCCTCGATGCGAACGAGGTGCGCTACCAGACTGCGCCACAGCCCCTCTGCCGGCAGACCGGCTCCGGTCCCACCCGGCTTTCACCGGGCGGGCCGGCAGCAAGACTAACAGCCCACCCACCCCCCGGGCGAATCACCCCTCCCACCACCCGGGCCACCTGCTCCGCCGCGCCGGTGGGCCGAAGATGCGGCATCCGATCGCCCCGACAGCACAACTTCGACCCAAGCGAGGCGATCACGCAGGCCAGGCGAGGCGGACACGCAGGCCAGGCGAGACGAGGCAGGACAGGCGGGGGTCAGCGGGGGTCGCGGCCGGACTGGTACGGGCGTCCGCGCAGGCCACCGGAGCGGCGGTACGACACCGAGGCGCCCCCGCTGGCCGCCGCCGGCAGGTCGGTCGGCCGGTCGAGACCCATCGCGGTACGGCGTACCGCCTCGCGTTGTGCGGCCAGGCGGCGCTGCGCCTCCCGACGGGCCGCCGCCCGGCGGGCCTGCTCGCGGCGCACCTCGGCCTGCCGGGCGGCCAGCCAGGCCTCCTCCCGGGCCCGGATCCGCCGCCGCCGGCGCTCGGCCAACGCCCGTCGCCGCAGGTGTACGACGTACACGACGAGCAGTGCGGCGGTGACCGAGAAGCTGATCCAGAACCCGGGGCTGACCAGGATCACGCCGACCAGCTCGACGAAGTTGAGCAGCAGCAGCGCGGCGAGCACCCGGCGTCGCCGGTAGACGACCGGGGTGTGGTGCCGCTCACGGGGCGGCCGGCGACGGGCCTGCCGGGGGGCGGGCGGCACGGCGCGCAGGCGACCCGAGCGTCGGCCGGCGGGCGGGGCGGCACGGCGGGCCGGGGCCGGCGGCGCGGAGACCGGTGCGGTGAGGTTCCCGGTGGCGGCGTCCTCGGCCAGGGTGACCACGAGCGCCCGGGGCTGGTTGACCGGTCGCCGGCCGGGGACAGTACGACGCCGCCGACGGCGCTGGAGCACCCGCGCCGTCGACTGCGCCCGCTCCGCCACCAGCCGCTCGGTGGCGTCGTACCGACGGACCAGCGCCGGCGCGAGGGCGAGCAGACCGGCGGCGGCGAGGACGGCGAGGAGCACCGAGGTCGGCACCCTCACCCCTCCCGTCACCGAATTTCGGGACAACCACCGAACATCAGCAAGATCTTTCCCGAAAGATCACTCTCGACGCAGATCCTACGGCCGGGCGGTGCTTGCCGCAGCTTGCAGTTACTTGAGGTTACGGGCCACCGACCGGGATACCGGCACGCCGCGCCGATCCCGCCCGGGGGGACGGCTCACCCGACGTCGTGGCGCAGCCGGTGCCAGCGGGCCAGCAGACCGCCGTCGGCCGCCGCCTCCTCACTGGTCATCGCGTATCCGATGTGGTCCCGCCAGGCCCCGTCGATGTGCATGTAGCGCACGTGGTACGCCTCCTCGCGGAAGCCCAGCTTCTCCACCACCCGCCGGGACGGCTTGTTCTCCGGCCGGATGTTCACCTCCACCCGGTGCAGGCCCCCCGGGCCGAACGCGTGGTCGACGGCGAGCGCCATCGCGGTGGGGATCACCCCGCGCCCGGCCGTCCGGGAGTCCACCCAGTAGCCGACGTAGCCGGAGCAGAACGCCCGCCGGACGATGCTGCCCACGTTGAGGTGCCCGACCAGCCGTTCCTGCCCGCCCTCGCGCAGACAGACCGCGAACGGCATCCCCTCGCCGGTCCGCGCGGAACGCCGCTGGTCGGCGTGCACGTACCGGAACGCCGCCGGTGAGTTGGCCTCGTTCCAGCTACCAGGCAGGTGCGACTCCCACGGCGACAGCCACGCCTGGTTCGCCCGCCGTACCTCCGACCAGGCGACGGCGTCGGAACGTCGGTACGGCCGCAGCACCACCGGACCGTCCATCAGCACCACCGGCCACCCCGGCGCCCGCCCGAACCAGCTCACCGCGCCGACCTCCCGTCCACGGCCGGGACGCCGACCGCCCCGAACCGGCTCACCGCCGCCGGTCCAGCAGCAGCACGTCCACCGTGGAGCCGGCGGCGGCGGTGGTCACCCGCTCACCGAGCACCATCAGGCCGTTCGCCTCGGCCAGCCCGGAGAGGGTGTACGGCCCACCGCTGAGCGGCTGCACCGTGTAGCCCCCGCCGCGCCGCTCGGCCACGTGCGCGGGCCGGAACTCGCGCAGCCCGCCGGGCGACGAGATGGTCTCCAACAGGTGCGCCCGTACGCTCGGCCGGAACACCGGCTCCGCGCCGGCCAGCAGCTGGATCGCCGGCCGGGCCAGCACCTCGAAGCCGATCAACGCCGCACCGGGCTCACCGGGAAGACACACCACCGGCACCTCCTCGGCGCCGACGGTACCGAACCCGAGCGCCGTGCCGGGGTACAGCGCCACGTCGGTGAAGGTCACCGGCCCGGCCCGGCCGCCCTCCCGGCGGGACAGGATCCGCCGGACCATGTCGCCGGGGCCGGTGCCGGTGCCACCGGTGGTGATGATCAGATCGGCCCGCAGGGTCTGGTCCTCCAGCAGCCCGCGCAGCCCCTCCGGGTCGTCGTCACAGATCCCCACCCGGTACGCCAACGCGCCCACCTCGGCGGCGGCGGCGGTCAACGCGTGCGAGTTGGCGTCCACCACCTGACCGGGCTGGCTGCCCCGCCCCACGTCGACCAGCTCGTCCCCGGTGGCCACGATGACCACCCGGGGGCTGGGCCGCACCACCACGTGCCCGATGCCGGTGGCGGCGAAGACGGCCACCAGCGCCGGCGTGACGTACGTGCCGGCACGGGCGAGGACGGTGCCGGCGGGCAGCTCCTCACCGGCGCGGCGGACGCCGTACCCGCGCTTGGGGATGCGGAAGATCTCCACCGCCGCCATGCCCTGGTCGGTCCACTCCACCGGCACCACCACGTCGGCGGCGATCGGCATCGGCGCACCGGCCGCCACCGAGAAACACGAGCCGGGAGTGAGCCGCACCGGACGCCAGCTCGCCGCGCCGAGGTCACCGACCACGTTGAGCCGCACCGGACGGCCCGGCCCCGGCGAGGGGACCGGGCCGTACCCGACGAGGTCCTCCCAGCGCGCGGCGTACCCGTCCACCGCGGCCTGGTCGAAGGCGGGGAACGAGTGCGGGGCGACGACGTCCGAGGCGAGGACGTTGCCGTAGGCCTGGGTGAGGTCGAGGTCGAGCGGGGGCAGCGCGCGTAACCTGCGCAGCACGCTGCCCAGGTAGTCGGCGAGCGGCGTCAACTCGTTCGCGGCCGCCTCGGCGTCGGCCGTCGAGGTCATGTACCGGAGCCGCCCGCCGCGTCACGCACCCCGTTGAGGATCGCCGCCGTGACGGTCTCGTCGCCGTTGTTGACGAACCCGGTCAGCCAGCTGCGGAACTCGGCCCCGAGGTCCTCCCGCTCGACGGCGATCTGCACGACTGTCTGGAGGTAGCCCAGCGGCATGCCGGTGTCGTAGCGGGTGCCCCGGTAGACGATCGCGTGCACCGGCACCCCCTCGGCGCGCAGCAGCTCCATCGCGTCGGTGAGCTGGATCTCCCCGCCGCTGCCCGGTTCGGTACGCCGGATCGCGTCGAAGATCCGTCCCGGCAGGACGTACCGGCCGAGGACCGCCAGGTTGCTCGGGGCGTCCTCCGGCTGCGGCTTCTCCACCATGCCGGTGACCTTCACGACCTCGCCGAGGTCGGTCAGCTCGGCCTCGGCCGGCTCGACCGAGGCGATCCCGTACCGCTTGGTCTCCGCCGGATCGACCTCGAAGAACGCCAGCACCACACCACCGGTGCGGGCCTGCAGCTCCAACATGGCCGGCAACAGCGGCTCGGACGGCTTGACGAACTCGTCGCCGAGGAGCACCGCGAAGGGCTGGTCGCCCACGTGCGACTCGGCGTACCCGACGGCGTGGCCGAGGCCGAGCTGCTCCGGCTGCCGGCAGGTGTAGATCTCGGCCAGCTCGCTGGGGCGCTTCACCGCGGCCAGCCGCTCGGCGTCCCCCTTGGCCTCCAGCCGGGCCTCCAGGTCGGGACGCCGGTCGAAGTGGTCCACCATCGACGTCTTGCCCCGACCGGTGATCAGCAGCACGTCGCCGATGCCGGCCTGGGCGGCCTCCTCGACGATGTACTGGAGCACCGGTCGATCGATCACCGGCAGCAGCTCCTTGGGCACCGCCTTCGTGGCCGGCAGGAACCGGGTGGCCAGGCCGGCGGCCGGGATCACGGCCTTGACCGCACGGGCACGACCGGTCGCGGCGGTCGCTGAGGGGTTCGCTGAGTGCTCCGACATGCCGCGAGACTATCGGCCACGGCTCTGCCGCGGCGGGTGAGGACCGGAAGACGCGCCGCCCGGCTGCGTCACACCGGGGGTGCCGACGGCGTGCCGACCGGTCGGCTGCTCGGTCCGCGCGCCGTCGGCGGGGGTCCGGTCGGCCGCCGACTGGTCGGAGGGGGGCTGGTCGGCGGCGGACGGACCGGTGGGGGGACCGGCGCGGGGCGGATCGTCGTCCCCGACCGCCGTTCCCGCCGGGACCGCCGTCGGATCGGCCGGCACCTCCCCGGCCGGCACCGGTCGCGGACGCGCGGTCGCCACCCGGTAGCCGTCCCGGCCGGCGCCCTTGGCCGCGTACAACGCCTCGTCGGCGGCGTCCAGCACCTCCGTGCCGGTGCCGGCGTGGTCCGGGTAGACGGCGATGCCGATGGAGACCGACATCGTGATCGTCGTCGGGGTTCCGGTGTGGCCGGCCACCACGACCGGGGTCTCCCGGACCGCCGCGCCCAGCCGCTCGGCGACGGTCGCCGCGCCCCGGGCGTCGGTCTCCGGCAGCAGCACCACGAACTCCTCACCCCCCTGCCGGAAGGCCAGGTCCACCTCGCGGATCTCGCCCCGGACCCGACGGGCGAACTCGGCGAGCACCGCGTCCCCGGCGGCGTGCCCGTAACTGTCGTTGACGATCTTGAAGCGGTCCAGGTCGAGGACCAGGATGCTGAGCATCCGACCGAACCGGTTGGCCCGCTCCACCTCCCGGCGCAACGACTCCCGCAGGTAGCGGTAGTTCCACAGCCCGGTCAGCGGGTCGGTCAGCGACAGCCGCTGCGCCTCCTCGTGGACCCGGACGTTCTCCACCGCCACCGCCGCGTGCCCGGCGAAGGTCCGCAGGGTGGCCAGGTCGTCGTCGTCGAACTCGTCGCCCCCGAGCCGGTCGTAGAGGACCAGCACGCCGACCGCCGGATCCCGGCCGGCGGCCTCCCCGGCGGGCGCGGTGAACGGCACCGCCACGTACGTCTCGCACCACGGCTCGCCGGGCGGCGTCGGGCCGGGTCGGACCCGCCCGCGTTGCGGCTCGCCGGTGGCGGCGACCGCACCGACCACCCCCGCGCCGACCGGCATCCGCAGCTCCTCCGGATCGGTGCCCGCCGGGCAGCGCCCGGCCAGCCCCTCGACGCACTGCCCGACGAGCATCCCGGCGTCGTCGCGCAGCAGCACCGCCCCGGCCCGCGCCCCGGTCGCCGCGATGGCGCTGTGCAGGATCACCCGCAGGATGCGTTGCAAATCGTGGGTGCTGGCCAGGGTGTCCCCGAGCACCCCGAGATGGCCGCGCAGCTGGTCCCGGCTGCTGGTCAACGCCGCGACGTAGCCGGCGGTCTCCCGGATCATCCGGTTGAACGCGGCGGCGAGCCGGCCGATCTCGTCCCGGCTGCGCACCGGCACCCGGGCGGTCAGGTCGCCCCCGGCCACCCGGTCCACCGCGCCGGCCAGCTCCACCAGGGGCCGGGTGGTCACCCGGGCCAGCCGCCACGCGGTCAGCACGGCCAGCGCGGCGGCCAGCAGCACCGCCCCGAGCAGCACGACCGGCAGACCCGACGACTGCCCACCGGGCACCGAGAGCACCAGCGGCAACGGCTGCCCCGGGGTCGGTCCGAGCCGCCGGACGTACCGGCCGTCTCCGGTGGCGGTGACCCGCTCGCCGTCGGCCGAGCCGGCGGCGGCCAGCACCGCCGCGCGTACCCCGTCGGTTTCGGTGGTGTGGGCGATCCGGCCGGGACCGGCGGTGTCGTCGAGGAGGGTGACCGCGACGCCGGTCACGGCGGCCAACCGGGCCACGAACGCCGGGTCGACCAGCTCGGCGGCGGCCACCGCGCCGAGCGGCGTGCCGGCCGGATCGCGCAGGTCCACCCGGGCGCTGATGGCCCGCACCGGCCCGCCGGTCCGGACGCCCGCGCAGTCCTGCCAGCCGGTGGCGGGTCCACCCGGGGTGGCGTACGTGACGCCACCGGCCCGGTCGGTGACCAGCACCGCGGCGGCCAGCCCCCGGCTGACCACCTGGCCGGCGGCGCCCGCCCGCCCGGCCGGGTCGGGGCGCAGGGCCACCGCGTCGGCGGCGGCCCGCAACTGCTGGCAGAGCGCGTCGATCGAGGTACGCACGGCGGTCGCGGCCAGGCTGAGCCGTTCGGTGGACCGGCTCCGGTCCACCGTCGACAGCGTGGTCCCGACGAAGACCGCACCGAGCACCACCGGGCCGAGCACCACCGTGAGAAAGGCCGCCGTCAACCGCCCGCGTAGCGTCAACGTTCTTCCCCCCGGAAGTTCCAGGCCCGTTCCTGCGATGCTGACACAGAGCGACCGGCCGCACGGCGTTGCGTCAGGAGTGTTGCGTGCCCAATTTCTCCGATCACGCGGATGCCGTCCCGGCGGCCAAACGCGAGACACGCGTCGCGCTGCTCGCCCGCCGCCGGGCGCTCACCGCACCGCAGCGGGCCGCCGCCGCGCGGCGCGTCCAGGCCGAGCTGACCGATCTGGTACGCCGTCTGCGGCCGACCACGATGACCGCCTACGTGCCGGTCGGCTCCGAACCGGGCGGCCCCGACCTGCCCGACGTGCTCCGGGCCGCGCTGCCGGCCGGGGCGGACCTGCTGCTGCCGGTGCTCCGCACCGACCTCGACCTGGACTGGGCACCGTACGCCGGGCCGGGCACCCTGGTCGCCGCCGGCCGGGGCATGCGCGAGCCGGACGGCCCGCGCCGGGGCCGAGCGGCGGTCACCGGGGCCACCCTGGTCGTGGTGCCCGCGCTGGCGGTCGACCGGCGCGGGCTGCGGCTGGGCCGGGGTGGCGGTTCCTACGACCGGGCGCTGGCCCGGGTGCCGGCGGCCGTCCTGACCGTGGCGCTGCTGCACGACGGCGAACTCCTCGCGGCGCTGCCCGCCCAGCCCCACGACCGCCCGGTGGGCGCGGCGCTCACCCCGTCGGACGGCCTGCGCCGGCTGCCCACGGCCGCACCCTGAAGGCCGGCCGTACCGCCGGTCCGGCCGACCACCTCCGCTCCCCCGGACGGCTCAGCCCGGCCGCGTCCCGCCGCACCCGCTCCCCGATGCGTCGGCGTGCCGACGCCCGTCCGGCTCCGCGATGTGCCGGATCACGATCCGGCCCCGTCCGCTGGACGAACCCGGGTCCGATGACGCACCATTGGCACTCGAATACGCCGAGTGCCAACCGGCCGTCCCAGATCCGGAGGAGAACGTGCCCACGTACCAGTACGCCTGCACCGCGTGCGGCCACCAACTCGAGGCGGTGCAGTCGTTCTCCGACGAGCCGCTGACCGAGTGCCCCGCCTGCGAGGGGCGGCTGCGCAAGGTCTTCAACTCGGTCGGTGTCGTGTTCAAGGGCTCCGGCTTCTACCGCACCGACTCCCGGGCCTCGGGCACCGAGGGCAAGAGCAGCGCGGTGAAGTCCGACAGCACCTCCTCCGGTTCCGGCAAGGACTCGTCTGGTTCGTCCCCCGCGACCGGTTCGGGCTCCGGCTCCGGGTCCGGCTCGGGGTCGGGGTCGGGGTCGTCGACCGGCTCCGGATCCGGCTCGGCGGGCTCGACCGGCGGTGGTTCCTCCGGGTCGACCAAGTCGCCGGCGGCCAGCACCTCCTCCTGACCCGGTAGCCACCGAAGACCCCTGCCGCCCCGGGCCGCAGGGGTCTTCGTCGTCTCGGCCGGCCTTAGCAGATCCGGCGGGAGGACGGTGGCCGTCCACAGGTCCGCCCGTCGTCCAACGGCTGTGGACGACGGCTCGTGCCTCGCCCGACGCCCGCCTAGCCTGCTGAGCCGGGGATGCCGGCGGGGCATCCGGTGAGCGGCGGAGGTGTGGTCATGGCGGGCGGTGGCACGGATGACGAAGGCTCACTGCGGCCGTTCCGATGGCCGCATCGCCCCGGCGGGGCGACCCTGCTCCGGGCGGTGCTGGTGGCCGCCCTGCTCGGGTTGGCGGTGCTCGTCCTGGACACCCCGGCCCGCTGCCCCGCCGGCCCGCCACCGCCCACCGTCGGGCTGGCGCTGGCGGCAGGCCCCGCCACCGTCACCGCCCCGGGCGGATGCGCCCCGCCCGGAACGGACGACGCCACCCGGGCGGGCCGTTCCGACCACCCCCGGCCCCCGACCGGTCGGGCCGGGGCCGGCGACGCCGCCGTCCCCGGCGGGGAGGACGGCGACCCGCCCGCCGGCCGGGACACCCCGGTCGCGCTGCCGCTGCCGAGTGGCTTCGTCGGGGTGCCGGTACGGCTGGCCGAACCGGCCGCCCTGGCGGTCCTCCGCCCCGGCGCGCGGGTCGACCTGCTCGTGGTGCCGGCCGGGCGGGCGGCCGGTGAGACCATCCTGCTGGCGACCGACGCGCTGGTGCTCGACGTGGTGGGCGACGGTGCCGCCGACGGCTCCTCCGCGCTCTATCTGGCGGTCCGCCCCGACCAGGCGCAACGCTCCGTCGGGCAGCCGGAGGGCAGCCGCTTCGGTGTCGTGGTCCGGCAGTGAGCCACCGCCGTGCGCCGGAGCACCGGCAGCACACCGGTGCCCCGGTGCCCACCGCGCCGGCCGGGAGGGGGCGGGTCCTGCCGCCCGTCCCGCCGGTGGCCACCGGCGGCGGTCAGCCCCAGTGCGGAGGACGCTCGGCGAGCAGCCAGTCGTCGTTGCCGCCACGGCGCTCACCCCAGCCGGAGTCGGTGTCGTCGGCGGTCTGCTCGGGCAGCACCACGAAATCCTCGCTGAGGTCGACCGTGCGGTCGTCGTCGCCGGGTACGCCCTGCCCGGCCGGGTCCTCGATGATCACAGCCGGTAAGAATACCCGGGCAACCGGACCGGCCGCCCCTACGGTGACCTGACGTGTCGACCCGGCAACGGCCAGCCCGGGCGTCAGGAGACCACGATCCGTAGCCGCGCTCGGCCGGTCCCCGGGGTGGCCCGCCCTGGACCGGCGGCCCGCACCGCCCCGAAGATCGCCCTGCGACCGGCTGACGGCCCGTCACGTTGGTAGCGTCGGACGGCGTGACGACGCCCAGCGGTGCCAGCCCCGAGGACGAGTACTGGCGACGCCCGCCCACGCGGCAACCCGCCGAGACCGAGCCGACGATCCCGGCCGGCCGCACGGACGCCGCCGGCCCACCGGTCCCGACCACCGCCGCCGGAAGTTCGCGGAGCACTGACGATCCGCCTGGAGCGCCGGTGGACTCCCCGACCGGAGCCGGGGCCGGCGGCCGAACCGACGCCGGGACCGACACGCAGGCCGGTGTCCAGCCCGGCACCGGCACCGGAGCCGAGACCGAGGCCTGGACCGTCACCGGGGCCGGCAGCGCGACCGCGACCGGAGCCGCAGCCGGAGCCGACGGTAGGGCCGGGACCGACGGTGGGGCCGGGGCGGCGAGCGGTGCCGGGGACGCCGCCGGCCCGGCGGGTGGAGCCGGCCCGGGGTGGCCGACGGCGGGGGTCTACACCGGACCACCGCCGACCACGCCACCGCCACCGGGCTGGCGTCCCCCGGTGCACCTGGAGGCGACCCCCGCGCGCAGCCTGGCCTGGCAGGACATGGAGGCGATGGATGTCGCGGAGCAGCAGGCGCAGCGGGTCACCTGGAGCATCGGCGCGGTGGTCGGCGTCGTGCTGCTGGTACTGCTCTGCCTGCTCTGTTCCCGGGCGTTGTTCTGACCACGGCCGGCCGGGCACCCCCGCCCGTCAGGCGGTGGTGCCCGGCCGGCCGTGGTGACTCCGCCGGTCGCGGTGACCGGTCAGAACGTGTTGGTCCACACCGAGGCGGCGCCGCTGTCCCCGGTGAGGTAGACGGAGATGCAGGAGAGCACCGACAGCACCACGACGACCCCGGTCAGCACCCAGGTCGCCCAGGTGGGCAGCTTCGGGGTACGCACCCGGTCGCTGGTCACCGCCAGCAGCAGCAGCGCCGCCACGGCCAGGGCGAGGGTCCACCAGAGCAGGATGTCACCGAGCTCGGAATGCTCCTGGATCTTGGCAAGCAGCTCCGGCGAGTAGCCCTTCGCCTTCAGCGCCGCCTGGAACTCCTCTCCCGTCTCGGTCGCCACCCAGGCCAGGACCGGGGTGACGACGGCCAGGATGGCCACCGCCCAGTCGAGGCGGGGACGCCAGCGTGGCACCAACCCGTAGGCACTGGCCAGCAGGGCGAGCAACGGCACGAAGACCACCACGGCATGGACCACCAGAACGTGGGATGGCAGACCATTGAACTCTTTGAACACCGACACCTCCGGCAGTGGACGCGGTTGCGGCAGACAGCGTACGACGAGTGCATGGTCGTCGCGTCCCCCATCCGCGTACACGCTGTGGCGGACGTTCCGGTTCACCGGTCGCCGACCGCGGTCGGGTGCGGCGACCGGTCACGCGACCACCCGACGCCGGGCGGCACGACGCCGGGCGTGGCACTGTTGACGGGTGGACAACGACGATCTCGGTCTCTTCGGTCCCGGTTCGATCACCTGGAAGGTGCACGACGAACCGGTCCTGATCGTCGCCGGCCTGCGTTCCCTCTACCTCCAGGCGCTGCACCCCCGGGCGATGGCCGGGGTGGCCCAGAACAGCAACTACCGGTCGGATGCCTGGGGGCGGCTGGTCCGCACCGGCACGTACATCGACACGGTGAACTACGGCACCACCGCCGAGGCCGAGACGGCCGGTCGGCGGTTGCGTGCCCTGCACGCCCGGCTGCGCGCCACCGACCCGTTCACCGGGGAGCCGTTCCGGATCGACGATCCGGACCTGCTGCGCTGGGTGCACGTCACCGAGGTCGAGTCGTTCGTCGGCACCGCGCGTCGGGCCGGCCTGTCGCTGACCGACGCCGAGGTTGACGGCTACTACGCCGAGCAGCGGCGGGCCGCCGCGCTGGTGGGTCTGGATCCGGCCGACGTGCCGGGCAGCGCCGCCGAGGTGGCCGACTACTACCGGACGGTCCGGCCCGAGCTGCGCATGACGAAGGCGGCGGCGGAGACCGCGCTGTTCCTGACCGCCCCGCCGATCCCGTGGAAGCTCAGCCGGCCCGCCCGGCTGGGGCTGAGCCTGGGGCCACCGCGCTGGGCGTACTTCGGGGTGGCCGGGACGGCGCTCGGGCTGCTGCCGCCGTGGGCGCTGCGGTTGTACGGCGGGCTGGGACTGCCCACCACCGCGCTCACCGCCGACCTGAGCGTCCGGACGCTGCGGCTGGCCCTGGCGGCGCTGCCCCGCACCTGGCGGGAGAGCCCGATCCGGCAGGCGGCGAAGGACCGCGTCGTCCGCAGTCTTGCCGTCTGACACCACGCCGAGGCGATCGACACCGGACCACGCGACGACCCCCGACCGGGGCGGCCGGCCGACGCCTCAGTCGGCCGGGCGGGCGGCGAGTCAGTCGGCCGGCAGGGCGACGGGACGGTCGGCCGACGGAGCGGCGGGGCGGTCGATCGCCGACCACGGCTCCCGGCCCGGCATCTGCGCGCCGACCGGGCAGGTACGCCGGTAGTCGCACCAGCCACAGCGGGGACCGGCCACGGCGGGGAACGCCTCGTCCGGGTCGGACCCGTCGGTCACCGCCCGCTCGGCGGCCATGATGTCCCGGGCGGTGTCCTCGGCCCGGGTGAGTTGGCGGGCCAGCGACTCGGCGGTGTGGTCATGCCCCGCGACGGTGCCGGTCGGCAGGTGGTGCAGCTCCACCCGGCGGCACGGCCGACGGAAGGTCCGTTCGGCGGCGTACGCGTAGAGGGCGAGCGCCTGCGACCCGCGCGCGTCGTCGGCGTCGGACCCGCTGCGGCCGGTCTTGTAGTCGACGATGACCAGTTCGGGGCCGTCGGGACCGGGGCGGGAGTCGATCCGGTCGGCCCGCCCGTTGAAGGCCAGCACAGCGGTCTTGACGGCGACCACCCGCTCCACGCCCAGCGGGTCGTCGCCGGGGTCGAGGGTGGCGACGTACCCCTCCAGCCAGCCCAGCGCCCGCTGGTACGCCGCACGCTCCTGCTCGTCGTCGCGGTAGCCGTCGCGGACCCAGGTGCCCTTGAGCAGCGCGGGCAGCGCCTCGGGACGACGACGGTCGACGGGCAGCGCATACCAGTTCTTCAGGGCGGTGTGCACGCTGGAGCCGAGGGAGTTGTGTGCCCACGGCGGCCCCTTCGGCGGGGCGGGCCGGTCGAGGTAGGCGTACCGGTAGCGGCGGGGGCAGTCGGTGTACGCGCCGAGTTTGCTGGGTGTGCAGGTGAAGAGCCGTTCGGGCATGCCGGCGAAGCCGAGCTGTTCGGGTTGGCCGGAGCGGGGCCGGGGCGTACCGGCGGAGGAGGCTCGTCGCACCCTGCGATCCTGCCAGCCCGGTACGACAGCCCCGTACCGGCCCGACGGCGGGTCAGGCCGTGTTCACGTACTGGGTGACGAAGGCGGCCACCGCGTCGGCGATGAGCTGCACCGCGATGGCGGCCAGGAGCAGGCCGGCGATCCGGGTCAACACCTCGATGCCACCCGGCCGGAGGATCTTCACGATCCCGCCGGAGAACCGCAGCACGACCCAGACCGCCAGCATCACCGCGATGATCGCGGCGGCGATCGCCGAGATCTGCCCCACCCCGTCGGCCTGCTGCACGAACAGCATGGTCGCCACGATCGCGCCGGGGCCGGCGAGCAGCGGGGTGCCCAGCGGCACCAGGGCGATGTTGGAGGTGACCTGCTGGCTGGGGTCGTCGGCCTTGCCGGTGAGCAGTTCCAGCGCGACCAGGATCAGCAGCAGGCCCCCGGCGGCCTGCAACGCCGGCAGGTCGACGTGCAGGTAGGCGAGGAGGGTCTGGCCGGCGACGGCGAAGACCACGATGACGCCGAGCGCCAACGCGACCGCCTGCCAGGCGGCCCGGTTGCGGTCACGGGCGGCCAGCGGGCCGGTCAGGGCGAGGAAGATCGGCATCATGCCCGGCGGGTCGACGATGACCAGCAGGGTCACGAAGACCTCACCGAAGAGCTTGAGATCCACCGGACGAGGGTAGCGGTGCCGCTGGCAGGCGGAACGCGGATCACCCGGAAGCGACGCCGGTCACCCCGGAGGCCGCCGCGACGATCCGCTCGTACGCCTCCGGCGCGGTGGTGTGCGCGCCCAACCGGACGGTCTTGTGGCTGCCGTGGAAGTCTGACGAGCCGGTGACCAGCAGGCCCAGGTCGGTGGCGAGGCGCCGGACGTGCGCCGCCTCGGCGGGGGTGTGGTCCTCGTGGTCGGCCTCCAGGCCGGCGAGCCCCGCCCCGGCCAGGTCGGCGATCAGCGCATCGGGGACGATCCGGCCCCGCCGGCTGGCCCGGGGGTGGGCGAACACCGGCACGCCGCCGGCCGCCCGCACCAGGGCGACAGCCCGGAACACGTCGATGTCCTCCTTGGGCAGCCGGTACCGCTCGCCCAGCCAGTCCCGGCCGAACGCCTCGGTGGTGGTGGCGACCAGGCCGGCCCGGATCAGCGCGGCGGCGATGTGCGGGCGGCCGACCGTGCCCCCGTCGGCGGCGGCCAGGATCTCCGGCCAGCTCACGTCGATCCCGTCGGCCCGCAACAGCGCCACGATCCGTTCGCCGCGCTCCTCCCGGGCCTGGCGTACCCGGGCCAGCTCGGCGACCAGCTCGGGGTGCTCCGGGTCGAACAGGTACGCCAGCAGGTGCAGCGGCAGCGCCGGTTCGGCACCGTGCCAGCGGCAGGACAGCTCCGCGCCCCGCACGAGGCTGAGCCCGGCCGGCAGCGCGTCGACCGCCGCCGCCCACCCGGCGGTGGTGTCGTGGTCGGTGATCGCCACGACGGTCAACCCGGCGTCGGCGGCGGCCCTGACCAGCTCGGCCGGGCCGAGCGTGCCGTCGCTGGCGGTGGAGTGGGCGTGCAGGTCGATCAGCGGGCGCGCGGGCATGATCCGACGCTACCCGGCGGGGCCACCACCGCCGTGCCCAGTCGATCCGCCCGGCCACCGCCGTCCTGGGGCGATCCGGCCCGGCCACCGCCCTCCCGGCCAGGCCGCGGCCCCGGGGTCAGTCCGACCCGGCCACCACGACGGGTCGGATGTCGGCGTTGGCCCCGGCCACCGGGGTCGAGGTGGCCCGCGCCCCGGCCAGGACCTCGTCGGGACGCATCCGCGCCAGGGCGCCGCCCCGGTCGACGTAGGTCGCGTTCCGGGTGTCCGTCCAGGCCACCACGTCGCCGATCACCGGTCCGGCGGTCCGTTGGGGGGCGGCACCGCCGGCCAGGTCGACCAGGATCGCGCCGTCCGCACCGGCGAGTCGACCGTTGACCAGCAGCCAGCGCCCGTCGGGGGAGACCGCGCCCCGGCCGTCGGCGGCAGGCGTCGACTCGCACCGGGTGGTGTCCTGGCTCAGGTCGGGGCCGAGCAGGGCCAGACAGCTCCGGGCTCCGGCGCGCACCCGGGCGACCAGCCGGCCGTCGGACCTGGCCCCGTAGACGTCGAGGACGTGCGGCGCGACGGCGCCGGGCGGCGTGCCCGGGGACGGACGCCACAGCAGGTGACCACCCTGGGGGCCGGCCCGGAGCAGCACCTGGTTGCCGATGAACCGGACCGGGACCATCCCGGCGGGAGCCGGCTCGCCGACCACCGCGAGGAGCTGGCCGGCGACGATCCCGGCCGAGAAGATCCGTCCGTCGTCGCGCCAGGCCACCTGCCGGCCGTCCGGCGACACGACGATCTCCTCCGCCCCGGCGAGCAGCGCCTGCGGTTCACCGCCCGCGGGCACCGTCCAGAGGGTACGGCCGGCGACGGTGGCCGGCCCGGTCAGCAGCCAGCCACCGCGGTCGGGCAGCCGCTGCGCCCGTTCGACCGGCCCGATGCCGAGGTCGTACCGCTGGCCGGTGGCGGTGACCAGGACACCGGCCACGATCAGGTCGACCTCACCGTCGGCCGGTCGTTCCGCCGGGACGGGCGCGACCGGTCCGGCGGAACGGGAGGCCACCCCGCGCGGGTCGCCGAGCACCACGGTCGGGGTGGTGGTGCGGTCCGCCTGCCCGCCGAGCTGGGTCATCCCGCCGGTGGCCAGGGCGGTGGCGATCCCGGCCAGCGCGAGCCCGGCGACCGTGCGCCGACGGCGCGTCCGCCCGGCCCGGCGGAGCGCCAGCCCGGCCGGGTCGAACGGCAGCCGGTGCGGGACGGCGACCCGCTGGGCGAGCGTCTCCCGCAGCGCCTGCTCCAGCCGTTCCTCGTCGGTCACGGCGAATGGACGCTCGGGGCGGCCGGTCTGGTTGCCCGGTCGGGGTGACGAGGGGTTCATCGGGTCTCCGCGGTGACCGGGGTGGCCCGGGTGGGTGTCCGGGAGCGGTCGGCGGCCCGGCCGGGCGGGGTCGGGCGGGGAATCCGGGCCGGCTGGACGGCCGGCGCGGTACCGCCGGCAGGCGCGGCACGGGCAGCCTGTGCGGCACCGGCGGCCGGCGCGGCACGGGCAGCCTGTGCGGCACCGGCGGCCGGCGCGGCACGGGCAGTCTGTGCGGAGCGGGAGGCCGGGGCCGGGCGGGGGGCGGGATCGGCCGGGAGGTCGAGCTGCGCCTCCGCCCCGAGCCGGCGGCGCAGGGTGGCCAGCGCCCGGGACGTCTGACTCTTCACCGTTCCCGGGGAGATCTCCAGCAGGGCCGCTGTCTGCGCCTCCGACAGGTCCTCGTAGTAGCGCAGCACCAGCACCGCGCGCTGCCGGGCGGGCAGCGCACGCAGGTGCCCCCAGAGGACGTCCCGGTCGAGGTGCTGGGCGATCTCGTCCACGCCGGCCCGTTCGGGCAGTATCTCGGTGGGCCGCTCACCGTGCCACCGTCGTCGCCACCAACTGGTGGACGTGTTGACCAGCACCCGTCGGGCGTACGGCTCGACCGCCTCGATCCCGCCCAGCCGCCGCCAGGCCAGGTACGTCTTGGTCAGCGCGGTCTGGAGGAGGTCCTCGGCGGTGGCCCAGTCCCCGGTGAGCAGGTAGGCGGTACGCAGCAGGGCACCGGAGCGCGCCGCCACGAAGTCGCGGAACTCGTCCTCCAGCGGATCCCGGTCGGCCACCGCTCACCTCCGCGCCCCGTCCTGCCTGGCAGGTTGTCATGCCGGGCGACACCCGGTCGACGGCGGAAGGGGTGCAGTTCGCCCGCCGGACGGACGAGAGCCTTCAGGCGCCGTCGTCGGCCTTGGCCTCGTCGGCCTCCTTGCCCAACCGGGCCTCGACCGCCTGCGGCTCGTACATCTCCTCGACCACCCGCAGGTAGAGCTCGTTCGGGTTGGGCAGGTTCTTGATCTCGCGTAGCGCCTGTTCCTGGCCGGCGGATTCCAGCACGAAGGTGCCGTAGTTGAGTGCCCGGCCGGTCGGGGTCTGCTCGTACTTCATGTCGGTGACCCGGGCCAGTGGCATCATGGCGACCTTGCGCGTGACGATGCCGTTGACCACCATGACCCGCTTGTTGGTCAGGATGAACCGGTCGTACCACCAGTCGGCGACCTTCCAGGCCACCCAGCCCATCGCCGCGAACCAGAGCAGCACCGCGATGGTGGTCAGCGCGCCGACGTCCTGGCCGGCGAGGAAGCCGGAGAGGTAGCCGAGCACGAAGGTGGCCGCCACGCCGACGATGATCGGGGTGGTGAGGTGGATCCAGTGCCGCTTCCACTCGCCGCGGTACCGCTCGGTGGGGAAGAGGTAGCGGGCGACCAGCGAACTGGGCTCGTCCTCCAGCGGAAGGACCCGGCGGGGGGCCATCCCCTGGGAGTCGGACCGCAGCCCGGCCAGCTCCTCTTCGGAGATGACCGGCTGCTGGTAGCCCGCCTCCGGATCACGGCCCCAGGCACGTCCCTCACCGGCGTACGCCGGGCCGTCGCCGTAACCGGCGTCGTCCGAGAAGGACGGTCCGTTGGAGAGTCCCGCACCGGACCCGTAGCCCGGACCCTCGTCGGGCCGGTATCTCGGGATCGGTTCGGTGTCCCGCTCCCGGCGGTCCCGGCCGGGATCGTCCGGGTCGAACGGGGGTCCGGAGGGGCTGCCCATCGCTGGCTAGGCGACGAGGCTCGTGAAGAAGTCACCAAAGCCCTGGGCGATGTCCACGATGCCACCGCCGAGCGACTTGAAGACGTCCGCTGCCGAATTTGGCCGGTAGGCAACGAAGAAGATCAAGAATGCGATACCGGCCCAGGTGAGGACCTTCTTGACCATAGCGGGCCATCCTCTCGCGCGGCGCCGGGTCCATTTACCGCAGCGGCACCCACAGTATCAGCATGGTGCCGCAGCGTGAATATCTGCGTCCCATCTCCGACTCGCCGACAGGGCCGTCAGGCCCCGCCGTGCAGGTACGGAGACGGTGCGCCGTACACGAGCTCGGGCGGAGTCCACTCGGTGAGGTCGTGCAGGACGACATCTTCCGCGAGGAGGTAACCCGCGCTCGCCGGCCAGGCTATCGCATGGAGCCACATTCCCCGAGCCTCACCGGCGTACGCGCTTCGATCCGTTGCCGAATTGATCAGCCACAGTGGAGTCGGGTGGCCGCCGGCCCGGATCCGCGCCGGCTCGACATGCTCGGGATGACCAGGGCCGGGGCCCGGTCCGGCCAGCACCTCCGTCAACTCTGGACCGGGATCCGGGCCGGCCACTCCGGCGAACCGGGTACCCAGTCCGACCCCGGGCTCCTCGGCCACCAGCACCAGCTCGGCCGGTCCGCCGCCGAGCGGCGCCGGACCGGCGCAGGCGACGGCCGTGGCCCGGACGCCATCGGCTTCGTCGCCGGCCCAGGCCACCCCGGTCACGGTCCAGCCGGACGGCAGCGGCCAAGGGCACCACAGCGGCATCGCGGGCCGCTCCGGGCCGCTCTCGGCAGCCACCCGGTCCACCACGCTCGCCACGATCTCGGCGTCGATCCGCTCGGGCACGTGCAGCGGGGCGACCGGCCCGCACCGGACGCAACGCGAGGAACCGTTCATCAGGTCCGGCGGGCGCACCTGACCCGCACACCTCGGACAACTCACCACGACACTCACATCCCCACCGTGGCCCCACGATCCGGGTCCGTCAAGCCGACCCCGCCGACACGCCGTCTCCCGATCCCCCCGCCTCCCCGCCGTCCACCTGGGGTTCCGGGGCGGATCCGCCCCACCGGGAGGGCCGCGATCTCCGGTGCCGCCGAGCCCGCGCGGGGCGGGTCGGAGACGGCGGTGACGCGGGCGGCGCACGCGCCGGGCGGGCGCTGACCGCGCCGGGGCGGCCGGCCCTCTGCCGCTGGGCCGGGCACGCGCCGTCCGTCGCTGACGCGCCGGGCCCGCGCGGGCGGGCGGGTCGCTCTTCGCCGTCGCGCCCCCGGACGCGGTGGTGGCCGGGCCCGCGCGGGCGGGCGGGTCGGCCAGCTCACCAGCTCCATCTCGGTGGTCGCGGCGCCGGACCCGCGCGGGCGGGTCAGGGCGGCGGGGCGGCGGCGTACGCGCGGATCCAGGCGTGCATGGCGATGCCGCTGGCCACCCCGGCGTTGATCGACCGGGTCGAACCGTACTGGGCGATCGAGAAGAGCTGGTCGCAGGCGGCCCGGGCGGCGTCGGAGAGACCTGGACCCTCCTGACCGAAGAGGAGCACGCAGCGCCGGGGCAGGGTGGTGGTCTCCAGCGGCCGGGAACCGGGCAGGTTGTCGATACCGACCACCGGCAGGTCGTGGTCGGCGGCCCACCCGACGAACCCGTCGATCGTCGGATGGTGCCGGACGTGCTGGTACCGGTCGGTGACCATCGCACCCCGACGGTTCCACCGACGCAACCCGACGATGTGCACCTCGGCGGCGAGGAAGGCGTTGGCGTTGCGGACCACCGTGCCGATGTTGAAGTCGTGCTGCCAGTTCTCGATGGCCACGTGGAAGTCGTGCCGCCGGGCGTCCAGGTCGGCCACGACGGCCTCCCGCCGCCAGTAGCGGTACCGGTCCACCACGTTGCGCCGGTCGCCCGCGGCGAGCAGCTCCGGGTCGTAGCGGGGGTCGTCCGGCGGGTCGCCGGGCCACGGTCCGACACCCACGTCGAGTTGGTCCTCGGTCACGATCCCGAGAGGGTACGGACCCGGGCCGCGACTGTCGCACACCACCCCGCGTCCGGACCCGGCCGGCACGGGCACCCGCGGGTCGCCGCGTCCACCGGGTCGGCTCCGGTCACCGCAGGCCCAGCGCGTCGCCGAGGCGGTCCAGGAACCGCTGGTCGGTCGGATCCGGGTCGCCGGCCCGGCACACCCGGACCGCCACCGACTCGACCCACTGCCGGTACGCGGCCGAGTCGGCCGGGTCCGCCCGTCGGCGCAGCACCCGCACCACGGCACGGCAGACCGGCGGGAGGTCCGCCGCCCCGGCCAGCCCACCGGTCGGGGTGGTCGAGCTGTCGTCCCGGGCGTAGATCGTCGCCACCACGGCGCGGACCAGGTCGCTGTCGGAGGCCCGGCCGGCGGCGAGCGCGTCCAGCCCGACGAGGCCGGCGGCGACGGTACGCGCCGGGCGTCCGGGACCGGGCGAGGCGGCGGCGACCAGCACCCGGCCGGGCAGGGTGGTGAGCAGGCCCCACTCGCGGGTGGAGTAGCCGGCGGTGGTCAGCGGTGCGGCACGCCGTCCGGCAGAGGGCGGCTCTCCGGCGAGGGAGTGGCTCATCAGGACCTCCGCCGCCAGCATAAGCCCGCCGGGCGCAGGGCCGGGCCGGTCCACCCCGATCCGCGCGGCCGCGTGGCGGCGGGCCGGACCGCGTCCGTCCGCCTCCGCCGGGTGACCACGGGGTGCACCGGGCGCGCCGTACCGTCGGTTTGCGCCTTACCGCTGGTTAAGGAGATACCGGGGGCGGGGGTGACGGGTAAATGTCACACCGGTGTTCACCCGGGGGGAGACGCAATGAGCGGCGGGGCCCTCCCCGGCACCCGCCGCCCACGCTCTGATGTCCAAGAGTCTGCCCCACGGAAGCGACGGACGGACAGAGACGGAGGTCACATTTATCTTTTCGTAACAATACGGAGAGTCATTAACGATCAACGAGAGAGCGATCTCCGCAGCCTAGATAGCACCTCGTCAGGACGTCGATGGCGGCATGCCCGCTGCTCCGGGGGGCGATCTCCCTGGAAACGCTCCCATCACGGGCGGTCACGCAAATGCGTCGTGCAAGTGCAGTCCGCATGCGTACATCGACAGCGCCGGTTCGATGGGCGTGAGCGGACCGCCCCACCCGCACCGGTTTCGGCGTCCGCCACCCGGGAATTTGCCGGGGTACCGCCTGGTTCTACCGGACGAAAAAGCAATCCGCGCTGATCGGAGAGTCCAATGGCAACCGTCGAGCTGACCACGGCCAACTTCGACGAGGTGACCGCGAGCGACGGCATCGTGCTGGTCGACTTCTGGGCCGAGTGGTGCGGCCCCTGCAAGCGGTTCGCCCCGGTCTACGAGCGTTCGTCGGAGAAGCACCCGGAGATCACCTTCGGCAAGGTCGACACCGAGGCCCAGCAGGAGCTGGGCGCCAAGTTCGACATCCGGTCGATCCCCACGATCATGGCGATCCGGGACGGCGTGATCGTCTTCGCCCAGCCCGGCGCGCTGCCCGAGTCGGCCCTGGAGAACCTGATCGAGCAGGTCCAGGCCCTCGACATGGACGACGTCCGCAAGCAGCTGGCCAACCACCAGCACTGAGCACCGCCGACGGCGGCCGGGTCCACGGGGTCCGGCCGCCGTCGACTTGCGCCGACTATCGCACACGTGTTCGAATAGGCGTCATGCGCTGGGAGCACCTCTCCGCTCCCCCGGACGAGGAGCATCCCGACCGGGCAGCGCCAGCGGCGCCACCCCTGCCGCTGGCGCTGCCCGGAGCGGTGGCCCGCACCTTCGACACGCCAGACTTCGCGGGCATGACGTTCTACGAGGTGCGGGCAAAGTCGATCATCAACCGGGTGCCGGGCGGCTCGCGGGTGCCGTTCAGCTGGACGATCAACCCGTACCGGGGCTGCACCCACGCCTGTGTCTACTGCTTCGCCCGCAACTCGCACACCTATCTCGACCTCGACGCCGGTGCGGACTTCGACCGCAAGGTGATCGTCAAGGTCAACGCCGGGGAGCTGGTCCGACGCGAGCTGGCCGCCCCGCGCTGGCGCGGCGCGGCCATCGCGATGGGCACCAACGTCGACTGCTACCAGCGGGCCGAGGGGCGCTACCGGCTGCTGCCGCCGATCATCGAGGCGCTACGCGACTTCGGCAACCCGTTCTCGATCCTCACCAAGGGCACCCTGATCCTGCGGGACCTGCCGTTGCTGCGTCAGGCCGCCGAGGCGACCCGGGTCGGCCTGTCGTTCTCGGTGGGTTTCGTCGACGAGGCGCTGTGGCGGGCGGTCGAGCCGGGCACCCCGAGCCCGCGACGCCGGCTCGACGCGGTACGCCGCCTCACCGACGCCGGTTTCGCGGTGGGGGTGCTGATGGCCCCGATCCTGCCCGGCCTCAGCGACGGCGACGAGTCGATCGACGCCACCGTCTCGGCGATCGCCGCCGCCGGAGCCACCAGCGTCACCCCGCTGGCGCTGCACCTGCGGCCGGGGGCCCGCCAGTGGTACGCGCACTGGCTCGGCCGGCAGTTCCCGCAGCTGGTGCCCCGGTACCGCGAGCTGTACCGGTCCGGGGCCTACCCGCCGCAGGCGTACCAGCGGGAGCTGACCGCCCGGGTGCGGATCGCGGCCCGCCGGCACGGCCTGCACCGGGGCGAGCCCGGCGACACCCGACGACCGCCGGTCCCGCCGCCCGCGCCCGCCCCCGAACAGCTCGCCCTGCTGTGAGGACCGGCGCGGCCCGTCCGTGCCGGTCTCGGCCACCCGCGCCGGCACCCGGCCGGGCTAGGCTCGGCGGATGCGGACCGCCCAGCAGCTCCTCGCCGACTCCGCCGTGATCGCCGTCGTTGGCGCGTCCCGCGACCCGGGCAAGGCCGCACACCGGGTGCCGGCGCAGATGCAGCGGTACGGCTGGCGGATCATCCCGGTCAACCCGGCGGTGGACGAGTTGTTCGGGGAACGGGCGTACGCCTCGCTGGCCGACATCCCGCACCCGGTGGACCTGGTGGACGTCTTCCGACCGGCCGGGGACGCGGTGGAGGTGGTGCGTCAGGCGGCGGCGATCGGCGCTCCGGCGGTCTGGCTCCAGCTCGGCATCGTCTCGGCCGAGGCCCGGCGGATCGCCGAGGAGGCCGGCATGGACTACGTCGAGGACCGCTGCCTGATCGTCGAACGGGCCGCCGCCGACCTCACCCCGCCCCGGTGACCGGTCCCCCGACGGGGGGCGGCAAGCCCGTCGCTGCCGGTAGCGTCCGGCACCGGCTACCGATCAGCGGAACTGTGCCTCCCGGACGCTGTTGCCGCCGTCCACCACCAGCATCTGCCCGGTGATGTACGACGCCGCCGGTGAGCAGAGGAAGCTGATCGCGGCGGCCACCTCGTCCGGGGTGCCGGGACGGCCGACCGGCGTGCCCAGCCCCTGCTTGATCTCCGCCATGGTGGAGGCCGCCGTGTAGATCGTCCCCGGGGCCACCGCGTTCACCGTCACCCCGTCGGCGATCATCTCCATCGCCAGCGCCCGGGTCAGCCCGACCACCCCCGCCTTGGCCGCCGCGTACGCCGCCTCGGTCGGCAGGGCGTTCACCGGCCCGGCGGTCGCCGAGAGGTTGACGATCCGCCCCCAGCCGCGTTCGGCCATCCCGCTGATGAAGGCCCGGCTGCACAGGAAGGCGGTGGTCAGGTTCCGGTCGATCTCGCCGCGCCACTCGTCGTAGCTGAGCTGGGCCACCGGGCGCAGTACCTCGGGGCTGGCCCGGCTGGCCAGGCCTGCGTTGTTGACCAGCACCTCGACGTCACCGAGCTGCTCGGCCACCGCGTCGGCGAGCGCGCCGACCTCGGACTCGTCGGTCAGGTCGGCGACGAAGCCGGTCACGCCCAGCTCACCGGCCCGCTCGTGGATCCGCCGGGTGGTGGAGACGATCGCCACCCGGGCACCCAGGTCGGCCAGGCGGCGGGCGGTCGCGTACCCGATGCCGTCCGCGCTGCCCGCGCCGGTGACCAGGGCGACCCGCCCGTCCAGCCGCATGGTCACCGGATCGGCCACCGGCACCGGCTCGTCCTGGCCGGGCTGGCTGCCGGCGGCCGTGGCGCGGGTACGCCGGGCCAGGCCCGGTCGGCTCACGTCCCGCCTCGGTCGACTGCCGGATCGGTCGGCCCCACGCGCGTCGATAGCCATGCCGGGCATCCTGCCCGTTCGGCAGGGCGCGGGCAACGAGCCACCACGGGCGGACCTCGGCACTGTCGGGGCCTGGCTACCCTGACGGCGCACCTACATGCGACGGAGAAGATCACATGACCTACCCCCCGCCCTCCGACGGTTGGCAGGACCCGGCATGGTCGGGTCACCAGCCCGATCCGACCCTGCCGGCCAGCGCCCCACCGGTTTCCGTCCCACCCATCGGCAAGGACCCGTACGCCCCGGTCGACCCGTACGCGGGTGCGCCGGGCATCCCGGCCCAGGCCGGCCCGGTCGACCCGTACGCCGCCGCGGCCGGCTACCCGCAGCCGGTCGGCTACCCGCCGGCGGCCGGGTATCCCGGTTACGGCGGCTACCAACCCCCACCCACGCAGAACGGCCTCGCCATCGCCTCGATGATCGTTTCGATCATCGGCGCGATCGGCCTGTGCGGTTACGGCCTCGGCGGCTACATCGGCGTCATCGGCGCGATCCTCGGCCACGTGGCCCGCAAGCAGATCAAAGAGCGTGGCGAGGGTGGCTCGGGCTTCGCCACCGCCGGCATCGTCGTCGGTTGGATCTGCACCGTCATCGCGGTGCTGGCCACCATCGCCATCGTGGTCTTCTTCGTCTGGCTGGCCAACCAGGAGTCGTCGACCGGCTACGGGACCACGTACTGAGCCCGTCCTGGCCGCCCCGGGAGGCCCGGGGCGGCCCGACCGGTCACCGCTGCGGCGGGACGACCGGCCCGTTCCGGCCGCCGGAGACCGGTGACACCGCGGTAACCTCGTGCGGTGACCGGGGTGAACGGACCTGTGGAAGATCTCACCGGGCGGCGGACCGTGGTGGTGACCGGGGCCAGCTCCGGCATCGGGCTGGCCGCCGCCGTGGCCCTGGCCCGACGGGGCGACCGGGTGGTGCTGGTCGGCCGGGATCCGGCCCGCCTCCAGGCCGCCGGTGACCGGGTACGCGAGGCGTCCGGCGAGCGCCCCGAACTCTTCCGCGCCGACTTCGCCGTGCTGGACGACGTGCGCGGGCTCGCCGAGCGGCTGCGGGCGGCGTACGACCGGATCGACGTGCTGGCGAACAACGCCGGGGCGATCGTGTTGCAGCCGCTCACCACGGTCGACGGGTTCGAGCTGTCCATCCAGGCCAACCACCTGGCCCCGTTCCTGCTGAGCAACCTGCTCGTCGATCGGGTCGGCCGGCTGGTGGTGACCGCCTCCGGCGCGCACCGCAGCGGCACCCTGGACCCGGACGACCTCAACGCCCCGCTGCGCCGTTACCGGCCGATGCGCGCGTACGGCACCAGCAAGCAGGCCAACATCCTGTTCACCGCCGAGGCGGCCCGACGCTGGCCGGACGTGCCGGCGTACTCGTTCCACCCCGGGGTGGTGCGGACCCGGTTCGGCGCGGACAGCAAGCTGGTCGCCCTCGGCATGCGGCTGATGCCGTTCCGCAGCCCGGAGAAGGGCGCGGAGACCCTGGTCTGGCTCGCCAACCAGCCCGCCTCCCGGCTGGTCGACGGCGGCTACTACGCCGACCGGCGACTGCGCCGGCCGTGGCCGCGCGCCACCGACCCGGCTCTGGCCGCCCGCCTCTGGACCGCCAGCGCCAAGGCCGTCGGCATCGGAGCCTGAAACGGGCTGCGACGGAACGACCATCCGTGCCTGCCACCGTGACGCAGGAGGACGGGGTCACAGCAGCTCGTCGTATTCCAGAAGCCCGTTCTCCAGAACATGACGGCGGAAGCCGCCGACGCCGAAGGGCAGGAAGTACTCACCTTCCAGAAGATGGTCGACCAACTCTTCGACCATCAGCATGGTGAGCCTTTTCGTGCGGACCGCCTCGCACAGCAGCGGGACGGTCGCCGTGACCCGGATACCTCTTTCTTCGGCAATCTGGCGCGGGGTGGCATCGTCCAGCACCACTTCACACTTGTAGACCTGCCCCATGGCGAGCACCCCGCACTCACCAAGGTTCTTACCGTCAGCCACCAACCGGTCGTCATAGTGGGCGAACGCTTCGATGAAATCGAAGTCGGTTGACCTGTGAACATGGATCCAGTCTGCGTCGAGCACCGCACGAGCGGCCGCCACGTGCTCGACAGCACGATTGAGCTCACGCTCCACGCTGTCGGGGATGTAGACGGGTCGACCCTCGGCGAGAAAACGCAGGACCCCCAGCCATCCCTGCTTCGCAAAATGGCGCAACGGCCCGGTGTCGAAGACCAGGGCGTTCTCGGGAACCGTCACGACACAAAGCGCCAGATCTCGTCGGTCCGCCGCTCTCTGCTCTGCGGCAGGTCCACCTCGTCGAATGTGCCCTGAAGTAGGTCCAGGGCTCGTTCGCGGCTGATGCGCTCATCCCGCACGAGCCGCAGCACCGCACGGGCGAACGGTCGAGGAACCGTCGTCCCCGCCAACTCCTCCGGGGGGACGTTGAGACCCATCTCTACGATGTCAGTCTGATTCGTGCGGTACTTGCGTACCGAGGCGACCGTCTCACTGTCGGCTAGGCTCAATTCTTTCAGGCGCGTCGCGAGGGTGGCCATGTCAACCCGAAAGACACTCGCCAGGTGGATCGCCGCAGCACGCTCTCCCGACCGGGACGCCTTTTCATCCCACTGCAGGGTGACCGCAGCCTCGGGGAGCAGCAACGCGCGCGCAAAGCGATCGAGGCGTGACTCCAGGGGGACGGCGTGATCGGAGTGGTCGGCCACTCGCCAGTCGATGGTGTAGGTGTCCGCGATGAGGTAGTGACCGAGTTCGTGCGCCAGGGCGAGTCTCCTACGGCCGACCTTCATGTGGCTGTTGACGAGACACACACCGCCACGGGGCAACAGGATCGACCCAGCGTCCGCCGTATCTTTGCCGATATCGCGAGAGAACGCCAAGAGCCCGACGTCGGCGACCCGTTCGGCGAAATGGTGGATCGGCTCCGCCGCCGGCAGGGCCAGCAAGTCGCGCGCCTGCATCGCAAGTGACTCGGCCTCGGCGTTGGTTGCAGGCGGTGTGATGTGGGCCCGGACGACCGCCTCGGCACCATCGAGCCCCAGTTCGCCGACGCCCAACGAGGCGACGAATTCGACCTCGCTGGCGAACTTCGTAAGCAGGGCGTCGACCTGTGAGTCCGCGGTGTCCAGCCCCTGGCTCGACCGATGCGCGACGAGCGCGGGAATAGGCTCCTCGAAGAACGTCGACATGCGCACACCGACCGCGGCGGCGATGTCCGCCAACTCGAGTGCCGTGACCTTGCGTACGCCACTCTCGATCTTGTTCATGACTGTGCGCTCGATGCCCACCGCCTGACCGAGGTCCTCTTGGCTAAGGTCTGCACGCTTACGCGCCTCTCGGATGCGCTCCCCCAGCGTCCGTGCGTCGATATCAGCCACAGTGCGATTCTCGCACACTACGACTGTGACACGGGACACAAGCGGTAGAAACCACCAGGCGGACAGCCGCGCTACTCGACCACGTGGACCGGGATACTGGTCACCACCACACCGGGCAATGCGCGCAACGCCCTGCGCAGCCGGTGTCCGGTGCGGCTGTGCAGCAGGCGGTGCCAGGGCCGGCGCAGCACCACCTCCGGCACCACCACGGTCAGCACCAGCTCCGGCGCGGCGGCGTGCAGCGCCGCCAGGTAGTGCGCCAGCGGCCCGATCACCGCCCGGTACGGCGAGACGATCGTCTCCAGCCGGACGTGGTCCCCCCAGGCCCGCCACTGCTCCCGGAACCGGTCCGCCTCGGCCTCCTCCGGGGCGAGGTGCACCGCCAGCGTCGGCCTTCCCAGCGACACCGCGTACGCCAGGGCACGCATCGACGCCCGGTTGAGCCGTACCACTGGGACCACCACCAGGTGCCGCAGCTCCTGCGGCACCTCCTCCCACTCGACGGACCCGGCGCCCGGCGCTGGCACGGCGGGCGGAGGCACGGCGGGCGGAGAGACGGCGGGCGGCCCGGCCGCCACCCGCGACGGCCGGACCCCGGGCTGCCGGCCGCCCGGCGGGGGTCGCAGGGCCAGGGCGGCGTGCAGGGCGCGGTAGTGCCGGTGCACCCGGTGGAAGAGCAGCACCAGCAGGGGTACGGCGATCACCACCACCCACGCCCCTTCGGTGAACTTCGCCACCGCAGCGGTCAACAGCACCAGGCCGGACAGCACCGCGCCCACCCCGTTGACCAGCACCCGACGCCGCCAGCCGACGCCCCGGTGCCGCCGCCAGTGCACCACCATGCCGCTCTGCGACAGGGTGAAGGCGAGGAACACCCCCACCGCGTACAGCGGGATCAGCTTCTCGGTGTGTCCACCGAACGCGACGAACACGACGGTCGCCGTCCCGGCCAACGCCACCAGCCCGTTGCCGAACGCCAGCCGGTCGCCCAGGTGCAGGAAGCGGCGCGGCGCGTGGCCGGCGCGGGCCATGAAGAACAGCAGCCGGGGGAAGTCGTTGAACGCGGTGTTCGCGGCGAGCAGCAGGATCAGCGCGGTGGTCGCCTGGACGACGGCGTACCAGGGGCCGGTCGGGAAGGTGACCCGGGCGAGCTGGGACAGCAGCGTCTCACCGGGGCGGGGCACCAGGCCGGTCAGGTGGATCAGCAGGGTCAGCCCGGCGAAGAGGACCACCAGCATCGCCACCATCCAGGACAGCGTGGTGCGGGCGTTGCGCCACTCCGTCGGGCGGAACGCCGGGACCGCGTTGGAGACCGCCTCGATGCCGGTCATCGACACCGCCCCGGAGGCGAACGCCCGCAGCACCAGCAGCAGACCCAGCCCTTCCGTCGCCGGCACGACCGGCGGGGCCACCGGCGCGAAGCCCCGTCCCGCCGCCCGCAGGTAGCCCACCACCAGCAGCCCCAGCACGGCGGCGACGAAGGCGTACGTCGGCAGGACGAAGATGTTGCCCGCGGTCCGCACCCCCCGCAGGTTGCCGGCGAGCAGCAGCAGGATCACCAGCACCCCGAGCGGCACGGTGAAGGGCGTCAGCCCCGGCAGTGCCGAGGTGACCGCGTGCATCCCGGCGGCGATCGACACCGACACGGTCAGCACGTAGTCCAGCATCAGCCCGGCGGCGGCGGTCAGCCCCGCACCGACCCCCAGGTTGTCCCCCGCCACCAGGTACGAGCCGGCCCCGTGCGGGTACGCCGGGATGGTCTGCCGGTACGAGATCCCGACGGCGACCATCAGCAGCACCAGCCCGGCCGACAGCGGCAGGGTCAGGCCCAGCGCCCCGCTGCCGGCGAGCACCAGCACGGTCAGCAGCGCCTCCGGCCCGTACGCCACCGAGCTGAGCAGGTCGGAGGAGAGCACCGGCAGGGCCACCAGTTTGCGCATCCGCTCGTGCAGCACCGCCGCGCTGGCCAGCGGTGGCCCGAGCACCGCCCGCCGGACCCGGCCCAGCCGCCGCCCGAGGCCGGAGTCGGGACGGTTCGCGGGTTCGGCGGCGACCAGCCCGTCCCGCCCGCCCCGGTCATCCCGCTCGGGCCGGTCATCCTGCTCGGGCCGGTCATCCTGCTCGGGCCGGTCATCCTGCTCGGGCCGGAACAGGGCGATCGGGGTCAGCCGGCTGAACCGGCCCGGGGCCGGTCGGCTCCGGTACCGGCCCAGGGTCGGGTCGACCGGCAGGGCGCGCGGCACCCCGGTCCGCCACTGCGCGCCGACCCGGCGCAGGGTGTCCACCTCGGCGGGGTCGAGCGGCGGGAACTCGGCCGACGGGGTGACCACGGTGTCGCTGCGGTCGTCGTCCATGCTCCACCCCGGCATCGCCCACCTCCCCCCGCACTCTCACGCGCGGACGGGATCCCCGCCCGCCGTTCGGGCGGAATCGCGACGAACGGGCTCCCCGTGCACGGCCGGGACCGGGTCCGGCCGGCCGCGGAGGACAGCCGGACAGGACGGGCCGCCGGGGTGGGCGGCCGGGCGGGACGGGCGGGACGGGCGGCCGGGCGGGACGGGGAGGTCAGCCGGCCGGCGGACGGGACGGCGATGGGGCGGCGTCGGCGGGGAGCGCCGCCGGGACGGGGCGACGGCCGGCGCGGGATCCGCCGAGCACCACCACTGTCACCCCGACGAGCAGCAGCGCCAACCCGGGCAGGGCGAGCGGGCGCGGCAGCTGGCCCAGCCAGGCCCAGGCGATCAGCGCCGCGCCGGGTGCCTCCAGCAGGATCAGCACGCTGATCGTGGTCGCCGAGACCCGGCGCAGCGCGTGGTTGAACATCGAGTGACCGAGCAGTTGTGCCCCCGCCACCAGCCCGAGGATCGCCAGCCAGGTGCCGGAGCCGTAGCCGTGCAGCCGTACCCCGCCGACCAGGCAGACGACCAGCAGGACCAGCGCGCACACCCCGTAGCAGATGGTGGTGTAGGTGGCGGTGCTGATGGTGGCGCGGGCGCGCTCGCCGAACGCGGTGTAGACGGCGGCGAACATCCCACCGACCACCGCGAGCAGGTCACCGGCGAAGGCCCGGCCGGAGACCCCGACGTCCGCGCCGGTGGCCAGCACCGCGCCGGTCACGGCCAGCCCGATACCGACCCAGACGGCGGACGGCAGCCGCCGGCCCTGCCAGCGGGCGATCAGCCCCTGCCACACCGGTTGGGTCGCGCCCAGCGCGGTGGCCGCCGCCACCGAGGTGAGCTGGGCGCTCGGCATCCAGGTGGCGAAGTGCGCGGCCAACGCCACCCCGGACAGCACGCAGTACCAGCCCTCCCTGCGGGCCGCCCCCACGGTCAGCGTGCGGAGCTCGACCCGGCGGCGGGTCAGCGTGAAGGGCGCGAGCACGACGGTCGAGAGCAGGGTGCGCCAGAACGCGACGGCCAGCGCCGGTGCCGCCGCGAAGGCGATCAGCGGGGCCGACGACGAGACCGAGGCGACGGCGAGCGCGAGGACGCCGACGGTCAGCGGATCGACGGGCGGGCGCGGGTGGGCGGAGGACACGGGGAGTAATCCTCACACGCCCGGCACCGGGGCGGTGGGGTCGGGCGACGGATCAGCGGCGGCGGACCCGGTGCAGACGGAAGGGTTTGCGGGTGGCCCGGACCACGGCCGCACCGCGTGGCTCGGCGGCCAGCGAGGTGTCCGGCAGGGCCGTCCCGGCGTCCGGCGGGCCGTCCGGGGCGAGCCGGGTCAGCGCACAGCCGTCGGCCGCCCAGCGGGCCACCAGGTCGGCGGTCGGGCCGGAGGCGTTCAGCCGCTTCGCCGCCACCAGCGGGGCCGCCGTCTCCCACTCCGGGGTGCCCGGGGCCAGCCGGGTCACCCGGGCCGGCCAGGTCACGATGCGTCCGCCGTGGTCGCCGCGCAGGGTCACCCGGGCGGCGTCGGCGTCGGCCAGGCCCGGCGCGGCCTGCTCTCCCGGCCCGCTGACCACGAACAACGACCCCTCCAGGGGTACGCACCACAGCGCGGTCGGCGCACCGGCACCGACCGCCACCCAGGCCACGGCGGCCTTCTTCATCGCCTCGTCGACCAGGGGCGTCGACCGGGGAGCGTCCACCTCGTCCGTCACCCCCGCATCCTCTCGCAGCTCCCGCCCGGACGACACCCGACCGTCGACTCCGCCGGGTCACCGTCGCCCCCGACCGCCGCCCTCGACCGCCCGCCCGCACGACGGCGGGTCCGGAGCCCGTGCCCGGCCGGCCGGCGCGCTCCGTGGTCAGCCGACGAACGGGGGGACCAGGATCTCGCCCCGGGCCACCGGCATCACCTGACCGGCCACTGTCGTGCCGACCGCCTGCCCGTCCACGGCGGTCACCGTGCAGGCCAGCTCGGACGGGCGACCGATCTCCACGCCCTGCCGGACGGCGTACCCGGAGCGGCCCTCGCCGGGGAGCAGACCGCTGGCGACCAGCCACACCCCCAGCCCCAGGGCGGCCGAGCCGGTGGCCGGGTCCTCCGGCACCCCGAGCCCCGGCACGAAGACCCGGGCGTGCGCGGTGCGCGTGTCGGCGTCCCAGGAGAAGACGCTGACGTGCTCCACCCCGTACCGCTGGGCCGCCGCGGCGTTGACCCGGGCGCGGGGCACCGCGTCCGGGTGCACCGGCAGGTAGGGGAACTCCAGCCCGCAGCCGGCCACCCGGGGGGACGGGCCGGCGTGGTCGGCGGCGGTGAGCCCGGCCATCTCCAGCAGCGGCTCCGGGTCGAGTTCCGGCCCGAGGGTGCAGGTGCCGCCGGTCAGGGTGGCACCGGTCGCGGTCACCTCGATCGGCAGCACCCCGGCGTGGCACTCCTGGCTGACCGACCCGGCGGGGAACAGGCCACAGCGGCTGGCGGTGACCGCCGCGCCCACGCTGGGATGACCGGCGAAGGGCAGCTCCCCGGTCGGTGTGAAGATCCGCGCCCGGTACGTGGCGCCCACCTGGGTCGGCGGCAGCACGAACACCGTCTCCGACAGGTTGAACTCCATCGCCAGCGCCTGCATCTGCTCCGTGGCCAGCGCTTCGGCGCCGAAGACCACGGCCAGGGGGTTGCCGGCGAACGGGCGGTCGGTGAAGACGTCCACGATCTCGTAGGCCAGGGTCGACATGGTGGTAAACACTAGGCGCTTAGGCTGGGGCCGTGAGTACGCCGAACCGGGTCTACATCGCTCGACTCGCCGGAGTCGCCGTCTTCGACCCGAACGGCGACCAGGTGGGGCGGGTCCGCGACGCGGTCGCCCGGATCCGGCCGACCCAGCGCCCGCCCGAGGTGGTGGGGCTGGTGGCCGAGATGCCGATGCGCCGCCGGATCTTCCTGTCCATCAACCGGATCACCTCCATCGACCCCGACGCGGTCGTCCTCGGCAGCGGCACCCTCAACCTGCGCCGGTTCTCCAAGCGCCCGAACGAACTGCTCGTCCTCCAGGAACTGCTGGACCGGCGGGTGCAGCTCGACCCGGGTGGCCAGCCCGGCGCGGTGGTCGACGTGGCCATGGAGTGCAGCCGGGGCGGCGAGTGGGCGCTGTCCCGGGTCGCCGTCCGCGAGCAGTCCAGCCGGTTGACCCGCCGCGGCCACCTGCACCAGGTCGACTGGGACCGGGTCCGCGGCCTGACCGGCATCGCCGACAACCGGGGTACGGCCAACCTGCTCGCCGTGCTGGAGGACATGCGCCCCGCCGACCTGGCCAACGCCCTCCAGGACCTGCCCGACGCCCGGCGCAACGAGGTCGCGGCGGCGCTCGACGACGAACGCCTCGCCGACGTGCTCGGCGAGCTGCCCGAGCGTGACCAGGTGGAGATCCTGGCCGCCCTGGACCGGGAGCGGGCCGCCGACGTGCTGGAGGAGATGGACCCGGACGACGCCGCCGACCTGCTCAACGAGCTGCCCCCGCCGGAGCAGGACGTGCTGCTCGACCTGATGGAGCCGGACGAGGCCGACCCGGTCCGCCAACTGCTCAAGTACACCTCCGGCACGGCGGGCAGCGTGATGACCTCCGAACCGGTGATCCTGCCGCCGGACGCCACCGTCGCCGAGGCGCTGGCCCGGATCCGGGAGGAGCAGCTCTCCCCCGCGATCGCCGCGCAGGTCTTCGTGACCCGGGCGCCGATGACCACCCCCACCGGCCGCTACCTGGGCATCGCGCACTTCCAGCGGCTGCTCCGTGAGCCTCCGGCCGACCTGCTCGGCGGGGTGGTGGTCAACGACATCGACCCGTTGCGGCCGACCACCCCGCTGCCGGAGATCACCCGCCGGATGGCCACCTACGACCTGGTGGCGATGCCGGTGGTCGACCGGAACAACCGGCTGGTCGGCGCGGTCACCGTGGACGACGTGCTGGACCACTCCCTGCCCCGGGACTGGCGGGACCGGGACGCCGTACCGGCCCCGGGCACCGACGAGGGGGATCCGGGCACCGACCGGGCGGACCCGGACACCGGCCAGGCGGATCCGGGCGACCCGGCGAACGGCGGTGGCACCGATGGCTGACCAGCGGCGGACCGAGCGGCTGGACCAGCCACGGGAGCCCCGGGGCGTCAAGCTGCCGCGGTTCGACCCGGAGGCCTTCGGCCGCTGGTCGGAGGGGATCGCCCGGGGCATGGGCACGGCGAACTTCATCGTCTACATGACGGTGGTGATCGCGCTGTGGTTCGGCTGGAACACCCTGGCCCCGGCGGAGCTGCGCTTCGACCCGTACACCTTCACGTTCCTGACCCTGGTGCTGTCGCTGCAGGCGTCGTACGCGGCCCCGCTGATCCTGCTCGCGCAGAACCGGCAGACCGACCGGGACCGGGTGGCCCTGGAGGAGGACCGCCGCCGGGCGACGATGCAGAAGGCGGACACCGAGTACCTCGCCCGGGAGGTCGCCGCGCTGCGGATCGCGCTGGGCGAGGTGGCCACCCGGGACTTCCTCCGCTCCGAGCTGGCCCGGCTGGCCGAGGAGCTCGACGCGGCGGCCCAACGCCGGCAGAAGCGGGAGTTGCGGCAGGCGGACCGGGCCGGCGGCTGGCCCGGGGCCGGCGAGGGTCGACCCGGGATCGGCGAAGGTCGACCCGGGACCGGTGGGCGACGGCCCGGAGGGGGCGAACCGCCGCTGGACGAGCCCCGGGACGAGTGGGACGGCGACTACGCCCGGGACGGTCACCCGGAGAGCTGACCGGGCGGCGTGCGGGGCACGGGCGGGGGCCGGCATACGGGGCACGGGCGGTCCGCCGCCGGCCAGGAGCCCACCGAGCGCCTTCCGCCCTGATCATCCGGTTTCGTCCCCTGGGGCGGACGGTCCCGACCGGGCGATCGATTCGCTCACACCCGGCCCTGCTGCCGGCGGTCGCCCCGCGCGGCCGACGTAGCATTGCCCGCATGTCAGCTCCCGTCAGCACCCTCTCCGACGCGATCCAGGCCGCCCTGGCCACCGTCAACGACCCGGAGATCCGCCGACCCATCACCGACCTCGGCATGGTCCGCTCCGCCGAGATCGGCGAGGACGGGGTGGTCCGGGTCGGGCTGCTGCTCACCGTCGCCGGTTGCCCGCTGAAGGACAAGCTGCGCGGCGACATCACCGCCGCCGTCGGCGCGGTGCCCGGGGTGGCCGGCGTCGAGATCGAGTTCGGGGTGATGAGCCCGGAGCAGCGGCAGGAGTTGCAGGGCAAGCTGCGCGGTGGTGCCGCCGGTGACGAGACGGTGATCCCGTTCGCCCAGCCGGGCACCCGGACCCGGGTGTACGCGGTGGCCAGCGGCAAGGGCGGCGTCGGCAAGTCCAGCGTCACGGTCAACCTGGCCGCGGCGCTGGCCGCCCGGGGCCTGGCCGTCGGCGTGGTGGACGCCGACATCTACGGCCACTCGGTGCCCCGGATGCTCGGCGCGGACGGTAAGCCCACCCGGGTCGAAGACATGATCATGCCGCCGCAGGCGAACGGCGTGAAGGTCATCTCGATCGGCATGTTCACCCCGGGCAACGCGGCAGTGGTGTGGCGCGGCCCGATGCTGCACCGGGCGTTGCAGCAGTTCCTGGGCGACGTCTACTGGGGTGAGCTGGACGTCCTCCTGCTCGACCTGCCCCCGGGCACCGGCGACATCGCCATCTCGGTCGCCCAACTGCTGCCCAACGCCGAGATCCTCGTGGTGACCACCCCGCAGGCCGCGGCGGCCGAGGTCGCGGAGCGGGCCGGCGCGATCTCGTTGCAGACCCACCAGCGCATCGTCGGTGTGATCGAGAACATGTCCTGGCTGGAGCTGCCGGACGGATCCCGGATGGAGGTCTTCGGCACCGGCGGCGGCGCGGCGGTGGCCGAGTCGCTGAGCCGGACGATCGGCGCGCAGGTGCCGCTGCTGGGCCAGATCCCGATGGACAGCCGGGTCCGCGAGGGCGGCGACGCGGGCACCCCGATCGTGCTGGCCGCGCCGGACGCGCCCGCCGCGAAGGCGCTGCACCGGGTGGCCGACCGGCTGGCGGTACGCCGCGAGTCGTTGCTCGGCAAGCCGCTCGGCCTCAAGCCCGCCGGCCGCTGACCGCCGCCGCTCCCACCCGCCGCCGATGGTGCCCGGGTGGGGGCCGGCGGTCGGGCGCGGGTGTCAGGTGGCGTCGTCGTAGCTCGGCCGGGGGGCCGGCGCGGGAGCCGGTGCGGGCGCGGTGTCCGTCGTAGCGGCCTTCCGGGCGGCGGCGCGCGGGTCGATCCGGTCGGCGACCTCCTTGAGGTCCTCGTGCACGCCGGTCACGTCCGACCGCAGGCTGTCGTAGACCCCCTGGAGGGGCTTGCGGATCGCCTGCTCGTCCTCCTCGCTGAGGAGGTGCTTGCGGATGAACGCCTTCGGGTGCAGATCCTCCAGCTGGATGTCGGTGCCCAGCTCGCGGCTCAGGTCACCGGTCGCGTTGCGGGCCATCGCGCGCAGGTTGCGCACCATCCGCAGGCCGTCGCTGATGACGTTGGGCAGCCGGTCCCCGAAGATCAGCAGCGCCAGGAGCAGCAGTGCGCCGATCTCCCACCAGTTCAGGTTGTCGAGCACTGCGGGGCCTCCTCGTCACGTGGGGCCAAGACTACGCACGTCAGACCCCGCTCCGGGAGGGGGTGAACGGTCCTCACTTGGCGTCCGCGGCGAGCGTCACCGAGGCGTTCTGCCGGGTGGTGCCCCGCCGGTACTCCACCGTCACCACGGCCCCCGGGGCGAACTTGCGGACCAGGGCGATCAGGTCGGTGGGTTCGTTCATCGGCCGCCCGTTGAGCTTGAGGACCACGTCCCCGGCCTGGAGGCCCGCCCCGGCCGCCGGACCCGCCGGCTCCACGGCCGCCAGGCGGACGCCGGCACCGGCCCGGGTGGCGGTCCCGGTCCCGGCGACCTGGGCCCCGATCACGGTACGCCGGGCCTTACCGGTGCCGATGATGTCCTGGGTGATCCGTTTCGCCTGGTTGATCGGGATGGCGAAGGCGAGCCCGATGTTCCCCGCCTCCTGCCCCTCCGCGACCAGCGACTTGATGGTCGAGTTCACCCCGATCACCCGACCAGCCGCGTCGACCAGCGGGCCGCCGGAGTTGCCGTGGTTGACCGCCGCGTCGGTCTGGATCGCGGCGTAGTACCGGACCGGCCCACCCGGCTCCCCCGCCTGCATGGTGCGGTCCACCGCGCTGATGATGCCGGCGGTGACCGTGTTCGCCAGGGACAGCGGTGAGCCGATGGCCAGCACCGGATCGCCCACCGCGAGCGACTCGGAGTCGCCGAACTCGATCGGCCGCAGCCCCTTGCGGTTCACCTTGATCACCGCGATGTCCGACTCCGGGTCCTGGCCGACCACCGTCGCCGGGGAGCTGTTGCCGTCGTTGAAGGTCACCGACACCCGGCCGGTGCCGTCGGCGACCACGTGGTCGTTGGTGACCACGTAACCGTCGGTGCTGACGATGAACCCGGACCCCTCGCTGGTGCCGGCCGGCCCGGCCACCCGGATGGTCACCACGCTGGGCAGGACCCGGCCGGCGACCCCGGCCAGCGAGTCCGGGCGACGCTGGGCCAGCGCCGGCCCCTCGGCGGGACCGGCCCCCAGGGTGACCCCGCCGCCGACCCCGCCACGGACCGCGAAGGCGTACCCGAGGGCACCGCCCAGGGTGCCGGCGAGCAGCGCGACGACGAGCGGGACCAGGAGCAGTTGCCGCAGCTTCGGCCGCCCCGGCGCATCGGGGTCGACGACCGGCTCGGGTGCCGCCCCGGCCGCCGGCCCGCCCGGCAGGATCACCGCCGCCGGGGCGTACGGGTCGCGCCAGGGGTCGGCGAGGGCGTCGGACCACCAGGGCGACGTCGGGCCGCCGTGGCCGCCGTATGCGGTCGTCGGACCCGTCGGTGGCGGCCCGGCCGGCGGCGACGCCGACCCCGGAGTCCCGCCGGACGCTCGCCAGTCCCAGCCGTCGGTCACGTCGGTGCCTCCCAGTCCGTCCCCCGGTGCCCCGGGCCACGACCGGGGGTGACGGTCACGCGCGGGGGGCACCCCATCCAGGATTGCACGGATGCGCCGGGCCGGGTCAGCTCTTGTCCTCCCGGAGGCACCGCCGGCCCCACGTGATCAGCCACGACCGGCCTCCGGCCCGCCTCGAACGGCCCGACCACCACCGGATCCGGCCCGCCGGCACGGCCACGGGTGGACGCGCGGCTGCGTCGAGGAAGGCTCGCCTCTAGGCTCATACCCGCCACCCGTCCGTCGCACCACCCCACCCCGCCCGGAGGTGTCCCATCGCCACGGTCGCCAGTTCCGGTAACCCGACGGCGCAGGCGTTGCAGTTCGCCGAGTCGTACGTCGGCGAGGACATCGTGCTCCGGACGGCCCGCAGCCTCGCCCGGGAGGTCGGTCTCGACGCGGTCACCCCGGGCGCCGGGGCGGCGCTGCGGCTGCTCGCCGCGGCCGGCAACGCCCGTGCGGTGGTGGAGATCGGCACCGGCACCGGGGTCAGCGGCGTGTGGTTGCTGCGCGGGATGCGCGCCGACGGGGTGCTCACCACCATCGACGTGGAGGTCGAGCACCAGCGGATCGCCCGGCGGATCTTCACCGAGGCCGGTTTCCCGTCCGGCCGGACCAGGATCATCACCGGCCGGGCGCTGGACGTGCTGCCCCGGCTCGCCGACGGCGCGTACGACCTGATCTTCGTGGACGGCGAGGCGACCGGATCGGCGGCGTACGTCGACGCCGCCCTGCGGCTGCTGCGCCCCGGCGGGGTGCTCGCCCTCAACGGCGGCTTCGCCGGCGGTCGGATCGGTGACCCGGCCGCCCGGGACGCCCAGACGGTCACCATGCGGGAGACGGTCAAGGCGATCCGGGAGGCCGAGCAGTGGATCCCGGCCCTCCTCCCGGTCGGCCACGGCCTGCTCACCGCGGTGAAGTGCTGACCGGAGCTCAGCCCAGGGTCGCCAGCCAGCGCAGCAGGCCACGGACGCCCCAGCCGGTCGCGCCCCGGGTCAGCTCCGCGTCGTCGCCGTCGGCCCAGGACGGCGCGGACATGTCGATGTGCAGCCACCGGTCCCGCAGCTCCCCGGTGAACTCGCGCAGGTAGAGCGCCGCGATCACCGAGCCGGCCCCCCGGGCCGGCGAGCTGTGCCGGTCGGCCAGGTCGCTGCCGAGGTACTCCAGGTAGTCGGCGGGCAGCGGCATCCGCCAGGCCGCCTCGCCGGCCTCGTCCACGGCGGCCAGCACGGCGGCGGCCAGTTCGTCGTTGTCGCTGTAGAGCGCGCCGGTCCGCTTACCCAGCGCCACCGCGTTCGCGCCGGTCAGGGTGGCCAGGTCGACCAGCAGGTCGGGGCGGAGTTCCCGGGCCGCGTAGCCGAGCGCGTCGGCGAGCACCAGCCGGCCCTCGGCGTCGGAGTTGGTGCTCTCGCTGGTCGTGCCATCGTAGTGCGTGATGACGTCGCCGGGGCGGAACGCCGCACCGCTGACCATGTTCTCGGCCAGCGGGGTCAGCGCGGTCACCCGGACGGGCAGCCGCAGCGCCGCCGCACCGAGGGTGGCCGCGACGACCGCCGCCGCACCGGCCATGTCCTTGCGCATCAGTTTCATCGCCGACACCGGCTTGATCGAGATGCCGCCGGTGTCGAAGGTGATCCCCTTGCCCACCAGGACGACGTGCAGCCGGGCGTCGGCGGGCCGCCAGCCCAGCTCGACCAGGCGGGGGGCGCTGGCCGAGCCGCCGCCGACGGCGAGGATGCCGCCGAAGCCCTCGGCCGCCAGCTCCTGCGGCCCGCGTACCCGCAGGTGCAGCTCGGGGTGCTCGGCCGCGGCGTCGGCGACCTGACCGGCGAACCACTGCGGGGTCTTCACCGAGGAGGGGGTGTTGGTCAGGTCCCGGGCGAACCGGGTCATCCGGGCGGTGGTCCGGGCCGTCTCGACCGCCCCGGCGAGGGCCTCCGGCTCGGCGGCCAGCAGGGTCACCCCGGTCAGCGCGGGCGGTTCACCCTCGGCCAGCCGGAACCGGTACGAGGCGAGCAGCAGACCCTCGACGAACGCCCGGACCACCCCGGCCGTCGCGTCGGCCGGCAGACCGAACGTGACATGTGTCTCAGCTACGGCGGCCCGGGCGAGGGCGGCGCCGGCCGTACGCCAGGCCCGTTCCCCGCCGTCGCCCACCCCCAGCAGGATCAGCCGGCCCGGGGTACGACCGGGACGCAGCTGGCTCAGGGTCTCGCCGGGCCGGCCGGTCAGCCGGGCGACCGGCAGCAGCGCCGCGGCCTCGGCCCGCACCTCGTCGGTGGGCGGCGGTGCGGTGGCGACCAGCGTCGGCGCGCTGTGGTCCGGATCGGTGGCGGCGCGGACGGGCAGGACGAGGACGTCCGAGTGGTCGACGGCGACGGCGAGACTGATGGCGAGCACGCTGGACCGTACCTCCGGGAAGTTCGTGGTGCGGGACCTCGACGACCCGCGGGGGACAGACGAAGTCCCTGAGTCACCGGCGTCGCCGGTGACTCAGGGACACGGGACCGTCCGCGCGGCACCGCGCGGAGTGCCGGCGATCAGCCGGCGGCCGCCTTCAGCGCGTCACCGAGCGCGTTGGCCTCGTCGGGAGTCATCTCGACGACGAGCCGGCCACCGCCCTCCAGCGGGACACGCATGACGATGCCCCGACCCTCCTTGGTGACTTCCAGCGGACCGTCGCCCGTCCGCGGCTTCATCGCCGCCATGTTGTCTCCCCTCAGACCTATACATCAGGGTAGGTGTACTGCCCCACAGCCACTTCGTGCCGACCACCCGCAAGGTACGCGGGGGCGTCGACCACGATTTTCCCTGATGAACACCGCCGGACCCAAACCGGAGCAGCATTGATGTAACAGCACCTAGCTTATCTTGAGAAGGCCTGTCACAATGTGCGGTCATGCAGGCACGGTCGGCACTCTTCGACCTCTACGGTGACCATCTCCGCACGAGAGGTGGGCGCGCACCGGTCGCCGCCCTGGTGAAGTTGCTGGCTCCGCTCGGGGTGGCCCCGCCGGCCGTCCGGACCGCCGTGTCCCGGATGGTCCGCCAGGGCTGGCTCGAACCGCTGCGACTCGCCTCCGGCCCCGGGTATTCGATCACGCCGAAGGCGGTCCGCCGGCTCGACGAGGCCGCCGCCCGGATCTACCGCACCGGCCGGGTCAGCTGGGACGGGCGGTTCGACCTGCTCGTCCTGGCGACGCCGACGGCCCGCCGGGACCGGCAGCGGCTCGCCGCCAACCTCAGCTTCCTCGGCTACGGCACCCTCGACGAACACACCTGGGTGGCGACCCGGGCCAGCGAGGACGTCGACGTGCTGCTGGAGGAGGCCGGGGTGCGCTACGAGCGGTTCACCGCGGCGCACGCCGCCGGCACCCCCGGCGCGATGGGCGTGGTCCGCCGGGCCTGGGACCTGGCCGAGATCGGGCACGCCTACGAACGGTTCGTCGCCGAACAGCGCGCACAGCTGGCCGGGGTCACCGTGCGCAGCGGCGACGAGGAGGCGTACGCGGCCCGGTTCCGGCTGGTGCACGCGTGGCGTACCTTCCTCTTCCAGGACCCGCAACTCCCCCCGGCACTGCTCCCCGAACGCTGGCCCGGCACCGCCGCCGCCAGCTTCTTCGACCGGCACGCCACCCGGCTCCGGCCGGCCGCCGACCGGTACGTCGAGCAGTGCCTCGACGCCGGCAACCGGGTTCCCCGACAGAAGGGCCGTTAGAGACGTGACCGAGCCGCTGCTCGTCGACCGCACCGATGGCGTGGTCACCCTGACCATGAACCGCCCCACCGCGATGAACGCCCTCGACGTGGCGCTCAAGGAGGCCCTGCGGGACGCCCTGGCCGCGCTGGAGACCGACCGGTCCTGCCGGGCCGTGGTGCTGGCCGGCGCGGGTGGCTCGTTCAGCGCCGGCCAGGACCTGCGCGAGCACGTGCAGGTCCTGGAGTCGCCGGGCCGGGATCCGCTGGACACCGTCCGGGCGCACTACAACCCGATCGCCGCCCGGCTGGCCAACCTGCCCAGGCCGGTGGTCGCCGCGGTCCGGGGCATGGCCGCCGGAGCGGGCGCCTCGCTGGCCTTCCTGGCCGACTTCCGCATCGGCGGGCCGAAGACGAAGTTCCTGATGGCGTTCGCCGGGGTGGGTCTCGCCGCCGACACCGGGGCGTCCTGGACGCTGCCCCGGCTGGTCGGCCACGCCAAGGCCGTCGAGCTGCTGATGCTCGCCGAGCCGGTGGACGCCGCCGAGGCGTACCGGCTGGGTCTGCTCACCCGGCTGGTCGACGACGACGAGCAGGTGCTGCCCACCGCGCAGGAGCTGGCCGCCCGGCTCGCCGCCGGTCCGACCGTGGCGTACGGGGCGATCAAGCGGCAGCTCTCCATCGCCGACGCCGGCACCCTCGCCGACGCCCTCTCCGCCGAGGCGCAGGCGCAGTCGATCTGCGGCGGCACCGCCGACCACCGGGCCGCCACCACCGCCTTCGTCAACAAGCAGAAGCCGGTCTTCCAGGGCAACTGAGCCTCCCCGACGGCCACCCGGCCGTCGGACCGAGGGCGGGCGGTCAGCGGGCGACGTAACCGCCGTCGACGGGGATCGTGTGGCCGGTGATCCAGGCGGCGTCGTCGGAGCAGAGGAAGAGCACCACACCTGCCACGTCGTCCGGGGTGGGCATGCCGGGTTTCGGGTTGAACGACTCCATCCGGGTCCGCATCTCCGCGGGGTCGGGCGCGTTGTCGATGAAGTTCTGCACCAGCGGGGTCATCACCACCGTCGGGGCGACCGCGTTGACCCGGATGTCGCGGGCCGCGTACTCCACCGCCGCCGACCGGGTCAGCCCGACGATGCCGGCCTTGGTGAAGGTGTACGGGGAGATGTTCTCCTGCGCCGCCAGGCCGGTGGTCGACGAGGTGTTGACGATCGCGCCCCCGGAACCGCGCAGCATCGCCTCGATGCCGTACTTCAGCACGTGGAACACGCCGTCGCCGTTGATCCGCCGGACCTTCTGCCAGTTCTCCACGTCCATCTCGTGCAGCGGCTGCTGCCGGCCGTCGATGCCGGCGTTGTTGAAGATGACGTCGATCCGGCCGTAGCGCCCCACCGCCTCCGCGACGCTGCGCTGCACCGCCCCGGCGTCGCCGGTGTCGACGGTGACCGCGAGCGCGTCGGGCAGGTCGGCGGCCACCCGCTGGGCGCCCTCGGCGTCGATGTCGGCGATCACCAGCCGGGCCCCCTCGGCGGCGAAGCGGCGGGCGGTGGCCTCGCCGAGCCCAGAGGCGCCACCGGTGACGAATGCGACCTTGTCCTGGAACCGCATCGGCTCTCCCTCACCCGGCCGGCCGGCTGCCGGCACCGGTGCGCCATACCCGGTGGGCCGGCGGCTAGTCGTCCTCCTCCGGATCCTGGTTGGCCTCGACGCCCAGCACGAACGCCTGCATGGCCAGCTCGTCGCCGCTGGGCGAGACGAACGCGGGCAGCTCGGCCGGACCCAGCTCCCGCACGTAGGACCAGAAGAGCCGGACCGCCTCGGCCCGTGACTCGGCCTCGATCGGCAGGTCGAGGCTGACCAGCCAGGTGCGGCGGGGCGGTGGCGGGCCGAGCCGGTCGACCAGCTCGCGGTAGGTGCCGGGGTCGAGCGCGGTGACCGGGCCGGCGACCGCGACCCGGTCCACCGGCACCGGCGCGTCGAACGACCGCCGGGTGTACGTCACCAGCACCGCCCCGCCGTCGTGCCGGGCGACCCGGCCCAGCGCCACCAGCCGGGGCGGCTCGTCGGCCAGCACCGCCACCGGGTCACCCGGGCGGAGGGCGGGCGCACCGGCCGGGACGGCCAGCTCCAGGGTGTCGTGGTGGACGAGACGTTCGGCGTCGTACCGCCCGGCCGGGAGCAGCACCGCCCAGGCGTCGTCGCCCCGCCCGCCGTCGACGTCGGTCGGGCCGGTGCTGCGGTGGTCGGTCACGGTCATGCCCCCATCCCATCACGGGCCACGGGGGCGCCGGCGTGGCAGCCCGCGAGATGGTCGTCGACCATGCCGGTGGCCTGCATCAACGCGTACGCCGTGGTGGGGCCGACGAAGCGGAAGCCCTGCCTCTTGAGCGCCTTGGCCAGGGCGACGGACTCCGGGGTCGTGGCCGGCACCTCGGCGAACGACCCGGGCCGGGCCGCCCGGGGCGGCGGCGCGTACGACCAGAGCAGCGCGGAGAGCCCGTCGGGCAGGGCCAGCGCGGCGCGGGCGTTGGCGATGGCCGCCTCGATCTTGGCCCGGTTGCGGACGATTCCCGCGTCGGCGAGCAGCCGGGTCACGTCGGCGTCGCCGAAGGCGGCGACCCGCTCGATCCGGAAGCCGGCGAAGGCGAGCCGGAACGCCTCGCGTTTGCGCAGGATGGTCAGCCAGGACAGCCCGGACTGGAACGCCTCCAGGGTGAGCCGTTCGTAGAGGGCGTCGTCGCCGCGTAGCGGGCGGCCCCACTCGGTGTCGTGGTAGATCGCGTAGTCCGGGGTGCTCGCCCCCCAGGCGCAGCGGGGCAGGCCGTCGGGGCCGGTCACCAGGTCAGTCACCCGGTACACGCTAGGCCAGGGGGCTGACACCCGTCGCCCGGCACCGGCTCCGCGCGCGGCCGGTCGGGGCGGCGGCTGGTCGGCGGTCCGCAGCCGGTCGGGCCGGCGGTCGGTCGGTCAGCGGCGGGGGGTCGGGCGGGGCAGCCGGCCGGACTCGACCAGCCGGGCGAAGCGCCTGAGGGCCAGCGTCAGGCTGGCCTTGGAACCCGGCCAGAGCAGCGGCCAGGCGACCCGCCCGGCCGACCCGCCGGGAAGATGGAACCACTCGTGCCAGACCACCTGGGTGCGGTCGTCCGCGAGCGGGGTGCAGCGCAGCACGCCGGGGCCGCGCAGCAGCTTGCCGAAGTGGACCACGCCCACCTCGTACGGCGCGTCGACCCGGACCACCCGCATCTCGTCGCGCAGCACCGCCGGGCCGAGCGCGGTGACCGCCTCGATGACGCTGCCCTCCCCGCCGTCGCCCTCGACCACCCGGACCCGGGTCAGCGGAATCCAGTCGGACTGCCCCTCCCAGTCGGTCAGCGCGGCGAAGACCCGCGTGGCGGGGGCGTCGACGATCACGGTGGCGGTGAACTCACCGGCACCGGGCTGGGCGGCCTCGTCGGCCAACCCGCCGCCGGCCGGGTCGGTTCCGGTCACACCGGCTCCGACCGGACGGCCGTACCGCCGGGGCGGTCCTCGACGCTGTCGGCCGTCCGGTCCGTCCCGGCCCGGCCCGCTTCGGCGGGGGTGGCGTCGGGGTGGTCGTCGCCCGGGGCGGGGGCGGGCAGTTTCGCGGTCGTCCCGCCCGCCGCCGGGCGGACGGTCGGGGCCACCGGCTCCGGCGACGCGGCCGGCGTACCGGCGGGCTCCACCGGCTCGACCTCGACGGTCGGGGCCTCCGGCGCGGTGCCGTCGGCGACGGGCGTCGCCGGGGCGTCGTCGGCCGGGGCGCCGATGGACTCCTCCCGGGTACGACGCAGCGCGTCGGCCTCGGCGGTACGCCCCTCGCGCAGCGCGGCGATCTCGGCCTCCAACACCCCGATCAGCTCGGTCTTGTAGCCGATGTCGTAGGCGGCCCGCCGGAAGGCCTGGTCGACCTGGGCCATCCGGTAGCCGCGCAGGGCGGTGTCGAAGCGGAGCGCGCCGACGTCCGACTCACGCAACGGCCGGCCACCGGGCAACGGGACGGCCCGGCCGTCGGGCTCGACGGGCGTCAGCCCGTCCCGGCCCGAGATCAGCACCGTCACGCCGAACACGACCGCCGCCACGGTCAACGCGACGACCACAATGAGCAGAGTCTGACCCATGAGGAGATCGTGGCACGGGGAGACCCTCCGGAGCGACCCCAACCACCATCATCGTCGCCGATCTTTGCGCCGTACCCGTACCGGCCCCGGGGGCGGGCCGCCGTGCCGCGGGGCGGGTTCCCGTGCCGTACCGGCCCCGGGGCGTGGTCGACGACCGGATAGCGTCGGCACCGGCCGGGTGGTCCGGCCGGTGACCTGCGGGAGGCGGAATTGGCCGGGGCGCTGCGGCTCGGGGGGCGGACGTTCGCCCCGGGCGAGCCGGTGGTGATGGCGATCGTCAACCGGACGCCCGACTCGTTCTTCGACCGGGGCGCCACCTTCGCGCAGGACAGCGCGTTGCGGGCGGTGGAGCGGGCGGTCGCCGAGGGCGCGGAGATCATCGACATCGGCGGGGTGAAGGCCGGGCCGGGCGACGAGGTCGACGTGGCCGAGGAGATCCGCCGGACGGTGGACACCATCGCCGCCGTCCGGGCCGCCTTCCCCGGGGTGGTCATCTCGATCGACACCTGGCGGGCCGAGGTGGCGGTCGAGGCGGTGGCGGCCGGTGCGGACCTGCTCAACGACACCTGGTCGGGGGCGGATCCGGCGCTCGCCCGGGTGGCCGCCGAGACCGGCGCCGGGCTGGTCTGCTCGCACGCCGGTGGCCTCGCACCCCGGACCCGGCCGCACCGGGCGGCCTTCCCCGACGTGGTCGCCGACGTGGTCACCACGGTCACCGGGCTCGCCGAGCGCGCGGTGGCCCTGGGGGTACGGCCCGACGGCATCCTGATCGACCCCGCGCACGACTTCGGCAAGAACACCCGGCACTCGTTGGAGATCACCCGCCGGTTGGACGAGTTGTCCGGCACCGGCTGGCCGCTGCTGGTGGCGTTGTCGAACAAGGACTTCATCGGCGAGACGCTGGACCTGCCGGTGCCGGAACGGCTGGAGGGCACCCTGGCGGCGACGGCGGTGTCGGCCTGGCTCGGTGCCCGGGTGTTCCGTGCCCACCAGGTGCTCCCGACCCGCCGGGTGCTCGACATGGTGGCCTCGATCCGGGGCGACCGGCCCCCCGCCGCCACCCGCCGCGGCCTGGCCTGACCGCCGCACGGGCGGTGGCCCGACGGCGGGGTGCTCAGGTGACGGTGGGGGTGGTCAGGTCCAGTGCAGGATGCGCTTGCGCCAGGCGTAGAGGATGCCGAGCGCGACCACGGCCACGAAGACGCCCATCTCGACGACCGTCACCGCGCCGAAACCGGGCCGGTCGAAGACCAGCGCCCAGGGGAAGAGGAAGACCGCCTCGACGGCGAACAGCACGTACAGGTACGCGTACACGTAGTAGCGGATCTGCATCTGTGCCCAGTCGCCGCCGACCGGGTCGAGGCCGCATTCGTAACCGGCGCGCTTGCCGGCCGGTTCGGCGGGCCGGCGGGGACGTAACACCCGGTTGGCGGAGAACGCCGTAACGAAGAAGAGGGCGGCGGCGAGCAGCAACAGCCCGAGCGTCGCGTACGAGCCCAGGTAACCGGTCACGGTGGGCCAGCCTACCGGGCGGCGGGCCGGTCCGGACGCCGTGCCGGCCACCCGGAGACGGCGGGCGGTTTCTTTTCCGCAGGGACTGGTGCCACCCGGCAACTGTTACCGAATAATGAACGGCACCCCGAGTCACGGAGGTCAGATGCCCGGCAGGGACACGCGTGCCGTTCGGCGGTTCCCCGCCCGGCGTACCCCCGCCCTGGTCCTCGGGGCGGTGCTGACGGCCGGGCTGGTGGTCGCGCTCGGGATGTCGCCGGGCCTGGCCACGGCCGCCACCGGCCCGCAGCGGGCGGCCACCGGCCCGTCCACCTCCGGCGGCGGGCCGCCGGAGGGTACCGCGCCCCCGGGCGAGCCGACGGCGACCGCACCGGCCCCCACCGCCGTGCCGCCGACGCTGCCGCCCGGCCCGGAGCCGACCGGCACCGCGCCGGAGCCGACCGGCACGGCACCGGGCACCACCGCACCGGCCCCCACGGCCACCACACCGCGCCCGAAGCCGCCGCCCAGCAGATCCGCGCCACCCCGCGGGCCGAACCCCCACCAGCCGGACGCCGGCCGGGTCGGGGTCCGGGTCACCACCGGGGACGTCACCCTCGACGCCCGGTACTGGGACGCCCCGAGCACGGTCACCACCCTGCGGGTCACCGTCACCAACACCGGTGCCGTGCCGGAGCGGTTGCGGCTGGCGTACACGCTGCCGGTCGGGCTCACCGACGCCGGCACGCCGGGTTGCGCGGCGACCGGCGACGACAGCTGGCACTGCGGCGAGTGGAGCACCGCGCCGGGCGACCGGTTCGACAGCCTGATCCGGGTACGGGTCAGCGGCACCGCCTGGCGACAGCTCCCGCTGGCCGGCACGGTGCGGGTCACCGCGACCGGGCCGGGCGAGGGTGACACCGCTCAGGACGACGAGGGCTTCGCGGTCCTCCTCCCGCCCGGTCCGCCGGTGCCCGGCATCCTGCTGGACGCCGACGAGGTGGTCTTCGACATCGGTGGCGGGCCCACCGCGCTCGCCGCCCACCTGGGCAACACCGGCAGCGTGGCCGCTGACGGGCAGATCGAGGTGGCACTGCCGGCGGGTGTCAGCGTGCTGAGCGCACCGGCCGGCTGCACGCCGGGGTCACCCACCCGCACCCGGTGCGACCTGGGCGTGCTGGCGGCGGGGCGGACGGCGACGCTCCGGTTCACCGTCGCCGCCACCCCGGACGCCCAGCGCGCGGCCCCGCTGGCCGGCGCGTTGACCGGGCGGCTGGAGCCGGCGAGCGGGCCGGCCCGTCAGCTCCGGATGAGCTTCCGGATCACCGCCGCCGCCGCGCTGGCCACCCCGGTGGTGGGCACCCCTGCGCCGACCGGCTCACAGGGGCTGATCGCGGCCCAGGGCGTGGCCGCCGACCTCGGCGGCACGTCCCCCGGCCGGCGCACCGCGCTGGCACTGATCGTGGCCTCCGTCCTGCTGGTGGCGCTGGCCCTCGTGCTGGCCACCGGTTCGCTGCGACGACGGATGGCCGAACGGGCGGCGGACGAGGGGGCCGGCGACGGCCCGAGCGGGCGGTGATCTCAGTTACGACCGGCATCTCAAAACGCCGTATAATTCCCCAAATGTCGCCGGCCAGCTTCCCAGGTGTCGGACCTCCACCAAGGTTGCCCTAAGCCCGGGACGTAGGCTCGCAGCGAGAGACGACAGCGGGCCGGGCCAGCCCACGGGCGGACCGGGCGCAGCGGCGCACCAGGGAGGTCACGTGGCCTGGCAAGACGGGGTCACCATCATGTGCAGCCGCGCGCGCGGCGGGGCCGAGCGAAGCGAGGTGCAGACGTGACCAAGCAGATCCGTCAGTTGGACCGGGTGGTGATCCGTTTTGCGGGTGACTCGGGTGATGGGATGCAGTTGACGGGGGACAGGTTCACCTCGGAGACGGCGCAGTTGGGTAATGATATTTCGACGTTGCCGAATTTCCCGGCGGAGATCCGGGCGCCTGCGGGGACGTTGCCGGGGGTGTCGAGTTTCCAGGTTCATTTCGCTGATTACGACATTTTGACGCCGGGTGACGCGCCGAACGTGTTGGTCGCGATGAACCCGGCGGCGTTGAAGGCGAACCTGGCGGATCTGCGTCGGGGTGCGGACATCATCGTGAACACCGATGAGTTCACGAAGCGGAACCTGACCAAGGTCGGGTATGCGGTCAGTCCTCTGGAGGATGACTCCCTGGCGGGGTTCGTGGTGCATCCGGTGGCGTTGACGTCGATGACGGTGGGTGCCCTGGCAGAGTTGAACGTGGGGAAGAAAGACGCGGAACGGGCGAAGAACATGTTCGCGCTCGGGTTGTTGTCGTGGATGTACTCCCGGCCGTACGAGTCGACGTTGCGGTTCCTGGAGCGGAAGTTCGTCAAGCGTCCGGATCTCGTCGCGGCGAACATCGCGGCGTTTCGGGCGGGCTGGAACTACGGGGAGACCACCGACTCGTTCGCGGTGCGTTACGAGGTGAAACCCGCGGCGATGCGGCCGGGGACGTACCGCAACATCACCGGTAACGCCGCGCTGTCGTTGGGCCTGGTCGCGGCGGGGGTCCGGTCGGGGCTGCCGGTGTTCCTCGGCGCGTACCCGATCACCCCGGCGTCGGACATCCTGCACGAGTTGTCGAAACACAAGAGCCTCGGTGTGGTCACCATGCAGGCCGAAGACGAGATCGCCGCGGTCGGCGCCGCCCTGGGCGCCTCCTACGGCGGTGCCCTCGGGGTCACCACGACCAGCGGCCCCGGGGTGGCGTTGAAGTCCGAGACGATCTCCCTGGCCGTGGCCCTGGAACTACCGTTGGTCATCGTGGACGTGCAACGCGCCGGCCCGTCGACCGGGCTGCCCACGAAAACCGAACAGGCCGACCTGAACATCGCCCTGCACGGCCGCCACGGGGAAGCCCCCCTGGCGGTCATCGCCGCGAAGTCCCCCTCGGACTGTTTCCACGCCGCTCTGGAAGCCGCCCGGATCGCCGTGACCTACCGCACCCCGGTGATCCTGCTGTCGGACAACTACGTCGCCAACGGCTCCGAACCCTGGCTCCTACCCGACGTCGCCGATCTCCCCGACCTGCGCGTCGACTTCGCCACCACACCCAACCACGACGACGGCACCACGTTCCTGCCCTACCTGCGTGACCCCGACACCCTGGCCCGCCCCTGGGCCGTCCCCGGCACCCCCGGACTCGAACACCGCATCGGCGGCCTGGAGAAAGCCGACAAGACCGGCGACATCTCCTACGACCCCGCCAACCACGACTTCATGGTCCGCACCCGCGCCGCCCGCATCGACGCCATCGACGTCCCCGACATCGACGTCGACGACCCCGACGGCACCGCCCGCGTCCTCGTCCTCGGCTGGGGATCCACCTACGGACCCATCGGCGCCGCCTGCCGAGGCCTACGCCACCGCGGCCTACCCATCGCCCAGGCCCACCTGCGTCACCTCAACCCCCTGCCCGCCAACCTCGGCGACATCCTCACCACCTACGACCGGGTCGTCATCCCCGAGATGAACCTCGGCCAACTCGCCCAGGTCATCCGCGCCCGCTACCTGATCGACGCGATCGCCTACAACCAGGTCCGCGGCCTACCCTTCACCGCCGCCGAACTGGAGACGATCCTGGAAGAGGTCTGCAAAAATGCCTGAACCCACCCCGATCAAACTCACCACCAAAGACTTCAAATCCGACCAAGAAGTCCGCTGGTGCCCCGGCTGCGGCGACTACGCCATCCTCGCCGCCGTCCAACAATTCATGCCCGAACTCAACATCCCCCGCGAAAACACCGTCTTCATCTCCGGCATCGGCTGCTCATCCCGCTTCCCCTACTACATGAACACCTACGGGATGCACTCCATCCACGGCCGCGCCCCCGCCATCGCCACCGGCCTCGCCGTCACCCGCCCCGACCTGTCCATCTGGGTCGTCACCGGCGACGGCGACGCCCTGTCCATCGGCGGCAACCACCTCATCCACGCCCTCCGCCGCAACATCAACCTCAAAATCCTGCTCTTCAACAACCGCATCTACGGCCTCACCAAAGGCCAATACTCCCCCACCAGCGAAACCGGCAAAATCACCAAATCCACCCCCACCGGCAGCGCCGACGCCCCCTTCAACCCCCTCTCCCTCGCCCTCGGAGCCGAAGCCACCTTCATCGCCCGCACCATCGACTCCGACCGCAAACACCTCCAAACCGTCCTCCGCGCCGCCGCCCAACACCACGGCACCGCCTTCGTCGAGATCTACCAAAACTGCAACATCTTCAACGACGGCGCCTTCGAACCCCTCAAAAACCCCGACACCCGCGACAACCACCTCATCCGCCTCGAACACGGCAAACCCATCACCTTCGGCCCCGACAACCAACACTGCCTCACCCGCCCACCCCACGGACTCGGCCTCCACACCAGCAACACCACCACCACCCCACCCCACGACATCATCACCCACGACACCACCATCACCGACCCCACCTACGCCTACGCCCTCACCCGCCTCCCCGAACACCACACCCCCATCGGCATCCTCCGACAAACCACCCGCCCCACCTACGACACCACCGTCCAACAACAAATCACCACCGCCACAAACACCACCACCCACACCCCCGAACAACAACTCACCAACCTCCTCCACACCGGCGACACCTGGACGATCAGCTAGTCGCCCGTCGACACGTCGAAGTGGCCGTTCCCCCACGCCGGGGGTCGGCCACTCGCCGTTTCGGCGGCTACCCGATGTCAGGAGTCAGGAGGGGGTGGGGGTGGCAGTGGGACGGTCGTCGCGGACGTGCACGAGCATGTCGCCGGTCTCGATCACCGCGCCGGCCCGGTCCGCCAGGGTGACCACCTTGCCCCGCCGTACCAGCGCGATGACCAGGGACTCCAGCTCGCGGGGAGACTTGCCCACCTCGTGCCGCTCGGCGGAACGCATCGCCAGCGCCATCCCCTGACCGGGGGTGAGCAGGTCCTCCACCACGTCGATCAGCGGTGGGGCCGAGGTGGAGAGGCCGAGCAGCCGGCCGGCGGTCGCCGAGGAGACGATCACGTGGTGCGCGCCGCTCTGCCGCAGCAGCGGGGCGTTCTCGGCCTCCCGGACCGCCGCGATGATCCGTACCTGACCGGCGGTGAGCTGCCGGGTGGTCAGCGCCACCAGCACCGAGGCGTCGTCGCTGTCGGTGGCGATGATGACGGCCTTGGCGTTGCGGACGTGCGCCTCCTCCAGCACCGAGGAGCGGGTCGCGGAGCCCTCGATGGCGACCAGCCCGGCCGAGGTGGCCTGGCGCAGCGCGGTGCCGCTGCGCTCCACCACCACGATCCGGGACTTGTCCAGACCGTTCTCCAGCAGGGCGGAGACCGCGCTGCGGCCCTTGGTGCCGTAGCCGCAGATGATGACGTGGTCCTTCACGGTTCTCCTCCACCGACCCAGCCGGCGGCCGGTCCGGTACTGCTCGGTCAGGACTTCCAGGGTGGTGCCGACCAGGATGATCAGGAAGATCACCCGGGCCGGGGTGATGAACAGGACGTTCACCAGCCGGGCCGACTGCTCGAAGGGGGTGATGTCGCCGTACCCGGTGGTGGAGAGGGTGACCACCGCGTAGTAGAAGCAGTCGAGCAGGGTCAGCCCGTTCTCGTCCACGTCGCGGTAGCCGTCGCGGTCCAGATAGACCACCGCGACGGTGAGCAGGACCAGACCGAGGGCGGCGGCCAGGCGGAGACTCAACGCGCTGAGCGGACCCCGCCGCTGCGCCGGGAAATGGATCACCGTCGGTCCTGCTCCCCCTGGGTCGCCTGCACGAGCACAACATAGCGGTTACCAGGCAGGTCGACCCGCCGGGCCGGCGACCGCACCACCGGTGAGTGTCCCGTCACCCCGGGGACCGTCGCAACGGGTGGCGACGGTCGGCCCTGCCGGGCCGGTACCGGGGCCGCCGACGGGGCATGATGGGAGGGGTTCCGGACACCGGCCACGAGGAGGCCCGCATGTCGCTGCTGCGTCGGGTGATCGGCGGGGTGCTGCGTCGGGTACGGCTGCGTCAGCGCCGCACCCTGCGCGAGGTGGCCGCCGCCGCCGGGGTGTCCCTGCCCTACCTCTCCGAGGTCGAGCGCGGGCGCAAGGAGGCCTCCTCCGAGGTGCTGGCGGCGATCTGCCGGGCGCTCGGCATCAACCTGTCCGACCTGCTCGAAGAGGCCCGCGACGAGCTGCGCCGGGTCGAGCGCCGGGTTCCCGTCCCCCCGGGCGGAAGCCTCGCCCGGCTGGACCGGTTGCCCGCCGCCCGCCAGGGCCGGACCGGCTCCGGGGTGACCACCGTCGGCAGGATCGGCGGGACCGGGACGGCGACCGTCGGCATGGGCGGCGGGACCACCGTCGCCGGGGCCGCGACGGCGACCGTCGGCAGGGCCGGGATCGGGCTCGGGGTCACGACCGTTGGCGGATCCGGATGCGTGGTGACGGCGGTCGCCGTGCCCGTCCGGATGGTCGCCGTCGGGTCGGCCCGCCGCCGCGCCGCGCGTACCGCCGGGGTGCCGGCGCGCCGACGGGCCGGTGCGGGCCGGCGGCGCAGCCCCGTCGGCTAGGCCGGCCGGTTCTGCCGAGGGCAGATCTGCCGGGGGCAGAAAGGCTGGGGTGACGGCCGCCCGACGGCGCAGGCTGGACCCGCCGGCCCCCGGGCGGAGCGAGGTCGCCCGCCGGCGACGCGGAGGGTGGTCACCATGATCGGGTACGACGTGCGGATGCTGGACGGCGGTCAGCCGGCCTTCGGCGACCAGGTCTTCGAGCGGCTGCTGCGGGAACGGATCATCTTCCTCGGCACCGAGGTCACCGACGCCTCGGCCAACCAGATCTGCGCGCAGATCCTGCTGCTGGCCGCCGAGGACAGCAAGCGGGACATCTACCTCTACATCAACTCGCCCGGTGGCTCGGTCAGCGCCGGCATGGCCGTCTACGACACCATGCGGTACGTCCGCAACGACGTGGCCACCCTGGCCCTGGGGTTCGCCGGGTCGATGGGGCAGTTCCTGCTCTGCGCGGGAGCCGCGGGCAAGCGGTTCGCCCTGCCGCACGCGCGGATCATGATGCACCAGCCGTCCGGGGGGATGGGGGGCACCGCCGCCGACATCACCATCCAGGCGGAGAACATGCTGCACGTGAAGCGGACCATGCAGGAGCTGATCGCCGAGCACAGCGGGCGCGGCCTCGACGAGATCCAGGCCGACTGGGACCGGGACCGGTGGTTCACCGCCGAGCAGGCCCGGGAGTACGGCCTGATCGACCGGGTGCTCACCCGGGTCGACCAGCTTCCCGGCTGACCGCAGCCCCGGGGCGGCGGCCCGGCCGGGCCGTCCTGGTGGTGGGGCCGGAGCGGCTGTGCGCGGGGCTAACCGGGCAGGTGGTCGACGAGGGCGGTGAACTGCGCCCGGGTCAGGTACGACGGGTTGGCCGCCTGCGGCTGGCGGAACACCTCCAGCCCGGCCAGCCGGGGATCGGCCCGCAGCCGGTCCCGGGACAGCCGACCCACCTCGGGCAGGATGGTCAGGTCCAGCGGCACCGTCCAGGGTGCCCGGACGTCCGCGCCGGGCACCGGCTCGCCGGTGAGCCGCCCGATCCCCCACACGCCGTAGGGCAACCGCCCCCGGCTGCCGCTGGCCCAGAAGACCACGGGCTGACCGGCCCCCATCAGCCGGGCCCGGTAGCCGGGGCGTACGCACCAGCTCGTCACCCGGGGATCCCGGGCGAACCGGCCGGTCAGGTCGACCAGGTCGGCGTTGCCCTTGATCAGCCAGGCGCCCAGGTCACCCCGGGTCACCCGCCGCCCGTCGTCGCGTCCGTGCGGCACGTCGGACCCTCCTCGACCGTCAGATCAGCCCCTCCCGGACCGCGTACGCTACCGCGTGCGTCCGGTTGCGCAGCTGGAACCGGCTGGTGATGTCGTGCAGCACGTTCTTGACGGTCCGCTCCGAGTAGCTCAGCCGGGTCGCCACCTCCCGGGTGTCCATCCCGTCGGCCACCAGCCGCAGGATCTCGCTCTCCCGGACCGAGAGCCCGTTGACGTCGATGCCGCGCGGGGCGAGCACCGTCTGCTGCAGCCGGGTCACCTGCTTGACCAGCAGTCCGAGCACCTCCGGGGGCATCGCCGCACCTCCGGAGGCGGTGCTGACCACGAGCTGGGCCAGCCGGTGACCGGTGGCCTCGGCGCGGGAGGCGAGGGCGCGTACCCCGAGCTCCACCGCGGGGATCAGCGCCGAGTCCGACTCGACGGTCGCGACCAGCACGAAGCGCCGGCAGCCCAACCGGCGGACGGCCCTGAGCACGTCGAGCGTGTCGTGGTCGAGGGTGTCGGCGGCGACCACCCCGACGGTCTCGGCGGTGATCATCTGGGCGGGGACGACCTCGATCTCGGCCCGGCCGCGCAGCGCCGCGGTGATCCCGGCCGTGGAGATCGGGTCTGGGGTACGGATGTAGGTCTGGGCACGTCCGTTCATGGCGGTTCCTTAGCTTCCGGGCTGAAGAGAGCGTCAGCTGCCAGGCTGCCGTTCAGCAGGGGGACAGATCGGTGGTCCGGAGGCCGGTGCCGAACGGTTCCGTGACCGGGTGGGAGTCGCTTCGCCGAGTGGACACCGGCCAGCGGGTGGTGGCGGTGTCCGTCGTCCACGGTAGAGAGGGCGGCCGGCCGCGCACTGGAGGCCGACTGGACGCCACCACATCGATGTCCTTGCCGCACAACAACGTTTTGAGCTGGCCAAATATACGAATGTTCGAAAGCGAGCCGGCGGAGCACCGGCAGAACCGGCAGAACCGTTGCCCCACAGGGCGGCCAGCACTGCCCGATCGGCAGGTTTGGCCAGGATGGAACCCGGTGATTCAGTGTCGAAGATCATGGTCATCCGACCGGCCAACCGGCAGAATCGTGTGCTGGCGGCGCTGGTGGGACGGACGCGCAGCCATGACAGGGAGGCCCGTTGATGGCCGACAGCGGCGGTGAGATCCGACGACGACGACTGGATGCCGGACTGACCCAGGAGCAGTTGGCCGAACGGGCGGGGATCAGTGTCCGGGCGGTGCGTGACATCGAGCAGGGTCGGGTGCGCAACCCCCGGGCCGAGTCCCTCCGACGCATCGCCGACGCCGTCGGCCTGCCCCCACGGAAGCCACCGGGCCCCGCGCCACCGGCCCCGACGCCACCGCAGACCCTCCGGATCGACGTGCTCGGCCCGCTGCGGATCCAGGTCGGGGCGGAACCGGTCGCGCTCGGTTCCAACCGCCAACGGATGCTGCTCGGCCTGCTCGCCCTGCACCCGGACGCGATCGTGTCCCGCCATGAGATCGTCGACGTGCTCTGGGGTCACGACCCGCCGGACAGCTGCCTCAACCTCGTCCACACCTACGTCGCCCGGCTGCGCCGGGTACTGGACCGCCCCGGGGGCACCACCACCATCACCCACGTCGGCGGCGGGTACCGGCTCCGGGTGGACCCCTCCCAGCTCGACCTGAGCCAGTTCGCCACCGCCATCGAACGCGCCGAGGGCAGCGTCGCGGGCGACCTGCCGAGCCTGGACCGGCTCGCCGGAGCATTGGCGCTGTGGCGGGGGCCGGTGCTGGCCGACGCCGCGCCGAGCCTCACCCAGCACCCGGTCGCCGCCGCCCTGAACCGGCGGCGCATCGCCACCGCCGTCACCTACGCGACGCTCGCCGTCGACCTGGGCCTGCCCGAGCGGGCGGTCCGGGAGCTGCATGCGGTGGCCCGCCACGAACCGCTGCACGAACAGGTGCACGCCCGGCTGATGCTCGCCCTGGCCGCCTGCGGCCAGCAGGCCCGCGCGTTGACGCTGCACCGCCGGCTGCGGGACCGGCTCGCCGAGCAACTCGGCGTGGAGCCCGGCCCGGAGCTGCGCGAGGCGCAGCTGCGCATCCTGCGCCAGGACCTGCCCCGGGCGGTCGCCCGCGCGGGCAGCCCGGCGGGCGGCACCGGGCCGACGCCCGCCGAGACGGCACCACCCCGGGCCGAGGTGCCGCCGCCCCGCCCACCCCGGCACCGGCTCCCGGCGCAGTTGCCGGCCGACGTCGCCTACTTCACCGGGCGGAGCGCCCAGCTGGCCGCCCTCGACACGCTGCTGGCCAGGGCGACGGTGGACGGCGGGCCGGTGGTCGTCTCCGCCGTCACCGGAATGGCCGGGGTCGGCAAGACCGCCCTGGCGGTGCACTGGGCGCACCGGGTCCGCCGGCACTTTCCGGACGGGCAGCTCTACGTCAACCTGCGCGGCTACTCGGCGGCCAGCCCGGTCCCCGCGGCGGAGGCCCTCGCCGGGTTCCTGCACGCGCTCGGCGTACCGGCCGAGCAGGTGCCGGTCGACACCGGGCAGGCCGCCGCGCTGCTACGCACCATGCTGGACGGTCGCCGGATGCTGGTGCTGCTGGACAACGCCGCCAGCGCCGACCAGGTACGCCCGCTGCTGCCGGGAAGCACCGGCTGCCTGGCGCTGATCACCAGCCGGGACCGGCTCAGCGGGCTCGTCGCGGTCGACGGCGCACGACGCATCGACCTCGACGTGCTCACCGCGTCCGAGGCCAGCACCCTGCTCACCCGGATCCTCCCGACCGGACGGGTGGCCCGCCCAGGCGAGATCACCGAGCTGGCGACGGTCTGTGCCCGGCTGCCCCTGGCCCTGCGGATCGCCGCCGCCAACCTGATCGACCAGCCCGAGCAGTCGATCAGCGTGCACACCGCCCGGTTGACCGCCGGCAACCGGCTCGCCGGGCTGCGCATCGAGGGCGACGACCAGGCGGCCGTGCGGGCCGCCTTCGACCTGTCGTACGCCGCGCTGCCCGCCCCGGCCCGCCGGCTCTTCCGGCTGCTGGGGACCGCGCCGGGCACGGACGTCACGGTGGCCGCCGCCGCCGCGCTGGCCGGGATCGACGAGCCGGCCGCCACGCGCGAGCTGGACCGGCTCGCCGCCGCGCACCTCGTCCAGCAGGTCACCCCAGGCCGGTACGCCTTCCACGACCTGCTGCGGATCTACGCCCTGGAGCGGGCCACCGCGGAGGACCCCGCACCGGAACTGCGCTCCGCCACCGGACGCCTCTACGGCTGGTACCGGCAGCGGGCCGACGCCGCGGCCGCCGCGGTCTACCCCCACCTGGTGCGGCTGCCACCGGACCGGGCCGGACCGGTCGCCGGGACGCCGTTCCGGGACGCCGCCGAGGCGATGGCCTGGCTGGAGGACGAGCACCCCAACCTGATGCGGGTGATCGCGCACGCCGCCGGGAACGACGCCGACCCGGCCGCCTGGCGGATCCCGGACGCGCTGCGCGGCTACTACCAGTTCCGCCCGCACAGCGACGGACTGGTCGCCGCGGCCAGTGCGCTGCGCGCCGCCCAGCAGGCCGGCGACCATGCCGGCGAGGCCGCCAGCCGGCTCGGGCTGGCCAGCCTGCACCTGCGCCGCGGCGAGTACGAGGTGGGCCTGTCCCACGCCACCGCGATGATCGACGCGGCGCACCGGGCGGCCTGGCCGGAGGGCCTGGCGGCGGCGTACGGCACCTGCGGGCTGGTGCACCTGCGGGCCGGTCGGCTCGCCGAGGGGGCGGAGCTGACCCGGCTGGCGGTGAGCATCCACGAACGCCTGGGCGGCCCCGAACGGCTCAGCACCAGCCTCGGCAACCTCGGCGTCATCTACCGCGACATGGGCCGGCTCCACGAGGCTGCCGAGGTCTTCCGGCAGGCCCTGGCGCTGACCCGCAGCACCGGCATGTGGATGAGCGCCGGGATCAGCCTGAGCAACCTGGGCGAGGTGCAGCACGCCCTCGGCCGGCACGGCGAGGCGCTCGACCACCTGCGGGAGGCGCTGGAGCTGAGCCGGCGGACCGGCTACCGGCCGACCGAGACCGAGAGCCTGCGCCGGCTGGCGGCGCTGCGCGTACAGAGCGGGGAGCTGGGGCCGGCGGCCGAGCTGGCCACCGAGGCGCTGACCCTCGCCGAGCTGATCGGCGACACCGCCCAGCAGGCTGCCGCCCGCAACGTGCTGGGCGCGATCCACCTGCGCGACGGCGATCCGGCCGCGACCACCGAACACCGGCGGGCGCTCGAACTCGCCCGGGCCGGCGGTGCCCGGGGTGAGGAGGTCGAGGCGCTGATCGGGCTGGCCGAGGTGTACCGCGACAGCGACCCGGTGGAGGCGCTGGCGCTGGCCCGGCAGGCCCGGCGGGTGGCCCGGACCGCCGGCTACCGGGTCTGGGAGGGGCACGCCATGGTGGTCGCGGCCGAGGCGATGCAGGCCACCGGCCCGATGACCGCGGCCCGGACCGCCGAGGAGGCGCTGGCGATCCACCGGGAGACCGGGCACCTGCTCGGCCAGGTCCGCGCGCTGCGACTGCTCGTCGCGCTCGGCCCGGCCGGCGGCATCGACAGCGCCCAGCAGGCGACCTACCGGCGCGAGACGGCCGAGCTGGCCCGGCGGGTCCAGCCGGTGGTCGACGAGGAGCTGCCGGTCAACCCGTGACGGTGAAGTGGCGGCGGCTCTCCTCGTCCAGCGGGGTCAGGGTGGGCCGACCCGCCTCGTCCACCCGGAACGCCAACCGGCCCTCGACCGGGGACGAGTCGTCGGAGTGCGACGCTCGCCAACGGACCCGCAGCTCCGGCGCGTGGTCGTCGTCGCCCGGCTCCCACTCGGGGGTGAGGGCCAGCCGGATCCGGGAGCCGGTGCCGTTGCGCACCGGGTCGGGGCCGCCCCGGCCCGGCCCGCCGTCGGCTCCCGCCACCAGGAGCGCGACCTGCCGTAGGCCGGGGTGCCGCCGCCCCCGGTGCCACAGCACCGGCCACGCCTCCCGGTTGGTCGTCGGGTCGTCGCCGTAGTAGGCGTCGACGTCGACGTCGCCGTCCTCGGGGGGTCGCTCGACGCCACCGCGCTCGACGCCGGCCGGGGCGACCAGGTACCGGTGCACGGCGAACCGGAGGCCCAGCAGCAGCCGGACCGGGCCGGCCCGGCCCGGGTCGGCGTACCCCGCCTGGTAGGTCAGCAGCAACGCGCCGGGCTCCGGGGCCACCGCGTCCAGCATCGCCGTCCGCGCCCGACCGGCGGCGTCGCGTACCGCGAGGGTCTCCGGACCGTCCAGCCCCTGGAAGCCGGTCACCACGGCGGTGTCGTCGGTGTACGGCGTGAGTCGCACGCCGGCCGGGGCGGTCGGGGGGGCGGCGAGCCCGGTCGCGTGCCACGCCGGGCGGGTGCCGCCGGGCCGGCGGGCGGCGTGCGGCGGCACCCACGGCCGGTCGTGCACGCCGGCGTTGACCGGGGTGACGAGAAAGTGGGTACGGGTCGCCAGCGACTGGTCGGCCGCCTCGAAGAGCCCGTCGCTGTGCACCAGGAACGAGCCCACCTCGTCGTGGGCCGGGGTCAGCAGGACACCGTCGACCACGGTCGGCTCGTGGTGCACCCGGTAGCCGATCCGGACCGCCGGCACCGTCCCGTGGCCGGTCTCCAGCCGGGCGCTGAAGACCAGCGCGCCCACCTCGTTGAACTTGTTGAACGGGTTACGGCCGCCGCCGACGGCGTGCGGCGACACGCTCAGGTCGGTGACCCCCCAGCAGGGGAAACGCGCCAGCGCGTGCTGCCGGGAGGGCAGCGGGCCCGGCCCGATGTCGGCCACCACGTAGTCGAAGGTGGTGAACCGGACCAGCAGGTCCACGCAGACCCGTTTCGGACCGGTCGGGCCGCCCAGCCGACGCAGGTAGCGCAGCCAGTAGGAGTGCTGCCGTTGCTGGTCACCGCGGACCATGCCGGCACCGGCCAGGTAGGGCTGCGCCGGGGTGACCAGCTCCCGCAGCGTCGCCTGCTCCGGGAAGCCGGCACCGCTGAATCCGGTCACCGTGAAGGGGTCGCCCACCGGCTGATCGGGTCGGTAGCCGACCAGCCGCATCCGACTCGGCACGGTGCGCCCCCTCAGCTCGTCACGGTCAGGTGCTGGTAGGTCTGCTCGTCGCCGAGCCGGACCACCGGCCCGCCGGAGGCGTCCACGGTGATCAGGAACGACCCGCCGACCGGCACGGCGGGGCCGGCGGCCGGGTCCACCGCCTCCTCGGACCAGCGGACCAGCAGGCCCGGCACGTCGTCGGCCGTCCCGTCGTACCACTCGGGGACGAACCGTAGCCGTGAGCCGACCGGCGCGGCGGCACCGGCCGGATCGGGGTCGGCGTCGTCGGGCAGGGGGCGCAGCGACACGTCGACGAAGCCGGGGTGCCGACGACCGTGGTGGAAGACCACCGCGTCGGCGAACTCGTTCATGTCGATCAGGTACGAGCAGGTGAGCAGGCGCAACGCCAGTCGGGCCCGGACCCGGCCGGCCCGGGGTCCGTCGCCCCGGTCACCGGGCCGGGCGTACTCCACGATCATGCCGTCGTCGCGGGTGTCGCCGCCCATCGACGCCCGGTACCAGCGGGGGTGGCCGGTGTGCCAGACCTCGATCTGGTCGGGGCCGGCCATCCGCTCGAAGCCCTGCACCTCGACCGCCCCCCGGCGGGCCCGGCCGGTCGACACCCGAAGGGCGGTGACCGGCGGCGGGACCGAGACGTCGGTCGCCTGGTAGACGGTGAGGCTACGCCCGGGCGGTGGGTCGGCCCCGACCATCGGCCGTCCGTGCACCGTGCCGCTGACCGGGACGAGCCGCCACGACGAGCACCCGGGCGTGCCGGACCCCGGTTCCAGGGTGACCCCGCCGTCGCTGTGCACCGTCAGCGCCCCGGTCTCCTCGTACCCCGGGGCCATCGCGGCTCCGAGCAGCGGATTCTCCACGTGCCGTACCCGGTGCTCGACCCGGATCGCCGGCACCACGGCACCGGTGCCGGTGGGGGTGAACACGACCTTCGGCTCGAAGACCAGGTGACCGGCGTCGTTGAACTTGTTGAACGGGTTCCGGCCGCCGGCCCCGGTGGACCGCAGCGAGATGCTGAGGTCCTCGATCCCCCAGAGGCCCAGCACCGGCGGCGCCGAGCGGGGCGAGTACCGGTCCACCCGGGGGCGGGCCTGGTAGGGAAAGGTGCTGAACCGGATCAGCAGCTCCACCGCGACCAGCTTCCGGTGCCCCGGTCCCCGGTAGTGGTACCGCAGCCAGTAACAGTGCCGGTGGGTCCGGGTGCCCCGGTCCAGCCACACCGCGCCGTCCTGGCCGTCCGGCCACAGCTCCTCGGCGAGGATCTCCCCGACCGGCAGGCCGGCGTCCCGGAAGCCGGTCACGGTGAACCGGTTGCCGGACAACTCCTCCGGCTCGTACTCGATGCTGGTCACGACGCGTGATCCCTTGTTCGGCCGGACGGCCCACCGGGCGCGGCGGTGCCCGGTGAGTCCATCGGGTGCGGCGGATGTCGGGCCGGTGGCCGGGGAGCGGCCCCGGCCCGACCCCGGCGGATCACACGAGTTTGTACTCGCGGGCCAGGTACTGGAACTCCTCCACCGTCAGCACCGTGGCCAGGATGCGCTGGTCGGCCTCGGAGAGGTCGTCCACCTCGTCGTCCAGCACCCGGTCCAGGACCGCGCGGGCGGCGTCCGGGTCGAGGTCGGTCAGCGGCTCCGGTGCCGGTTCGACCGGCCCGTCCGGGTGCTGCCCGGGCTGCTCCCCGGGGTACGCCGACCCGTCCTGCCCCGACCCGTCGTAGGCCTGCTGGTCGTAGGCCCGGCCGTCGTAGGCCTGCTGGTCGTAGGCCTGCCCCTCGTAGCCCTGCTCGCCGTAGACCTGGCCGTCGTACGCCTGCCCGTCGTAGCCCTGCCCGTCGTACGCCTGGCCGTCGTAGCCCTGCCCGTCGTAGGCCTGCCCGTCGTAGCCCTGCCCGTCGTACGCCTGCCCGTCGTAGGCCGGCTCGTCGTGTTGGGCCGCCTGGTACGCCGCGGCGGCCCACGCCTGCGTCACCGAGTCGATCAACCGGGCCATCTCCGCCGCCGGCTCACCCATCTCGTCGACAGCGAAGATCTCCACCGGTTCGAGGGAGCCGGCCCGCTGGTAGACGGTGGCGTAGAAGTCGGCCAGCCACTCGTTGCGCTGGTACCAGTCCGGATCGCCCCACCCCTGTCCGAGCAGGTCGGGCAGCAGCTCCCAGCCGGTCTGCGGCTGCTCGGCGATGATGTGGTGCGCGCTGACCGCCGCCCAGCTCAGATAGGCGTACGCGTCGTCGAGGCCGGCCGGGCCGGTGGTGTCGAAAACCTCTGGGTAGTTCATCGTGGATCCCCCGCTCAGCCCGTGACGGTGAAGTACTTGTTGCTGTCGGCGTCCAGCAGGCGCAGCACCGGGCTGCCGGACTGGTTGACCCCGAGCCGGAACTGCCCCTTGTTGTGGTGGCTGCGGGACCGCACGTCGGCACCGGCGTGTTCGGCGGCCCAGTCGATCCTGAGCTGCACGCCGACCTGCCCCTGGACCTCCTCGACGTACGGCCCGAAGAAGAGCGTCGACTCCTCGTGGTGCCGGTTCTTCACCGCGTCGACGTCGTACCGCTCGCCCTTCTCCCCGACCACCGCCGCCTCGCCGCGCCCCACCTCCAGCACCCGCAGGGAGACGTTCCGGAAGGCGGTGTACCGCACCCCGTTGTGGTAGACGATCTGCCGGTTGCCCTGGTCGTCCGGCGCGGTCAGGTAGGGCACCAGGGTGAACCGCAGCAGCAGCAGCGCCCTGATCTTGGTGCGGACCTTCCGGCCCAGCACGGCACCGTCGCGGACGTACTCCAGCCGCAGCGCCGCCTCGTACCCGTCCTCCTCGGCGGCCGAGGCGACCACCGGCTGTTGACCGTCGTTGCGGACGGTGACGGTGTTCGGGCCGTCCATCCGGTCGAAGCCGATCACCTTCATCCCCTTGTGCTCGTGCGGGTCGAGCATCCGGCCACCGTGGTCGATCCCACCCAGCTCGATCCGTTGCGCGTTGAGCACGGTGGTCGTGGCCGTCCGGCCGTCCTGGGCCACCGGCACGACCCGGGTCGGGCGCTGGTGCACGCTGCCGCTGAGCGGGGTGATCCGGAAGTGCTTGTCGGTACGCCCTTCACCGGGGTCGATCTCGAAGCTGCCGTTGCTGTGCACCAGGAACGCGCCGACGTCGTTGTGGCTCAGCCCGAGCGGCGCACCGAACACGTTCTTGGCCTGGTGCTGCACCCGGTAGTTGATCCGCAGGTGCGGCATGCCGTCGTTGGCGGCGGCCACGTCGAAGGTCAGGCTGCCGGACTCGTTGAACTTGTTGAACGGGTTCCGCCCCCGTCCGGTCGCCATCAGCGACACGCTCAGGTCGGTGATCCCCCAGCACGGATAGCCGCGCAGGACCGCCGACTCCTGGTCGGTCGGGCCGTCATCACCCTCCCGCGGCACGTAGTCGAAGGTGGTGAACCGCACCAGCAGCTCCACGCAGACCCGCTTCTTGTCCGTGATCCCGATGCCCCGGCGCAGGTAACGCAGCCAGTAGACGTGCTGCCGGGACTGACTGCCCCGGACCATGACGAGCTGGCTCCGGGCGATCGGCACCGGTGCGATCAACTGGTTCAGCGGCACCTCCGGCAGGAAACCGGCGTTGCTGAACCCGCTGACCTGGAATACCCCGTCTGTCAACCCCTTGACCTGACCCTGCGCGAACCCGATCAGGTTCGCGGTGGTGTTCAAGGCGACGGCGACTTCTGACACGGATGCACCTCCGACGTGGCTGACCGTCGACCCGTTGACCGACGGTGGTGGTTGTTGCGGTGTTGCGCCGGGATGCCGCGCCCCGGCGTGACGTGCCGCCCGACGCCGCTCACTCCCGGGCGAAGAACTCGAACTCGCTGACCGCCACGTCGGTGCCCTTCTCGGCCCGGTGCACGTCGGTGACCTGGATCTGCACGCTGGTGACCCCGTCGGCCCCGTCGAGGGTGAGCGTCTGCGGCTCGCCGGTGTCCTCGACGGTCAGGGTGTCCGAGCGGTTGGTGGAGTAGACCAGGTGCAGGGTCATCGGCCGGTGGGTCGCGGTGTAGTCCTCGGCCGTGCCGGCGGTCACGATCAGCCGTTCGAGGTCGACCTCGGCCGCGAAGCGCAGGGTGACGGTCGGCGGCTTCTCCCTGTCCCAGCGCACCTGCCAGTGCGTGTTGCGGTACTGGTCGACACTGAGCTCCGGCCCGTGGTCGCGCACCGAGGCCCCGCCGGTCACCTGCACCGGGCGGACCGCCACGAACCGTGGGTTGATCTTCCGGTCCACCCAGTCCCGCGCCCCGGTCACCGGCCCGGAGACCGCCCCGTTGATCCGCTCCCGCAGCGGCGGATAGATCAGGTACGCCACCCCGATCGCGAAGAGCAGCACCGCGGCGACCGCGTTCGACCGCTGGTAGATGGAGTGCAACACGCCACCCACCCCACCCGGCCGCCCGCCGCCGGGCGTACCGGGGCGGGCACCGGCGGCGGTGACCCGGGGGCCACGTCGCGGCAGCAGGCGCTGCCACCAGCGTCGCCGGACCACCTCGGCGCTCCGCAGCGAGTCCCCGCAGCGACTGCAGAACCGCCGGGTCGGCGCGTTGCCCTCGCCGCACTCGCCGCAGATGAGGTCACCGGGTTGCCGCCGCCGGGTGGGTGCCCGGTTGCCGACGGTGGCCACCCGGGGCCGTACCGCCTGTGGACTGACCTCCTCGGGCGTGGCGGTCGCCGCGGTGCCGGCCCCGGGCCGGGCACCGGCCCGGCCGCCGGTGATCGGTGCCCCGGGCAGCACCGGGTCGGCCGCGCCGTCGGGGGCGACCAGGGCACTGGTGTACGGCGCGGCGCGGGTGTCGCGGCGGGGCGACGCGGACGGGGCCACCGGCTTGCGCGGCGCGGCCGGCAAGGTGGCACCGACCACCCCCGGTGGCGGTGGCGGCAGCCGGCGCGACGGCACCACGGCCCCGGTCGAGGCGGCCTCCGGCGCACCGGCCGGGGTGCCGCCCCGCGCCGACGACACGTCGCCGACCGGAGTGCCGTCCGCTGGCGACGATGCTCCGGCGGCCGGGAGGTCGTGGGTCGACGACGCCTCGTCGGCCGGGGTGTCGCTGTCGCCCGGCCCGTCGGCTGTCGGCCGGGCGGGCGGAACGACCCGCTCCCCCGGCGGACCGGACGCAGGCTGACCGGACGCGGGCGGACCGGTGCGGGCCGCCCGGTCCGGCAGCCGGGCCGCCGGCACTCCCGGCGGCGGCGGTGGCAGCCGGCGCGGCGGCGCCGCGACCGCCGGAGCGCCGGCCGCCGCGACCGGACCCCCGGCACCGGCGGACCCACCCGCCGGCAGGTCACCGGGCAGCCCGGGCGGGCCGGGACGCGCCCCCGGCGGGCGCGGTGCCGCGGACGCGGGCCGGCCCCCTGCGGAGCCGACCCCCGGCGGACCCGACCGGCCCCCCGCGGAGCCGACCCCCGGCGGACCCGACCGGCCCCCCGCGGAGCCGACCCCCGGCGGACCCGACCGGCTCCCCGCGGGAGCCGTCCCGGGCGGGCCGGGACGCACACCGGGCGGCACGGGACCGGACGGACCCAGGCCGGGCGGACCCGGACGCCCGGCCGGCGGGCTCAGCCCCGGCGGACCGGGGCGTACCCCGGGCGGGCCGGGCCGGGCACCGGGTGGCACGGGACCGGACGGACCCAGCCCCGGCGGACCCGGCCGTACCCCGGGCGGACCCAGCCCCGGCGGACCGGGGCGCACCCCCGGCGGACCCAGCCCCGGCGGACCCGGGCGGACCCCCGGCGGGCCGCCGAGCGGGCCGCCCGGTCCGGACCCGCGTCCGGTCCCGTCACCGACCCGCACCACACCCTCGTTCACCGGAGACCCGCCCGGAGCCGGCGCGATCACCCCGGCGATGCGTTGCAGGAGGCTCGGCTTCTGCCGGAACTCCCGCTCCGCCTCCTGGACCGTCTCGACCGGGATCTTCGGCGTGGTCTTCTCGCCGGTCCACTCCAGGAAACTGCCGCAGGACCCGCAGAAGGTGTCCGCGTCACCGTTGTGGTTCCCACACTCACGACAGATGATCACGGTGGAGCACCTCCAGGGTCGTCGTCACGTGCGCCGGTACGACCGCGCGGCACAGCTCGTCGAGGGCGTGCACGGCGACCGACCCGGGCTCGGCCACCCACACGCGCACGTGCACCCGGGCCGGCGGCAGTGCGGCCGGCAGCGGCTCCGGGCGGGTGGACCAGGAGACCCCGGTCGAGTCGAGGACCTCCACCTCGCCGCCGGTGGCCAGCTCCAGGGCGGTCCGCAGCCCGGCGACCGTCCCGCGCAGCCGGTGCGCGTCGACCGCGCCGGCCACCATCGCGCGCTGCCGCTCGACCGGCCAGTTCTCGTCGAGGTGGGCGCCCACCCAGTCACCGAGCCAGAGCAGGAAATCCGGCGGGGCCAACCACGGATCCAGGTACGCGTCGAGGCAGTCCAGCGTGGACACCACCGGCGCGAGCACCTGGTCCAGCCCCTCGGTCCAGCGCACCAGCAGGTCGTCCTCCTGCAACAGGGCGGGCAGGAAACCGGCGATCGGGTACGGCATCGCCACGTCGACCGGGCCGCGCATCAGTTCTCCTCCACCCGGAGCTGGTGGTCGAAGGAGAAGACCAGGCTGTCCGGTTCCAGGTCGATCCGGCCGGCCTCGGTGCCCCGCTCGCCGGTCACCGGGTTGGCGGTGAACAGCCGCAGGTCCTCCACCAGCTCCACCCCCCGCACCCGCTGCAACACGGCGAAGAGTTCACCGGCCTGCACCGGACGCCCGAACGGCCAGCCCCGGCCGTCCGGACCACCGCCGACCAGCGGGCTGAGGAAGCCGTACAGGGCGGCCAGGCCCTCGGCCCGGACCCGCTCGACGACCACCCGCGGCCGGGCGACCACCCGGGCCACCACGGTCACCCCCCGGTAGCGGGGCGGCTCGACGACCACCCGGGTGCCGACCAGCCGCGTGGCGTCCAGCCGCTCGGCCACCCGGGCGAGGCTCGACTCCGCCGGGATCAGGTCCTCCAGCCGCAACCGTCCCTCCTCGGCGGGTGCCGCCGGCACCACCAGGATCCGGGCCACCGGCGGCCCGTCACCGTTGCTCGGCACGCAGCGGACCCGGGCCAGTTCCGGGGCGGCCTCCCGGGCGAGCACCTCGTGGTCCTCGGCGGTCACCGCGCGACTGCGGCTACGCAGGGTCAGCGGGCCACGGCGGCGGGCCTCGTCCAGGGTCTCGCCGTCCACCCCGCCACTGGCCGGGCGGCGGTTCTCCACCCCGGCCACGTACGGGATCGAGGTCCGCAGGGCGGTCACCGCTCCGATGCCCACGTTGCCCCGGCTACCGCCGCCGACCGCGTACCGCCGCAGCCGCAGCCGGCCGCCCCGGGGCGGCACCGCGCCGTAGCGGCGCAGGGTGCCGTCGGGTTGCCGGACGGCCGGACCGAAGACCACCTCACCGGCCACCCCGTCGAGCAGGAAGTGCCGGTCGTCGGGGCCGCTGCCGGCGAAGTGCTCGACCGGCGACCACCGCTGCCAGCCGTCGTCGGAACTGACCTCCAGCACCGGGTCGCCGAAGCCGACCAGCACCGGCCGGCGGGTCAGCGTGAACCGCTGACCCGGCACCCCCTCGGAGTCGCCGATCTCCTCGTCGTCCACCAGGTCGGCGTGCACCGCCTCGGTGGTGCCGCCGACGGTGTTGGCGGCCAGTCCGAGCAGCACCGGTGAGGCGCTGTAGCCGGGCTGCCCCTCCTCCGGGGCCACCACCCGGGCCCGCAGCCAGCCGGCCAGCACCCCGTCGACCAGGGTGGCCTGGTGGCCGTCGGGCACGTGCAGCAGGATCGCCCCGGGCCGGTTCAGCGCGCCGGTCTCGTCCAGGCCGACCTCGCACTCCAGCCAGCCGTCGACGCCGCGCGCCTCCCAGCGCAGCGGCGGGTGCAGCGGGTTGACCCCGACACCGTCGACCCGTCCCTCGAACTCCAGCCGCACCGCACAGCCGCCGACCGGACGGTCCAGCCCGATCAGCAGCTCGTCGCCGGGCTGCGGCACCGGGGAGAACGCCGCCACCGGGCCGCCCAGCTCCAGCGCGCCGGTCTGGTCGGTGCTCCCGTCGGCGGTCCGGACCCGGAGCTGGGTCAGCGCGCACGGCGGCACGGCGAGATCGGCGAGGGTGGCGAAGACCAGGGGATCCCCGCCGTCGGCGACGGTCACCGCCCGGGTTCCCGCCGGGACGACCTGGGTGGCGCGGGCCGGCGTGGACAGCCAGAAGGTCAGGGTGGTCCGGGCGGCCGTGGGTGGCACCAGGCGTACCCCGATCAGCTCCAGGAACTTCACGTAGAGCCGGTCGGGCACCCGGTTGAGCCGGTAGATGAGCTGGTCGGTCAGGGACGCGAAGGTCTCGATCAGGGTGATCCCCGGATCGGCCGGGTGCAGGTCCGTCCACTCCGGGCAGCGGTCGGCGATCAACCGGCGGGCGTCACCGACCAGCTCGTCGAAGCCACGGTCGTCGAGGTCGGGGGCGGGCAGTGCCATCAGCCGAGCACCCCCGTCCCGGTCAGTTCCCGGTCACCGGGGAGGGTCTGCAGGTTGAGCCCGAGAACGCCGGGCTCGTCGGTGTCGCGTACCCGGTAGCGGACCTCGATGTGCAGCAGGCCGTCGCCGCCGGTCGGGTCCTCGGTGACGGTGACGTCGTCGATCTCGGCCCGGGTCTCCCAACGCTCCAGCGCGGCACGCACCTCCACCGCCACCGCCCGGCGGGTCTGCCCGGTGACCGGCTCGAAGACGAAGTCCCGCAGCCGGGAGCCGAACTCCGGCCGCATCGGGCGCTCACCCGGGTAGGTCGCCAGGATCACGCACATCGCCTGCTCCAGGAGAGCGGTACCACTGATCATGGCGAGCCGGCCGTTGGGCTGGACCCGCAGCGGAAAGGCACACCCGGTGCCGATGACGTCGGCCTGCATGGCACTCCTCAGTTGAGCTGGATGGGTTTGCCCTTGATGGCGGTCGACGCGGTGCCGCTGATGTTGACCTGCGTACCGCTGATGTCGACCGTCTTGCCCTTGAGCTTCAGGCTGGCGCCGCCGTCGAGGGTGAGGCTGCCACTCGGCCCCGCCTTGATCTCGACGGCGGTCTGCCCGGTGCACTCGATGATCAGCTTGCCGGGCTTGTCGGGGGCGCAGCGCAGGGTCACCGTGCCGGCCACCTGGTCCATCGCCAGCGAGAGCTTGTCGCCCTTGGTGCCGAGCACCACGTCGGCGGCGGTGGGCTGGCCCTTGCCGCCCGGCGGCACCTCGTCGTGGAAGACCAACCGGCTGCCGGCGGGCGAAAGCAGCCCACGCCTGATCACCGAACCGGTCTGCCCCACCGACTTCACCCCGCTCGCGCCGGGTTTCGTCGACGACGTCTGCCCGCCGTCCAGGCCGTACCCGGTGTGCCGGCTGGGCAGGCAGCCGAGCACGTACGGCCGGCGTACGTCACCGAACTCGAACGCGACGAGCACCTGGTCACCCGGCTCGGGCACGAAGAAGGCACCCCCGGTCGGGCCGGCGAAGAGCTGCCCCACCGGCGCCCAGTCGGTCTCGTGCTCCGGCGACAGCCAGGGCAGCGCCAACGTGACCCGGCCCAGGTTCTGCGGATCCCGCACGTTGCTGACCACCCCGCAGACCACGCCGTCGATCCGGGCCGGCCCGCCCGGGTCGCCACCGGCACCGCCGACGTTCGCCAGACCGAGCAGCGAACGGTCCTCCGCGCCGCCGACGGTGAACTCGGTGCGGTAGCCCTCCTCGGCCTCGTCGAAGACGTGCCGGGCGGCGCTGAGCGTCCAGGTCCCGGCGAACGGTGCCGGCACCCCGTCGACCTTGACCGCCTTCCCGGCGACCAGCCGGGCGTCGCCCAGGGCCTCCCCCTCCGCCTCGGCGAACCCGCCACCGAGGCTGGCGGCGAGCCCCTTCGCGACCTGGGTGACCGCGCCGTCGGCCCGACCGGGCACGGGCAGGCCCCGGCCGACCAGGACGTGCGCGCGCGGCCCGGGTGCCGGTCCCACGTCGCCGACCGCGCTGTTACCGGCCCGCGCGGGTGCCGGAGCGCCCCGGGGCACGAAGGTGTCGGCGGCACCGGTCGGCGTCCAGCCGGCCAGGCTCACCTGCTCGGCGGTGGTCGCGGTGCGGCTCGCCACCGCCGTCGCCGCGACCGGATCCCAGGCCCGCACCTCCACCTCGGGGGCGAGGTTGCCGGCGCTGACCCGGGGCAGGAAACGGCGCAGGTTGCCCCGGAAGGTCAACGGCAGCGGACTGCCGGCCCGCCGGGCGGTGGCCGCCCGGCGGAAGTGGAACCGGTCCCCGTCGGCGCCGATCTCGTAGCCGATCTCCCGGGCCCGGGCGGTCAGGAACTCCCAGTCGGTCTGCGCGACCTGGGACAGGTGGGCCAGCCTGCCGGTGGTGGCGTCGATCGTGCCGACCGACAGCTTCGCGGCGGACGCCACCTGCCGGGCGATGTCGGAATCCGACTGGTTGAGGAAGGTGCGCGTGCGCCGGACCCGGTGCAGCCGGTGGTCGTGGGTGTAGCCGCGCACCACCACGTGGGCGCTGAGATCCACGAAGTGCCCCTCCACGGCGGTCACCTCGCCACTGATCAGCCGGTGCTCGGCCGAGCCGTCCCCGGTCGGGCCGAAGACCTGTACGGCGGTGCCCAGCTCCAGCCCGGCCGTGCGCAGCACGCTGCCGTCCAGGTCGGCGAAGGTCAGCTCGAACATGTCCGGCAGCGCGGCCTGGGTGTCCACCACCACCCGTACCAGCTGGTCGGCGGCGGCCGTGGGCAGCGCCCGGCCGGCGGTGCCCACGGTGACCCGGGGGCGCAGGGTCGCCGTGCCCCAGAGCAGACCGTGCCGGTCGATCGCGGTCATCGTCCGGCCCCCACTACCGCCGCGCCCCGGTGGAAGCCCCCCGGGCCTGCGCCCGCATCGGGTCGTCCAACCCGCTGGCCACCGCCCGCTGACGCCACTGCGCCGGATCGGTCCGCACCGCCCGGGTCGGCACCGGACCGCCGCGCTTCGGGAAGATCTCCCCCTCGATCACGATCAGGTCCAGGGCGGCCTGGGCCCGTACCGGCTGGCCCTCCCCGTCGAACCGGGTCAGATTGACGTTGAGCGTGCTCAGGTTGACCGCCATCGACAGCTTCCCCCAGGTGAAGGTCAGCCGGGGCAGCTCGATGCCGGACGCGCTGCGGCTCTGCTCGTCGACGCTCGGCGGGCCGGAGAAGGCGATCAGCTTCTGCACGTCCTGGGCCACCCCGGCACCGACCAGCAGCACCTCGCCGGCCATCACCCGCAACGCGGTGTCGGAGGTCAGCTCCACGCCCCGGCCCCGGCCGACGAGCTGGCTGGCCCGGGAGGAGCGGGTGATGCCCATCTTGGCCGGGTTGTAGGAGAACGTGACCCGGCCGAGCGACGGGGACGACAGGCTGGCCGTCTCCGCCTTGGCCTGCAGGTCGGGAAAGAAGCCCTCGTGCACCAGCTCCAGCCGCTCCACCGCGACCTGGTTGCTGTCCGAGGAGAGGTCCGGGCCGGTCCACGACGACGGTCGTACGCCGTAGAGCAGCCAGCTGTTGACCGGCTCGCCGTCGGCGTCGAGCAGGGTGATCCGGGCGGTGGTCCGGGTGTCGTCGCCGGTGCCGTCCTGCCACGACCGCAGCACCCCGACCAGCCACTGTTGCAGCTGCGCCGAGCTCTCCCGGTGCACCGCCCGTTCCAGCACGACCGGGGCGTAGCTGACCTCGCCGGGCAGGTGGTACTGGCCGACGTAGTCGCCGGTCACCCGGACCACCTCGGGCCGGAAGTCGGCCCGCAGCCCCCGGCAGGAGCGCCACAGGCCGATCGGGACGTCCCCGATGGTCACCTGGAAACGCATCGCCAGGCCGAGCTTGAGGGTCCGCTTGACCCCGGGGCCGTCCCGGAACATCTGGAGCAGGCCGCCGGAGGCGAGACCCTGCGCGGTCTGGCTCGGGTCGCCCAGCATCCCGCCGAGCTGCCCCGCGGAGATCGCCGCCATCAGAGCGAGAACTTCACGTCGTCGTGCAGGAAACCGGTGTGCGCCAGCTCCAGCGTCTCCACCGCGACACCACTGTGGCTCGGGTCGAGTTCCGACACCGACCAGCCGACCGGGAAGAAGTGCTTCAGGTCCCAGCCGACGATCTTCAGGCCGAGGCTGTCGACGAGCTGGATCGTGCCGCTGAGCGGGCGGTACCGGTTGGCCTGCTGGCAGAGCCACTCCTGGACGACCTGGGAGTCGAAGCAGACCGCCCGGCTGAGCCGGATCCGGCTGTAGGTCGGCTCACCCACGTAGGTGAAGACGTCGTTGCTGTCGCCGGCCCGGTACTCGCAGACCTGCCAGGTCACCCCCAGCCCGGAGACCCGGGACCAGGAGCCGAGGTTGTACCGCTCGTCGTCGATGACCACGAGGTACCGGTGATTGACGCCGGTGACCTCGAAGAAGCCGCCCATGACGCGGGCCGCGGTGGAAAGACCGCCTGCCATCGTTTCGTCCTCCTCGTCGCCTCGTCCCGGCCCTGCATCCGGGTGGTGGTGCCATCCGTCGTGCTCAGCGGAACCGGGTCAGCCGTCCGCTGCGCTCCCGGTCGACCAGCAGCTCCTGCCGCAGCCGGCCGCGTAACCGCCCGTAGAGGCGGCCGGCCAGTTCCTCCAGGTCGTCGGGGTTCTCCAGGTCGACCGGCCGGCCCGGGGACCGGTCACCGGCCCGGGAGCGCAGCCGGTCGGCGTCCCGGTCCAGCCGGGCCGCCGTGGCCTGTCCCCGGTCGGCCACCGTGCGCAGCTCGGCCCGGAGCCGCTCCACCGCGTCGCGTACCTCGGCGAGCCGGCCCGTGCCCCGGTCGATCGCGGGCGGTGCCGTCGCGGCGGCCACCTCGGCGCGCAGGGCGTCCAGCGGCGGCCCGGCCGGCGGGTCGGCGGCCTGGTCCTGCTGCTGGTCGAGTTCGCCCCGCACCAGCGCCCGTAGGTCGTCGAGGGTGGCCGCCGGGGTGTCCATGGACGCCCGCTGGAGCGGGTGGGCGGCCGGCGGGCCGGGCGGCGCGGCCGGGGGTACTCCGCCCGCACCAGGGTTCGCCTGCCAGGTCAGGCCGCCACCGGGGGTGGTCCCCCAGGTGCCGACGGTGCCCGGGGGTGTCGGCGCGGCACCCCCGGTCAGCGGCGCCACGGGTGGCAGCGGACCTCCGACGCCCGGCCCGCCGCCGCCGAAAGCGTGCTCGGCGGCGAGCGCCCGCGCCTCCAGGTCCCGGCCCGCGCCGGTCGACTCGGCCGGCGGTGCCGCCCCGAACGCCCGCTGCTGGACCACGTGGGCCAACTCGTGGGCGAGCAGCGCGCGGGCGGGCGGCGCGTCCAGTGGCCCGGCTGACGCCGGCAGCAGCACCTCACCGCCCCGGGTCGCCGCCCGCGCCCCGGCCTGCTGCACCACCGCGGTGGCCTCCGTACCCCGCCACACCGGCACGGCCGCGACGTCCACGCCGTACTGCTGCCGGAAGCCGTCCACCAGAGCGGCCGGCACCTGCTCCGGCAGCTCGTCGACGCCCACCGGAGCGGGCGGTGCGGGCGGCGGGGCCGCGCGGTGCGCCAACGGCGCGGCCCTCTCCACCGTGGTCGGTGCCGGGCCCGGCCGTCCGTCCGCCACCGCCGGCGCGACCGTGACGACCCCCATGGGGTACGCCGTGACCTGCGCGTCGGTGGGGACCGCCGTCGTCCACGGCTCCGGCCGGTCGACCAACCCGGCCTGCTCCACCGACGGTACGGGCGGGTGCCGGACCGCTTCCGCCTGTCCCCGGCCCGGCCGCCCCTGACCGGCCCGGCCGTGATCCCGGTCCACTCCCGACGGCGACCCGGTCGGCGGCGACTGCTCCGGACGCCGGGTGAGGAAGAAGGTCGACGGCGGGGACACCGGCTCGGGGCGGTACGTGCCGCGTCCCGCCGCCGGCAGGATGTCCGTGGTGTCGCGCCCCGCCGCCGAACCCGGCGGGTCGTCCGTGGTGTCGCGGCCCACCGCCGAATCCGGCGGGTCGTTTGTGGTGTCGCGGCCCACCGCCGAATCCGGCGGGTCGTCCGTGGTGTCGCGGCCCGCCGGGCCTGGCCGGCTCTCCGGGGTCGCCCGGTCCGCGACGGGCCGGCTCTGCGACGGCGGCGGCCCGGCCGGGTCCGCGCCCCGGGCCGGTGTCGTGGCACCCGTGGCCGGCGGGGTCACGCCGGCCGGAGTCGACCCGGCCGGCTGCGTCCGCTGTGCGGGTGCCGGTCCGGCCCCGGCCTCGTCCAGCATCCCGCCCCGGTGGTCGACCGGCCCGGTCGCCCGCGCCGGATCCTCCGGGCGGTTACCCACCGGCCGGTCCTGCCCGACGCCCACCGGTCCGTCCCGCCGACGGTCGGCGGGGACGCTCCGGTCGCTGCCGGTGGCACCACCCCAGTCGGCCGGGCTACCCGGGTCGGGCCGATCCTGGGCCGCGGACCCGGCGAGCCGTCCCGGAGCAGCGGTGGGCGGGGCGGTCGTGCCAGCCGGCTCATGGGCCGCCGGGGACGTCGCCTCCAGGCCCGTTCGGGCGGTCACCGGCCGGGTGGTACGACCCCGACGTCTGGCGAAGGCCACCTCGACCGGACGCACCTCACCGGCCGACGGCGGGGTTTCCTCCGGGTCGCTCCGACCGTCGTGACCCGGGGCGGCGGTCGACCCGCCCCGGCCGGTGCCGGTGTCCGGCTGCGCCGACCGGGTACGTCCCCCGTCCGACGCCCGGGCCTCCTCGGCGGCCCGGGTGGCCTCCGCCGCCAGGTAGGCGACCTCGAACCCCGGCGGGGGCCAGACCTGCGCGGTGGGCAGGCCGGCGGCGGCGAACTGCGCAGCGGTCCGGGCCGCTGCGGCATCCGCCCCGTCGGGTCGCCCGGCGGCCGTTCGTCCGGGCGGCTCCTGCGGCCCACCCGTCGCCCCCGCGCCCTCTCCCCCGGGCCCGTCCGCGGCCCCGATCGGGCCACGTTCCACGGCCGGGCTCCGGTGCGGACCACCGGCCACGTGCGGGGCCACGCCCGGCGTCGGACCGCTGCCCCCGACCGGACTCGGCGTCGTTCCCCGTACCAGCGCCGGCTCATTGTCCAGGGTCGGACCGTAGCCCGGAGCCAGGCCGTAGCCCGGAGCCAGGCCGTAGCCCGGAGCCAGGCCGTAGCCCGGAGCCAGGCCGTAGCCGAGGGCCGGGCCGTGGCCGGAAGCCAGGCCATGGTCCAGGATCGGACCCGGGCCGGAAGCAAGGCCGTGGCCTGGAGTCACGCCATGATCGAGGGTCGGACCCGGGCCGGAAGCAAGGCCGTAAGCGGGAGTCAGGCCGAGGTTCGGTGCCGGACCCCGCATCGCGGTCGGGCCGTACGTGTCGGCCGGAGCCTGCACCGTGGTCGGATCCGCTGCCCGGGGCACGGCCGGCAACGACCGGTCGGGCTCACGGACGGCCCCCGGCGGCGGACCGCCCCACCGACCGGATGGCGACGGCGTCCCGGCAGCCGGTTGCGTGCCCGGAAGGTGGCCGCCCGCCCGGGGAAACTGCGAGGTGTCGTCCCCGCTCAGCGGTGCCCGGTACACCACCGGACCGACCGACCATGGGTCACCCGACCCGGTCACCGCCTGCCGGACCGAACCGGGCTGCGTCCACCCGGCGGGCGCGGGCGGCGTCCACCCGGACGGAGCGGGCTGCGTCCACCCGGCGGGCGCGGGCGGCGTCCACCCGGACGGAGCGGTCGGCGGGCGGTGGGGCGCAGCGGTGTCGTACCGGATCGGGGTCGGGTCGGTGGCCGCGACCGGCCCGACGGACGGCGCGGCGGCTCCCGGGGCCGGGCCGGCGAACGTCGGCGCAACGGCGGTCGGGGGCAGCGACGGGCCGTCCGTGGCCGTCCCCGGCGGCGGGATGGTGACCATCGCCGAGGCGGGCTTCACGGTCAGCAACGGCAGGCCCGGGAGGGCCGGGTACCCGTCGGTGGGCACCGGCGGGGCGACCGGAACGGATGGCGCGACCGGAACCGGCGGCGGTGCCCCGACCGTCCGGCGGCGACGCGGCCAGAACGGCTGTCCGGGCCGTGACGACCAGGCCATGCCCACCTCCTTCGGGTTCCGGTACGGGTGTGCGGCGTCGGGCTGCCGGGTGGGTCAGGAGGCGCCCGGTCGGCCGCCGGCCAGGTCCACCGCGAAGCGCCCCCCGCAGCCGGGGCAGGCCACCTCGACCCCGGTGTGCCCCTGCTGGTTGATCCGCCGGTAGAGGTCCTGAAGGAAGGCCAGGTCGGAGGCGAAGAGGTGCTCGATCACGTCGACGTCGACGGCATTCACCCCGCCGATCCGGGTCACCGTCCGGGCGAGCAGCAGCACGGTGAGGAAGGCCGGGTTCTGGCGTACCCGCGGATCGCCCTGGGGGTCGATCTCGTCGCGGGCGGTGGCCAGCCGCATGGCGCCCTCCCGGTGCACCCCGCCCCGGTCGTCGACCAGCCCGCGCGGCAGCACGAACGGATACTCGGTCCGCAGGCCCGCCGCCGGTCCGGCGGCGGGCTCGGCGACGCTAGATCCGCGCATTGAAGTCGAACAGGTCGTCGCACATCAGCGTGACCGTCTGGTAGACGATGTCGGTGGCCCCGGCCTTGACCCCGCTGACCTCCACCCGCGACGGCCAGGCGTTGGTCATCATGTACGTCAGCCGGGCGTCGCCGTTGAGGTCGTCGCCGGGGCCGTAGAGCTTGAGCGCGCAGTCCCGGTAGGCGTCGTACATGAGGTTGCGGACCTTCTGGTGCCACAGCCAGAGGTCGCCGTTGAGGTCGAGGCCCCGCTTGAGGGTGACCGTCGGCGGCTTGGTCCGCCCGAAGTGCCGGGAGAAGATCGGCCCGGTCGTGCCGGCGGCCATGTACTCCGCGTTCTCCACCTCGCTGCTGATCCCGACCAGCTCGGCGAAGTTGATCGCCGACATGCCCGGCACCTCCAGCCGGAAGACGGCGGCGCTGATGATCTGCGTGTTCTGCTTCGGGTCCTGGGTGCCCTGACCGGCCATGCTCGGTTCTCCTGGTCTCGTCGTCGCTCAGGTCGGGTGCTCGCCGCCGGGGCCGGTCAGTCGCCGGTGCCCTGGGAGAGCTGGGAGAGTCGGAACACCACGAACTCGGCCGGCTTGACCGGGGCGATGCCGATGTCGACGGTGAGGATGCCGGCGTCGAGGTTCTCCGGCGGGTTGTTCTCGGCGTCGCACTTGACGAAGAACGCCTCGGACCAGGTGTCGCCCATCAGCGCGCCGCTGCGCCAGACCCGGCGCAGGAACATCGTGATGACCCGCCGCACCGCGTCCCAGAGCCGGGGGTCGTTGGGCTCGAAGACCACCCAGTTGGTGCCGAGCAGGATCGACTTCTCGATCCAGTTGAACAGCCGCCGGACGTTGAGGTAGCGCCACTCGGCGTCGCTGGACAGCGTCCGAGCCCCCCAGATCCGGATGCCCTGCCCGGGGAAGGCCCGGATGCAGTTCACCCCGATCGGGTTGAGCTGGTCGTGCTCGCCCTTGGTCAGCCCGCTCTCCAGGGCCAGCGCACCGCGGATGATCTCGTTGGCCGGGGCCTTGTGCACGCCCCGGGTGTCGTCGTTACGCGCCCACACCCCGGCGACGTGCCCGCTGGGCGGCATGAACACCGCCCGGCCCTGCGCCGGGTCCATCACCTTGACCCAGGGCCAGTAGAGCGTCGCGTACTTGGAGTCGTAGCCGGCGACGTCCATCCGCCACTCCTTGAGGCGCTGCGGGTGCAGGCCGGGCGGCGGGTCGAGGATGGCCACCCGGTCACCCATCAGCTCGCAGTGCGCGATCATCGCCAACTGGACGGCCTTGAACGCCTCGTCGTCGATGGCCCCCTGCTGGTGGGCGGCGGCCAGGTCGGGCACGCAGAGCATGGTGATGTCCTCGATCGCCTCCAGCCCGGCGAAGCCGGTCCGGTCGCTGACGTCACCGACGTAGTCCTCGGCGCGTACCCGCAGGTCGCCGGTGCCGGTCGTGGTGGCCGGCAGCGCGGGCGCGGCGAGGGTGACCTCGGCGCCGCGGCGGGGCGGGGCGAGGGTGGCGCCCTTCGCCTCCTCGATCTGGATCAGCTTGGACTGCTGGCGGACGGCGGTGACCACGTTGCCCGCCCCGCGCTTGGTGGTCAGGTTGTCGAGCGTCTCGACCGGCTTGCCGGCCTGCTTGACGACGAGCTTGAACGCGTCGTCGCCGCCCTCGGAGGCGTCGACCACCTCCACCGAGAGGTCCTGGCCGGAAGCACCGGGCAGGGCGGCCCGGACGGTGAACGACAGCCGGCCGTTGTCACCGGCGGCCGGCACGGCCGCCGCCGCGTACGACTCACCGGCGCTGGCGTCGTCGGCGGGGTCCGCGCCGGCACCGCCCACCCGGACCACGTACGCGGAGCCGCCGCCGTTGAGGAAGTAGCCGTAGACCGACAGCGGCAGGAAGCTGCCCGCCACGAATCCCCCGAAGGTGCGGGTGTACTGCGTCCAGTTCGTGATCAGCGTGGGCTCGTCGACCGGCCCCTTCTCGGCGAAGCCGACGAACGCGGCGACGGCCGTCCCGACCGCCTCGATCGGCCTCGACCCGGAGGAAACCTCCTCCACGTAGACGCCCGGCGACAGATACGTCGGCATCGAACCTCCTGTACGACGGTGTGATGGGCCGAGCCTGCCAACGCCGACCGGCCGGAAGGGCTGCCCGCCGGACCGCCGCCGGGGTAGGCAGTTCTGCCCCCAAGGGCAACCGATCCGCCCCGACGGCCTGCCCGGCCGCCTGGCGCGGTGCCGTCCGGGCAGCGGGCAGGGTGGGCTGATGATCTGGGATGTCGACCTGTCCGTCCGGGCCTGGCTGGGCCACTACCTGCCGCCGGAGGTGCCGGTCGTCTTCGACCCGCCGGACCGGTGTGCGCAGCGGTCCGGCGGTGAGCTGGTCTCGGCCTTCCTGCTCGACGTCGAGGAGGACTCGGCGGGTGTCTCGGCGACCTGGGACGAGCTGCGCGACGCCGACGGTCAGCTGGTCGGGCGTCGTCCACCGGGCCGCCGGTACCGCTTCAGCTACCTGTTGACCGCCTGGGCCGCCGACACCGAGCGGGAGCACCGGCTGCTGGGTGAGCTGCTGGTCGGCTGCGCGAGCTGCACCGCCCTGCCGGCCCGGTTCCTGACCGGTGCGGTGGCCCGCGCGAACCAGCCGGTGGTGGTGCGCAGCGCGCCGCGGCGCGAGGGGGACACCGGCTCCGCCTGGGTGGGGTACGGCGGGACCGCCCGGACCGGGCTGCACCTGCAACTGCTCGTGCCGTTCGTGCCCGAGACGCAGACCGACCTCGCGCCGCCTCCGCGCGAGGTCAGCGTCAACAGCGGTGGTGGCCGTCCGGGCGGGCCGGGCGGCGGGCAGCCGGCCCGGCGGCCGAGGGGCGGGATCAGCGAGCCGCGCTGACGCCCCGCTGCCCGATCAGGCGTCCGGTTGCCCGTTCAGGTAGCCACGGCTGCCCCTTGGTGTTCCTCGTTCGTGGTTCTGCCGGCCCCACCCGCGCGGCGAGACTGCCCGCATGAGTGTCGCTGTGGGACTTGTCGAGACCGACCTCACCGTCGCCGCGGGCGGCACGGTCGGCTGCACCGTCCGGGTGCGCAACACCGCCGCCGTCGTCGACCAGTTCACCCTGGACGTGGTCGGCGACGCCGCGTCGTGGGCCGAGGTCGAACCGGCGACGATGAACCTGCTGCCCGGCACCGAGCAGGAGGCGCGGGTGACGTTCACGCCGCCGCGTGCGGCGACCGTGCCGGCCGGCAGCGTCGACTTCGGGGTACGGGTCCGGGGGCGGGAGGACCCGGAGGGTTCGGTGGTCGAGGAGGGCACCGTCACCGTGCTGCCCTTCGTGGAGCTGGCGACGGAGCTGGTGCCCCGTACCTCGCAGGCGCGACGCGCCGCCCGGCACCAGCTGGTGATCGACAACACCGGCAACGTCGAGACCACTGTCGAGGTCCTGCCCGCCGATCCGGACCGGCTGCTGACCTTCCGGGTGCTGCCGGCCGCGCCGGTGCTGCGGCCGGGCACGGCCACGTTCGTGAAGCTGCGGGTACGCCCCCGCAAGCGGTTCCTGCTCGGCCCGGACCGCAACCTGCCGTTCCAGGTGGCGGTCACCCGCCCGGACGCCGAACCGATCACCAGCGACGGGTTGCTGGTGCAGCGGTCCGTCCTGCCGGCCTGGTCGCCCCGGGTGGTGCTGGTCGCCGCCGCGGCGGCGGTCGCCCTGGTGGGGCTCTGGTTCGCGGTGCTCAAGCCCACCGTGCAGTCCACCGCCAAGGAGGCCGCAAAGGTGGAGACCAAGGAGTTGTCCCAGGAGGTGGCCGAGGTGAAGACCCAGGCCAGCGAGGCGGCGCAGACCGCCGAGAAGGCGGAGAAGGTCGCCAGCGTCGCGGCCGGCGCCTCGCCCAAGCCGAGCGCGTCCCCGAGCCCGACAGCCGGCTCCGGCAACGGCAAGGGACCGGGCAGCCAGGGCGGGACGCTGGACAACGCCGACCCGGAGACCGCCGCCGATTTCCGGGTGGCGACCAGCGCGTCGCCGACCACCTCCAACGAGTTCACCCTCTCCACCTACAAGCCGGCCGACAAGAAGGTGCTCTGGGTGACCGACATCGTCCTGCAGAACCCGCACGGCGACGCCGGCCTGCTCCAGGTGCGGCGGGGCGACACCGTGCTGCTGGAGACCGGCCTGAACAACTTCCGGGACCTGGACTACCACTTCGTCCAGCCGCTGCGGTTCTCCGCCGGCCAGCCGGTCACCGTGGCGGTGAAGTGCGCGAACCCGGGCACCACGGCGTGCACCCCGGCCGCCTACTTCGCCGGTCAGCTCGTGCCGGTCGCGCCCGCCCCGAGCCCCTCCCCCAGCCGATGAGCGACCCGCACCCCGCCGCCGGTTCCCCCGGTCCGCACCCCGCCGCACCGGACACCGCCGCTGTGGCGCGCACCGCCGCGCCGACCGCCACCAGGGCGGCGGACCCCGGAGCACCAGGCACCACCGCCGCACCGGGCGTCGGGCCGATCCGCACGGCGGTCCGGTCCCGCGACCCGATCTCCCAGGCCGGGGTCACGGCCCAGCTCGGCACGACGGGGGTCGACGATCCCGTCGGCGTGCGGCCGGTGGTGCTGGCCGAGCCCGACGACAGCCCGGACGTCCTGGTGATCGTCGCCGACACGGTGGACGACTGGCTGTTGGCGCAGCTCGACGCGGTGACCGGTCGCCCGGCCCCCCGACCGGTGCTGGTGGTGGGGCAGCTCGACGACAGCGCCGGGTTGCAGGCGATCGAGGCGGGCGGCCTGAGCCTGGTACGCCGTGCCGAGAGCACCGCGCCGCTGCTGCGCGAGGTGATCCGGGCTGCCGCCCGGGGCGAGGCGAGACTCCCCACTGACCTGCTCAGCTCGCTGCTGACCCGGGTGGGTCGGGCCCAGCGGCACGTGCTGGCACCCCGGGGGCTGACCATCCTGCCCCTGTCACCGCGCCAGCTCGCCGTGCTCCGGATGATCGCCGCCGGGGCGGACATCGCGACGATCGCGCGGGAGCTGTCCTACTCGGAACGCAGCATCAAGAACATCGTGCACGAGATCACCACCCAGCTCGGCGTCCGCAACCGCACCCAGGCGGTCGCGCACGCCATCCGCGAGGGGCTGATCTGACCGTTCCGCCGGTCGAGGAAGGGATCCATCGTGGGCGTACCCGCGGCGAAGCTCGGTGACAAGGTGGTCGGCACCGACACGCACATCATCATGGTGCCGTCACCGACCGGGCCGGTGCCGACGCCCACCCCGATGCCCTTCGCCGGGACCATCGCCAACGGGTGCAGCACCGACGTGCTGATCGAGGGTAAGCCGGCCGCGGTCGTCGGCAGTGTCGCGGTGAACGCCCCGCCGCACCTGCCGACCGGTGGGCCGTTCCAGACACCACCGAACAACCAGGGCACGGTCCTCGCCGGCAGCCCGCTGGTATTGATCAACGGCAAGCCGGCGGCCCGGCACGGCGACAAGGTCAACACCTGCAACGACCCCGCTCCGCTGCCGGCCGGCAGCATCATCGCCACCGGCCAGGTGCTGGTCGGCTGACCGGCACCGCCCTGCTGGCCACGCCACGTCCCGGCGACCGTGATCCCGGGCCGATTCCTGCCCCCGGAACGCTGGCGGGTGCCGGTCTGCGTCGCCGGGTGGGCGGGCCGGCCGGTCAGTGCGCGGGTGGGCCGGCCGGTCAGCGTCGCCGGGTGGGCGGGCCGGTCAGTGCGCTGGCGGGCCGGCCGGTCAGCGTCGCCGGGTGAACGGCCCCGGCTGGCCGGTCGCCGACTGCACCAGGAACGTGCCGCTGGTCACCTGGCCCACCGACGGCACCGAGGCGAGCGCGGCCCGGGGGCCGGCGAGTCCCTCCTCGAAGACCACCATCGGCACGGCGAACCGGCCGGACGCGTCGGCGACCGCCGTCACCGTGCCGGCGCCGTCGACCCAGCCGACCAGCACCTCGGCACCGGCCGGGAAGCCCTGGCCGAGCGCGGTGACCACCTGGCCGGGGCGACCGACGCCCGGGTTGAACTGCAACGTCGGGCTGCGTCCCGAGACGGTCAGCGCCAGCGACTGGGCGGCGACCCCGCCGGTGTCGGTGGCGCTGGCGAGGCTGAGCACCGAGGTGGCGGCCCCGATCGCCCGGGGGGTGGCGGTGAGGGCCAGCGCGCAGGACCGGGCGACGGCCAGCACCCCGGCACAGGTGGAGCCGGTGACCGCGAAGACCGCCGGGAGCGGCTGTTCGGCGAGGGCGGCGGCCACGGTCAACGGGTAGTCGCCGGTGTTGGTGAGGGTCACCGTCCGGGCCGACGATGGTACGCCGAGCGGGGCCTCCCCGAGGTCGAGCGCGGCGGCGTCGGAGTAGAGCACCGGTACGTCCGGCGCCGCGCCGCTGACGGTCACGCTCAGCCGCTCCGGCTCGCCCTGGACGAGGCCGTCCACGGAGACTTCGAGCCGGCAGGCGTACTCCCCGTTGCGGGCGGCGGGGTCGACCGCGACGGTGACGGTGAGGTCGACGGCGCCGCCGCTGTCGACGGTCCGCTCGGCCGGGGTGACCGAGGCCGAGAGCTGCGGGTCGCAGTCGGTGACGCGTGCGCCGACGGTGCTCTGGATGGCTCGGATGCCGGCCAGGATGGCGTTCGAGACCTCGGACGGGCCGGCGGCGTTGAACAGGACGCCCCCGGTCTGCCGGGTGATCTCGGTGTACTGCCCGGACTGGTCGAGGGAGTAGCTGCCCGGGTTGCCGACGTCCACGGCCACCACCCGTACACCCCGGGCGGTCAACGCCTGGATCGTCCCGGCGAGGTCGTGGCCGACGCTCGGGTCGTGCGACGGCGCGTCCCCGAAGATCACCACGATCGGGCTGCTCTCGGTCCGCAGGGTGACCGCTCCGGTGGCGACGGCGTACAGGGCGTTCAGGCCGGCCTCGGGGTCGTCGCCACCGCCGTCGGCGGTCCAGACGTTCACCGCCTCCTGCACCTCGGACGGCACGGCGGTCAGGTCCCGGTTGAGCCGGAAGACGAACTCGTCGCCCTCGTCCCGGAACTCGGCGACCGCGAAGCGGGCGTCGGGCTGGACGCCGCTGATGTCGTCGACGATCCGCTTCGCGTTGACCCGGACGTCGTTCAGCGCCGCCTGCATGCTGCCGGTCGTGTCGGCGAGCAACACCACGTCGGGGCGGGGCGGGACGGTCGCGGTGGTCACCGTGCGGGTGACCACCGCCGACCCGCCGGGGGTGAGCCCGAGGGCCGTCCCCGCCGGCTCGCCGACCAGGGGGGCGGCACCGTCGGTCACGCTGATCCGCAGCGCCGGGCCGCCGGCCGGTCGCGGGGCCGCGAAGAACTCGGCGTACGCGGCCGGCGGTGCACTGGCCACCAGGAGTGCCACCACAGCGAGCGCCGAGGCGGCGCGCAGGGAACGGGACGCTGATGCAGCCATGGGGACAGTGAACGCTGCCCGACCGGGTCACCCGCAGCCGCACGGGAAGCTCTCCGTGCAGTCCTGTCTGCCTGTTAGGGCAACGGCCGGCCGCCCCGGTCCACCCTACTGCGGCCGGGCCGACAGCACCCGGACGTCCAGCCCGCCGGAACACCGCCGGACCACGGCCGCCACGCTCTGCTCGTGGCTCGTCTTCACCGGGTCGACCGTGAAGTACGCCTTGCGGCCCCGGCCGTGACGCACCACGTAGCTCTCGGCCGTGCCACCGGCCCACGGATCCCCGAACGTCTTGAGCACGTTGTAGATCGGGGTGTCCATGTCACTCTCGTCGGTGTAGAACATCACCAGGTCCTTGAACTGCACGTAGTGCGTGTACGCCCCCTCCTCGGTCAGGGTGGCGATGATCCCGGTGTTGTGCGCGTTGAGGGCCGAGTCGATCGTGACGGTGATGGCGACGTACTGCGGGAAGGCGTGGATGGTCACCCGGTCGTCCCGGTACATCTTGGGCATCCCGTTCATCGCCGTATTGATCATGGTGGCGAGTTCGTCCACGTCGACCCCCCACGGGCTGACGAGGGCCTGGGTCTGCGCCCAGGAGTGCAGGCCGGCCAGGTTGGAGTTGGCCTCCGGGTTCAGGGTGAAGGCCACCCCCACCTTGAACTGCCCGCCCTGCCACCCGGGCGCGTCCTCCCCCTCCACCAGGGGTTCCGCGAACCGGACCGACTTCTGCGTCCCGGTGGCCGCCACCGGCTCGTCGTCGTCGGATTCGGCATACCCGACCTGCCAGTCGAGATTGGATTCGTCGAAGCTGATCTGGTCGTCCTCCCGGTCGCTCACCTCCTCCTTGCCGTTGTCGTACCCGTGGGCCTCCTCCGCGAGATCCTGGCAGGAGGCCACGAAGGCGGGGATCACCTCGGGGGCGGACAGCGCCATGACGGCGGCCTGCTGCACCTCTTCCCGCCAGAGTGCGAAGAGCTGCTCGTCGTCGCCCAACAATTCGGCCAGCACGGCGAAGTCGTCGTCGTTGCGGAGTTCGAGCGGCACGTCCGGGTAGCGTCGGGCGGTCTCCGCCAGGGCGGTGGCCATCGCCCAGTCGTCCCACGGCCGGGGCAGCTGGCGCTCGAACGTGTCCAGCGTCGCCCGCACGTCGTCGCCGTACCGGTAGGTGACCAGCAGGTACTCCAGGCTGCGGATCAGGTCATGGCGGTTCGGATGCAGCTGCTCGATCCATTGGCCGAACATCCGGGTGCCGTAGTCGCCGTCCAGGACGGTGGCGAACTCGACGGACCGGAAGTAGTCCGGACTCTGCGTGGCATCGTCCCAGTAGGTGTCTCGCCAGGTCATGACCGCTCTTTTCGCATCGGCGACAGTCGACCTGGCCACCCTGCCCCGATACCTACCGGTACGGCATGCGACCGCCGGCCGTCTTAGGGGCAGTCACCCCTGCCCCCACGGGCAAGCGCACCGTCACCGGCTGGAGCCCGCTGGCGCGGCCGGCAACCGTGGTGGGTCAGCGGCCGTTACCGCTGCGGCACACCTCAGCCCTGCCCCCCACCCCGGGGGAACGGGGATCCCGGCGTGGGCCAACATTCGTCCATGCCACTCGGTGTCCGGCAACACCCCGTCCCCTCGACCTGGCCGGAGCGCGCCATCGCGGCGCTCGGCCTGCTGCTGCTCGCCGACAGTTTCCTCCCCTGGTACCGGTTGAGCTGGATGGTCAGCCGGTACGGCGGCGGACAGCCAACTCGACATGTCAACGCGGCTACGGCGTGGCACAGCTCGACCGGTTGGTCGCTGGCCGTGCTGCTCGTCGTCGCCGCGGCAGTCGGCTATCTGGCCTGCGGCGTCTTCACCAACAGGTGGCCGAGACTGCTGGCGCCTCTGCGCTGGCTGTTTCTGCTCGCCGCGACGGCAGGTCTGGCGGTGGCGATCGTCACCTGGTGGGCGATCCCGTCCGTGGAGGTCTCAGGCGGCTACGGCGTCGTCGCCGCTGACAGGCTCGCGGGTGGGGTCACGTTCGGCGACATCGTGCGTGACCGGCTCTACGACAGGGAGACGAACGTGACCTGGGGCTTCTACATCGCCGTGTTCGTCACGACCGCTCTGGTAGCGCTCATGCTCCTGGACATCGTTCGGCGGACTGGCCGCCGTACTGCCCCGACTCCCGGATAGGGCTAGAGGCTACGACGTGCGGCCGGAGGACATCGGCGTACGCCCCTTGCCACCGGTCCGGTGGCAAGGGGGACCGGGTAGCCGGGGACTGTCGCGGGGCCGTTGACGCCTCCTGTGGGTGGGCTCAGGGTGGCATGCCGCCGCACAGGTCGACCGATCAATGGGAGAGCATATTCGCAGGCCGGAGGGCACAACATCTGATCTAGGAGGTGCCCCCGGCAGGATTCGAACCTGCGACACACGGTTTAGGAAACCGATGCTCTATCCCCTGAGCTACGAGGGCGCGAGCGCCTAGTCTAGCGACCTGCGGGTTCACCTGGGGTGGCAGGGAGTGGCCCACGTTCACCCACGGCACCCGGACCCCCGTTCGCCCAGCCCAGGACCACAGCTCGAGCACACGAACTCCCGTTTGCGACCGGCGGTCGGCTTCGGATTGGACCAACGGGCGTCTGTCGCAGGCACCCGTAGCGCAGGTTCCACGACCACCTCGGAGACCGTTGGTTCCTCGCGCGCCTCGGCGCCCGATAGGACCGGCTGAGTAGGGTGGGTGGCTGTTCGCGTCCCGTGGAGGAGAACGATGACGGCGCAGCCATCTCGACCGACGTTCGGGCTGGACGATTTCGGGCTGGACGACCGGATGCGGCTGTTCGGTTACGTGACAGCAGAGAACCGGTTCGCCTACCTGTGGCTGCTGCGGGCGTTCGACTCGGCACGGTCCAGCTACCACGTGGTGCTGCACACCTCCGACGTGGCCGCCGCACTGGCGGCGTTGCACGAGGTGGACGCCGACTGCCCGGATCCGGCCGGGTTGGAGTTGCCGCGGCTGCTCGATGCCCTGGTGGAGTGGGGGGTGCTCGACCGGGGGCAGGACGGTTCGCGGGCCACGACGCTGGCGGAGTACCGCAACCGGCACTCGGTGTACCAGTTCACCGAGGCCGGCTACCGCGCACACCGGGCGGTGGAGGCGGTGTTGTCGGCGAGCATCGACGACTCGACGTTGTCCCGGCTGGTCTTTGCCGATCTGCTGGCGGACCTCAATGCGCTCGCCGCAGCCAACGAGGCGGGGGACGCGGAGGAGGTCTACCGCAAGTTCAACCGGCTGGACCGGGCATTGGCCGACATCGCCGAGCGGGCCGCCCGCTTCTACCACATGCTGGGCGATCTGGGACGGACCAACGACGTACGGCCGGAGGTGTTCCTCGCCCACAAGGACGCCCTGCTGGCTCACCTACGCGACTTCCACGACGAGTTGCAGCGGTACACGCCCCGGCTGCGCGCGGCGGTGTACGAGGTCGAGGCGACCGGGCTGGACCGACTGATCGAGGCCGCCGCCGAGGCCGACGAACGGCTTTTCCACACGCCGGTGCAGCGGCTGGAGGACTGGCGTCGGCGCTGGGCGGGGCTGCGGTCCTGGTTGGCGCCGCCGGGCCCGGAGCAGCCCAGCGAGGCGGACCGGTTGTCGGACGCCACCATCGCCGCGATCGGGGACGTCCTGGCCCTGCTGCGTCGGGTCACCGAGGCGCGACGCGGCGGGGTCAGCCGGGAGTCGCAGTTGCGGCACCTGGCTGCGTGGTTCACCCACACCGGCACCCAGGAGGCCGCGCACGCCCTGTTCGACGTCGTGTTCGGCCTCGGCGCTCCACGCCACGTCGGGGTGGCGCACCCGGATCCGGAGGCGATCGCCGGCCGGCTGTCGTGGTGGGAGGCGCCGGCGGTGGAGTTGTCCCGCACCCTGGTGACCACCGGCCGGGCACCGGGCCAGGGTCGGGGACGGCCGGCCCGGCTGGACCGGGTCGACGACCGGCGGCACCGGCTGCGTGGCGACCAGCTCGCCCGGGAGCGCCGGTTGGCCGACGCGGCGACGACGTTGGCCGCCGAGGGCATGGACGGTCACCAGTTGGACGGATCGCAGACCCAGGTCCTGCTGCGCCTGCTCGACATCGCACTGGCGGCCCGGGTGGGTGGCCGAACCGGCGTGCCGCTGGCAGCCGCCGCGCACGGCGTGCGGCTGACCCTCACCCCGACGCCGGGCCGGTTCACCACGGTGCGCACCGCCGAGGGCCGGCTGCATCTGGACGGGTACGCGCTGACGGTCACCGCCGCGCAGCACACCGCGGTCCGCCGTCCCGGGCTGGTGCCGGCGTGACCGCGGAGGCGGGGGTGCCGCGACCGGCGGCGCACCGGTTCGCCGTCGATGTCCCGGAGTTGGTGTTGGCGGACTACCAGCGGGCGGTCCGGCTGGTCCTGCGCCATCCGCTGATCACGGTGACCTGGCCCGACGAGCGGGCGCTGCCCCGGGTGCGGCGATTCGCCGCCACTCTGCGCCGGGATCTCGCCGAGGCGTTCGGATATCGGCTGGAGCTACACGGTGCGACGGCCCGACTGGTACGGGCGAAGGACCGGCTCGACGGCACCCAGCCGGCGGTGTCGCGCACCGGGCGGCCGTTCGACCGGCAGCGCTACGCGTACCTGTCGTTGTGCCTGGCGGTGCTGGGCCGCGCCGGGATCCAGATCACTCTCAGCGAGTTGGCCGACTCGGTGGCCGGCGACGCGAACCGGATCACCGGCCTGGGGTTGGATCCGGACCACGGCCCGGACCGGCGGGCGTTCGTGGACGCGGTCGGCTGGCTGGAGGAGCGGGGTGTGCTGCGGCTGGCCGACGGCTCCAGCGCCGCCTGGGCCAGTGACCCGGGGGCCGGGGAGGCGCTGTACGACGTGGCGCGGGACGTGGTGTTCGCGCTGTTCCGGCCAACCCGGGTGCTGCAGCACGTCGATTCGGTGTCGGCCCTGCTGGACCGGACGATGGGCAGCAGCGGCAACGCCGAGCGCCGGCAGGCGGCCCAGGCGGCCCGGCGGGCGGTGGTGGAGTCACCGGTCGTCTACCACGCCGATGTCGAGCCGGCGGTCGCCAACCATCTGCGCGGCTCCGCGCTCGCCGTCGACCTGGCCCGGCTGACCGGACTGCGGCTGGAACGGCGGGCTGAGGGCGTACTGCTGGTGGACACCGCCGGGTTCACTGCGGAGCGGTTCCCGGGCACCGGTTCGGTGGCACAGGCCGCCGTGCTGCTCACGGTGGAGATGGCCGACCGGGTCGCGGATCCCGACGGCCGCCGGGTCAAACGGCTACCCCCGCCCGACGGGCACGCCCGGCAGCAGGCGCTGGCGAGCCACATCGACACCGGCCTGCCCACGGCCACCCTGGTACGCCTCGACGCCGCCGGTCCGGACGAGCCGTGGACCGCCGAGGAGCGGGGTGACCACGACGAGGCCGACGGCGTCGGCCGGTTGCCGTTCATCACCGACAGCTTCCTACGTACCGCCGTCGGGGAGATCCTCCAGCGGTACGGGACCGCGTTCGGGACCCAGTGGCACGCCGACCCGGACCGGCTGCGCGTCGAGGCGGTCGCGCTGCTGGAACGGTTCGGCGCGGTCACCGCTGTGCCGGGCGGGGTACTCGTCCGGCCGCTGGCGGGTCGGTACCGCCACACCGTCGCCACGGTCAAGCCCCGCGTCACCACCGAGACCCTGTTCTGAGGAAGTCGATCGTGATCGAGCAACGCGCCGTCCGCCGGTTCGCCCCCACCCGGGCCGGGATCATCAACCTGTGGGACTACCGGGACGAGGAGTTCAGCTTCGTCGACGGGTGGCTGGTGCTGCGCGGACCCAACGGATCCGGCAAGACCAAGGCGCTGGAGGTGCTGTTCCCGTTCGTCCTCGACGGGCGGATCGAACCGCGCCGGCTCAATCCGTTCGCCAGCGAGGACCGGACGATGAAGTCGAACCTGCTCTACCGGGGGCAGGAGGTCACCCACGCGTACGTGTGGATGGAGTTCGGCGACGGCGAGCGGTACGTGACCGTCGGCATCGGGTTGCGGGCGCACCGGCACGTCGACCGGGTCACCCGCTGGCACTTCGTGGTCGACGGGCGGGTCGGGGTGGACTTCTCCCTGCTGGACGCCGACGACCGGCCGCTGACCCGCCGCGACCTGATCGACCAGCTGGGCACCGAGGCGGTGCGGGACTCGGCGGAGGACTACCGTCAGCTCGTCGACGCCCGGCTGTTCGGGCTCGGCCCGGCCCGCTACGAGCAACTGCTGGACCTGGTGCTGACCCTGCGCAAGCCGCAGCTGGCCAAGGACCTCAACCCGGTCGAGCTGTCCCGCACGCTGCAACGGGGGCTGCGCCCGGTCGAGGACCACCTGCTGGTGGAGGCTGCCCGCTCGTTCGACGACATGGAGGCGGTCGCCCGTACCCTCGAAGGACTGGTGGCGGCGGACGTGGCGACGGCCGCGTTCCTGACGGTCTACTCGACCTATCTGCGCACCCACGCGCGGGCGGCCGCCGACGCTCTGACCGCCCGCCGCGACGCGGTCGCCACCCGGTCGACCGCACTCGGCGACGCCCACCACACGGCCGACGCGGCGGCGAAGGCGGAGTCCACGGCGGACGAGCGACTGCGGGCTGTCGAGGGCGAGCCCGGACGGCTCCGCGCCCACCTGGACAGTCTGAAAGCCTCGGCGGCCTACCAGTCCCACGAGCAGCTCGCCGACCTGCAACGGCACGTGCACGACCTGGCCGAGGCGGCCGGCCGGGCCGACGAGGCCGTCGTCGCCGAGGAGAGCGCGGCGGCGCGGCGGCGTGCCGAGTCAGAACGGGCGACGGTCGCGGCTCGGGACGCGCGGACGGCCGCTGACCGGCTCGCCGCCGATCTCCTGCTCGACGCCGGGGCGGCCGGGATCACCTGGAGCGCCGACGACGCCGCCCCGGACGACCTGGCGGCCCGGATCACCGCGCGGGTCGCCGCCCGCCGCGACGACCTGCGCGCCGTCCGCGCGCAGGTGGCGCGGCACGACCAGGCCGACCGGGACCACGCCCGGGCCGCCGCCGACGTGGCCGGCGCCACGGCCGCCGCCGCCGACGCCGAGCAGGCCGAGCGGCACGCCGAGGACGCCGTCGCGGAGGCCCGCGCCCGGCTGCGCGCCCAGCTCGAGCAGTGGGCGCAGGGCAACGCCGGGCTGCTGGCCGACATCGCGCGCCCGGACCTGGCTGCCGGGCTGGTTGCCGCCGTCAACACCACCGGCGAGCCGGGTGCGCGGACCCTGCGCGAGGTGTACGCCGACGCCACGGCCACCGCGGTGGCCCATCGGCGGGACCGGCTCGCGGCGCTGGCGGCGCAGCGCACGGCGCTGGCCGACAGGCGGGCCGAGGTGGCCGCCGAACGGGACCGGATCGCCGCCGAGCACGACGACGCGCCACCCGCCCCGGTGACCCGGCCCGCGCCACGCACCGGCCGTTCCGGCGCACCGCTGTGGCGGCTGGTCCGTTTCGCCGACGGGGTGACCGGCGCGGACGCGGCGGCCGTCGAGGCGGCGCTGCACGCGGCCGGGCTGCTGGACGCCTGGCTGCACCCCGACCCCGGGACGGCGACGACCGCGCTGGCCCGCGACGACCTCGACGGTTACCTGCTGCCGCTGCCGCCGCACCGGCGGCCTGCCGGGGCCACTCTCGCCGACGTGCTGGCCCCCGAGGAACAGGACGACGTGCCCGCCGCGCGGATCATTGAGGTGCTCGCCTCGGTGGCGCTGGCCGACGTGACCACGCCCGACGCCTCGCCGGTCACCATCGGCGTGGACGGCCGGTACGCCCAGGGCATCACCGCCGGCCGGTTCGCCAAGACCTCCTGCGAGTACATCGGCGCGACCGCCCGGGCCACCCGCCGCGCCGCCCGGGTCGCCGAGTGCGAGCGGCTGCTGGCCGTCATCGACGCCGACCTCGGCGCGGTGGACCGCGACCGGGCGTCCGTCGAGGCGCTGCTGGCGGCGGTGGATGCGGCCGCCGCGCAACTCCCGGCCCCCGCGCCGGTCCACACCGCGCTGCGCGAGCTGGACCGGGCCGCCGCGACGCTGCGCGCCCGGCAGGAGGCCAGCGCGGCCGCCGCCGCCCGCCTCGACCAGGCCCTGGCCGAGCGTGCCGCAGCAGCGGCCGCGCTGCGCCGGAGCGCGGCCGAGCGGTCGCTGCCGGTCGACCGGCTCGACGACACCGCCGAAGCGGTGGGCCGCTTCGAGAAGCGAGGGGTACGTCTGGAGGGCGGGCGGACGGCCGCCGCGCGTGCCGCCGAGCAGGAGGACCAGGCCCGGCAGCGGCACGACGAGGCAGTCGACCGGCTCACCGCCGCGGCGGAGACCGCACGCACGGCCCGGACCCGGCACCAGGAGAAGGCGGAGGCGTACCGGACGTTGCGCGACAGCGTGGGCGCCGACGCGGAACGGGTGCTGGCCGACGTGGCCCGAACCGCCGACGCGATCATCGAGGCGGAGCAGGCCGTCGAGCAGGCTCGCACCTCACTCGGTGCCGCCCGGGAGCGGCGGGTCGCCGCGCTGACCCGGGTGGAGCTGGGTGAGCAGGCCCTGGTTGCCGCCGTTGCCGAGGCGCAGCACGATGCCCAACGGCTGCGCCCGTACGCCCAGCCGGATCTGCTGGGCCTGCTGCGCTGCCCCACCGACCTGCGCTGGCCGGCGCAGACCCCGGACGACGCACTGCATCCGCAGGTGGCAGCCCTGCACGAGGCGATCCTCACCGCCACCCGGGAGCTGAGCCCCACCGAGACATCGCTGAAGCAGAGCGCCACGCGGCTCACCAGCGCACTGACCGACCTGCAGGCGCAACTTCCCGCCGCCGGCCTCGACCACCGGCCCGAGTGGGACACCGACGACGGGGTGATCGTGGTCCGGGTCGCCGACGAGCAGGGCCTCACCCCCGTCGCCCACTTCGCCGACCGGATCGCCCGCGAGCGCCGCGACCAGGAGCAACTGCTCACCGACTCCGAGCAGCGGGTGCTGGAGGACGCCCTGCTCGGGCAACTCGCCCGACAGATCCACCACCGGACCATCGAGGCCCGCGACCTGGTGGCGGCGATGGACAGCCAGATGCGCGCCCGGCGCATGTCGTCGGGGCTCACCGTCGGCGTCGGCTGGCGGCTCGCCGACGACCTCGACGCCGAGCAACGCGACGTGTGCAAGCTCCTTGAACGCGACCCGGCCCGGCTCGGGCCGGCCCAGCTCACCACCATGCGCCGGCACTTCGCCGCCCGGATCAAGACAGCGCGGGCCGCCGCGCCCGAACGGCCCTACCGGGAACTGCTCGGCGACGTCCTCGACTACCGGCAGTGGCGGACGTTCGCGTTCACCCTGCACCGGCCCGGCGGCGGCACGGAGGCGCTGACCCGGGCCCGACACAGCCAGCTCTCCGGCGGCGAACAGTCGGTCTCCCTGCACCTGCCGCTGTTCGCCGCCGCCAACGCGCTGTTCGGCTCGGCGCGGCCCGACGCGCCCCGGCTGCTCGGCCTCGACGAGGCGTTCGCCGGCGTGGACGACACCGGCCGGGGTGAGCTGATGGCGCTGGCGAAACAGTTCGACCTGGACCTGTTCATGACCGGCTACGACCTCTGGGCCACCCACCCGGCGGTCAGCGGCGCCGCCCACTACGACCTGTCGCACTCCGCCGTGGAACACGCCGTGTCCACCGTGCTGCTGGTCTGGGACGGCTCGACCAACATCGCCGACTTCGACGGAACCCTGGCCCGTGCGCTCGGTTCCCCGGAGACCCGCCGCGCCCCCGGTGGTCAGGGCGAGCCCGACCGGACCGGCGTCCTGCTCGACCTCACCGACGAATGACCGACGCGCACGGCGCGCGGCTCCCGGACCGCTCCGCCGCACATCCGTCGCTCGTGCCGACCGGGCGGCACCGGCCGGACGGTCCGGCGGATCTCGTGGATCAGCCCGGCTGGCGGCGGTTGCTGGCGGCCGCCCGGCGCAGCCTGGAGCGCACCGGTGGCCGGCTCGACACCACCGTGACGCTTTCCGCCCCCACCGACGACGAACGTCTCGTGGTCATCGGCATCACCGGCACCCACCGCTCCGCCGCGGCGGCCCGCCTCAGCGTCCGCCTCGGCGACGTGGACGAGCACCTACGCGCCGCGCACGGAGTCGGCCTGGTCGAGGTGCTGGCCGCGATAGCCCCGCTGCGCAACCGACCGTCCGACCTCAAACGCGAGGCGGTGGCCCGCGACGCCGTCCTCGCTCTGGCCAACGACAGCCGACATGCCCACACCGCGTGGTACGCCGAATGGCTCGACGGCCTGCGCCGCGACGGCACCCTGACCCGCGTCGTCCGCACCGGACTGCCGTTCGGGGACGTGGTCCGCGTCCTGGACGCGCTGCCCGCAGCCGACGAGCCGATACCGGTCTTCGCCGACCGGGTGCTGGAGGACACGAAGGCCCTCACCGACGGGCCGCTACGCGGGCTCGTCCTCCGTGCCGTCGCCACCTGGCAGCGGGCGGCGCTCCCGGTCGACGGTGAGCGGGAACGGGCGTTGTGGGAATCGGTCGGTCTGGTCCCGGACGACCTCGCCAGCCAGGTGCTGGTGCTCAACGTGCCGGCCACCGGCGGCCTGCTCGGGCGGTGGCTCACCGAGGCCGCGCAGGCCGGCGTGCCGATCCGGGTCACCCTGCACCAACTGCGCCTGGCACCGCTGACGCTGAACTGTGACCAGGTCTACGTCTGCGAAAACCCTGCCGTGCTGCGCGCGGCCACCACCGCGCTCGGAGCCCATGCCCCACCGCTGATCTGCACCGAAGGGGTGCCCTCGGTCGCCGTCCACACGCTGTTGTGGGCCGCTCAGGGGGCGGTGATCCGATGGCGCAACGACTTCGACTGGACCGGCGTACGACTGACTGCGGCGGCTCTCCAGCGGTATCCGGGCGCGGTCCCGTGGCGGATGGCTGCGGCTGACTACCTGCCGGCGGCGGGGACCGGCACAGCACTGCTCGGCACGCCCACTCGGACGCCCTGGGACGAGTCGCTGAGCGAGTCGATGCGGCGTGCCGGCCGAGCGGTGATGGAGGAACGGCTGCTCGACCGGCTCATCGCCGACCTACGGGCGGCCGGAGCCAGATAGCGGCAGGCCGGTGTTGCTCGGTGGATGCCGCAGGTCGAACGTCGTGGGCCCTCGTACCCAACATGGGCGTCGCCGCAAATCGAACGAGTGCCTCCTCGCAGATCGAATATGGCAGCAAGCCAAGCGTGCTGGGCCTAGCTTGGTAGGCTAACGGCCATGGGCCGGTTCTCCGAGGATGAGCTGCAGGCGGTTGTCTCCCGGTACGAGGCGACGCGGGCGCAGGCGTTGACCGAGCGGGACGAGCAGTTGCGGGCGTTTCACGCGGCTGGCTGGCGGCCGGTGGATCTGCAGCGGGTCACCGGATACAGCCGAGAGACCATCCGTCAGGCGCTCCGACCAGAAGTCCGACGGGCGACCAACATCAGCCGACGCAGGACGGCACCCCAGCCGCCGGCGGACTACCGGCCCTACGGTGACCGGAAGCCCTACGTCGTGGCCGAAACCCTGGCCGCGCTGCATGGCCCGACCGACGGCACGGTTACGCTTCCGCGTCACCTCGACTGGTCCGGGCACGCCGAGTACGACCTCGATCGGCCCGCACGCCTGGCCAGCATGTACAAGGTGGTACTCACCGAAGCCAGCACCGTCGAGGACCTGAACACCTGGCTCGACGCCGACCTCCTCCGGCGGCACTGGCCCACCCTCTGGCTGCCACCTGTGCTCCGGCAGCGCTGGGAGGAAACCTTCCCCGAACTCGCCGCCACCCGCAGCGACGCGGCATAGCGGCGGACCCCTTCCACGAACGCCTCGCCCGCACCGGGCTCGCGGCGGCCGATCGATACGGCTTCGCGCTGGCCGGCGGCTACGCGGTCCAGGCCGCCGGGCTCGTCGAGCGGCCCAGCGAGGACATCGACCTGTTCACCGCCTGGGACCGCCGCAACGAGTTCGCCGCCGCAGTCGTACACGCCTACCGAGTCGACAGCCTGACCGTCGAGACCGAGCGGCAGTACGACACCTTCGCCCGCCTGGCCGTCACCGACGGTGCGCGGGTGTCCAAGGTCGAACTCGGCGTGGACTGGCGGGCCAACGAACCGATCCTCATGGCGATCGGACCCGTCCTCCACCCCGACGACGCAGTAGCGAACAAGATGAGCGCCCTCTACGGACGGGCGTTCGCCCGGGACTTCATCGACATCGACGCCACCCTCCGCTCCGGCCGCTACACCCGCGAAGCCCTTCTCACCCTGGCCCAGCGCGCCGACCGTGGCTTCGAACGGCGCATCTTCGCCGACGCCCTCGGACAAGCCACCCAGCTCGACCCCGACGACTTCGCCCAGTACGGCGTCACCGGCCCAGCGCTGGACGATCTCCGAAGCCGATTCGCGGAGTGGCGCCGCGAACTGCTCGACGAGGAACGATGACTCGGCCCCGACCCACTCGTTCCTGGCCGTACGCTTCACCGTCGCCGGCTGGATCCGCCCGCACTTCCGCACGCCGGTCACCCGCGTCGAGGCCTTCGTACCGGGAACGGGCGACCTCACCGACGGCACGGCCAACACCCGGGACATGATCCTCGACCAGGGGTTCGTCGACGCCGACGGCCGCCACGTCACCGGCCTCGGCGCCGTGATCATGGAGGCGAAGTCCCGGGAGGGGGCGGCGACCCCACCGTCTACCTCCACGACCACGGCGTCCAACGCTGGACCGTCTCTACCAACCCGTCGAACGCTACTGGACCTTCCAGACCATCGAGACCGTCACGTTCGTCGCGCTGGCCATGCTGTTGCTCGCACTGGTCTTCTGCCGGAGTTGCCGCGCGTGCTCGACCTGATCACCGACGCCGCCGCCCTGACCAGGAACCACCGGAGGGAGGTGGTCGCCGGCGATCGGCTAACCCGCCCGGAGGGTGAGCAGGGTGATCTCGCTCGGCGCGAAGATCCGGAACGGTGGACCCCAGAAACCGGTCCCCCGACTCGTGTAGAGCTGGGTCCGGCCGTGCCGGCTGAGGCCCTGCACGACCGGCTGGTCGAGCCGGACCAGGTAGTGGAACGGCCACATCTGGCCGCCGTGGGTGTGCCCGGACAGTTGCAGGTCCACGCCGGCCGCGACCGCCTCGCCGATCTGCTTCGGCTGGTGCGCCAGCAGCAGCACGGGCAACTGCGGGTCGGTGCCGGCGAGCGCCGCCGCGTGGTCGGCCCGGTGACCGGCGACGCCGGACGAGGCGGCGGTCACGTCGTCCACCCCCGCGACGACGAGCCGTGCGCCGTCCCGCTCCACCACGAGGTGCCGGTTGTGCAGCGGCTCCCAGCCGAGGGTCCGCATGTGGTCGACCCAGCCCTGCGCCTGGCCGTAGTACTCGTGGTTGCCCGTCACGTACACCCGGGCCAGCCGGGCCTGCACCAGGCCCAGCGGCGCGGCCTGCGCCCGGCGCTGGTCGACAGTGCCGTCGGCGATGTCGCCGGTGTGGCAGACGATGTCGGGGGCCAGGCCGTTGACCACCTCGATGGTGCGGGCGGACCAGCGGACCCGGTCGATCGGGCCGTAGTGGGTGTCGGTCAGCAGCGCCACCCGGACCCCGTCGAGACCGGCACCCAGCCGGTCGAGGGTGACGTCCACCCGCCGGACCCGGGGCACCCGCATCGCCTCGGCGTACCCCCAGACGGCCAGGACGACCGAGACGGCCACCACGCCGACCGCCACCACCCGGGACCGCACCGGGTCGGCGACCCCGGCGGCGGCCAGCGGGAGCCGGGCCACGTTGCCGAGCAGCGCCCAGACGAAGAGGATCCAGACCAGGCCGAGGAGGGTGTCCCCCGCGCGGGCCGCCGCGTCCAGCCGACGGCGGCCGTGCCCGAGCGACATCAGCACGGGGAACGCGACCACCGCGACGACGCAGACCGCCGTGCCGGCGGCCACCACCGGCGTCGGCCAGCGCGCCGCCACCGTCAGCGTCCACCAGGGCAGCCCGAACAGCAACGCCAGGACCGCGATCAGCGTCGCCCCGGACACCAGCGGTCGCAGCAGCCCTCGCGCCGGCCGGACCTGTACGGCATCGCCAGCAGCCATCGCCGTCCTCCCGTCGGGTCCGTGCAGCATGACACGATCCGGGCCGGATCGACCACGCCCCGGAAGCCGGGACGGATCCGCCCGTAGGTGACCGACCCGCGACCGGGGGCGCCCCGGCTCGGGTACGGTCGGCGGATGGCGTACGACGCCCTGGCCGAGAGCCTGCGCCTGATCACCTCGGGAATGCCGGACGGCCCGGTGCGGCTGAGTCGACGCCGTCGCTTCGCGCCGGTCGCGGTCGACGTGGACGGCGACGTCGCCGCCACCCGGTTCCTCCGCCGGGGCGTCGGATGTCACTGGGACGAGACGCACCTCCTGACCGTCGACGACCGCGGCGTCTGGCGAATGCTCGGCGGCGGCGGGGCGTCGGACGAGGACCCCACCGCGGAGGAGTTCGGGCGGGCCCGCGACGGCCTCGGGCCGTACCAGGTGCTGCCGGGTGGGACCGCCGGCGTGGTGCGCGACGGCGGCTCCCCGCCGTCCCGGGTGACGCGATGGGTGCGCGGGTCGGCGGTGCTCGTCGGCCGGGGGATCGCCGAACTGCGGGTCGACGGCCGTCGCCTGCCCGCTCCTCACCACGGTCACCTGATCGTGGTCTGGGGCTCTGACCGGCCGCCGACGGTCACCGCACACGACGGCACCGGGCGCACGGTCGCCGCCGCCACGGTGTCTCCCCCGGGTTGACCGGCAGGACACCGCGACACCATGATCGCGCCGCGGTCGGACCGCAGCCTCACCCGGCGCGTACGTGCAGGTCGAAACCGCTGCGGCCGGGTGCCTCCAGGCCCTCCCTCAACCGCAGTGACGGGATCTCGTAGTCACCGGAGTTCTGCCGCCGGAACGCGATGGGCGGGGTCGTCTCCAGTGTCAGCAGTCGTTCCTGCCACCTCTTCGCGACGTCGGCGAACTCGTCACCGGAGATCCGGTCGGCGCGGTACAGCACGAACGGCGGCAGCACCTCCAGCCCCGGGTAGTAGAGGATGCCGTGGTGGATCGGGAACAGCAGGTCCTCGATCGGACCGTTGATCCCGCGATCCGTGTACTGCGACTCCGGGCCGCCGATGGTCACCGAGAGGACCGCCCGCCGCCCGAGCAGTGTCCCCTCCCCGAAACGCTCGCCGTAGCGGGTCTCGTCGTGCACGCCCACGCCGTAGGCGAAGTGGAACGAGAACACCCGGTCCACCCAGCCCTTGAGGATGGCCGGCATGGTGTACCACCAGAGCGGGAACTGGAAGATCACCGTGTCGGCCCAGAGCAGCTTCTCCTGCTCGGCCCGCACCTCGGGGGTGAGCGCGCCGGCGTCGTACGCCCGGCCCGAACTCGGGGTCACCCGCAGCGGGCTCGTGGCGTACCCGCCGAAGTCGGCCGCGTCCACCACGGCCTTCCAGTTCATCGCGTACAGGTCGCTCACCCGCACCTCGTGACCGGCGGCCTGGAGCGTCGACACCGCGAGATCCTTCAGCGAGCCGTTCAGCGAACGCGGCTCCGGATGGGCGTAGACGATGAGCGTCTTCATGGCTGTCCCTTCGACGACGTGTGTCGCCACCCATGCTCGACGGCCGGGACCGCGCCGTTCAGGGACGCCGGTTCCGTCGGACGGGACTTCCTGGTAACGGCAGGACCACCCGCACCCGTGTCGCCGGAGCGATACTGGAGGCCATGGACGATCTCGCGGGCTTCCTGCGTACCCGGCGCTCCCGGGTCGACCCGTCCGTCGCCGGCATCCCGACCGACAACCGGCGCCGCGTCGAGGGGCTGCGTCGCGAAGAGGTCGCCCACCTGTCCGGGGTCAGCGTCGACTACTACGTACGCCTGGAGCAGGGCCGCGCCACCCAACCCTCGGAACAGGTCCTCGACGCGCTCGCCCGTGTCCTCGGACTCGACGAGACCGAACGCGGTCACCTGTACCGGCTGGCCCGGCAGCGCCGCCGTCGCACCAGGGCACCCACCGGTCGCCTGCGGGCGGAGCTGCTCCGGGTACTCGACCTGATCGTCGACGCCCCCGCCCTGATCATGGACCACCGGATGGACGTGGTCGCCGGCAACCGCCTCGCCGGGCTCCTCTACGGCCGCGACACGACCGGCCTGAACACCGCCCGGCACATCTTCCTCGAAGAGGATGTGCGGGGCCTCTACGCGCAGTGGGAGACGTGCACCCTCGACGTGGTCGGGCACCTTCGCCTGGCCGCCGGAAAGCACCCCGACGATCCCCGCCTGGCCTCGCTCATCGGCGAACTGTCGATGGGCAGCGAGCGCTTCCGCCGCCTCTGGGCCCGGGCGGACGTGCGCGCCCGCGCACACGGACCCAAGGCCTTCCGGCATCCGCTGGTCGGGCTGCTGGAACTGCACCAGGAGAACTTCGCCCTGCCGGACGGGTCGGGCAGGGAACTGATCGTCCTGTCGGCGCCGCCGGGGAGCCCCGCCGAAGACGGGCTGCGCCTGTTGGCATCCCTCGACAACGACGGGAACGCTCCGGGCAAGGGACTGCGGGTCACGAACTCGTCGTGAGCCCTGCGCCCGTCTGCCGCCGGGTACGCCCCGCTGGGCACGAGTCGGTCGAGGTGAATGCGGCCCGCAGGCGGATCAGGCGGTTGAACAGGAATATCTGCACGCCTGGCAAGAACCGTCGGGCTACCATCCGCGTCGTGCTCGTTCACGTTGCCGAGGACTTCGGTATCCATCTGACTGCCGTGGAGGTCATCAACGGCGGGGTGGATCGGGCAGCGCAGAACTTCCTGGGCCGCACGGAAACAACCGCGTATGCGATCAAGTGGTCCGCCGGTGGCAGCGCCGCCGGGCTCGTGGTGCCGAGCGCGTTAGCCGACCGGAAAGTGCGAGCGGTGTCTGCGCCGGTCCGCACACGAGACGGTCGCCTCTACTCCGAGCGCGACGGGCGTCGGCTGTCGGTGACCCCGTGGGTCGGTGACCGCAACGGCCTCGACGGCGGCCTGGACGAAGCCCAGTGTCGCGAGTTCGGTGCGCTGCTCGCCGCGACGCACTCCCTCCCGGTCACGCCGGAGCTGGCGGCCGTTCTGCCCGTCGCCGGCCACCACCAGGATCTGGCTGCGGTCCGGGCGACCGAAGCGTTGCTTCACGCCTCGCCACCGCCCGATGTGATCGCGGCGGAGGCCAGGAGCATCTGGGCAGACCACGCGGAGCTCATCGCGGCGGTGGTCGACCGGGTGGGGTCACTGGCGTCGGCGGTGAAGCCGTCGACCGTGTGCCACACCGATCCGCACCTGGGCAACGTCCTGGCGGCACCCGGCCGGATGTGGCTCGTCGACTGGGACGACGCCGCCCTGTCCACACCCGAACACGACCTGATGTTCGTCCTCGGCGGCGCGTACGGCGACGAGCACATCGGCGATCGGGAACGAGAGTGGTTTTTCGAGGGGTACGGGCCGGTGACGGTGCGCCCGCGTCACCTGGCGTACTGGCGCGCAAGCCGTGGTCTGGCCGACATCGCCTTCCTCGCAGGGGAGGCTTTCACACCGGGCGAATACGGCGACACCTGGCGGGCGAGGGCGGTCCGGCTTCTCGCCGCGAACCTGGGACCAGACGGTCTCATAGCGCGGGCGATGACCTGATACGCGTGACGAGTCACCGCTTCGCTGCTGCGAGTTCGGCGGCGTTGTCGAAGGCGGATGCCGCCCTTTCGGACTGGCCTTCCGTCAGCGTGACGGACCGGGCGCGGGCCAGCATCTCGGCCGCGGTTTCCGGATCGTGCAGCACCATGGCCAGTTCGGCGCGGTAGACGAGGACCTCCACCTGCTCGACCGGGTCGTCGTCGGCGTGCGGGCGGGCCAGGGCGCTGTCGAGGATCCGAACGGCCTGTCCGACGGCTCCCCGGGAGTCGGCCTGCACCACGGCATTCGCCAGGGCCTTGGCCAGCCGGCCTTCCGGCGCGGTGGCCGGCGCGGGCGCGCTGGTGGCGTGCCGGAAGACCCGGATCCAGTTGCCGCCCGGGTCGATGACGCTGAATCCGCCCACCCCGTCGGCGTTCTTCCGCGCCCTGGGCCGGGTCATCCGCGGCGTTCCGGAGACCAGCACCTTGCCGTACGCGGCGCGCATACCGGCGGCGAACGCCCGGTGCAGTCCCTCGATGTCTCCGGTCAGCACCAGGCAGGAACCGTAGGACTGCTCCGGGTCGAACCCGGGGATCTCGAAGAACTGCAGTTGCAGGTCTTCCCGCCGCACCCCCACACACGGGTTGGGCCGGCGCTGCTTGTACGTGGTGTGGAAACCGAGAACTCCGTAGAAGCTCTCGATGTCGTCGATGGACGCGCACGGCAACAGGGGAACGGTCACCTCGTTGGTCATTCCTCCTTCCTAGGCGTCACAGGGCCGCCATCGCACACGGAAACAGCCGATCGTCGACTTCGGACATCCGATCGGCTGATGGCCCGGAACGCATCCGACCGGCCGCGCCATGGGCCGGACGGCGGGACGCGGGTGGCTCGACGTGGCGCCATTCCCGCGTGACGGATCATCTTGTCCTGGTCGAGGGGTTGCCCGACCCGGGCTGTTCACCGGCAGAGCATCGACTCACGGTCTCAGAATCTCCACGTACCGTGACCAGTGATGGTAAGTGATGGATAAGTGACGGTGAGTCGCCGGGAAGTTCGCGGTGAAGGACAACCACCAGTATTTACCGGGCCGCACCGACCTACGGGCGGCTGTCCAGGTGGACCCGCGAGGAGCACCCAGTGAACCCCTTCGATGACGAGAACGCCCGCTTCATGGTCCTGGTGAACGACGAGGGACAGCACTGCCTGTGGCCCGTCTTCGCCGAGGTGCCCGCGGGCTGGACGGTCGCCCTGGCCGACGCGGGCCGCGCCGAGGCGCTCGCCTGGGTGGAGACGAACTGGGTGGACATGCGACCGCGCAGTCTCGTCGAGGCGATGCGCTCCGGCGAGCTACCGGACGTGGCCCCGCGGACCTGACCCGGCGACGAACTCTTCGACTCCCGGGGCGGCGACAGGCGCAGAGCACGAACCGCCCCGCACCCGCCTGCCCGGCGGCCCCCTCGTTCGCCGCCGGGCGGCCCGACAGGGGCTTCTCCGGTGCGGACGTGATTCGCCCCCGTACCGGCCCCCGCCCGCCGCAGGAGCGTGACGGCGACGAGGTCGCAGGCTGCCGTCGGAGCGCTCCGCCCACGACCACGGGTGCGCCGGACTCCGATCCACCACCGCCCCGACGACGGTCGCGCCGTCGGCGGATCCGCCCGTCCTTGAGCCACCTGTGCCCGACCGGGATCAGCGAGGGGCTCGCGCCGGCCGGCCCCGTCCGGGCCTGAACCCCGCGCGGTCCGTACGCGTCCTCCCCCACTCGGAAAGTGAGCAACAGTGATGGTCCCGTTGTCCTTCGCGCAGCGCCGACTGTGGTTCCTCGACCGCCTCGAAGGCCCCTCGGCGACGTACAACATCCCCGTGGTCACCCGGATCCGGGACGCGGTGGATGTGGCGGCTCTCGATGCGGCCGTCGGGGACGTGGTCAGCCGGCACGAGGTGCTCCGCACCGTGTACGTGGAGGTCGACGGGGAACCGTCGCAACGGGTGCTGCCGGCCGACCGGGTGCGGGTCGACTTCGCCCACCGGGCGGTCACCGCCGACGAGGCCGACGAGGCCCTGGTCGAGGTCTGCGCGCAGCCGTTCGACCTGACCCGCGAGCTGCCCGTCCGGGTCCGGCTGTTCAGCCTGGACGCGCGGGAGCACCTGCTGGCGATCTCGCTGCACCACATCGCCGCCGACGGGACCTCGATGGGGCCGCTGAGCCGCGACCTGGCGACGGCGTACGCCGCCCGCCTCGCCGGGACGGCCCCGGCGTGGGAGCCGTTGCCGATCCAGTACGCCGACTACGCCCTGTGGCAGCGCGACCTGCTCGGTGCCGACGACGACCCGGACAGCCGGGCGAACCGCCAGCTGACCTACTGGCGGTCGGTCCTGGCGGGGTTGCCCGACGAGCTGCCCCTACCCACCGACCACCCCCGCCCCGCACACCCCACCCACCACGCCGGCCGCATCGACCTCACCATCCCCACCCACACCCACACCACACTCCGCACCATCGCCCGCACCCACGACGCCACCCTCTTCATGCTCATCCAAACCGCCATCGCCACCCTCCTCACCCGCCTCGGCTGCGGCACCGACATCCCCCTCGGCACCGTCGTCGCCGGACGCACCGACGACACCCTCGACAACCTCATCGGCTTCTTCGTCAACACCCTCGTCCTACGCACCGACACCAGCGGCAACCCCACCTTCACCGACCTCCTCCACCGCGTCCGCGACACCACCCTCACCGCCCTCGACCACCAGGACCTCCCCTTCGACCGCCTCGTCGCCCACCTCCAACCCACCCGCACCCTCGCCCGACACCCCCTCTTCCAGGTCGCGTTCGCCGTCGACCGGGGGCTCGTGCTGACCCTGGACCCGCTGTCCGTGCGGTCGGAGAAGCCGCCGTTCGACACGGCCAAGTTCGACCTGTTCTTCGGCTTCGTCGCGCACGACGACGGCGAACTGGAGCTGAGCCTCACCTACGCGGAGGACCTGTTCACCCGGGCCGGCGCGGCGGCGGTCGGGCAGCGGCTGGTGAACCTGCTGACGCAGCTCGCCACCGACCCGGCCCGCAGGGTGACGGCGACCGACGTACTCACCGAGGGCGAGCGCGAGAAACTGCTGAACGGTTTCAACGCCTCGGCTGCCCGGGTCGTCCCGGAGACCGTGCCGGCGCTCTTCGCCCACCAGGTCCGCCGGAACCCGGACGCTGTCGCGGTGGCGCACGCCGCCGGCCAGCTCAGCTACCGCGAGCTGGACCTGCGGGCGAACCGGTTGGCGCACTACCTGACGGCGCACGGCGTCGGCCCGGACGTGCACGTCGCGGTGTCGATGCGCCGGTCGGTGGAGCTGGTCACCTGCCTGCTGGCGGTGGCCAAGGCGGGTGGCTGCTACGTGCCGGTCGACCCGGCGTACCCCACCGTCCGGAAGCAGTTCGTCCTGGGGCAGACCGCGCCGGCGGTCATCCTCGTCGACGACCCCGCCCACCTGCCGGGCTCCCCGGCGGCCAAGACCGTCCTGGTCGGCGGTGACCTGTGGCGGGAGGTGTCGACCCTGCCCACCGACGAGCCACGGCCGCCACTCGCCCTGGACCACGGCGCCTATGTGATCTACACGTCCGGTTCGACCGGGCAGCCGAAGGGCGTGACCGTCACCCACCGGGGGATCAGTCGCCTGGCCCACCGCTACCGGCGGGACTTCGGTGTCCGGCCGGGCAGCCGGATCCTCCAGCTCGCCTCGATCGGCTTCGACGGGTCGGTGTGGGAGATGTACATGGCGCTGCTCGCTGGTGGTGCGGTCGTACCGTTCGACCCGGAACGGCTGCTCCTGCCGGCGGAGGCCGACCGCGACCAGCTCGGCCTGACCACCCACGTCACGGTCACCCCGAGCCTGCTCGCCACGTTGCCGACGAGCATCCTGCCGGCCGGGGCGACGGTCATCACCGCCAGCGAGGCGTGCCCGCAGTGGCTGGTGGACACCTGGGCGGCCGACCACCGGCTGATCAACTCGTACGGTCCGACCGAGGTGACCGTCTGCGCCAGCGGCGGCCCCCTGCCCCATGGCCAGCCGGTGACCATCGGGACGCCGGTGGCGAACACCGCCTGTTACGCGCTGGACGCGACGCTGCGGCCGGTGCCGGTGGGGGTGGCCGGGGAGCTGTACGTGGCCGGGGAGGGCCTCGCCCGAGGTTACGTGAACCGGCCGGAGCTCACCGCCAGCCGGTTCGTGGCCAACCCGTACGGGCCGGCCGGGAGCCGGCTGTACCGGACCGGTGACCTGGTCAGGTGGGACCGCGACGGGCGGCTGCACTTCCTCGGTCGTACCGACGACCAGGTCAAGATCCGGGGCTTCCGGATCGAGCTGGGCGAGGTCGAGACCACCCTCACCGGCCACCCCGGGGTCCGCCAGGCAGCCGTGGTGGTCCGCGAGGACCAACCCGGTGACCGGCGGATCGTCGCGTACCTGGTGCCCGAGGACGACGACCTCGACCTGTCGGCGCTCCGCGGGGCGGTCGGCGACCGGCTGCCCGACTACATGGTCCCGGCCGCCTTCGTCACCATGGCCGCGCTGCCGATGACCCCGAACGGCAAGCTCGACCGCAACGCCCTGCCCGCGCCCGGGTACCCGACCGCCGGCCGGGCCGTTGCGCGCACCGCCCGGCAGGAGGTGCTCTGCCAGCTCTTCGCCGCCGTCCTCGGGGTGCCCGAGGTGGGCGTCGACGACGACTTCTTCGACCTGGGTGGTCACTCGCTGCTGGCCACCCGCCTGGTCAACCGGGTGCGCGGCGTCCTGGGCGTCGACGTCGGGGTACGGGACCTGTTCGCCAACCCCACCGTCGCCGCCCTCGAACCCCGGCTCACCACCGGCACCCGCCGTCCCCCGGTGACGGTGGCCGTCCGGCGGCCCGACCCGCTGCCGCTGTCCTTCGCCCAGCGTCGACTGTGGTTCCTGCACTCGGTGCAGGGACCGTCGGCGACGTACAACGTGCCGGTCACCACCAGGATCACGGGCAGGGTGGACGTACCGGCCCTCCGCGCCGCCGTCGACGACCTGGTCGCCCGGCACGAGGTGCTGCGCACCGTCTACGTCGAGGTGGACGGTGAGCCCACCCAGCACGTGCTGCCTGTCGCACCGGGGCTGGTCGAGTTCATCCACCAGCGGGTGCCCGACGCCGAGCGGCAGGAGGAGGCGGTGCGCGCCGCCTCCGCCCGCGCCTTCGACCTGGCCCGGGAAGCCCCCCTCACGGTCCGGCTGGTCAGCCGCGACGACCTGGCGGACGAGCACCTGCTCGTGGTCAACCTGCACCACATCGCCGGTGACGGCGCGTCGATGGGACCGCTCGGCCGGGACCTCGCCGACGCGTACGCGGCCCGGGTCGACGGGCACGAACCCGACCGGGAGCCGTTGCCCGTCCAGTACGCCGACTACACGCTGTGGCAGCGCGACCTGCTCGGCGACGCCGACGACCCGGGCAGTGAGCTGCGCCGGCAACTGGACCACTGGGGAACGGTCCTGGCGGGGTTGCCCGACGAGCTGCCCCTACCCACCGACCACCCCCGCCCCGCACACCCCACCCACCACGCCGGCCGCATCGACCTCACCATCCCCACCCACACCCACACCACACTCCGCACCATCGCCCGCACCCACGACGCCACCCTCTTCATGCTCATCCAAACCGCCATCGCCACCCTCCTCACCCGCCTCGGCTGCGGCACCGACATCCCCCTCGGCACCGTCGTCGCCGGACGCACCGACGACACCCTCGACAACCTCATCGGCTTCTTCGTCAACACCCTCGTCCTACGCACCGACACCAGCGGCAACCCCACCTTCACCGACCTCCTCCACCGCGTCCGCGACACCACCCTCACCGCCCTCGACCACCAAGACCTCCCCTTCGACCGCCTCGTCGCCCACCTCCAACCCACCCGCACCCTCGCCCGACACCCCCTCTTCCAGGTCGCCCTGTCCCGGGCCGACCGCACGCCCACCTCGACCCCGCTGCCCGGGCTGGAGACCGCACCGGAGCCGACCAGACTGGCGGTCGCGAAGTTCGACCTCGACTTCACGGTCGCCGACGAACCGGTCGACGCCGACCTCCAGATCACCCTCACGTTCGCCACCGACCTGTTCACCACCGCGACGGCCGCGGCGCTCGGGGAACGGCTGGTGGCGATCCTGCAGCAGGTCGCGCTCCGGCCGGCCATCCCGGTCGGCAGCCTGGACGTCCTCACCACCCGGGAACGGCGGCAGCTGCACGCCGAGGCCGACGACCCGCCCGTGGTGCCGTGCAGCGTGGTCGCCGCCTTCGACGAACAGGCCGCACGGACGCCCGACGCGCCCGCCCTCACCGAGGGTGAGGTCACCCTCAGCTACGCCGAGCTGCGGGACCGGGCCGAGCGGCTGGCCCGGACGCTACGCGCCAACGGCGTCGGCGACGAAACGCCCGTACCGGTGCTCATGCAGCGGTCGGTGGACCTCGTGGTCGCGTTCCTCGCGGTGCTCAAGGCCGGTGGCGCGTACCTGCCGATCCACACCGCCTACCCGGTGCAGCGGATGCGCGCGGTGGCCGCGGACACCGCCTCACCGGTCCTGCTGGTGGACGACTCGTTCCAGGCCCACGAGCTGGCGAACGACGAGCGGGCCGCCGGCCGGGTCGTGCTGACCGGGACGCCCCGGGACGCCGACGCGGCGGTGCCGCTCCCGCCGGTCCACCCGCAGCAGCTCTGCTACGTCATGTACACGTCCGGCTCCACCGGCGAGCCGAAGGGCATCCAGATCACCCACCAGGGCGTCGTCGACCTGGTCCGCGACCCCAGCTGGGCGCTGCACGCCGGGGACCGCATCCTGCTGCACTCCCCGCACGCCTTCGACGCCTCCACCTGGGAACTCTGGGGTCCTCTGCTGCACGGCGGAACAGTCGTCGTGGCACCGCCCGACGCCGTGGCGGCGGCCGTGCTCCAGCGGCTGGTCCGCACCCACGGCATCACCCGGTTGAGCCTCACCGCCGGGCTGTTCCGGGTCGTCGCCGACGAACTGGTCGACGTCTTCCGCGAGTTGGACGAGGTGACCACGGGTGGGGACGTCATCTCCGCCCGGGCCGTCGCGCGCACCGTCGAACACTGCCCCGACACGGTGGTCCGCACCACCTACGGCCCCACCGAGATGACGCTGTGCGTCACCCAGTACCCCTGGCGGCACGGGGAGGACGTGCCGGCGACGGTCCCCCTCGGACGTCCGATGGCGTACACCGGCGTGCACCTGCTGGACCACCGCCTCCAGCCCGTCCCGGCCGGGGTGCCCGGCGAGATCTACCTCGCCGGGTCCGGTACCGCCCGTGGTTACCTGCGCCAGCCGGGGACCACCGCCGCCCGCTTCGTCGCCGACCCGTTCGGCCCTCCCGGCGGCCGGCTGTACCGCACCGGTGACCTGGCCCGCTGGAACACCGACGGGAGTCTGCTCTTCCTCGGCCGCACCGACGACCAGGTGAAGGTGCGCGGCTACCGGATCGAGCTGGGCGAGATCGAGAACGCGCTCACCGGCCGGGACGACGTCCGGCAGGCCGCCGTGGTGGTCCGCGAGGACCAGCCCGGCGACAAGCGGATCGTCGCCTACCTGGTGCCCACCGCAGACCCCGTCGACCCGGTCGTCCTGCGCCGTGACCTCGGTGCCCGGCTGCCGGACTACATGGTGCCCGGCGCCTTCGTCACCATGACCGCACTGCCGGTCACCGCCAACGGCAAGCTCGACCGGAAGGCGCTGCCGGCACCCACCCACACCCCCGGCGCCGGGGCCGGTCCGCGGACCGCCCGGCAGGAGGTGCTCTGCCGGCTCTTCGCCGACGTCCTCGGCCTGCCGGAGGTCGGCGTGGACGACGACTTCTTCGACCTCGGCGGCCACTCGCTGCTCGCCACCCGCCTGGTCAACCGGGTCCGTACCGCGCTGGGCGTCGAGGTGGGCGTCCGGCAGCTCTTCGAGAACCCCACCGTCGGCGCGCTGGAGCCGTGGCTGGTCTCGGCCAGGCCGGCCCGACCGACGCTGCGGGCCCGGTCGGCGGCCCGTGACACCGATCGAAAGGACGTACCGTGATGTTCCCCCCTGCCCTGCTCAAGGGTGACGAGCTGTACGAACACGAGGCCAGCGCCCCCTACGACGCCTCACGTGACCTGTCCAAGTACCTGCTCATGCACTACGGCAGTCTCGAGGACGTCTTCCACCAGAGCGGGCATCCCCTGGCCATGGCCCACGGGTACTGCCAGCGCCTGTCGGACCTGCTGCGTTCGTGCGCCCAGCGCACCGGCACCAGCGTCGCCCGCGCGCTCGACGTCGGGTGCAGCGTCGGCGGGGTCACCCACGCCCTCGGCGCGTGGGTGACCGACCAGGTGGTCGGCGTGGACATCAGCCGCCGGTCGGTGGAGATCGCCCAGGCGCTGACCCACCACGGCGGCGGCACGTTCTCCGTCATCGAGCAGGGGCCGTTCCACCGGGAGGTGTCCATCCTCGTCGAGCCGGGTGACCGGGCACGGGTGGCCTTCGAGGTCGGCGACGCCAACGCGCTGCGGGTCGGGGAGCAGCCGTTCGACGCCGTCGTCCTGTCCAACGTGCTGGACCGGGTCGCCCGGCCGGCGGCGTGCCTGGAACAGTTCACCGGGTCCACGGCGATCCTGCGCACCGGCGGGCTGCTGATGGTCGCCTGCCCCTGGTCGTGGTATCCGGAGTACAGCCACCCCGACGAGTGGCTCGGGTCCGCGGCCACCGGCACACCGAGCGAGACCGCCCTCAAGGCGTTGCTCGCCGGCCACTTCGACCTGGTCGCCGAGGTCGACGAACCCGGCGTCCTGCGGCAGAACCCCCGGGAGTACGACTACTTCGAGTCACACGTCACCGTCTGGAGGAAACGGTGACGGCCGGGCCGACGACCGGCACCGCGATACCCCTGTCGTACGCCCAGCGTCGGCTGTGGTTCCTGGGCCGGATGGAGGGACCGTCGGCGACCTACAACGTGCCGGTGGTGAACCGGATCACCGGCCCGGTCGACCCGGCCGCCCTACGGGCGGCGGTCGCCGACGTGGTGGCCCGGCACGAGGTGCTGCGCACCGTCTACCGCGAGGTGGACGGCGAGCCCGTCCAGCAGGTCCTGCCGGCCGCCCGGGCACGGGTCGAGGTCTCTCACGAGAGGGTCGCCGCCGACCGGGTGGACGCGCGGGTCGCCGAGCTGTGTGGCCTGACGTTCGACCTGGTCACCGGGCCGCCGTTGGCGGTGTGGCTGCTCACCACGGACGACCGCGATCACCTGCTGGTCCTCCTCGTGCACCACATCGCCGCCGACGGCACGTCGATGGGTCCGCTGAGCCGGGACCTGACCATGGCGTACGAGGCCCGCCTCGGCGGCGGCCCGCCGGCATGGGAGCCGTTGCCCGTGCAGTACGCCGACTACACCCTGTGGCAGCGGGAACTGCTCGGTGCCGACGACGACCCGGCGAGCGAGGTGCGTCGGCAACTCGACTTCTGGCGGCGGACCCTCCGCGGGTCGCCCGAGGAGCTGCCCCTGCCCGTCGACCGGCCACGCCCGGCCGCCGCCTCGTACCGGGGCGGCACGGTGCCGTTCGCGGTCGGCGCGGCCACCCACGCCCGGCTGCGGGACCTCGGGCAGGGCGAGCACGCGACGGTCTTCATGGTGGTCCAGACGTGCATCGCGACGCTGCTCACCCGGCTCGGCTGCGGCCCGGACATCCCGCTCGGCACGGCGGTGTCCGGTCGGCTCGACGAGGCCCTGGACGACCTGGTGGGTCTGTTCGTCAACTCGCTGGTGCTGCGCACCGACACCTCCGGCGATCCCTCCTTCACCGAGCTGCTGCGCCGGGTCCGGGACGCCGACCTGGCCGCCTTCGACCACCAGGACCTGCCGTTCGAGCGGCTGATCGAGGACCTCCAACCGGCCCGGTCGCTGGGCCGGCACCCGCTGTTCCAGGTGTTCTTCCTGCTCGCCAGCGGCGGCAGCGGGGACGTGCGCCTGCTCGGGCTGCCCGGTGCGCCGTACCGTCCGAGACACGACGTGGCCAAGTTCGACCTGTCGTTCTACCTGGCGGAGGAGTTCGACCCGGCGGGTCGACCGGCCGGGATCAGGGGCATCGTCGAGTACGCCGACGACCTGTTCGACCGGGCGTCGGCGGAGCTGCTGGCCGGACAGCTCGCCCGGGTGCTGGAGACCGCGGCGGCCGACCCCGCGCGACGGATCGGTGCGGTCGACCTGCTCGACGACGACGATCGGCACCGGCTGCTGGAGAGCCGCAACGACACGGCCCGTCCGGTGCCCGACGTCCGGGTCACCGACCTGTTCACCGGGCAGGTGGCCGTCACCCCGGACGCCGTCGCGGTGATGGCCGGTGACCGGCGGCTGACCTACCGCGAGTTGGACGAACAGGCCGAGCTGCTCGCCGGGTCGCTGCGCCGCTGCGGGGTCGGACCGGAACGCTTCGTCGCCCTGGCCCTGGCCCGTACGGAACAGGTCCTGGTGGCGATCCTGGCGATCTGGAAGGCCGGTGGGGCCTATCTGCCGATCGACACCGGGTATCCGGCGGGGCGGATCTCGTTCGTCCTGGACGACACCCGGCCGGTACTGCTCCTGACCGACCGGGCGAGCAGCGACGGACTGCCCGACGTGGACGGTTGCCCGCGCTTCCTGCTGGACGGACGGCGGAGCGGCCCGCTGTCCCCGTGCGCCGGCCCCGCCGACGGGGCCGCCGGACCGGGGCAGGCCGCCTACGTGCTGTACACGTCCGGTTCGACCGGGCGGCCCAAGGGGGTCGTGGTCACCCACGCGAACCTGGTCAACCTGCTCCTGGCGATGCGGGACCGGCTGCGGTTCGGCCCGGCCGACCGGATCGCGGCGACCGTCACCGTCGCGTTCGACGCGTCGGTGGTCGAGCTGCTCAGCCCACTGGTGTCCGGCGCCACGGTGGTGCTGGTGCCCCGCGACACGGCACGGGATCCCGCCGGGCTGGCGACGCTGCTGCGGCGTCGGGGGATCACGGCCATGCAGGGCACGCCGAGCCTGTGGCAGGTGCTGATCGGCCTCGCCCCGGAGGCGGTGCGCGGGCTGCGCATGCTCAGCGTCGGGGAGGCGCTGCCCCGGCGGCTCGCCGAACGGATGCGCGACCACGGTCGTGAGGTGGTCAACCTGTACGGACCGACCGAGACGACGGTCTACTCCACCACCGCGGTCGTCGACGGACGCCCCGGCGCACCCCCGATCGGGCGGCCGATCGCCAACACCCGGGCATACGTGCTCGACGATGCGTTGCGGCCCGTGCCGGAGGCGACCGTCGGCGAACTCTACCTGGCCGGCGCGGGGGTGGCCCGGGGTTACCTGAGGCGGCCGGCGCTGACCGCCGGGCGGTTCGTGGCCGACCCGTACGGCCGACCGGGATCCCGGATGTACCGCACCGGCGACCTGGTCCGCTGGGCCCGCGACGGGCACCTGGAATACGTGGGCCGCTCCGACGACCAGATCAAGATCCGTGGTCACCGGATCGAGCCGGGCGAGATCAGCGCCGTGTTGGACACCCATCCGGACGTCTCCGCGTCGGTGGTGGTGGCCCCGGTGGCCGGGACCGGCGACCGGACCCTGGTCGGGTACGTGGCCCGGCGGCCCGGTGCCGATCCCGACCCGGAGGCTCTCCGCACCCACCTGGCCGCCCGGCTTCCCGAATACATGGTCCCTTCGGCACTGGTCGTGCTGGACGTGCTGCCCACCAACGCCAACGGCAAGGTGGACCGGTCGGCGCTGCCCCGGCCGCCCCGCCCCAGCGGCGGCAGGGCACCGGCCAGCCCCCGGCAGCAGGTCCTCGCCGACCTGTTCGCCGAGGTGCTGGGGGTGCCCACCCCGGGGATCGACACCAGCTTCTTCGACCTCGGCGGCCACTCCCTGCTCACTCCGCGCCTGGTCAGCCGGATCGCCGCCGTCCTCGGCGTAGACGTGGGGGTACGGGCGGTCTTCGCCGCTCCGACCGTCGCCCAGCTCGACCGGGTCGTCGACCGGGTCCTGGAGCACACCGGACCGACCGGGTTGGAGGCGGTGCTCTCCTACCGCGCCGACGGCGACCGGCCGCCGCTGTTCGTGTTCCCTCCGGCCAACGGCCTGGGCTGGGGCTACTCGGCGCTGCCCCGGTTCGTCCCGGCCGGCCGTCCCGTGTACGCCCTGCAGGATCCCCGGCTCGCCGACGGGCCGGTCGACGACCGGACCGTGGCCGACCTGGCGGCGGGGTACCGGGAGACCGTCACCAGGCTCCGGGGCACCGGCCCGTACCTGTTGCTGGGTTGGTCGTTCGGGGGGACGGTGGCCCACCAGGTGGCGGTGGAGCTGCGCGCCCGGGGCGAGGAGGTCGCCCTGCTCGTCCTGCTCGACGCGCATCCCGGCGGGGACGGCCCCGTCGCGGTCAGCGACGCCGACGCCCGCCGCGTCGGGCTGGACGGGGTGGCCGTCGGCGACGGGAACCCCCGGGCGGCACTGGTCGCGGCGGGAAGTCCGCTGGCGTCCCTCGACGACCCGACGGTGGACCGCCTGCTCGCGGTGACGAAGGCGAACCTGCGGGCGATGGCCGCGCACACCCCGGGCCGGTTCGACGGGCCGGCGCTCGGCTTCGTGGCCACCCGGCACCACAGGGGCTCCGACCTGGCCTGGCGGCCGTACCTGACCGGGCCGGCGGAGTTCCACGACCTGGACTGCGGACATCTCGACATCGTCAAGGCCGAGGCCATGTCGGTGCTCGGCCCCGTCATCACCGAGAGGATGAGCGACTCGTGACCATCCGGAACGCGAAACGCCTGATCAGGAGCCGGAAACGGATGTGGGGGTGGACGTACCGGTGAGCACCGCGACCGCGCCACTGCCCCATCCGGGACTGCTCCGCGCCGCGCCGCCGCCGGCGCTCGGAACCCACGACATGGCCCGCGTCCTCGCGGTCGGCACGGCCGTCCCGCCGACCGGATACACCCAGCGGGAACTGCTGGACATCCTCGACGTCCGCGATCCCCGCATCCGGTCGGTGTACCTCAACAGCGCCATCGAGCGCCGGTTCCTCACCCTCCCCGAGGCGGGGCCGGACGGCACCCGCGTCATGGAGACCACCGGACAGCTCCTCGCCAAGCACAAGCAGCAGGGCGTGGCGATGGGCGTCCGGGCGGTGCACGAGTGCCTCAAGCAGACCGGGGCGGACCTCTCCGACGTACGCTACCTGTGCTGTGTCACCTCCACCGGCTTCCTGACCCCGGGTTTCAGCGCGCTGCTCATCCGGGAGTTGGGGCTCGACCGGCACGTCAGTCGCGCCGACGTGGTCGGCATGGGATGCAACGCCGGCCTGAACAGTCTGAACGTGGTCGCCGGCTGGGCCCGTAGCAACCCGGGCGAGCTGGCGGTGATGGTCTGCATCGAGGCCTGCTCGGCGGCGTACGTCTTCGACGGCACGATGCGTACCTCGGTGGTGAACAGCCTCTTCGGGGACGGTTCGGCGGCGGTCGCGCTGGTCGCCGGCGGTCGGGACGACGACACCGTCCCCCACCGGACCACGCCCCGGATCGTCGACTTCACCAGCTGCATCATCCCCGAGGCGGTGGACGCGATGCGGTACGACTGGGACACCGCCCAGAACGGCTTCAGCTTCTACCTCGACCCCGACATCCCGTACGTGGTCGGCGCGCACGCCAGGGCGACGGTGGACCGGCTGCTCGGCCGTTCCGGGTTGCGGCAGGACGACGTCGCCCACTGGCTGGTCCACTCCGGGGGCAAGAAGGTCATCGACGCCGTCGGGGTGAACCTCGGCCTGACCCGCTACGACCTGCGGCACACCATCAGCGTGCTGCGCGACTACGGCAACCTGTCCAGCGGATCGTTCCTGTTCTCCTACGAACGGCTGCTGCGCGAAGCCACCGTCCGCCCCGGCGAGTACGGCGTGTTCATGACCATGGGTCCGGGCTCCACCATCGAGACCGCCCTGGTCCGTTGGTGACCCGACCGTCCCCACCCGACCTGGGAGAAGAGCCCCCACCCGACCTGGGAGAAGACATGCCCCTCCAGCACGTCGTCGACGGCACCCTGCCCCTCACGGCGGCGGTCGTCGCCGCACTCGACGCCTTCATCGACACCGTTCAGGACGCCCCCGCCGGGCGGGTCGCCGTCCTCGAACTCACCGGGACACCCCCGGACCGGAAGCACCCGGCGCTGAGCCTGGTCAACAAGTGGGAGCGCGTCCTGCGCCGGTGGGAACGGGTGGCCGCGCCGACGGTGGCGGTGGCCCGGGGGGACTGCGGCGGCACCGCCGTGGAGATCCTGCTCGCCACCGACCTCCGGATCGCGGCGACCGACGCCCGCCTGCACCTGCCGGCCGCCGGATCAGGGGTCTGGCCCGGTATGGGGCTGTACCGGCTGGTGAACCAGGCCGGTTACGCCCGGGTGCGCCGGGACGTCCTCTTCGGCAACGTGATCCCGGCCGACCGGGCCTTCGCCCTCGACCTGGTCGACGAGGTGACCGACGACCCCGCGGGCGCCGTCGCCGTGGCGGTGGCCGCTCTCGCCGCCGCGGGGCCCGACGTCGCGGTCCGGCGGCAGTTGATGCTCGACGCGACCACCACCCCGTTCGAGGAGGCGCTCGGTCGGCACCTGGCCGCCTGTGACCGGGTCCTGCGCGACGGGGACGACGAGGAGGCGCGTGATGTCGTCTTCGCCGGTTGAGCGGGTCGGACAGCTGGCCGGGGCGCGGGACGTCACCGCCGCCGAGGCGGCACTGGACAGGCTCCTCGCCGGCTGTCCCACCCCGAGCCGTCGTTCACCGCGGCAGCGGGAGGCGGTCGCGGCGGCCCGCGGCCGGGCGCGTGACCTGAAGGACGCGTTCCTGCGGACGTCCGTCGACCAGCTCTACGACGAGCTGACCGACGGCCACCGACGGTTCCTCCGGCTGGACGACCTGTGCGCCGCAGCCGCCACGGCGGTGCCCGGTCTGGTGCCGACCCCGGCCCGGTCCGACGCGGAACTGCTCCGGCCGCCGGCTGAGAAGGAGGGCCTCGACGTCGACCAGAGCATCCTGGTCAGCCACGTGCTGCGTTCCGACCGGGCCGGCCCGCATCTGCTGGCGGCGATGCGGCGGCCCACCCGCCGGGCCGGTGACCTGCTGCCGGAGCTGCTGCGGACCGGCGCGGTGGAGCTGCGTTCGGTCCGGGTGGAGGTCCGCGACGGGGCGGCGCACCTGACGATGCGGCGTGCCGACTGCCTGAACGCGGAGGACAACGAACAGGTCGAGGACATGGAGACCGCCGTCGATCTGGCGCTGCTCGCCCCCCCGGTGCGGGTCGGGGTGCTCCGGGGCGGCGTGATGACCCATCCCCGGTACGCCGGTCGACGGGTGTTCAGCGCCGGGATCAACCTGAAGTCCCTGCACGCCGGACGGATCTCGTACCTGGGCTTCCTGCTGCGCCGGGAGCTGGGCTACCTCGCCAAGATCGTCCACGGGTTGACCGGCGGAGGCGACGACGCCTGGGACGGCGGGGCGGTGCAGAAGCCGTGGATCGCCGCAGTGGACACCTTCGCGATCGGCGGCGGGGCGCAGATCCTGCTCGCCTGCGACCGGGTGATCGCCGAGCGGGGGGCCTTCTTCAGCCTCCCGGCCGCGCAGGAGGGGATCATCCCCGGTGCGGGGAACCTGCGGCTCGGCCGGGTCGCCGGGGGCCGGCTCTCCCGGCAGATCGTCCTCGTCGGGCGGCGGGTCACCACCGACGAGCCGGCGGCCGGGTTGCTGTTCGACGAGGTCGTACCGGCGGACGGGATGGACGCGGCGATCGTCCGGGAGGTGACCCGGATGGACAGTCCGGCGGTGGTGGCGAACCGCAGGATGCTGAACCTCGCCGAGGAGCCGCAGGCGCTGTTCCGGCTCTATCTGGCCGAGTTCGCCGTCCAGCAGGCGCGGCGGCTCTACAGCGGGGACGTGCTGGACAAGGTCACCCGGTTCAGCACCGGCCCGCTCGCCGGGGCACCGGCGCGTTGACCGGCACGGCGCGGGGCGCGAGCGGACCTGGTGGCCTCCGACGTCGGCGGGTCACGGGTGCCGACCTCCTTCCCCGACGATACATAGCGATATATCGTTGGGGGGTTCGTCCTGCGTACCGTGGAGGTTGTCGATGACGGACCGGCACGTGCACCTGGGGCCCGACGCGGACCCGTCGGACATGCCACCACCACCGCTGCCACCACCACCGCCACCACCACCACCGCCACCGCCGCCGGGCCGGGTCCGACGGCCGGTCCGGATGCGCCGGGGAGACGTGCGGGCGGCGCTGCTCTCGCTGCTGCACGAGCAGCCGGGCAACGGCTACCAGCTCATCCGGGCCATCACCGACCGCAGCGGGGGCCGGTGGCGGCCCAGCCCCGGCTCGGTCTACCCGGCGCTGTCGCAACTGGAGGACGAGGGCCTGGTCGTCACCACCGGCACCGGCGCCGAACGCCGGTGCCACCTCACCGACGCCGGCCACGCGTTAGTGACCGGCGACCCCGCCCGGACACACGAGCCGTGGGCCGCGGCGGCCCGGCTGGTGCCCGACGCGGTCGTCGAGGTCCGGGCCGCGCTCGACGGCCTGACCGCCGCCGTCAACCAGGTCACCACCGCCGGCACCGACGCACAACTCGACCGGACCGCTCGGGTGCTGGAGTCGGTCCGCCGCGACGTCTACCGCATCCTCGCCGGCGACGATGCCACCCGATGAGCACCCCTTCGAGGCCAGGAGCAACGTGATGGAGGCACCACCCGGCGTCCCGACCGTTCTCGACGCGGCGCCTTCCGACGAAACCCCGCTGCGGCGCAACCGCAACTTCCAGCTCCTGTGGAGCGGGTCCGCGCTCGCGTTCCTCGGGCGGGAGATCACCGACCTCGCCTACCCGCTGGTGGTCCTGGCCGCCACCGGCTCGGCGGCCTGGGCCGGCACGTTCGGTGCCGTGCAGATGCTGGTGGCCCTGCTGGTCGGTCTGCCGGCCGGGGCACTCGTCGACGCGTACGACCGGCGGGTCCTGCTGATCACCATGGAATCGGTCCGGGCCACGGCCTCGGCGAGCGTCCTGGTGGCGGTCGCGCTCGACGCGGTCACCCTGCCGCACCTGCTGGCCGCCGGGGTGGCGGTCGGCGCGGTCCAGCCGCTCGGCGGCTCGGCCCGGATGCTCCTCGTCCGGTCGGTGGTGCCGCCGAGGCAGCTCACCGCCGCGTTGACCCAGGAGGAGATCCGTACCCACGCGGCGGCACTGTCCGGCCCTCCGCTGGCCGGCCTCCTCTACGCCACCGCGACGGCGTTGCCCTTCCTGGGCAGCACCGTCTCGTTCCTGGTGTCCGCCTTCTGCGCGGTGTTCGTCCGGCCCCCGGCCCGGGACAGGGAGGCCGGCACCGGGGCCGGGAAGGGCCGGCTTCTCCGCCACGCGCTCGCCGGGCCCGCCCAGCTCTGGCGGGTGCCGGCGCTACGGGCGGCCACCGTCTTCGCCGCGGCGCTGAACCTGGTCACCGCACCGCTGATCCTCGTCGTCATCGTGGTGCTGACCCGCCAGGGGGCGTCCCCGACCGTGATCGGTCTGACCTCGGCCGGCCTCGCGTTGGGTGGGCTCGCCGGCACGCTGCTGGTCCGCCCGCTGCACCGGGCGCTCGGGCCCGGCACGCTCATGCTCTGGCTCGGCGGCACGGCGGTCGCCACCATCGCGGCGCTGGCCCTGCCCTGGGGTTCGTGGTGGCTGGCGGCCGCGCTGTTCCTGCTCGGTCTCGGTGGGCCGTCGATGCGGGTGCTGGTCGACATTCTCATCTTCCGGCAGATACCCGATGAGCAACGGGGCCGGGCCATCTCGGCGTTCATGACGATCCTCACCGCCGGCGCGGCGGTCGGCCTGTTCCTCTCCGGGCAACTCCTGCGGTGGATACCGTCGTCGATCGCGATCCTGAGCCTGGCGGGCCTCCTGGCGATCACCGTCGTGGTCGCGGCGACCGACCGGCGGATCCGTACCGCCCGCTGGCCGGACGAGTCGCCCTGACACCCACCCGACAGACCGGTCCGGCCGTACCCGGATACACGGGATGCCGGCCACGCGATCGATCAGTATCGTGGTCCTGAGCGGACGTTAAGGAAAGGCGGCCAGGACGGATCACAGCACTGGCGGACTCAACGGGGGCTATAGTGGAAATTCGGGTACTCGGACCGGTCGAGTTGTGGCATCGGGGAAGGCCGATACGACTCGCCCGCCGGCAACAACGGCTCATTCTCGGCATCCTGGCGCTCCGGGCGAACGAATCGGTGTCGACGAGTCAGCTGATCGACCTGCTCTGGGGGGACGCGCCGCCCAGGCAGGCCAGGGCGGTGGTGCAGACCCGGATCAGTGAGCTGCGCGCCGTGCTCAACACCGCTGACGGCGGCCTGGTCCACCTGCACACCCGGGGCGGGGAGTACCGGCTCGAGTCGCCCCCGTCCGCCGTCGACGCCCAGCACTTCCTCGCCCTCTCCCAGGCCGCGCGGGAGGAGCCGGACGCGGCGAGCGCGGTCCGTACCCTCGGCCGGGCACTCGACCTGTGGCGGGGTCCGGTTCTCGGCGGGGACGTCCCCGATGAGAGCTACGCGACCGTCTGCCAGCGGCTGGAGTCCGCCCGCCTCACCGCCGTCGAGGAACTCTTCGACCTCGAACTCGACCAGGGCAACCAGCGGGGGATCGTCGACGAACTGCTGGCGACCGCCCAGGCCAACCCGTCCCGCGAACGCCTCGTCCGGCAGCTCATGCTGGCCCTGAGCAGGGTGGGCCGCAGCGCGGAGGCACTCAGCCACTACGAGAGATGGCGGCGGTGGCTGGCCGACGAGTTCGGGGCCGATCCACAGCCGGAGACCCAACGCGTACACCTGTCGATACTGCGCGAGGGCCACGAGAACCCGGTCGAGGAGGTGGCCGCGTCCGTGGACGGCCCGGTCGGCAGGCAGCCGCACGCCGACGTGTCCCGACTCCTGCCACCGGACATCAGCGACTTCACCGGCCGTACCGTCGAGGTCGAACGGATGCGTCGGCTGCTCACCGCGCCGACGCGGACCGGGGTGGCGGTGGTGACGGTGGTCGGGTCGGGCGGCGTCGGCAAGTCCGCCCTCTCGGTGCACGTCGCGCACACCGTCCAAGAGAGCTTCCCGGACGGACAGATGTACGCCGACCTCCACGGCTGCGACCACCGTGACCCGGTCGATCCGGCCGAGGTGCTCGGTCGGTTCCTCCGGGCACTCGGGGTGGCCGGTACGGCGGTGCCCGACACCGTCGAGGAACGGGCGGACCTCTACCGGAATCTCCTCGCCGAGCGACGGGTCCTGGTGGTGCTCGACAACGCGGCCACCGACGAACAGATCATCCCGCTCGTGCCGGCGGGCCGGCAGTGCGCGGTGATCGTCAACGGTCGCGCCCACCTCGGGTCGACCTTCGGTGCGTCGACGCTACGGCTGGCGGCCCTCGACCCCGCCTCGGCCGGTGAACTGCTCGCCCGGGTGACCGGTGACCAGCGGGTGCACGCCGAGCCGGCGGCCGCCGCCGAGCTGTCCCGTCAGTGCGGGTTCCTCCCGCTCGCCCTACGCGTCCTCGGAGCCCGGCTCGCCGCGAAGCCGCACTGGAGCGTGGAGAAGCTCCGCGGGATGCTCCGGGACGAGAGCCGCCGATTGGACCAGCTCAGCTACCGCGAGTGGGACGTACGGGCGAGCCTGGCGGCCAGCTACGTCGGACTGTCCGAGGACGCGCGGCGACTGCTACGCCTGACCGGTCACCTCGACCTCGCCCACACCGACCCGGGGATCGCCGCCGCATCGCTGGACGTCTCCCCCGGTGAGGGTGAAGCACTGCTGGAGCAGCTCTTCGACGCGCACCTGGTGGAGGCGGTCCGGGCCGAACCCATGGTCGGCGCCCGCTTCCGGCTGCACCACCTGGTGCGCCTCTACGCCCGGGAACGCGCCACCGCCGAGGACGATCCGGCAGAGCTGACCGCCGCCCGGAGCCGGGGCTTCGGCGCCTGGCTCACCCTGGCCGAACTGGCCCGCAGGGCGGTCGGCGACGACACAAGCATGCGGCACCGTGCCGTCGCGGAGCGTTACCCGGTCGGCGGGGAGCCGGCCCGGCTGGCCCGCACGGCACCCCTGACCTGGTTCGACGGTGAACGCGCGGCGCTCGCCGTGGTCGCCCGCAGAGCTGCGGGGAAGGGGCATCCGGCGGCCTGCTGGGAGCTGGTCGACGCCGTCTCCCCGCTGTTCCGGCTGCGCCGCTCGCTCACCGAGTGGCACGAGCTGCTACTCGTCGCGCTGGCCAGCGCCCGCTCGGCCGGAGACCGGCTGGGCGAGGCGACCATCCTGCACCGGCTCGCCGCGTGCAGCCGTGACCGGCAGGACTTCACCCGGGCCGAGCGGTACGTCGAGGAGTCGCAGGCGCTCTTCGCGACGGTCGAAGACCACGGACTCCCGTACCTGGCCCGCACCGGCCCCGTCCCGGGCGAAACGCCACGCGCGGCGACGCCCACACCCGCCCACCGGTTCCGACTCGACGACCTCGGACGCATCGCCGCCGGACCGCGTGCCGGCCTGCTCCTGGTCGAGGACGATCCCGACACCGGGCCGGCGAGGCGCTGAACCCGCGCACCGGCTGGGAGCGGGCCTACCGGGGCTGCTCAGAGGTGGGGTCGCGTTCGATCCGGAAGCCGAGCTTGATCAGCAGCCGGATCGTCCCGTCGATGAGCTCCCGGTCGTAGGACTTGTCGTCGTCGTCCAGATCCTCGTAGGCGACCAGGTTCGGGTGGGTCTTCTCCACGTCGTCGCGGGCCTCGCCGTACCGCCAGCCGTCCGCGAGCCGTTTCGCGGCCCAGATGTCGTGCGCCTGGCGGGACAGCGTCTCCCGTTCCCTGCGCACCTCCGGCGGCACCTCGACCCCACTGGTGTCAATCGGCTGCGGATGCCACACCGGATGCCCCCTCGTCTGCCGCGTCGGTGCGCGGCGGTCGCGGCCAGTGCGCAGAGACTAACCGGCTGACGGCGGTAAATGCGCGCTCCGCCGCCACCGCACGGGCGGCGGCGTCCGCGTCGGGCGGCGCGACGCCGACGACCGCGCTGAAGTGACTGATCCGCCCGTACGTCCGGAAGTCCTCCAACTGTTCGACGGTGTCCACCGACAGCACGGCCACCGCCACCGTGTCGGGCCAGGCGTTCAGCACCGGGGCGAAGGCGGCGGCGTCCGGGGCGGGCACCACCTCGTCCCCGACGGCCAGTGTTCCCCGTACCACCGACGGCAGCCCCTCCGCCGATGCCGCGACCCCCGGATCGGTCGGGTAGTCCCGGTGCGGACTGGGCACGAACGAGCTGTCGATGCTCAACCGGTGGAAGCCGCAGATCCGGTCGGCGACCACCACGTCGGCCGGCACCACGGCCGACGCGGTGCCGAGCAGCACGACGTGCTCGGGTCCGAACGCCTCGACGGCCGCGCGCAGCGCCTCCCGGCCGCCGTCCGTGCCGGCCCGGCAGAGCACCAGTTGGTAGCCGCTGCCCTGCTGGCGGGCCACCGTGCCGCCGAGCCAGTCGAAGTGGTTGGGGTGCTCGGCCGTGCCGACCACCGGGGCCGGGTGGCGCAGGGTGCGGGCCGCCGCCGCGTACTCCGTCGGGCCGGTGGCGAGCACGACGACGTCCACGTCCAGCGCGGTCCGCCCACCGGCCACCGTGATCCCGATACGGGGGCGGTGCCGCCGGTCGGTCAGGTCGGTCAGCGCCCGGTCCACGTCGTCGACGACGCGTCGCACCCGCGCGGCGGCGTCCAGGTGCACCACCGAGGCGCCCTGGACCGGCACGCTGGCGCCGGCGTGATGGTCGAGGAAGTACGGCAGTATCCGCATCCGTCCCCGACCACTCAACTCCAGCGCGATCTCCATCTCCTTCCGGCACCACGCGCTGTCCAGGTAGTGCCGGCTCACCAGCGGCACGAAGATCCGGCACTCCCCCACCTTGGCGAGCAGGCGGTGCTCCCACGCCTTGCCCCGCGGCAGGTCGCTGTTGAACAGGTAGTGGAAGTGCTCGACGTTGCGCAGGTCCAACTCCTGGGCGATCAGCTGGGCGAAGTCGTTGTCGCCCTGGGCGCTGCTGAGGAAGACCGGACCCTGGTCCCGGCCGAGGCTCCAGACGTACCGGCGGGCCTCCGGCAGGCCGACGAACGGGAGGCGGGGCATCTGCAGCCGGCCGATCTCCCGGCCCAGCTCCGGCAGCAGCACGTCCATCTCGGACCACCAGATGGCGTGCCGGTTGACCGCACTGGACGCCTGTAGCGCGTGGCTTACGGCGAGCCGGGGCAGTTGCCGGACGGCGTCGTCGGGGCGGTGGCAGACCAGCCGGACCGTCGGCACCCCACGGGCCTGGAGGAACGGCAGCACCCAGGACGGTGTCCGAGGATCGAGGACGTCGAGGAGGACGAAGTCGTACCGGTCCAGCAGGGTCGCCGCACCGGCGGCGTCGACCTCGTCGCGCAGCAGGGCCGCGGAGATGTCGTCCACCTGCCAACCGGCCTGGGAGATGAGCCGGCGCAGCTCCGGTTCGGCCGCCCGGTACTCGGGGGTCGGTGGGAGCACGAGCGCGGCGGCGCCCAACGGACGGTCCACCTCGTCGGCGTGCTCCCGGGCGCGGGCCGCCAGCTCGTCGAGGGCGGCCAGGGGCATCCGGTACGCGGCGAGCCGGTTGCGGTTGAACGGACGGGCCAGGTCCGCGCCGATGAAATGGCGTGCCGGAATGTTGATCTCCGGTATCACCAGTCTCGGCCGGTTCGCCAGGACCGCCATCCCGTACTCGTGCACCGCGAATGGTGAGCACCGGTACTGCGGTTGATTTTCCCGACGCGTGACCACGGCGACGAAACAGGCGGTTCGTCGCATCATCAACTCAAGGTGCATCGTGGACAGGGTGGCGGAGCGCGGGTCGACGGCGAGGGCGAACCGTTCCGACAGCACCTCGAGAAAGAAGTCGGTCACCCGCCGGTCCAGGACGTCGTAGCTGTGGCTGAAGTAGGCCGCTGGGCGCTCGTCGAGCATCTGTGGTCTCCTCTGACGCCATTTTCCGACACCTCGTTCCAACATCAACGACGTGGGAACCGGAGTTATGCTTAGGTTAAGCGCCGCGCTTCGTGAGGAATGCGCGCTTTTTTTGATCAAGGAGCGGCACCGTGCGTGATCACCAGCCGAACGTCGAGATCCTTTCCGAGCAGGTGCTCCTCACCACCGCGATCTTCACCATCCGGGAAGCCAGACTCCGTTACCGCACCTACGACGCGGACCGCTCCCTGTCCGACGACTGGAGCAGGCCGGTCACGCTCGTCAACGCCGATCGTGGCGATTCCGTGGCAGCGGTCGTCGTGGACACCGCACGTGGGGAAATCGTCCTGGTCGAACAGTTCCGCTTCCCGACCCTGGGCCACGGATCAGGATGGTTGGTCGAACTGGTGGCCGGTATGGTCGACGCCGACGAAGCGCCGGAAACCGCCGTCCGCCGCGAGATCCGCGAGGAGATCGGGTACGACGTACGCGTTCTGGAGCGGATTTCCACGTTCCATCTCTCCCCCGGGGGATCGTCGGAGCGCGTCACCCTCTTCTACGCCGAGATCGACGACAGCCTGCGGGTGGGCGCGGGCGGCGGTCGGGCCGACGAGGCGGAGAACATCGCCCGTAGAGTGGTGCCGCTCGGTGACCTTTCGGCGCTGCTCGACAGCGGCACGATCCAGGATGCCAAGACCCTGGCCGGGCTCCTCTGGCTGCACCGGAAAAGGTCACGGTCATGAATCCGTCGCTGCTCGGCGTCACCGGCGCCCTGATGCTGATCGGCATTCTGCTACAGGTCTGGTTCTCCGCGCCGCAACGCGCCGGCCGGCAGGCCGCCATGCAGCTGCCGTCGGTGCTGCTCTACGCGGTCGCGGTTTCGCTGCTGATGTTCTCGATCTTTCCGGAATCGTACGCCGACGGCCGTGCCCTCGGCTTCAGCATCGGCGGCGCCGCGGCGTTCGTGCTGATCTCCATCACCCTCTCCTTCCAGTGGCTGACCCGGGCCGGCAAGCGCGACGCGCTCGAAGCCGAGGTACGCCAGGCCCGCCAGGAGGTCGACCGGCTGAGGCTGCGGCTGACCATCGTGGAGGCTGCCCAGCAGCCCCAACGGCTACACCGCACCACCCGGACGGTGGCACCCATCCGTCAGGACCGCCGGCACCGGCTCGGCATCGTCACCGGCAACATCGCCAACGTCACCGGCATCGACGTCTGGGTGAACGCCGAGAACACCCGGATGGAGATGGCCCGCCCGACGGAACCGACCATCTCCGGCACGATCCGCTACCGGGGTGGCCGGCGTGACGCGGCCGGCAACCTGGTCGACGACCTCATCTACGACGAGCTGCGCACGGTGGCGCTGAGCACCCCGGTCGCCCCCGCGACCGTGTTCACCACCTCCGCCGGCATGCTCGCCGGGGACAACGGCGTCAAGCGGATCCTGCACGTCGCCTCGGTGGACGGCTCACCGGGCACCGGCTACCGGCAGGTGTCCGACATCGGTGGTTGCATGCGCAACGTGCTGGCCGAACTGGACCGGCTCAACGCCCAGGGCGAGCAGCTCCGGACGGTCGTCATGCCGCTGCTCGGCACCGGCAACGGCGGTGGTGATCTGGAGCGGACCGCGCAGATCATGGTCGAGGCGGCACTGGACTACTTCCGGATCCACCCCACCAGCCGGGTCCGCACCGTCCACCTGCTCGCCTTCACCGACCTGGAGGAGCGGATCATCCGCCTGGTGCTGACCGACCACCGGGACATCAGCGGTCTCGAGTCCGGATGACCGTGCTCGACGACGCGGTCGGGACGATCGCGGAACCAGGCCCGGCCGGTGTGCTCTTCTGGACCGGGGCCGGCGTCTCCCGGGGTGCGCCGAGTTGCCTGCCGACCGGTTGGCAGCTCACCGAGCGTGCCTTCGCCGCGCTGTTCCGCCCGTTCACCCTGGACGTCGTGCTCGCGTACCACGAACTGCTGGGCTGGCGGCGGGGGTCGGTGTGCCCGGCTGAGCCGGCCCGGACCCGGCTGCCCCGGCTGGAGACCGCGCTCGGCGCCGGTGCGCAGCAGAGCCCCGACCTGATCGGGGAGATCCTCGCCGACGTGCGGGACGCCCGGCCCAACCCGGTGCACGGGTTCCTCGCCGCCCACCTGCACGGCGGCGGACGCCAGCTCACCGCCAACTTCGACCTGTGCGTCGAACGCGCCCACGTCGGCCGGTACGGCCGGTCGCCGGACCCCGGGCAGCTCCACCACTTCCACAACGCGTTCTCCGACGGGTCGGATCCGGCCCGGCTGGGCGCCACCCTGGCGCGCATCGAACGTGGCTTCGACGCCGCCGACCGGGCGGCGCTCGTCGACCGGCTGCGCGGCCCGGCCCGCCGGGTCGTCATGGTCGGCTACAGCGGCAGCGACTTCTTCGACGTGGACGTGGCGGTCGCCGACCTCCCGCCGGGCTCGCTCGACGGTCTGACCGTCCACTGGGTCAACCACTCGTCGTGTGCCTGGCACCGGCCGACCCCACGGCCGTCGACCGCTGTCTTCGACGTCGAGTACGGCGACCCGGACGGGGTCCTGCCCTCCCTCGCCGGGCACCTGCGCAGAGCCGGGGCCACCGTCGAGTTCCTCTGCGGGCCGACCACCACGCTGCTCGACGGGCTCGCCGGTCGCTGGGGCTTCGACCGGGTGCCCCCGCCGGTCCTGCGGCCACCGCCCGCCGTCGACGTCGCCGTGGACGATCGACGCCGCACGGCCGCCACCTTCCGGTACTTCCGCGCCGTCGGTCTCGTGCCCGAGGTCCGTCGGCTGCTCGCCGAGGAGCCGGACGTCGCCGCCGACGAGCTGGTCCTCACCCGGTCCGACCTGATGTGGGAGGAGGGCCGGTACACCGACCTGCGCCGCTGGTGGCGACAGCAGCCACCGTCGCTCCGCCGCACCGAACGTATCGGGGCGACCCTCTGGGTCCAGGGGCGGTTGCTGCCCGCCTACGCGTGGCTGACGTGGCACCGGCGGCGGGCCTCGAACGACGCGGAGCTACGGCTGATCGCCGAGACCGAGGCCCGGGTCATCGAGCACATGCGGCTGGTGCCCGACCTGCGCTGGCTGGGCCGCCCGCTGGCACGCGACGCGGCCCGCTGGATGCCGGCACCCCGTCAGCAGGACGGGCTGCACGAGTTCCGGCGACTCACCGACGTCTCCGGAAGCCTGCGGAACTCCACGGCGGCCACCTCCCGGCCGGAGTCCGAGGCGGCCGAGACCCAGGAGTGGTTCCTGGAGGCCGGCAACGTCCACGCCGCCCTCGCGTACCAGCACCGGCGGCTGCGGGACAACCATCGCGTCACGACTCCCGTCGCCGAGCTGGGCCGGCTCTACCGGGCGCAACAGCGTCGGGCCGGGATCCTCGGCTCGACGGCGGCGTCCTGGCGGGTGCTCCTGCTTCCCCGGGCCGGGCAGGTGTTCACCCTGCGGGAGGCGGTGGTCGGGTGCGTCGCCGTGCAGTTCGGCGCCTGGCACCGGGTACGCCTGCTCGGTCGGCTCCTGATCGACCGGCTCCGGTCCCGGATCCGCCCGGCCCCGCCGGACGACCGGGGCTCCCTCCCCTGAGCTATCCGCGCCTGCGCGGCGCGGGCACACCCGGCGTACGGCCGCCGCCCCGGATCCCTGGGGGAAAACCACCAGGCCGAGCCGGGTGGTTGCCGGCTTCTGACCACCGACGCGGCGTACTGCTCCGGTCGCGGGACGCGTGACCGAACCACCGTGGGACGGACCGCCCGTGGGACCGGCCGACCGGGGGCCCGCCACCACGCGGCCGACGACGGGGGCGGTCGTGGTGGTGGTGACGGCGGCGGCGGGGGCGGCGACAATGGGTCGATGACCGTGCTGCGCGCCCCGTTCACCGCAGCTGTCCTCCGTCAGGCCGTGTTCTGTGTGGTCGGGGTGCTCAGCGCGGTCGCGGTCCTGGCCGTACCGGTGCTCGTGCCCGCCCTGGGCGTCCTCGTCCTCTCGGCCACCGGTGCCCTGGCCCGCGAGCCCGCGCCCGTCGTCGCGCCGCTGTTCCTGGTGCTGCTCCCGCTCACCGTCGCGCTCCTGGTCGTCCTGGTCGCCCCGACCGGACGCGCGACGGGAGCCGGGTACCGCCGGCTCGCGGCCCGACTGCTCGACGTGCACGTGGCAGCCCCGCCACCCCGCCCCTCACGGCGGCCCGGCGCGCTGGTCGCCGACGGGCCGGGCTGGCGGGCCGCCGGATACGCCCTGCTCAAGGTGCCGCTGGCCGTCCCGCAGGGCTACGGCGTGTTCTGCTACGTCTTCGGGCCGGTCAACCTCAGCTACCCGCTGTGGTGGCCGCTGTTCCGCAACCACCCGCCCGGCACCCGGCTCGGGCCGGTGTGGGCGTTCACCCCGTTCGGCGTCCTCGGCGCGCGGACCCTCGCCGGCGCGTTCCTCGTCGCGGCGGCCGGTCTCGCCATGCTCCTGGTGGCGCCGTGGGTGATGCGGGCCGGCACGGTGGCGGACGTGGCGGCGATGCGCCGGCTGCTGGGTCCGCCCCCGCTCGCCGAGCAGGTACGCGAGCTGCGGGCCAGCCGCGCACAGGCGATCGACGACGCGGCCACCATGATGCGCCGGCTGGAACGGGACCTCCACGACGGAGCGCAGATCCGGCTGGCGACGCTGGCCATGCACCTCGGCATGGCCACCGAGAAGCTCGGCGTCGACGGCCCACCCCCCGACCTCGCGCAGGCCCGCGAGCTGGTCGCGCTCGCCCACCGGGGCGCGAAGGACGCCCTCGCGGACCTGCGCGACCTGGTCCGCGGCATCCATCCGCCGGTGCTCGACAACGGCCTCGACGACGCGCTGGCGACCCTCGCCACCGACAGCGCGGTCCCGGTCACGGTGACGGTCGAGCTGACCGACCGTCCGGCGCCCGCCATCGAGACCATCGCCTACTTCTGCGCCGCCGAGCTGCTCACGAACGCGGCCAAGCACAGCGGCGCGACCCGGGTCCGGCTCGGAGTCCTCGGCTCCGGTCGCCGCCTGACCCTGAGTGTCACGGACGACGGCACCGGCGGGGCGGACCCGGCCGGCGCCGGCCTGACCGGGCTGGCCCGCCGGATCAGCGTCGTGGACGGTCGGCTGCGGGTACACAGCCCGGTCGGCGGGCCGACCCGGGTCGAGATCGAGCTACCCACACAGGTGTGAGCGGAGGAGACGACATGCGGGTGGTGATCGCGGAGGACTCCGCGATGATGCGCGAGGGTCTGGTCCGGCTGCTCACCGACCGTGGCTTCGACGTGTGCGCGGCGGTGGCCGACGCGGACACGCTGCGGGCCACGGTCGCCGCCGTGGTGCCGGACGTGGCCGTGGTCGACGTTCGGATGCCGCCCACACACACCGACGAGGGGTTGCGCGCCGCGATCGACATCCGCCGCGACCACCCCGGTGTCGGGGTGCTGGTGTTCTCCCAGTACGTGGAGACCCGCTACGCCACCCGGCTGCTCACCGACCGGCCCAGCGGGGTCGGTTACCTGCTCAAGGACCGGGTCGCCGACATCGCCGACTTCGTGGAGGCGCTGACCCGGGTGGCGGCCGGCGGCACCGCGCTGGATCCGGAGGTGGTCGGCCACCTGATGCGGGCCGGGCGGGACACGCTCGGGCTGGCGTCGCTGACCCCCCGCGAGCGCGAGGTGCTCTCGTCGATGGCCGAGGGCCGGTCCAACGCCGGTATCGCGGCGGCACTCGCCATCACCCCCGGGGTGGTGGAGAAGCACGTGGCGAACATCTTCGCGAAGCTCGGGCTACCCGCCTCCGACGGCGACAACCGTCGGGTGCTGGCCGTCCTGCGTCATCTCGGCGGCTGACCGTACGCGGCCGGACCCGCGGCGCTGGCGTCAGGGGACGAACACGACGTCGCGCAGTCGGGGTGACGGACCGTCCAGCACGTGACCGGCCCGGCCGCGCAGCCACCTGTCGAAGAAGGCGGTGACCAGGGTCTCCTGGCTGCGGACGGCCCGGGCCGGCGCGATGGTGCCCAGGGCGTCGGTGACGAAGCTGTCGGGGAGGTCGAGCTGCCGGGCGATCTGCGGGATCAGCGGCACGGCGTCCTTGTAGGCGTTCTCGCCCTTCGCGCCGTCGAGCCGCAGGTCGACGCGCCAACCGGTGCTGTTGTCCCACAGCATCCGCCAGGACGTCGTCCGGCGGTGGTCGGTCTCGACGTCGCCCATGAGCATGAACGGCCGGTCCAGGCCGGTGCGCGTGACCGGCCACAGGGCGAGGGCGTCCGGCATGATCGGCGACTCGATGCTGCCGCCCATGTCGATCGCGGCCCTGATGCGGGGGTCGTCGCTCATCGCCTGCAGGGCGGTCATTCCGCCGGCGGAGACGCCGAACATGCCCGTCCGGCTCAGGTCCAGGGCACCCGCCATGCCCCGGGGCAGCGGTCGGTCTGCCGCGTCCGGGTTCGCCCCCCGGTCGAGGGCCGCCAGCTGGTCGAGCACGAAGCGGGTGTCCGCGAGCCGGGTGTCGAACACCCGCGCCCCGAGTCGCTGGAAGTCGTCGGGCTGCTGCGCCTGCTCGAACAGCTGCGGCAACAGGGTGCTGACGACGCGGCCGTCGGGGAACTCCACCTCGGACACCTCGTAGGTGTGGTCGATGGTCACCACCACGTATCCGCGGCTGGCCAGGTCCTGCACCAGGGTGGTGCCCCAGGTCCGCGGGTCGCCGGCCCCGGGGGAGTACAACACCACCGGGTACGGCCGCCCGCTTCGCGCCAGCGGTGCGCCCCGGTGGCCGCTGGTCCGGGTGGCGGCGAAGTCCACCGCGCCCGCCGGGATGCCGTACAGGCCGGCCCCGACACCGGCGGCGCCACCGAAGTGGGCCGCCGCGCCGGGCAGCATGTGGGGTGCCGGTGGGAAGCGGTCCACCCCGGTGGCCGGGTACCAGACGCTGACCATCAGCTCGCGGGGGGCCGGGGTGGCCGTCCACGGGTCGGTGCGGGAGCGGTCGACCAGGTGCAGGTCGACGGTACCCACCGGGTGGGGCCCCGTCGGCGTCGGCAGCCGCAGCCGGGCCGGGCCGTCGGCTCGCTGCTCAGCCCGCGGTGCGACGGTGCCGGAGGCGGAGGACGGTGCCGGGTGGGCGACCGTCACGCAGCCGACGATCACCGTGGCGAGCACTGCGGTCCGGAATCCCCATGCCATGAGCGGCTCCTCAGGAAACCAGGGCTGCCCCAGCGGCCGCCCTTCGTCGGTTTCACGCTAGGAGCGCGACAGGGCCGGTAGAAGGCGGCTTCCACCCGCCTCGCGGGGGGTGGTAACCCCCAGCCCGCCGGCACCGGACGGGCAGCCGTCCCGGGCCGTCGTCGGCGGCCCGGTGCGGCCGGCGCGGTCGACCGTCGGCGGCGGGGACGGTTACTCGGTGAAGTAGTCGCGGAGCACGGCGATCCGCCCGGCGCGGAGGCGGAAGATCTGCACGAGCGACATCGTCGTGCGCCGCCCGTCGGCCCCGTCGAACGCGACGTCGACCTCGGCGATGAACACGTCGGGATCCGGGGTGTCGTGCAGGACGTAGCCGGATCCTTCCGGGTGCACCGTGCCACGGTGGGCCGGCTGCCGGTGGTACCTCCGGAGTCCGGACCGGATCGCCTCGCGGCCGACCAGGCGGCCGTGCAGCGGGTGACCCTCCGGTGCCAGCGGTGCGTCGTACACACCGTCCTCGGTGAACATCGCGGCGATCGCGTCCGGATCCCGGGTGACCGCACCGGCGTACACGTACCGTTCGAAGATTTCCTGATGCATGAGGTCCACTCTCCAGTCTAGCTCGCGGACCGGTGGCGGGGACGGGTGCCGGGCGACGGTGGCCCGGCGCGGAGAGGGTCCTCCGCGCCGGGCCGTCGGTGCCGGAGGGGTCAGCTGGCCGCGCAGGTGGCCGTGCTGCCCGGGCCGGTCCCGGTGCCCTGGAAGCCGAAGTTGGTCGACTGCCGGGCTCCGACCTGGCCGTTGTAGCTCACGTTGGTGAACCGGACGGTTCCGCTGGTACCGCTGTTCTGGGCGCTCCAGGCGCTGGTGACGGCGGCACCGCCGGGCAGGTTGACGGTCACGGTCCAGCCGTTGAGGCCGGTGTCGCCCGCGGTGACCTTTACGTCCGCGGTGAACCCGCCCGACCACTGGTTGACCGTCACCGACGCGGTGCAGCCGTTGCCTGCCGGCGGCGGGGTGGTGGGCGGAGCCGTGGTCGGCGGCGCGGTCGTCGGCGGTGCCGTGGTCGGCGGCGCCGTGGTCGGCGGGGTGGTGGTCGGCGGGTTGGGTGCGCCGTTGGCCAGACTGAAGGCCAGGTCCGGCTGGAACGAGCCGGCCGTGTAGCGGCAGCCGTCCGCCTCGCCCGGCGGCTTCACCCAGAGGTACGCGTCGATGTTGTTGTCGCCGGTGTTGGTCGTCGGGTACTGCCCGATGCGCCGGTCGGTGTTGTCGTCGCCGCACCAGTCCCCGCTGGCGCCGCCGTTGCGGCTGGTGTCGATGACCTGACGCTTGCCCGAGATGCCCATGCCGTTGAGGGCGGAGATGACCGACCGGCCGAAGTTCGCCTCACTGGAGGTGGGGTTGTAGTTCGACACGTTGGTGAAGAAGCCGTCGGCGTACTGCACCCCGGCCGCCCGGAGCCGGTTGGCGGTCTCGTTGGCGCTGTTCCAGGTGGAGTGGCCGGCGTCCAGGTACACCTTGGCGTTGGGGTTGGCCGACTTCATGGTCCGGGTGGCGGTCGAGATCGCCTGGTTACGGGCGTTGATCTCGTTGCTGTTCAGGCAGGTCAGCAGGGCGAGGGAGTCGGTCTCCAGGATGATGATGACCGTCCGGTTGCCCAGTCCCCGGGAGAAGTTGGACACCCAGGTCTGGTACTGGTTGAGGTCCGGCGCCCCGCCGGCGCTGGCTCCCCCGCAGTCCCGGTTGGTGATCTGGTAAACCGCCATCACCGGGATCTGCTGCGCCGCGTTGGCGGCCCCGACGAACGAGGCGGCCTCGGACTGCGCTGTCGACGGGTTGAAGTTGGCGAACCAGCGGGCCTGCGGCTGACTCGCGATCTTGTCGCGGATGACCGCGGCACGCGAGTCGCCGGGGTTGGCGGCGACCCAGCGGACGACGGCCGAACTCGGGTCGCGGTAGAGCGGTCCGGACAGGGTGCCGGCGGACGCGCCGCCGGCCGTCATACAGACGGCGGCAACGGTGGCACCGGCCACGGCTGCCACGCTGACGGCCGCTGATCTCCGGCGGCGGAAGAGGATAGCCACGACGTGTTTCCTCCTGATCACATTGATGTATCTAAGTTCATGGGAGCGTTCCCATGGACGTTAGCGGAGGCGGACCCCGCTGCCAAGACGTGCACGCTTGTCAATCGGTCAGCAATGTGGCCGGCGGGGCGGACCGACGCCGGACCGGGCCGGGCCACCCCACCCGGGGCAACCGACCGCATTGCGAGCAGTCGCCCGAAACCAGAGCAGTGCTACAGTTAACAACTATGAAGGCATCGGGGTTCCGCGCCCGGGTCCGGGCCGAGATCGTCACCGAGCTCAAGGCGGTGGCCTGGCGTCACCTGGCCGCCGACGGCGCCAACCTGTCGTTGCGCGCCGTCGCCCGCGACATGGGCATGGCCTCGTCCGCGGTCTACCGCTACTTCCCCAGCCGGGAGGACCTCCTCACCGCATTGATCATCGACGCGTACGACGCCCTCGGGGAGAGCGCCGAGAAGGCCGCCGAGAGCGCCGAGCCGGGGCTCGCCCGCTGGCTCGCCGTCGGGCACGCCGTCCGCGACCGCGCCCTGGCGGTCCCGCACGAGTGGGCGTTGATCTACGGCAGCCCGGTGCCCGGCTACCGCGCGCCGGAGGACACCATCGGTCCGGGTGCCCGGGTCGTCCTGCTGATCGGGCGGATCCTCCAGGAGGCGCTGCGGGCCGGCCGCCTGGAGCTCGGCGAGCCACTCACCGGGGAGTTCGCCACGGAACTGGCCTCGGTGGCAGCCCGGTTCGGCGACGACATGCCGCCGCGGCTCCTCGCCGACAGCGCGACGATGTTCTTCATGCTCTGCGGCGCGGTCAACGCCGAGCTGTTCGGCCAGCTGGCCAACTCGGTCGACCGGGACCGGCGCGGCTTCTTCAGCTTCCAGCTCGGCCAGGCGGCCACCCTGGCCGGTCTCACGGCCTGACCCGGTCCGGCACCGGCCGGCCCCCGGGCCGCCGGGCCGTCCGCGCGCCGACACCCGCCGGTCCATCGGTGGTAAAACTCGGTACAGAGATCCATCGTGGACTTTGTGATTGAATGAACCGTGCGCGTCTTCCATCGCGATTGGACGATTCGACGACGAGGTATGCAGGTTCGGTTCTTCAGTCTGTCCTGCCTCCTCTTCCTCGCGTATCCGGTCGGCGCGATCACCCGCACGTCGATCTGGCTCTTACCCGTACTGTTGGCCTTCGCCGCCGGCTACTGCCGGGTGATAATTCGCAACACCCCGCAGATGCACGGCAACCGCGCGCCGCTGACCGTCCTGCTCACCCTGGCCCTGGGCGCGCTGATGGTCCCCACCCTGCACTACGACTGGTTCTCCGGTCTGGGCGTCTTCGCCGCGATCATGCTGCTGATCAACTTCCCGCTGCGCTGGTGGCCGGTGGTCCTGACCGCCCTCATCGGCTCCTGCACCCTCGTCGCCCAGTTCATCCTGCACGCCGAACGCAGCTCGATCGTCGTGCTCCTGGTCCTGCTGGTGATCGTCGGAGCCACCCAGGTGGCCGTCTACAAGCAGATCGAGACGTCCATGCAGTTGCAGGAGGCGCGCACCGAGCTGACCCACCTGGCGGTCGCCGAGGAACGGCTGCGCATCGCCCGCGACCTGCACGACATCCTCGGGCAACGACTCTCCGCGGTCACCCTGAAGGCCGAGATCGCCGCCCAGATGGTCGTCCGGGATCCGCATCGGGCGGTCAACGAGATCCTCGAGGTGAGCGCCACCGCCCGGGACGCCCTGGCGGAGGTGCGCGCGGCCGTCTCCGGCTACCGCACGGTGTGGCTGCGGGCCGAGGCGGAGAGTTCCGAGGCCCTGCTGACCGCCTGCGGCGTGACGGTGACGGTGGCCGGTCCGCTGTCCCTGCCGCGGCCGACCAACGAGACGGCCGGATGGGTGGTGCGGGAGGCGACGACGAACGTGATCCGGCACGCCTCGGCGCAACGGTGCTGGATCACGGTCGTCGACGAGGGCGACACGTTCGTCGTGCAGGTCGCCGACGACGGGGCGGGCGGCGCGCTCGACCAGCCCTTCTCGTACGGCACCGGGCTCACCGGGCTCGCCGAGCGCATCGACATCGTGGGGGGCGAGCTGGAGGTCGGCCCCCGCGACGGCCGCTTCGTGGTGACCGCCCGGATCCCGGCCAACCCGCAGTTCGCGGACTCGACCGCTACTCGGCGATCCGCGTTCGGCCGACCCAGGTGAACACCGTCCGGCCGTCCGCCCCCGCGGCCGTCCGGTGGAAGTGCTCGTACCCGTTGAGCCACGGGAGCTTCACCCTGTCCGCGTCGCCGGTGACGTGACAGGTCCGCATCATGACCGGAATGTCGGTCGGACCGCCATCGAGCACGGCGACGACGGTGGGCTGCTGATCGTCCATCGTGACCCCTTCGATGAGCAACTGTCTGTGCTGCTCACGCTATGCACGGGGTCTGGAGTGCGGCTTGACCCGGTGACTCGATTCCGGCTCAAGCGCGCCGGAGGACCCTTCAGGCATGACGACCGAATCAGGGCAGGCCCGCCTGACCGGCACGGCGGTGTCGCCGCACGCCGGTCGCCCGGGTGGCATCCATATCGCGTACGAGAGTCTCGGCCGCCCCGACGGTGAGCCGCTGCTGCTCGTCATGGGTCTCGGCATGCAGATGATCATGTGGCACGACGACCTGTGCGCCGCCTTCGCCGGCCGGGGTTTCACGGTCGCCCGGTTCGACCACCGCGACGTGGGCGCCTCGACCCACCTGCACGAGGCCGGCCGGCCCACCATCCTGCGGATGATGCTGCGGCCGGGCAGGGCGGCGTACCGGCTGCCGGACATGGCCGGCGACGCGGTCGCCGTGCTCGACGCGCTGGGCTGGCCGCGCGCGCACGTCGTCGGCATCTCCCTCGGCGGGATGATCGCGCAGCAGATCGCGATCGACCACCCCGGGCGGGTGCTCAGCCTGACCTCGATCTCGGCCACCGCGTCGCCCCGGATCGGCCGGCTCAGCATGCGTACCGCGATGCGCCTGCAGAAGCTGCAGGACCGGCCGGTCGAGAACGGGGAGCAGGCCGGGCAGCTGATGGTCGACCTGTTCGACCTGATCGGCTCCCCCGGGTACGACATGGACGAACGCTGGCTGCGGGAACGCGGCCGGATCGCCTTCGACCGGGCCTACGACCAGGCCGGCCGGCTGCGGCACGAGGCCGCGCTGATGGCCTCCCGGGACCGCCGCGCCCAGCTCGCCGAACTCCGCGTCCCGGCACTGGTGGTGCACGGCGAGGCGGACCGGATCTGGAACGTCGCCGGTGGTCGGGCCACCGCCGAGGCCATCCCGGGCGCCCGGCTGATGACCTTCCCCGGGTACGGGCACGGCGTCCTCCCCCGGGCGCTCTGGGCCGACGTGGTCGGCGGCGTGGCCGCCCTCGCCGGCCGCTGAACCCCCGGCACGGGGAAGCCCGGTCACCCTCGCGGTGACCGGGCTTCCCCGTGCCTCACCAGCCGGCCGCGAGGTCCTCGCGGGCCGCGGCGACCAGGTCGTCGAGGGACAACTCGGACAGCACGGCGTCGTCAGGGCCGACCGCCGGACGCGCCGGAGACGGCGGCTCCGGCGTCCGGGCACCGAACAGTTCCGTGGTCAGGTAGGCGCTGAGGGCCACCACCGTCGGGTGGTCGAGCGCCACCGTCGCCGGTAGTTCCCGGCCCAGGCCGTACGCCAACCGGGTCCGCAGGTCGATCGCCATGATCGAGTCGAGGCCCAGGTCGGCGAAGCCTGAGTGCTCGTCCACCGGCACCGGACTGCCCAGCGTCTCCGCCACCATCGTCGCCACCGCGTCGCGCAGCACCCCCGGCGCGTCCGCCTCCGCCAGGTCGGCCACCCGCTCCCCGAGCCACCCCGACGGCGGCGTCGCGGCGTCGCGGGGGGCGGCCGACGCCGGTGCCGCCGAGGCCGCCACCAGGGCCGCCCGGGGATGGCCGGCGACCAGCGCGGCGTAGCGGGGAAGGTCGACCGCGACCGCGACCAACCGGTGCAGGTCGCTGTCCAGCGCCGCCGCCAGGACCGGCGCGGCGTCCTCGTCGCCCAACGGGCGGACGTGGTACCGCTCGGAAGCCCGCCGTACCACGTCGGTGCCGGCCAGGCCCTGCTCGCCGTCCGGCACCCACGGCCCCCAGGCGATGCTCACCGCCCGGACGCCCTCGGCCCGCAGCGCCTCGGCCAGACCGGTCAGGTAGCCGTTGGCGGCGGCGTAGCCGGTCTGCCCGGCCGAGCCGAGCACCGAGGAGACCGAGGAGTACAGCACGAAGGCGCCCAGCTCCCGACCCCGCAGCGCCGCGGCGAGCGCCGCCGCGCCGTCCACCTTGCCGGCGAAGACCCCGTCGTACGCCGACGGCGCCGCCGTGCCGAACGCGCCGTCGGCGGTCGACCCCGCCAGGTGCAGGACGGCGTCGAGCGGACCGAGCCGGTCGGCGGCGGCCACCGCCTCGGCGCACACCCGGGGATCGGCGACGTCACCCCGTACCACCTCGATCCGGACCCCCTGCCCGGTGAGCGAGTCCAGGACCCGGCGCGCACCCGCACCCGGCGCGGACCGGCCCACCAGGGTGAGCGCCCTGGTCCCCCGCTCGACCAGCAGCCGGGCGGTGCTCAGGCCGAGCGCCCCCAGACCACCGGTGATCAGCGCCCCGGACGGCCAGCCACGACCGGCGGACCGCGGTCGCGCCGGCACCAGCCGGGCGCCGGTGACCGCTCCGGCGGACACCCGCAACCGGGGCTCGGCGCACCCGTCGTCGACCGCGCCGGTCAGCGTCGCCGCCAACCGGTCCACCGCCGTCCGGTCGGTCTCGACGCGCAGCAGCCGACGGTCCGGCTCCTCAGCCTCCAGTGCGGCGAGCAGACCCCACAGCGTCTCCCGCAGCGGCGCCCCGCCCGGGCCGGTCGGGGCGAGCACCGCGTACGGCACCGCCGGGCGGCCGGCACGCAGTGCCGCAGCCAACTCCCGGACCGCCGCCAGCGGCTCCACCCGGTCGGACTCGACCCACCGGGCGTCCACCACCAGGTCGGCCGGGCCGTCCGGGGTCACGGTGTGCCCGGCGCGGCGCAGGGCGGCGGCCAGCTCGTCGACGAAGGCACCCGTGCCGGTCAGCCCGACCACGTGCCGCCGCCCGACCGGGCGCTCCGCGACCTCCACCGGGGTCCAGTCCACCGCGTACAGGTGGGACCGCTCCTCACGCAGGCTCTGCCGCAGCAGCTCGCGCGGCGCGTGCCGGACCCGGAAGTCGTCCACCACCATCAGGCTCTCGCCACCGGCGGTGAACAGGTGCAGGTCGGCGGCGTCCACCCGGCTGCGCCCGCCGGCCAGCGGCTCGGCCGAACGCACCCGGACGTGCCCCCACAGCTCGCCGGTCGGCCGGGGTCCGGCCGGGAAGGTGATCCGGGCCGCCGAGAACGGGATGGCCAGCGACGCGGCCTCGGCGACCCGGTCGTCGACCAGGAACCCGGCGATGCTCTGGAAGCACGAGTCGATGAGACCCGGATACAGCTCGTAGCACGCCGGGTCGTCGGGCAGCGCCGGTGGCGCGTAGCGGAGCAGGGCCTCCCCACCCCGGATCCACACGTCGGCGATCCACCGGAAGGACGGGCCGAGGGTGTAGCCGAGGGCGGCGAAGTAGGCGTAGAACGCCGCCCCGGAGAGGTGCCGGTCGGCACCGCTGACGAACTCCCCCCGGTCCGTCTCCGTCGGGGCCGCCCGGCCCGCCCCGTCGGCCGTCAACCGACCGGAGAGGTGCTCCTGCCACTGCCGCCGCTCGTCGTCGAGCAGGCTGTGCACGGCGAGGTGACCGGTCGCGGTGTCGGCGACCAGCTGCACCCGGTACTCCTCACCCTCGGCGACCACCAACGCCCTCGGGCAGACCATGTCGGTCAGCGTCAGCGCCGCGCCGTCCCCGGCGAGCGCGGACAGCGCGGTCGCCAGATGCGACGCGGCCGGGGTGACCACCGTGTCGTACAGCCGGTGGTCGGTGAGGTAGGCCGGGAACGCGGTGGTACGCGGGAACTCGAAGACCCGGGCGCTGCGCAGCGCGGGCGACTGGACCTCGGTACCCCAGTGCGCTCCGGTGCCGGCCGGCGCGGGCGACGGCCGGGCCGGGGCCGACTTCACCCAGAACCGGGTGTCGGCGAACGGGTAGACCGGTGCCGCCCCGGTCGCCCGGCCCTGCACCGCGGCCCACTCGATCGGCTGCCCCAGCTCGTACAGCCGGGCCACCGCGTCGAGCAGGACGGCCCGGTCGGACGCCCCGCGCCGCATCGACGGCAACGCGCCTCCGGCCGGCAGCAGACCGCCGGCGGTCACCAGGCCGGTGAGCGTACGCCCCGGTCCGATCTCGACGAACACGTCGGCCCCGAGGTCACGCAGCGCCTCCACCCCGGCGCCGAAGCGCACCGGCTGCCGGACGTGCCGGGCCCAGTAGTCGGCGTCGTAGCCCTCGGCGGGCCGACCGGTCACGTTGCTCACGATCGGCAGCACCGGCGGCCGGTGCGTCACCCCGGCGACCGCCGACCGCAACTCGTCGAGCACCGGCTCCATCAGCCAGGAGTGGAAGGCGTGCGAGACGACCAGGCGCTGCGTCCCGATCCGGTCGGCCCGGCAGGCGGCGGCGAAGGTGTCCACGGCGTCGGCCGGGCCGGCCACCACGACGGCGCGCGGCCCGTTGACCGCGGCGACGTCCAGCGGCTGGCCGGCGATCCGGTCGGCGACCTCGGCCTCGGTGGCCGTCACCGCCACCATCGCGCCCGGGGCGGACCCCTGCATCAGCCGGGAGCGCCGGCTGACCAGGAACAGGCCGTCGGCAAGGTCGAGCACCCCGGCGTGGACGGCGGCGGAGATCTCGCCGACGCTGTGGCCGAGCACGGCGGTCGCGGTGACCCCCCAGGAGGCCCACAGGGCGGCCAGTGACACCTGAAGGGCGACCAGCGCGGGCTGGGTCACCACGGTCTGGTGGATCCGCTCCCGGTCGGCTCCGGTCCAGAGCAGTTCGGTGAGCGGGGCACCGAGCTGCGGGGTGAGCACCGCGTCGCACGCGTCGAAGCGCTCCCGGAACACCGGCTCGGTCTCGTACAGCTCGCGGGCCATCCCGAAGTACTGGCTGCCCTGGCCGGAGAAGAGGAACGCCACCCGCGGCGGCCGGCCGGTGCCGACCTCCGGCGGCGGACCCGACAACCCGGCGAGCAGGTCCGCGCCGGTGCGGCCGACGACCGCACGGCGGGCACGCAGGTGGGACCGTCCGGCCCCGGCAAGCGCGGTCAGCGCGGCCACCCGCTCCTCGGCCGGGTCACCAGCGAGCACGTCGCGCCAGGCGGCGGTCACCCGCTCCAGGCCCGCCGGGTCCGACCCGGACAGCGGCAGGACGAACGGCGGGCGGCCGGCCGGCGGTGGCTCCTCGGCCGGTGCCGCGCCGACGATCACGTGCGCGTTCGTGCCGGAGAAGCCGAACGCCGAGATCCCGGCCAGCCGCCGGCCGCGTCCCGCCGGCCACGGCAGGGCGTGGTCCACCACCCGGACGTTCATGCCGGCCCAGTCGATCTGCGGGTTCGGCTCGGTGTAGTGCAGGTCGGCCGGGATCCGGTCGTGCCGCAGGGCGAGCACCGTCTTGGCCAGCGACACCAGGCCGGACGCCGACTCGCAGTGCCCGACGTTGCTCTTCACCGATCCGACGTGGAGCGGGTCGTCGGGTCGCCGGCCGGAGCCGAGCACCCGCCAGGCGGCGGAGACCTCGACCGGATCGCCGAGGGCCGTCCCGGTGCCGTGCGCCTCCAGGTAGGAGACCTCGGCCCCGTCGACCCCGGCATCGGCCAGCGCCGACCGGATCACCGCCTGCTGCGCCCGCCCGTTCGGGGCGGTCAGCCCGGTCGACGCGCCGTCGGAGTTGACCGCGCTGCCGTGCAGCACCGCGAGGACCCGGTCACCTGCCCGCCGGGCCGCGTCGAGCGGCTTGAGCACCACCATGGCCACCGCCTCGGAGCGGACGAAGCCGTCCGCCTGGGCGCTGAACGTGCGGCAGCGCCCGGTCGGCGAGAGCATGTGCGCCCGGCTGACCGCCACCGAGGCGGCCGGCGCGGCGATGACGTTCACCCCGCCCACCAGCGCCGTCTGCGACTCCCCCGACCGCAGGGACCGGATCGCGAGGTGCAGCGCGACCAGCGACGACGAGCACGCGGTGTCGATCGCCATCGCCGGGCCCTCGAACCCGTAGAGATAGCTGAGCCGACCGGCCGCCGCGTTGAGCGCGGTGCCGGTGCCGAAGTAGGCGTCCAGCCCGTCCAGGCCGCCCCGCTCCAGCAGGCGCGCGTAGTCGCTGTTGGAAATGCCGACGAACACGCCGGTACGGCTGCCCCGCAGGCTGCGCGGGTCGACACCGGCGTCCTCGAACGCGTGCCAGGCGGTCTCCAGCAGCAGCCGCTGCTGCGGGTCCAGGCTCTCCGCCTCCCGGCCCGGAATGTCGAAGAAGGCGGCGTCGAACCGGTCCACGTCCCGGAGGAAACCGCCCTGGTCGGTGGTGATGGTGCCGGCCCCTATCTGGTCGGCGTCGTGCAGGGCGGCACCGTCCCACCGGTCCGCCGGCACCGGGCCGACGCCGTCACGGCCGTCGGTCAGCAGGTCCCACAGCTCGTCGAGCGAGTCGGCGCCGGGGAAACGCCCGGCCATGCCGACGATCGCGATCGGCCCGGCGGCCGGGGTCGGCTGCCCGGGCCGGTCCGACGGCACCGGCCGCGCCGGTGCGGGCCGCGGCGGCTCCGCGCCGGCCACCTCCGGCGACGACCCGGCGGGATCCGTCCGGGCCGACATCGGCGACGGCTCGGCGGGACGGGATTCTGCCACCGGCGACGAGCCGGCCGGATCCGACCCGGCAGCCACCGGCGGCGAGCCGGCGGGATCCGTCTCCGCCGCCACCGGCGACGGTTGCGGCTCGGCGGTCGTCGGGCCGGTCACCCGGTCCAGGACGAACGCCCCCAGGTCGGCCACCGTCGGGTGGTCGAAGATGTCCGCCGTCGCCAGCCGGACCCCGAACCGGGCACCGAGCGCGTCGAGCAGGTCGATCGCCATCATCGAGTCCAGCCCGAGGTCGAAGAAGCCCTGGTCGTCGCGGATCCCGGCGGTCGACGGATGGCCCAGCACCCGGGCCACCGCGTCCCGGACCGCGTCCCGGGCGGCAGCCGGCCGGGCCAGCTCGGGCAGGTCCCGCAGGGCGACCGGGGCGGTCGGTCCGGCAGCCGGTCGGGTGACCGGGGCCAGCTCGCGGAGCAGGGCGCGCGGGCGGCGACCGGCCAGCACCGCGTCCAGCCGGCCCCAGTCGGCCGGGCAGCACACGACGGTCGACTCCGGCCCGGTGGCCGGGGCGACCAACGCCGCGGCCCCGTCCTCGGGCCGTACCGCGCCCACGCCGCCCCGCGCCAGGTCGGCGAGGGCGTCGGCGTCGACCATCCCGTCGCCGGCCCACGGCCCGTACGCGACGGTGCCGGCCGGCAGACCCAGCCCGGCGCGGTGCCGGACCACCAGCTCGGCCGCGCCGTTGGCGGCGGCGTAGGCGGCGTAACCGTCGGTGCCCCAGAGCGCCGACACCGACGAGACGATGGTGAAGAAGTCCAGCGGCCGGTCGGCCAGGAGCAGGTGGAGCCACCAGGCACCGGCGAGCTTGGCGCGCAGCGCCCCGGTGAACGCCGCAGTGTCCACCTCGGGCAGCGGGGTGCGGGCGATCGTGCCCGCGGCGTGCAGCACGCCGGCCACCGGGCGGTCCTCGGCGGCCAGCACCCCGGCCAGCGCCGCCGGGTCGGCACAGTCGGCCGCCGCGTAGCGCGCGTCGACACCGGCCGACCGGAGCCGGACGAGCAGGTCGGTCGCGGCGGTCGGCAGGGCGTCCTCGGGCCGCCGGCCGAGCAGCGTCAGGTGCCGGACGCCCCGGCGGACCAGGTCGTCGACGAGCACCCGGCCGACCCCGCCGAGCCCCCCGGTGACCAGGTAGGTCGCGTCGGCCCGCAGCGGCTGCGGGTCAGCGGCGGCGGGCACCGAGGCGCGCAGCCGGCCGGTGAACACCTGCCCGTCGCGGACCGCGAGCAGGTCCTCGGGGCCGCCGTCGGGCAGCGCCCGCAGCAGGGCGTCGACGTCGGTCCCGTCCGGGTGCGCCGGCAGGTCGACGATCCCGGCGTAACCGGCGGACTCCAGACCCAGCACCGGGGCCAGGCCGTGCAGCGCGCCGTGCCCGGTGGCCGGCACCTCGTCGTCGCCGCCCACCCGGCGGGCACCCCGGGTCAGCAGCACGACCCGATGGTGCGCCGGCAGCTCGCGCAGGGTGGCGGTGACCGTCGCGCACAGGGCCGCCGTCGCCTCGATCGACCGGGCGTCGTCGGTGGTCGCCGGCAGGGCCGGTGCCACGTACGCCAGCAGCACGCAGGTCGGCTCGGCGGGGCTCGCCGCACCGGGCGGGAGCACCTCGCGGCCCGCCGCGCGGGCGCGGGACCTGATCAGCGCGGTCAGTTCCGGGTCGTCACCCAGCACCATGACCGGACGGCCCTCGACCCGCCCCGGCTCCGGCAGCGGCAGCCAGGCCAGCTCGTGCAGCGGGGTGCCCGACGCGGACGGAACCTCCGTCACCGGGGCGTACCGCTGCCGCTGCCACGGGTAGCCCGGCAGGTCGACCACCCGGCGGGCCGGCGCGGGGGCCGGCGGCTCGGCGTCCACGGCGAGGTCCCGCACCAGGGGCGACGACTCACCCGCGGCCAGCGCGGTCAGCGCCTCCAGCGCGGCGGCCGGTCCGTCGGCGGCCACCCAGGCGCGTACCCGGTGCCGGGGCCGGCCGGGGCCGGCGGTGTACGCGAACGCCGGGTAGTCCGCCGCGTCGAGGGTCGCCAACCGCTCCCGGTAGCGGGCGGCGAGCGTCCGCAGGGCCTCCGGCGTGTGCCCGCCGATCTCGAAGCCGGCCACCTGCTCCGGGGCCGGACGGGCCGGCGGGGTCACCCCGGCGGACTCGGCGGTGCCGAGGATGACGTGCGCGTTCGTGCCGCTCATCCCGAACGAGCTGACCCCGGCGTGCCGGTTCGTAGCCGCCTCGTCCCAGGCCAGCACCTCGGTGGGCAGGGTGATCGCGGTGCCGGTCAGGTCGATACGCGGGTTGAGCGTGCCGAAGTGCACGAGCGGCGGCACCTGCCCGTGCCGCAACGAGAGGATCGCCTTGAGGATGCCGACCACGCCCGCCGCGGCCTCCAGGTGGCCGAGGTTCGTCTTGGCGGCCCCGATCAGCAGCGGCGCGTCCGTGCCACGTGGGCGTCCGAGCACCGTGGCCAGGGCCTCGACCTCGATCGGGTCGCCCAACGCCGTGCCGGTGCCGTGCGTCTCCACCAGCCCGACCTCGGCGGCGGTGAGGTCGGCGTCGGCCAGCGCCGAGCGCAGCAACGCGGTCTGCGCCAGCACGTTCGGCGCGGTGAACCCGGAGGACCGGCCGTCCTGGTTGAGCGCGGAGCCCTTGACCACGGCGAGCACGTTGTCGCCGTCCCGGACCGCGGCGTCGAGCCGCTTGAGCACCAGCACGACCGAGCCCTCACCCCGGGTGAAACCGTTGGCGCGGGCGTCGAACGCCTTGCACCGCCCGTCCGGGGCGAGCGCGCCCATCTCCGGACCGAGCAGCCGGGTCGACCGCGGCGACAGGATCAGGTTGACGCCACCGGCCAGGGCCAGGTCGCACTCGCCGGCCCGCAGCGCCGCCACCGCCTGGTGCAGGGCGACCAGCGACGACGAGCAGGCGGTGTCCACCGCCACCGCCGGACCGGTGAGGCCCAGCGCGTACGCGACCCGGCCGACGGCGAAGCAGTGACCGTTGCCGGTGGCCCAGTAGGCGTCCGCGGTCGACGGCTCCCACTCCCGGTAGTCCTGGTGGGTGATGCCGACGTAGCAGCCGACCCGCTGGTCGCCCAGGCGGTCCGGCGGGGTGGCCGCGTGGTCCAGCGCCTCCGCCGCCACCTCCAGCAGCAGCCGGTGCTGCGGATCCAGGGCGACCGCCTCGCGCGGGCTGATCCCGAAGTACCCGGCGTCGAAGGTGAGCACCTCGTCGAGGAACCCGCCCTGGCGGGGCAGCGTCGCCCACTGGTCGGCGAACGGCGCGGTACGGGCCGCCGGGATCGGCCGGATCAGGTCGCGGGCCGCGGTGAGGGCCTGCCAGTACCCGTCCATGGTGTGGATCCCGCCGGGCAGCCGCAGTCCGACGCCGATGACCGCGACCGGTTGGCGACCCCCCTGCTCGTCGAGCTGCCGGCGGAGTTTGCGGATGGTGTCCAGGGCACGGCTCAGCGGCGTCGGGCCGCCCGGTGTCGTCGTCACTGCACTCGTTCCGTTTCCGTAGCGGTGTCGAGGAGTTGCTCGCACAGCACGGTGGCCAGGGCGCCGGCCGTGCCGTAGGTCCAGAGCAGCGTGGGCGAGAGCTTCAGCCCGAACGCCGACTCCAGCCGGTTGCGCAGTTCCAGGCTCATCAGCGAGTCGAGCCCGAGCGCCTTGAACGGGGTCTGCTGGTCGACGGCGCCGGGATCGATGCGCAGCACCCGTCCGGTCAGCTCCCGCACCTTCTCCTCCACCAGCGGCACCCGGGCGTCCGCCGCCGCGCCGTGCAGCCGTTCCAGGAACACCGTGCCGTCCCCGCCGCCGGTGCCCCCGTCCGCCCGCAGCTCCTGCCAGCTCGGCAGCGCCGCGGTGTCCGGGTAGGCGTCGAACCACTGCCGTACGTTCAGCGGGACGTAGCCGACGACCCGTTCGCCGTCGTCGAGGAACCGGGCCAGCGCCGGCCACGCCCGGGTGACCGGGAAACTGCCCATGCCGCGCTCGGACAGCCGGTCGCCCCGGTTGCCGTCCTGCGCCGCGAGGCCGACGTCGGCGAACGGTCCCCACTGGACCGACAGCGCCGGTCGACCCCGGCGGCGGCGGGCCTCGGCGAGGCTGTCCAGGTAGGCGTTGCCCGCCGCGTAGCCGGCCTGGCCGGCGTTGCCGACCAGGGCGGCAGCCGAGGAGAAGAGCACGAACAGGTCCAGCGGGTCGTCGGTGGTCAACGCGTCCAGGTGCCGTGCGCCGTCCACCTTCGGGGCCACCGCGCGCTCGATCTGCTCGGGCCGCAGGGTGGCGATCGTCGCGTCGTCGAGGACACCGGCGGCGTGCACCACCCCCCGCAGCGGCGGCTGCCCGGCCCGGACCTGGTCCAGGACCGCGGCCACCGCCGCCCGGTCGGTGACGTCCACCGGGTACGCCCGGACGTCGCAGCCGGCCGCCCGGAGCGCCGCGATCCGCTCCCCGGCGTCCGGGTCGGGAGCACGCCGCCCGAGCAGGGCGAGCGCGCCACCGCCGTGCTCCGCGACGTACTCGGCCAGCGACAGGCCGAGCGCGCCCAGGCCGCCGGTGATCAGGTAGGTGCCGTCGGCCCGGAACCGGCCACCCGGCATCGGCTCCGGCACCACGGCGGTGACCGTGGTCGGATCCACCAGCACCAGCTTGCCGATGTGCCGACCGGTGGCCATGGTGCGCAGCGCGTCGGCGGCGTCGGCGAAGTCGTACCGGGCCACCGGCAGGCGCGGCAGCTTGCCGGCGACCACCAGGTCCCACACCTCGGTGAACAGCGGGGCGAACCGTTCCGGGCGGCGGTCCATCAGGCCGGCCAGGTCGATCGCCGCCACGGTGACCGACTTGCGGAACGCGGCCAGGCTGATCCGGCGGCCGGCGTACACGTCCTTCTTGCCGACCTCCAGGAACCGGCCGTCCTCGGCGAGCACGTCCAGCCCGGCGTCGATCGCCGCGCCGGTGAGCGAGTTGAGCACCACGTCGACACCCCGGCCACCGGTGGCCGCCAGCACCTCGTCGGCCCAGGACAGGTCCCGGGAGTCGAAGACCTGCCGGACGCCGAGGCCGCGCAGGTACTCCCGCTTCTCCTCGGTGCCCGCGGTCGCCAGCACCTCCGCGCCGAGGTGCCGGGCGACGCCGATCGCCGCCAGGCCCAGCCCACCGGCGGCGGAGTGCACCAGGACCGTCTCGCCGGCCCGCACCCGGCCCAGGTCGGCCAGCGCGTACCAGGCGGTCAGCGTCACCAGCGGCAGCGCCGCCGCGTCGGCGTCGTCGAGGTCGGGCGGCAGGGCGCGGACCCGGTCGGCGGCGACCGTCAGGTGGGAGGCGATGGCACCGAACGCGCAGGCGACCACCCGGTCGCCGACGGCGAACCCGGTGACGTCGGCGCCCACGGCGGTGACCCGTCCGGCGCACTCGCCGCCGAGCAGCTCCCCGCCGACCGGGTCCGGATAGGTGCCCATCGCCTTCATCACGTCGATGAAGTTGAGCGCGGCGGCGGTCACCTCGATCTGCACCTCCCCGGCGGCCGGGACGCCCCGGGAACGCGGCCGGAACTCCAGGCCGTCCCATCGGCCCGGTCGCGCCGGCACCAGGCGGAAGGGCTGCACCGGGGTACGCCACGCGGGCGGCTCCTCGTCGGGCTCCGCCCGGCCGACCACGATCCGGCCCACCCAGCGGTCCACGCCGCGCAGCACCACCTGGTCGTCGCCGTCGGTGGTGGCCAGCTCGGCGACCACGGCGAGCGCCGCCACGACCGGGTCGTCGGCGGCGGCGACGTCGACCAGTGTCGGGGCGAGCTCCGGGTGTTCGCGGCGCAGCACCCGGGTGAAGCCCCAGAACATGGCGGCCCCCGGGTCCGGCAGGTCGGCACCGGTGACCGCCTGGGCCCCGGTGGTCACCACCGCGATCCGCGGCGGCATGGGCAGCGCCGCGGCGGCCCGGGTCAGCTCGGTGAGCCCGACCAGCGCGGCACGCTGCTGCGGCCCGCCGGTCGGGACGACGAACACCACACCCGCCGGCTCCGCCGCGACCAGCCCGGCCGGGTCGGTCAGCTCCTCCCCGGGCAGGGCGGCGGCCAGCGGACCGGTCCCCGCGACGAGCCACCGGCCGGGCAGCGTCGCCGGCTCGGGGCTGGGCGCGGGCCGGAACGCCAGCCGGTGCAGCAGCGCCGTGTCCGGGTCGTCCCCGGCGGTCAGCGTCAACTCCTGGAGGGACAGGCCGATCATGCTGAGCACCGGCTCGCGCTCGGCGTCGAACACGTGCACGTCGTACCGGCCGTCGTCGCGTCGTTCGGCGTACGACCAGCCGGCCGTCGGCACGGTGGCCCGGTGCCGTTCGACCCGCTGCACCCCGGTCGGCACCACCGTGCCGGTGCCCTCGTCGAGGGCCAGGCTGACCTGGAGGGCCGCGTCCCACAGCGCGGGGTGCAGGGCGACCGACGCGCCGGCCCGGCACTTCGCCGGCAGCTCCAGTTCGCCGAGGGCGCGGGCGCCGTCGACCGACACCCGGCGGACGCCCCGCAGCGCCGGGCCGTAGCGCAGCCCGCGCCGTTCGCACGCCGCGTAGAAGTCGTCGGCCCCGACCGGCGGCTGCCCGACCAGGCCGGCCGGGAAGGGCACCGGCGCGGTGGCGGCGGACTGCTGGACGCGGGCCGTGGCGTGGGTGGTCCAGCCGGAGCCGTCGGACGCCAGCGAGCACAGCGTGAACGAGCCGCCCTCGGTGACGTCGTCGCGCCACAGCGCGCCGACCTGGGCCGGCGCGTCGCCGGTCAGGGTGAGGTCGGCGCTGAACCGCACGTCGCGCAGCACGGTCGGCTCCTGGCCGGTACGGGACCGGCCGGTGGCCAGGGCGACGGCGAGCATCGCCGCGCCGGGTACCACCACCGCGTCGTGCACCCGGTGGTCGGCGACCCACGGGTGGCTGCCGGTGCCGATCTCCAGGTCGCCCTGCCACAGGTCGGGCTCGGTGGCCGACGGGACGACGGTGACGTCGAGCCCGAGCCGGCCGCCGCGTCGCCGGCCGCCCTCCGTCCAGTTCCGGGTGCGCTGCCAGGCGATGCCGGGCAGCCGGACGGTCCGGCCCGGCGGCAGGTAGGCGTGCGGGGCCAGACCGGCCACGTACCCGGTGGCGAACGCGGCGGCCAGGTCGTCCACCGTTCCGGCGTCGCGGCGCAGGGTGCCCAGCACCCGGGGCGGCACCGGGCGCGACGCGGCGATCTGCTCGATCGCGGTCAGCAGCACCGGGTGCGGGCTGATCTCGACCAGGTGGGTGACGCCCCCGGCGACCAGCTCCTCGACGGTGGTCAGGAAGCGCACCGGTCGACGCAGGTTCTCGGCCCAGTACGCCGCGTCCAGTTCGGGACCGGACAGGGTGGTCCCCCGGACCGTCGAGACCAGCTCGACCGTCCCGTCGACCGGGGTGATCGCGGCGAGCGCGGCGGTCAGGTCGGGGGTGAGCGCGTCCATCTGCGGGCTGTGCGAGGCGTAGTCGACGTCGACCAGCCGGCAGTGCACCCCGTCCGCCTCCAGGATCTCGCGCAGCGCGAGCACGGCGTCGCCGTCACCGGAGAGTACGCAGGAGGCCGGCCCGTTCTCGACCGCCAGCGACACCAGGTCCTCGAACCCGGCCAGGGCGGCCCGCGCCGCCTCCGGGTCGAGCGCGACGGAGAGCATCCGCCCCCGGCCGGACGCCCGCACGGCGAGCGCGCTGCGGGTGGCGACGACCAGTGCGGCGTCCTCGTAGGACAGGATCCCGGCGACGGTCGCGGCGGAGACCTCACCCTGGCTGTGCCCGATCACCACGTCCGGGGTGACACCGGCATGCCGCCACAGCTCGGCGAGCCCCACCGACATCGCCCACAGCGCCGGCTGCACCATGTCCACCCGGGACGTCCAGCCGGTCCCGGCGGCCCCGGACAGCACGCCGGCCAGGTCCCAGTCGACGTGCGGGGCGATGGCCCGCGCGCAGCGGTCCACCACGGACCGGAACACCGGGCTGGCGGCGTACAGGTCGCGGCCCATCGCCGCCCACTGCGAGCCCTGTCCGGGAAAGACGAAGGCGACCCGGCCGACCGGCTCGGCGCGGCCGGTGACCAGCCCGTCGACGTCGGCGTCGTGGTCGGTGGACCAGGTGTCGAGCCGGTCCAGCGTCGCGGCGGTGTCGGTGGCGAGCGCGGCCACCCGCAGCGGGAAGTGGTCCGCCCGGTGGGCGAGCGCGCCGGCCACCTGCGCCGGGTCGGTGCCGTGGGCGAGCAGGTCGCGCACCTGCCGGACCCGCTCGGCCAGGGCGGCGGACGAGTGCGCGGAGATCGGCAGCACGGCCGGGACGCCGAGCGCCGGTGACGCCGGTTCCGCGCCGGCCGGCTCGCGCGGCGGGTCGGCCACCACGACGTGCGCGTTGGTGCCGCCCCAGCCGAACGAGTTCACGCCGAGGAAGACCGGCTCGTCGGGGAGCGCCACCGGGCCGGTCGCCACCCGCAGGCGCAGCCCGGCGAAGTCGATGCCCGGGTTCAGCTCGCCGTGCTGCCGGGTCGCCGGCACGGTGCGGTGCCGGATCGCGAGCAGCACCTTGAGCAGCCCGGCCAGGCCGGCGGTCGCCTCGGTGTGCCCGATGTTCGTCTTGACCGAACCGATCGGCAGCGGGCCGACGGCGGTGTCCCGCGCCTGACCGGCGACCCGGCCGAGCGCCTCGGCCTCGACCGGGTCGCCCCGGCCGGTGCCGGTGCCGTGCGCCTCCACGTAGGCGAGCCGGTCCAGCGGGATGCCGCCCTCGACGTACGCCCGGCGCAGCAGGTCCTCCTGGCCGGCCGGGTTCGGGGTGACCAGGCTGTCCCCGCCGCCGTCGTTGTTCACCACGGTCCGCACGACGACGCCCTGGATGCGGTCGCCGTCGGCGAGCGCCCGGTCCAGCCGCTTGAGGTACAGCCCGGCGATGCCCTCGGCCCGGACGAACCCGTCGGCGTCCGCGGCGAACGCCTTGCACCGGCCCTGCGGGGACAGCCCGCCGAAGTGGGTGAGCCCGATCGAGACGTCCGGCGCGAGGATCAGGTTGACCCCGCCGACCAGCGCCGCGTCGATCTCCCCGGTGCGCAGCGCCTGGCCGGCCAGGTGCAGCGCCACCAGCGACGACGAGCAACCGGTCTCCACCACCAGCGACGGGCCGGTGAGCCCCAGGAAGTACGAGACCCGGGCGGCGATCACGTCCAGGGCGTTGCCGACCGTGCTGTGCTGGGTGGCGGTGGCGCCCCGCTCCTTGCGGAGGATCTCGTAGTCGTGCCAGGACGCGCCGACGTACACCCCGGTACGGGTGCCGCGCAGGGCGGCGGCCGGCTGGCCGGCGTCCTCCAGCGCCCGCCAGGCCACCTCCAGCATCAGCCGTTGCTGCGGATCGATGTCCGCGGCCTCCCGGGGGGAGATGCCGAAGAACCCGGGGTCGAACTGGTCGACGTCGTCGAGGAACCCGCCGACGTCCTGCACCGCCCGCTCCGGGTCGAGCTGGGCGGTGGCGTCCCAACGCTCCGGCGGCACCGGCCGGATGGCGTCGCCGCCGTCGGCCAGCAGCTGCCAGAACGCGTCCAGGTCGGGGGCGTTCGGGAACCGCCCGGCCATGCCCACCACGGCCAGCAGCTGGGTCGGGTCGCCGGCAGGGTCGTTGTCATGCATCACGGGACCGCCTCGGTGTCGACGAACGGGAAAGGGGCTTGTGGGGCCGGATGGTTCAGACGCCGAGGCCGGGCCGGCTGCCGCCGGCCGCCACGGCCAGGTCGGCCGGGTCGATGCCGTGCGGCGCGTTGAGGACGCCGCCGAAGATCCGGTACTTCAGCGGCAGGGCGTCGAGCAGCCGGTACCGGGCGCGACGCAGCAGCACACCGGGGGTGCTGCCGGTGGCCAGCGCCTTCTCCTGGAGCCGCTGGAAGCTGGTGACGTGCGCCTTGTGGCGACGCCGCTCGGTGACGAACCCGGTGAACGCGGCGGCGGGGACCGGGCCGGCGGTGGACAACGCGTCGGCGATGACCGGCGCGATCACCACGGCGTCCTGGATGGCCAGGTTGACGCCCTGGCCGAGGATCGGGGTGCAGGTGTGCGAGGCGTCGCCGATCAGCACCAGCCCGTCGCGGGTCCACTCCGGCACCTCGGCTGTGAAGATCTCCAGGAACGACGTGTCGTCCCACGAGTTGAGGTGCTCGGCGACGACCGGGGCCAGCCGCGGGTCGAGCGCCATGATGCCGGCCTTGAACGGCTCGAAGCCCGCGGCGCGCAGCGCGCCGAGCCCCCGCTTGGGCAGGTTGTGGCCGACCCGGAGGAAGTCCGGGAAGGTGGGGAGCACCACCAGGTGCCGGTCGCGGTCGACGACCAGTTCCGCCTGGAGACCCCAGTCGGCCGGGCGCGGCAGCTTGAAGGAGAGGAAGTCGCGGGCCATGTGCTGCACGTCGGCGGTGATCCCGGCCGCGTGCCGCACCTTGGAGAACCGGCCGTCGGCGCCGACCACCAGCCGGGCGCGCACCTCGCTCGTCGAGCCGTCGCGGCGGCGCAGGCGGGCGCCGGTGACGGCGTCGCCGTCGCGCAGCAGCCCGGTGAACGAGGTGCCGAAGCGGTACTCGAACGTCGGGAACTCCGCCGCCGCGTCGCTGAACATCGCGATGAGGGCGGGCTGGGGGATGTCCACCGGAACCTCGCCGAGCGCGAACCGCCGGTAGTCGACGTGCATCACCCGGCGGCCCTCCATCCGCATGGTGACGCCCTCGGTCCGCAGGAAGCCGTGGGCGTCGAGCGCCGGGCCGAAGCCGAGCCGGCGCAGCGTCACCACCGACGGCGCGGCCACCGTCTCGCCCCGGAAGTCGCGCTCCAGGGAGGTCTGCTTCTCGACCACGATCACGCCGATGCCCCGGCGGGCCAGTAGGAAGCCGAGCAGTGCTCCCGCCGGGCCGCCACCGACGATCAGCACGTCGGTCTCCTCCACGGCGCTCACCGTCGGCTCCCCGCGTCCGCGCCGACGAGCTCCGCGAGTTCGCCGACGGTGGCGACCGCGGCGAACCGCTCGTAGTCGAGGGGACGACCCACCTCGCGCTCCAGGTACACCAGCACCCGTAGCGCGTTGACCGAGTCCCAGCCGTCCACCGCGGTCAGCGGGGTGTCCGCCGCGATGGTCTCGCCGGGCAGGTCGAGCAGGTCGGTGATGACCTCGACCACCAGATCCTCAGCCAACACGGAACACCTCCGGTTCATGCGTGATCTCGATGAAGGGACTCAGGTCGGGCAGCCGCGCCAGGTCGTGCCGGAACTCGCCGGTGTCGCCGGTGGGGTGGAACCCGAGCGAGGGGTAGAGCTCGGCGAACCGGCCGTTACGGTCGGTCGGCCGGAACGTGCCGGTGACGCCGGGTGCGCCGGCCGCGGCGGCCGCCCGCAGCACCAGCCCGAGCAGGGTGTTCTCCACGCCGCGGCTGAACACCCGGCAGCTGAGCACGAAGTTGCCGATGGTCCAGGTGCCGTCCGCGGCCCGGTCCAGCGCGATCGCGGCGATCAGCCCGTGGTCGCCGAACGTGTCGCCGAGGCGGGCGGTGAAGAAGGTGGGGGCGCCGTCCGTGCCGGACCGGTCCACCTCGTCCGCGCCGTACCGCACGCCGGTGAGGTTGCACTGGTTGGTCTTGGCGAACAGCTGGGTGATCCGCCCGGCGTTGACCGGTGTGCACGGCTCGACGGTGAGCCGCGTGCCGAGCCGCGCCAGGTGGTCGGCCAGGCTGGTCGCCTGCTGCTCGACCTCCCGCCGCCGGGCCTGCCGGCGGTACAGGGTGGTGCGGTCGCGGTCCTCGTCGGTGACCGACAGCACCAGGAAGTCGCCCCGGGCGGCGAGCGTCGCGGCGTACCGCGCCGGGTCGTCGGGCAGTTCGACGGTGGTCACCTCCGGTGCCATCCGGCGCATCAGTTCCCGCTCGACCGGGTTGTCGTCGACGAAGACGAACGCGTCGCTGCCGAGGTTCAGCTCGGCGGCCATCGCCCGGACGTTGCCGGCCTTGGGTTCCCAGTCGATCCGCCGGGCCACCAGGTGCGCGCTGCGCAGCAGCATCTCGGGGTGGTTGTCGAGCGCCGCCAGGGCGACCGGCTCGTCGTTCTTGGAGCTGACCGCGAGCAGGACGCCCTGGGCGCAGAGGTCGAGGGCCAGCCGCTGGAGTTCGGTGTGCGCGGTTCCCGGATAGCTGCCACCGATCCGCAGTCCGGCGGTGCCGACGTCGCCGACCACGCCGTCCCATAGCGTGTTGTCCAGGTCGAGGACCAGGCACTTCGCGGTACGGCCCAGGTCGGCGGCGGCGACCCGGGACAGCTCCTCGGCGTACGCGAGCAGGTAGCCCGGCGCGTAGGCGTGCCCGGCCACCTGGCGCATCCGGTGGTCGGCGAAGATGCCGCCGGCCGCCTCGGCCAGGTCGCCGTGGTCGAGCACCACTGTCGACGGCAGCTCGGCGGCCAGCGCGGCCAGCCCGGCGTTCATCTTCGACCAGGCGGCGGCGAGCCGGGCGCGGGCGGCGTAGCTCACCAGCCGGCGCGACCGCAGCGGACCCAGCGGGATGGTGGTGAGCACGGTGAGCCCGCCGAGCGTGTCGCGGGCGGCGGTGGCCCAGCCGGCCAGCTCCGCCGGGAAGGCCGCGCAGCGGGCCTCCACCTCGTCGAGGTCGACCGGGTCGGCCACCCGGTCGAAGACCGCCGCGTCGTCGAGGAGGCAGCCGACCAGCCGGGGCCGCAGCGTGGACAGCTCGGGCGCTCCGGCGGCGATCTCCAGCTGCCACTGGTTGAAGCCGGCCATCCGGATCTCGGGAAGGATCCCCCGGCGGAACGCCGCCGCCGTGATCATCGGCGGCAGGGCGTCCATCGTGGAGCTGCCCAGCAGGGCCAGGCGCGTCCTCGGCAGGTCGGCGTCGGCCAGCGCCGCCCGGCCCCGGGCGCCGCGCAGCAGCCGGCCGGCCGCCTCCAGATCGAGTGGATCGGGTACCCGGTCGAGCAGCTCGCGGACCGCCGCCAGGTCCGGCGGGGTGCCGCCGAGGCTGGCCCGCAGCCCGGCCAGCGCGACCCGGCCGGTCGCCGGCGCGGACCCGGTGCCCTGGTCAACCGACATCGGGGCCGCCCTCCGGCCGGTGCCGCAGCGCCATCCCGGCCAGCACCCACTTCGACGACTCGACGGTCGCCACCAGCATCCGGCCACCCTCGCCGACCCCGCCGCGGATCCGCCGCAGCGCCCGGTTGAGCTGGATGAACGGCAACGCGTTGCCGTTGTTGCCGGTGTCCGCCACGCAGGACACCGCCTGCTGCTCGCCGACCCCGAGATAGTCCCGGATCCGTTCGGTCATCACGCCGTTGAGCTGCGGGGTGAGGACGTGCTCGACGTCCGGCAGCCGCCACCCGGTGACCGCCACCAGCTCGTCGAGGATGGCGCGGGCGGCCTCCGGCACGTGCCGTTCGATCGCCTTGTAGTCCTCCTCGCCCATCGCCTCGCGTACCGTCCGGCCGTGCGCGTCGGGCACCTGCGGGGCACCGGCGACGCCGTACCAGCGGACGATCTGGGCGGGCGCCCGGCCCTTGCCGACGGTACGCAGGAACAGGTGCTCCACGAGCAGCCCCGGCCCCTGGGTGCCGGCCTCCACCACGGCCGCCCCGCCGCCGTCGCCGAACATCGCGAAGTTCACCATCTCGGCCGGTCGCAGCTGGGCCACCGCGTCGCCGGGCGGCAGCATGTTGCGGCAGGTGTCGGCGCCGATGACCAGGCCGCGGCGCAGACCGGAGGCGAGCAGCGCACGGGCGGTGTAGAGGCCCTGCAACGCGCCCGCGCAGCCGGAGGTCAGCTGGAACGTGGGCAGGTCGTTGAGGCCGAGCCGGTCGGCGACCAGGTTGACGGTCGCCGGCATCAGGTGGTCCGGCGAGGCCGTGGAGAGGACGAGGAAGTCGATGGCCGCCGGGTCCACCCCAGCGCGGACCAGGGCCTGCTCCCCCGCCTCGGTGGCCAGGTCGCCGGTGGTCTTCGGCACACCCGTCGGGCTGTCCGGCCGGCAGAAGTAGCGGGTGCGGTTGCCCGTCACGGAGTCCAGCCACCGCTCGTGCAGGCCGAAACGCTCGGCCATGTCACGGTTGGTGACGGGCTCACCGGGCAGCACCTCGCTCAGTGCGATCAGTCTCATGGTCGTCTCGCCTTCGGGTTCGGGCGGTCGTGATCGGGCGCTCAGCCGTACCGCTGGACGTCGTGGAAGAAGTCCGGGACGCAGACCAGCGCGTCGTCCGCGCCCACCTGGTCGTAGACGTGCTTGGCCAGCACCAGGTCGAGCACGCCGAGCCCGAACGGGGAGAACACCACCGGCCGGTCCGCGGGCGGGACGATGCCGCCGGTCAGCACGTCGCACAGCGTGCCGGCCACGAAGTCCCGGTGGCCGACCCGCTGCTCGGTGAGGTGGACCGAGGTGCCGGCCTTCATCACGTGTTCGACGTCGTCGACCACGTTCCAGGCGTCGAGGATGACATCCGGGTCGAGGTCCCGCAGGGACAGGTGCAGCACCAGCGGCGCGTGGCCGAACAGCGCCGGGTCGCTCACGTGCGGCTCGCCGGCGACGGTGGTGAACAGCACCAGGTCGCTCTCGGCCAGCAGCCCGTCGAGACGGTCGTGGGTGACCACCTGCTCGTCGCAGCGGCGTAGGTGGTCGCCGAATCCGGCGGCGTGCTCCGCCGACAGGTCGTGCACGCCGACCGACTCGAACCGCAGGCCGTTGGCGCGCAGGTAGCGGTGGGTGTAGCGGGCGATGACCCCGGCGCCGACCACGCCGAGGCGGCGGGGGGTGACCCCGCGCGCCGCGGAGAGCCGGACCGCCGCCGACGCCGCCGACGCGGCCGTCCGGGCCGCGCTGATGATCGACGCTTCCAGACAGGCGATCGGGTAGCCGGTCTCGAAGTCGTTGAGGACCAGCACCGCCGAGGCGCGCGGGATGCCGGCCGCCACGTTCTCCGGGAAGCTGGAGATCCATTTGAGGCCGTGCACGCCGACCTTGCCCCGGACCGACGCGGGCAGCGCGATGATCCGGTCCCGCGGCCGGTCCGGGAAACGCAGGAAGTAGGAGTCCGGGTTGGTCGTCTCGCCCTCGCCGTGCAGCCGGTACGCGCTTTCGATCAGCTCGGTGACCTCGCGCTCCCGCCCGTGCAGGACGTCGTGCACCTGCCGGCCGGAGATGATCGCGAACGGTGGTACCTGGGACATGGTGCTCATCAGCTCCTGAGTCGTCGTACGGCGGGGTGGTCCGCTGCCGTGGGGGTTCGGCCGACCGACCGGTCCTAGCTGGCGGCCCGCCCGGCGGTGGCGCGGCGCAGGGACGCCGGCCGCAGGTCGGTCCAGACCCGGTCGACGTGGCTGACGCACTCCTCCTCGGTGCCCTCGAAGCCGACCGGACGCCAGCCGCCGGGGTCGGGGTGACCGGCCGGCCACAGCCCGTACTGCTCCTCGTGGTTGACCAGCACCCGCCACCGGCTCATGCCGACACCGCCGCGGTGTTCACCCGCTCGTTGACGGCGTCGGTGAAGGCGCGGAAGGTGCGGTGCTCGAAGAGCATCCGGGTGGGCACCTTGACCCCGCCCAGGCTGGTCCGCAGCCGGGTGGCGACCTGCATGGCGTTGAGCGAGTGGCCGCCGATGAGGAAGAAGTCGTCGTCCTCGTCGACCTTCTCCAGTTCGAGGACGGTGCACCACACCTCGCGGACGGTGTCCGTGGCGTCGACCTTCATCTGTGTCTCCTCGGGAGTGTCGGATCCGTCGGCGGCGTCCCCGGTGGACGTGAGCCGGCGGATGAGGGCACCGCGGTCGGCCTTGCCGCCGACGGTCAGGGGGATGGTGTCGACGACCGCCCAGTCAGCGGGCTGCATCCAGCTCGGCAACTGGCCCGCCGCGTACGCCCGGACGGCCGCCAGGTCGCCGCCGGGACGCAGGTGGAGCACGGCGGAGAGCCGCCCGCCGTCCTCCCCGCCGTGGTAGAGCATCACCGCGCGGCTGACGTCCGGGTGGTCGGCGAGCACCGACTCGATCTCGCCGAGTTCGACCCGGTGCCCACGGATCTTGATCTGGTCGTCGGTGCGGCCGATGTACTCGATGACCCCGTCGGCCCGCCGGACCACCCGGTCCCCGGTGCGGTACATCCGGGCGCCGTCGGTCGACAGCGGATCGGGCACGAACCGCGCGGCGGTCAGGCCGGGCCGGCCCGAGTAGCCCCGGGCCAGGTAGGGGCCGGCCACGCACAGCTCGCCGGGGGTGCCGTCGGGTACCGGCACCAGGTCGGCGTCCACCACGCGGGCCTGCACCCCGGCCAGCGGCCGGCCGATGGTCGGGCTCTCGCCGGGCCGGATGAACGTGCCGGCCACGTTGACCGCGGCCTCGGTCGGCCCGTACAGGTTCATGGCGGTGACCGAGCCGTCGCCGACCAGCGTCTGCAACCGCGCCCACAGGGCGGGGGGCACCGCCTCGCCGGCGACGAAGAGCCGCAGGTGCCGCTCCGGGCCGGCGACGGCGGCCAGGTCCTCGATGAGCATCTGCGCGTGCGACGGGGTCATGTCCGCCTCGGTGAGCCCGCGCTCGACGATGAACTCGGCGAACTCCTCGGCGTCGCGGCGCATGTCGTCGGTGAGCACGCCGACCGTGTCGCCCCGGAACACCCGCACCCACTCCTGCACCGACGCGTCGAACGCGATGGAGGCGTTCCAGGCCAGCCGGGCGCCGGGCGGCCCGAAGAAGCCGCCCTGCTCCATGCCGTTGAGGAAGCTGACCAGCGCCCGGTGGGACACCTCGACGCCCTTCGGCCGCCCGGTCGAGCCGGAGGTGAAGATGACGTACGCCAGGTTGTCCGGGTGCAGGGCTACCGGCTCCGACCGCGGCACCGCCGACCAGTCGGTGCGGTCGAGCAGCACCGGATCGGGTCCGGACCCCTCGGGCAGCGAGCCGACCAGGCCGGCGTGGGTGATCGTGGTGACCGGTGCGGCGTCCCGGACGATCCGGCCGAGGCGCTGGGCCGGCTGCTCCGGGTCGAACGGCACGTAGACCGCGCCGGCCTTGAGGATGCCGAGGATCGCGACGATCAGGTCGGCGGTCCGGGGCAGCAGCACGCCCACGGCGCACTCCGGTCCGGCGCCACGGGCGGTCAGCAGGGTGGCCAGCCGGTCGCTGCGGTCGTCCAGCTCGGCGTAGCTGAGGGTGGCGTCCACGCCGACGACCGCGGCCCGGTCGGGGTGGGCCGCGACCGCCTCCCGGAACGCCGCCACCGCCGAACCGTGGAACTCGGGACGGCCGCGGCGGTCCGGCGCCGGCCCGGCCTCGACCGGGGCGGGGAGGATCTGCGTCATGACCCGACCGCCTCGGCCCGCTGCTCGGCCACCCGGTCCAGCAGCGCCTGGGTGTCCTGCAACGGCCCGGCCTCGGTCTGCAGCACCACCTTCCACGTGCCGTGGTCACGCAGCCAGCAGGTGGCGTGCACGAAGGTGATGGTCATCTCCGCCGAGTCGAAGCGGACCACTTCCAGGATCTGGCCGCTGACGCACTGCTGGACCACGGTCTTGATCGGCGTGACCGTCAGCGTCCAGGTCGGCTCCTCGAAGTACTCCCGCAGGATCCGGCCCCAGGCGTCGCGGTTCATACCGACGGTCCCGTCGGCGCCCAGGCCGGTGGCGTTGGGGCCGATGAAGTGACCGATGAACCGCTCGTAGTCACGCTTGGCGAACGCCCCGACGAAATCGTCGCCGGCCTCGGTCAGCTCGGCCACGCACCGCTCGCATCCGGCGTCGCCCGCGTGACCGGCGGTGAACGCCGCTCCGGTCACGTCCGGGTCGACGAGCGCCAGCTTCTCCCTCATCCTCAGTCCTCACTCTCGGTTGCGGCGGCGCGGTCGTCGCGCGCCAGTGTCATCAGCAGCAGCACCCCGTCCGGGTGCTGCGGATCCGGGATCGTGCCGTCCGGGCGGAACCCCTCGGAGGTGTAGAGCGCCTGGGCCCGGTGGTTGTACGGCTTGACGTCCAGCCAGACGGACCGGGCGTCGTGCCGCTCGAAGGCGTGGGCCACCGCGGCCCGGAACATCGCCCGGCCGTGGCCCCGGCCCCGGATCCCGTGGTCCAGCACGACCCGGCGCAGCTCCACCCGGCCGCCGCCGTCGCGCAGCCCGGCCAGCAGGACGAACCCACCGAGGGTCGCCCCGACCACGGCGACCAGGTGTTCCTGGTCGGCGTCCGCGAACGCCGCCAGGTGGTAGTCCCGGCCGGTGACGCCGAGGTACGACGTGGTGTCCGGCCCGACCTCCATCCGGGTGATCCCGTCCAGGTCGTCCGGGACCGCCGGACGCACCACGAGCGTCGGGCCGACCGAGGTGGTCACGGCGTCCCGACCGCCGCGTCCGACGCCTCGGCCATGGCGATGGCGATCTTCCGTGCCCCGGTGTACGGCTCCCGACCGTGCGCGGTCAGCATGTTGTCGATGACGACCAGGTCGTCGCGCTGCCAGTCGAAGCGGGTGCTGGCGGCCCGGTACGCCTCCTGGAGGTGCTTGGTCACCTCGGCCGGGATCTCCCCGCCGTCGCCGTAGTAGCTGTTCGTCGGCAGGTTCTCCGACCCGAACATGTCCAGCATCTCCTCGCGGTATACGGCCGGCAGCGTGTCCACGTGGAAGAAGGTGGCGTGGTTGAACCACACGTCGGCCCCGGTGACCGGGTGCCGGCGCACGGCGTCGCGCACCGCCCGGGTACGCAGCCCGTCCGCGCCGATCCACTCGACCTGGATGTTCTGCGCCGCGCAGTACCGCTCTACCTCGGCCCGGTCGTCGGTGTCGTAGAAGTACTGCCAGGTGCCGCCCATCGCGCCGAAGTTGCGCACGTACGACCACTTACGGCGGGTGAACTCCTCGACCACCGCCGGGTCGATGTGGTCGAGGACCCGGCGGACGTCGGCGAACGGGGTGGCACCCTGCGTCGCGGCCGGGGTGAGGCAGTAGAAGTAGACCTTCATCGGCCAGTTCTGCTGGTACGAGCACTCGTTGTGCAGGAAGATCTCCTCGTTCTCCGGGTAGTCCGTCGAGGTGAAGACGTTCCCGGAGAGGCTGCTGCGCGGCGAGGACCGCTCGGTGTAGTCCAGTGGCTCGCCGGACAGCGCCCGCACCACGCGGTGCAGCCCCTCGACACCGCCGACGTCGAAGCCGCGGAACAGCACCGCGCCCTGCTCGGTGATGAGCGACCGGATGGCGGCACGGTTGTCGCGTACCGTGTCGAGGATCGCGCCGTTGCCGTCGTACTCGATGACGGTCGGAAGACCGTCGGGAAGCGCGGAGATCCGCATCATCGTCCCTCTCGTCGAATGCCTGCCGGTCGTCACAGCCGCCCGGCGGCTGCGATCCCGGATTCCTTCCACAGGTGCGACACCTCACCGAAGTTCTGCCGGACCCAGGTGTCGGAATAGATCGTGTTGAGGTAGCGCTCCCCGCGGTCGGGGAAGATGAGCACGCAGGTGGCCCCGGCCGGGATCTGGTCGCGGTAGCGCTCCAGCGCCGACACCACCGCGCCGGAGGACCCGCCGGCCAGGATCGCCTCCCGCGCCATCAACCGGCGGCAGCCGACCACGGCGTCCAGATCGGACACGTGCACGACCGGCCAGGTGCTGGCCGGGTCGAGCAGCGGCGGCGGGGCCGAGGCCCCGTGGCCCGGGATCAACCGGCGGCGGCTCTCGTCACCGAAGATGGCGCTGCCCACCGCGTCCACCGCGACGACGGTGGTGCCCATCCGGTGCTCCCGGACGTACTCGGTGACCCCGGTCAACGTGCCGCAGGTGCTGGTGGCACAGAAGATGAAGTCCGGGTCACCGGGCAGCGCGTCGACGATCTCCCGCATGGTGCGGTGGTGCGCCTGCGGGTTGCGCGGGTTGGCGTACTGGTTCGGCCAGAAGCTGTGCGGCTCGCGCGCCACCAGCTCGCGGACCCGTTGCAGGCGGATCGGCAGGAACTCCCCGGTGACCGGGTCGGGCTCCTCGATCAGCTCGATCTCCGCCTGGAAGGCGCGCAGGATCGCGAGGTTCTGCGGGGTGGTCTTGGCGTCCACCACGCAGATGAACCGCAACCCGAAGTAGCGGCAGATCTGCGCGATACCGACCGCCAGGTTGCCCGAACTGGACTCGATCACCACGGACCGGTGCGGGACCAGTTCGCCGCTGCGGATGCCGTGCAGCAGCATGTTCAGCGCCGTGCGGTCCTTGATGCTGCCGCCCGGATTGGCCAGTTCGAGCTTGCCGAACACCCGGGCCGGCCGGTCACGCAGCAGGCCGTCGAGTTCGACCAACGGGGTGCCACCGATGCACCCGAGGATGCCCTGCACCGTGTTGCGGGTCATGACTGCGCCTCCTGCCGTCGATGGGGCCGAGTCTGTCCGGGCCCCCTTGAGCGGCTCTTGACGCTCCGCGGCCGGCACGGACCTCAGGGGGTCTCAAGAACACGTCGGTACGGTCCGCCGTAGTCGTGCACCGGCGCCGCGAGGCCGTCAGCGAAAAGCGAGGAGCGACGTGGATTCCACACAGTTGCGCGCCCTGGTCGAGGAACAGTTACGGCAGTCCCGTGCCCTGCGGGCCCGCATCCGCGAGTTGGAGCAGGAGCGGCACACCCCCCTGGCGGTGGTCGGCATGGCGCTGCGGTTCCCGGGCGGGATCAGCACCCCCGAGGCGTACTGGGACCTGCTCGACGGCACCGGGGAGGTGGCGTGCGAGATCCCGGCCGACCGGCCGGGGCTGCGTGCCGCGTACCACCCGGAGGTCGGCCGGGTCGGGCGGTCGTACGTCCGACGGGCCGGCTTCCTGCGGGACGTGGCCGGTTTCGACGCCGACTTCTTCGGCATCTCCAACCGGGAGGCCGAGTCACTGGACCCGCAGCAGCGGCTGCTGCTGGAGACCTCCTGGGAGGCGTTGGAGCGGGCCGGCATCGCGGTCCGCCGTGGCGGCCGGCTGGACGCGGGCGTCTACGTCGGCATCATGGCCTCCGAGTACGGCCAGCGGTTCACCGACGGTGACCCGGAGCGACTCGATCCGTACTACGGCACCGGCGGCGGGCACTGCTTCGCGGCCGGGCGGATCAGCTACGCGCTCGGGTTGCGCGGTCCGGCCGTCAGCATCGACACCGCCTGCTCGTCGTCGCTGGTGGCGCTGCACTCGGCGGCCCGTGCCCTGCGCGGCCGGGAGTGCCGGTACGCCCTGGTCGGTGGCGCGAACCTGCTGTTCTCACCGCAGCTGATGGTGTCGCTGTGCCAGAGCCGCGCGGTCGCTCCGGACGGCCGGTCCAAGCCGTTCCTGGACGGTGCCGACGGCTACGGCCGGGGCGAGGGCGTCGCCACCGTGGTCGTGATGCGCCTCGACGACGCCCTCGCCGAGGACCGCCCGGTGCTGGCGGTGCTGCGCGGCACGGCGGTCAACCACGACGGCGCCTCGTCCGGGCTCACCGTGCCCAACGGCCCCGCCCAGCAGGAGGTGATCCTGGCCGCGCTCCGGGACGCCGACGTCGCGCCGGCGCAGGTCTCCTACCTGGAGGCGCACGGGACCGGCACCTCGCTCGGCGACCCCATCGAGGCGGCGGCGCTGCACGGCGTGTTCGGACGCGACCGGGCGACCGGTGACCCGCTGCGGGTGGGCAGCGTCAAGGCCCGGCTGGGCCACCTGGAGGCGGCGGCCGGGATGGCCGCGCTGATCAAGGTGGTGCTCATGCTCCGGCACGGTCGGCTGGTCGCCGACGTGCCGCCGGGCGAGGGTCCACTCAACCCGCTCATCCCCTGGTCGCGGCAGTGCCTGGAGGTGGTCCGCGAACCGCGTGACTGGACCGGCGAACGGTTCGCCGGGGTCAGCGCGTTCGGGCTCAGCGGCACGAACGCGCACGTCGTGCTCCAGTCCGCACCGGCTCCGGCCGAGCACGACGAGCCGGCCGGGCCTGACGGGCCGGGCGGGCGGGCCGAGCTGCTGGTGCTCTCCGCCCGGACCGAACCGGCGCTGCGCACGCTGGCCGCCACGGTCAGCACCCGGCTCTACCGGGCGGACGACCGGACGGCCGGATCGATCTGCCACACCCTGCGGTCCGGGCGCACCCCGATGGCGTACCGGATCGCGGTGACCGGCGGCACCGCGCGGGAGCTGGCCCGCGCGCTGAGCAACGCCGTCGACCTGCCGGCCACCGCCGTCACCGAGGTGCCCCGCGAGGTGCTGCTGCACCACGGTGACCCGGCCGCGCTGGCCGCCGCCGTACGGCCGCTGGCGGACCGCTTCCCCGGCCTCGGCGAACCCGGCGGCGACCCGGCCGCCTGGCTGACGGCCGCGCTGGCCGCGCTGGGCGTACCGGTGCGGTCCGCTGCCGGGCCGACCGGCGCGGACGCCGCGGTGGTGAGCATCGGAACCCGCCGCGTGGTGCTCGTCCCGGCCGACCCGCTCCGGGCGGAGCAGGTGTTCCTGGACGCGCTGGCCCAGCTGTTCCGCGCCGGTGTCGACCTGCACGGGGATCCGCTGCGGACGCCGGGCGTCCGGTACCTCGCGGACCTGCCGACCTATCCGTTCCAGCGTCGCCGGCACTGGGTCGACGAGCCCCGGACCGGCAGGTTCGAGGCGACCGCCCCGGTGGTGCCGCCCCTGTCGGCGGCCGTGTCCCCGGCGGTTGTGTCCCCGGCGGTTGTGTCCCCACCGACGGTCTCCCCGGCGGCCGGCACCGACGCGATCGTCGCCTTCCTCCGCGACGAGCTGGCCGCCGCCCTCAAGGCCGACGAGCTGGACCTCGCGGCCACCTTCGCCGACCTGGGCGGGGACTCGTTCACCGCGATGCTCTTCGTACGTAGCGTGGAGGACCGCTTCGCGACGCCGGACATGCAGGCGGAGTTCGCCGTCGACCGCCCGCTGACCGAGCTGCTCGGCGAGCTGGCGGCGGCGATCGCGGCCCGGTCCGCGGCGGATCCGGTCAGCGCCGCAGCGGGGGTGGCCGGCGTCCGGATGGCACCGGTCGGTGCCGGGGCGGGGGCGGACCGGTGAGGCCGTTCATCCGCCCGCGCCCGGTCGAGAACCCCGCCCTGCGGCTCGTCCTGCTGCACCACGCCGGCAGTTCCGCGATGGTCTACTACCCGCTGGTCCGACTGTTGCCGGCCGACTGGGACGTGCTGCTGCTCGACCTGCCGGGCCGGGGCTCCCGGCACGGCGAGCAGCCGGACAGGGAGATGACCCGGGTCGTCGACCGGGTGCTGGCCGACGTCACGCCGCAGGCGGACGGCCGTTACGCGCTCTTCGGCCACAGCATGGGCGCGATCGTGGCCAGCGAGGTGGCCCGCCGGCTGGCCGGGCAGGGTCGACCGCCGGTGTGGGTGGGCGTCTCGGGCCGGTGTGCGCCGGCCAGCCCGGTCGACCACCCCGCCCGGCTGGTGACGCTGGACGACGAGAGCCTGCTCACCACGCTGGTCGGGCTGGGCGGCCTGCCGGCCCTGATCGGTGAGGTCCCGGAGCTCCGCGAGCAGTTCCTGCGGATCGTCCGGCCCGACCTGGAGGCGGTGGCGTCCTACCGGCCCCGGGTCGACCGGTCGCCGCTGCCCTGCCCGATCACCGTCTTCGGCGGTATCGACGATCCGTTCGCGCCGCTGGGCAGCCTGCCGGCCTGGCAGGAGGAGACCGTCGCACCGCTGCGGCAATGCCTGTTCCCGGGCGGGCACTTCTACTTCGCCGACGACGCGCTGCCCGAGTTCGCCCGGCAGCTGCGTGCCGAGTTGCACGCCGAGCTCGGCACGCAGGCCGCCCGAGCAGCAGGTTGATCGACCGGAGGAAGCGCTCACGTGAGATTTTCACGTGAGTCGGTGATTCCGTCACTGGCCCGGGACTCCCGCCCTGGGCAGGCTCTTGCTCGACCGAAGGTGCGTTTGCGCAGATCGGGGGAGCCATGCGAATCGATTTGTTGGGTCCGTTGTCCGCATCTCATAACGGGCGGTCGATCATGCCGACCGCCGCCAAACCATGCCAGATACTCACATTGCTGGCACTCAACCCGAACCGGTTGATGACGAAGGCGGACCTATTCGAAGAACTGTGGGAGAACAGCCCTCCACAGAGCGCGACGACGACTATTCACACGTACATTCATCAGCTCCGTCGACTCATCGACAGGGCGGTCGGCGACCAGTCGACGGGCTCCCGGGACATCCTGGTGACCCACCGCAGCGGCTACTCGCTGAGCCACGCGGTCACCGACGCCCAGGAGTTCCGCCGCCTCTGTGCCGCGGGCACCCGGGCGTCCGAGGCGGGCGACCACCGGTTGACCAGCCAACTGCTGGGCTCGGCCCTGGGCCTGTGGCGCGGGCCGATGCTGCCGGACATCCCCCTCGGTCCGCTGCTCGGCCTGGAGGTGATGGCGCTCCAGGACGCCCGGGAGGCGGCGCTCAGCCGGCGGATCGCCGCCGACCTGCGCCTGGGGCGGCATCACGAGATCATCGGTGAGCTGCGTACGCTCTCCAACCGCCACCCGATCAACGAGCAGTTCGCCGCGCACTACATGGTCTCGCTGTACGAGTCCGGCCGGATCACCGGGGCGCTGCAGGAGTTCCAGCGCATCCGCAGGCTGCTCATCGACGAGCTGGGCGTCGAGCCGGCCCCCCGGCTGCGCCGCCTCCAGGAGGTCATGCTCAGCGGTGGCCAGCCGCTGCGCGACCCGGTCCTGACGGCCATGGCCTGACCCTTCGGTCGATCTTCTGTCATCTGATCGACCCGCCAGGGCCACCGACGGGCGATCCGGGCGTAGTGTACTGACACCAATAGATATCAGAACGTGTGCGAGCGGGCCGGGCCGGGTGCCAGGCCCGTCTTCGCATCGCCTTCGTTCCGCTCATCGACGAGGCTGTTCGGTCCCGCCAGGGTCGATGACAGAAAGGGTGCGATGTTGTCATCGTCGCGGTTGAAGATATTGCTGGCCGAGGACGTCCACATGATTCGGGGCGCGCTCGTCGCCCTCCTGGAGTTGCAGCCGGATTTCCAGGTCGTCGTCGAATTGTCGCGGGGCGACAAGATCCTGTCGGCGGCGCTCACCCACCTTCCCCAGGTGGCCATCATCGACGTGAATCTGCCCGGCCTCGACGGGCTGAGCGCGGCCCGCCAGTTGCACCACCGGGTGCCGACCTGTCGCACCCTCATCCTGACCGGCATCGGGCGGCCCGGCATGCTGGAGCGCAGCATCGAGGCCGGGGTGACCGGCTTCATCCTCAAGGGATCACCGCCGACCAGCCTGGCGGCGGCCGTCCGCGAGGTGGCGGCGGGACGCCGGGTGGTCGACTCGCAGATCGCCCTCGCGGCGCTGAACGAACGCGACTTCAGCCCGCTGTCACCCCGCGAGGCGGAGATCCTCACCCAGACCGCGCACGGCCACTCGGCCGGCGAGATCGCCTCGATGCTGCACCTGTCGATCGGCACTATCCGCAACAACCTCACGTCGATCACGTCGAAACTCAGCGCCCGCACCCGGGTCGACGCGGTACGCATCGCCCGCGACGCCGGCTGGATCTGAGCCGCGACGCGGTGGGCGACGAGCGGCGGCCCGACCATCGGCCGGGCGACCAGCGGCGGCCCGACCATCGGCCGGGCGACCAGCGGCGGCCCGACCATCGGCCGGGCGACCAGCGGCGGCCCGACCATTGGCCGGGCCGCCGTCCGTCGCCTGCCGTCGGTCAGCTGGCGACCTTGACCGAACGGCTACCGGTGTCCGCGCCCGGCGCGGCGTCCGCCGTCGCCCGCGGCGGCAGCCCACGGAAGCCGATGATGCCGGTGAGCAGGCTCAGCCCGACCCAGACGAAGAGGGTCGCGATGCCCGCCTGGAGCGCGTCGTTGAGCGCCTCCGGACCGACCCGGCCGTCCGCGGCGTACTCGGTGATGCGGTTCTGGAGCACGGTGGCCGCGACCGCCAGGCCGAGCGCGCCGCCGACCTGGGTGGAGACGTTGAGCACGGCCGAGGTGGTGCCGGCGTCCTCCTCGGTCGCCTCGGAGGTGCCGACCGTCGGGGTCGGGATGAGGCAGAGCACCAGGCCGACCCCGAGCAGCGTGGTGATCGGGAACAGCACCGACCAGTACGACCCGTCGACCGGCGTCCGCAGCAGCAGGACCAGCATGCCGGCCAGCAGGACGGCGCCGATGACGTACGGCACCCGGGCACCGATCTTCGGGATCGCCTTGGACAGCGGACCCGCGACGATCATCATGGCGAGCGTGGTCGGCAGGTAGGCCAGCCCGGTCTCCATCGGCGTGTAGCCCAGGACGCTCTGCATGTAGATCGGCAGCAGCATGAAGCACGGGATCATGATGCCGGCGGTGAACAGCTCGCCGAGGCTCCCGGCGACCACCCCGCGCAGGCGGAACAGCCGCAGCGGCAGCAGCGGCGCCTCCGCCCGCATCTCGATCATCACGAACGCCGGCAGCATCACTGCCGCGACCAGGAACGACACCACGGTGCGCGGGCCGGTCCACCCGTGGTCGTTGACGCTCACGATGGCGAAGACCAGCGCGCCGAGACCGAGCGTGCCGGTCAGGCCGCCGAGCACGTCGGCCTTGGGGCGCGGCCCGTTCGGCGCACCACCGGGGATGAGGGCGAACGCGGCGAACAGCAGCACCACGGCGATCGGCAGGTTGATGTAGAACGCGAGCCGCCAGTTGACGTCGACGATGGCTCCGCCGAGCAGCGTGCCGAGGCCCGCGCCGACCCCGATGACCGCACCCCAGACACCGAACGCCTTGGTCCGCTCGGCGGGATCGCGGAAGGCGACGACCAGGATGGACAGGCAGGCCGGCGAGAGACCGGCCGCGGCGACGCCCTGGATCGCGCGGGCGGCCATGATCTGCGTGTCGGTGTTCGCCATCGCGGCCAGCAGCGAACCGGCCGCGAAGAGCACCAGCCCGCCGATGAACATCCGGCGGCGTCCGATGACGTCGTTGAGTCGGCCGCCGAGCAGCAACAGGCCGCCGAACAGCACGATGTAGTTGTTGAAGACCCATTGCAGGCCGGTGGCGGAGAGCCCGAGATCCTTCTGCAGTTGCGGGCCCATCACGCTGGCGACCGTGGTGTCGAGCGCGATCATCAGCTGACCGACCGACACCACGGACATGATCAGCCAGCGGCGGCGGTGCAACGCCGACTCCCGCCCGGCCGCGACCTGGACTTGCTCGCTCATGGCGCTTCCTTTCGCCCTGCCCAGACGGATATGTCATGCGGCGGTATCGGAACTGATCATTCAGTGAGCACTGCTCTTTGTCAAGAGCATTGATTTTTTCCCGTGCCACTGATCTAATTCAGACACCCTGATCTTGCCGGGCACACGGAGGACGCCCGGCACAGCGGGTTGACAGATGTCGATCAGAGCCGTGGACGGCCGACCGACCCGACAGCCGCCTAGGAGACCACGTTGCGGATCATCGCCGCTGTCTGTTCCGCCATCCTCGTCATGGAGTTCGTCCTGCACGGGCTGGCCATGTTCATCGGCATGGAGGCCGGCATCGACCCGCTGACCCGGCACTTCGGTTTCCGGCCGGAGCGCTGGCTGGTCCTGCTCATCGGGATGCTCGACGCCGCCGCGGCGGCGGCGCTCGTCGCCGGGTGGTGGCACCCGTGGGCCGCCGCGGCCGGTGCCGCGTACGCCCTGGCCTTCTTCGGCATGATGCTGGTCCTGCGCTTCCACCGGCACCTCGGCGGCATCCTGCCCCCGGACTTCCCCCTGTTCTTCACGCTGGCGGCGGTCGTGCTCGTGCTGAGCCTGCTGCGCTGACCCGCCCGCCCGGTCCGGACGGCCACTCCGGGCGGGTACGGCACGGACCCCACCGTGCCGTACCCGCCTGGAGTGTCGCTTGGGCGAAGCGCTCCAGCGCCGGTGCAGCGCGCTGGGGCAGCCTCACCGCATGGCACGGCTGTGGTCCACCCTGGGCAGCATGATCCGACGGTTCGTCGGCGGGATCGCCCGCGGACTGGTCAGCGTGGGCGAAGCGGCCTCCCCGGTACCCCTGACGGTGCGCGCGGTCCCCCGGGCACGGTCGGCCCGACCGCAGCCCTGCCTGCTCCGGTACGGCTCACTGGCGTCGCCTCCCCGCCGGGCGGCCCGCCGGCCGCCCGGCCGGGGCCGGATCCGCTGACCCGGCCCGCCCCGCCACACCGACCCGGCCCCCGTGCCCGCCGCCCCGGGCACACCCATCGCGACCACACCGGCCCCGCCGACAGGTGCGCCCCACCGCGACCACGGTCGGCGGCGGGCCGACGGCCGCCGCTCAAGGGCCGGTCGAGTCCGGACGGCCATGCTCGGAGCAAATGGTGCGACCACAAGGAGGCGCTGTGCGTTGGGACAACATCTACCTGGCCGGACTCGGGGTGCACCTGCCGGAGGACGTGTACACCGCCGAGCAGGCCGTCGCCGACGGCGTCTACGACGCGACCGCCGCGGTGACCAACGGCATCCGCGCTGTCCGGGTGGCCGGACCCGACGAGTCCGGTCCGGTGATGGCGGCCTCGGCCGGCCGGCAGGCCCTGGCACGGTCGGAGCACCGGCCCGAGGACGTCGACGCCGTGCTGCACGCCTACGTGGGGCACCAGGGCCGGGAGTTCTGGAGCCCGGCACACTACGTGCAGCAGGAGACCGTGGGCGCCAACGGCGCGTCGGTCACCATGGAGATCCGCCAGGGCAGCAACGGCCTCCTCGGCGGCATCGAACTCGCCGCCGCGCACCTGACCGCCCGCCCGTCGGCCACCGCCGCGTTGATCACCTCGGGTGACGCCTTCCACCTGCCGTTCATCGACCGGTGGACCAGCGACGACCAGACCGTCTTCGGCGACGGGGCCGCTGCCGCCGTGCTCTCCAAGCGCGGCGGGTTCGCCCGGGTGGTCAGCACGGTCAGCGCCACCGAGCCGAGCCTGGAGCCGCTCTACCGCGGTCCCGAGCCGTGGTCGCGGACGCCGTTCGACGACGGGAAGCCGGTCAACCTGACCGCCCGCAAGGACGACTGGCTGATGAAGAACGAGGACGCCTACGACGACGCCGTGGGGCTGGTCGGCCAGAAGGTCGCCGGGGTACTCGAACAGCTCCTCGACGAGGCCGGGATGACCCTCAAGGACGCGCAGTGGTTCGTCCACGCGACGCTCATCCGCCCGATCGCCGAGTGGAGCTTCTACAAGACGCTCGACCTCGATCCGGCCACCACCACGTACGAGTGGGGCCTGGACTACGCCCACATGGGAAACTGCGACCAGTTCGCCGGGATCAACCACCTCTACGAGACCGGTCGCCTGAAGTCCGGCGACCGGCTGGTCACCATCGGCGCGGGCATCGGCTTCATGTGGACCGCCGCGGTACTCGAGATCGTCTGAACCGGGGGCCGGACACCACGACAGCGGCACGGCGCAGACGCGCCGTGCCGCTGTCGTCGCTGGCGGGCCGCACCCGCCCCCGGCGGGCTACCGCCGAGCGGTGGTCGTCACGGCCGCAGGGCCTGCGCCGCCGGCGTCCAGGTCGACTCGTCCCGGACGTCGGCGACAGTGATCCCCCGGGCGATCCGCTCCAGTTCGGTCAGCGGCAGCCGGTTGCCGAGGCCCACGCCGCTGACCTGGACGACGACGGTGCCGTCGGCGCTCCAGACGTTGCAGAAGCCGCCACCTGCGGCGTCGCCGCCCGGAACCTGCCGGTCGGGGCCGGGGTGGCACTTCGTCACACCGGGCTCCGGCGACTGGTTGGAGCTGCCGCTCGGCGTGACGAAGATGTGGAACCCGTCCTTGATGCCGCCCTCGACCGCGTCGTACGGCGCGGTCAGCCCCGAGGTGGGCGCGGCCGGCCGGGTGAACGTCGCGCCGCCGTGGTCACCGGCGCGGGCCGCGGCGATGCCGCTCAGCCCCGGCATCGCGTGCGTACCGGTCTGCAACGGCCGGTAGCCGTTCGGCAGGTAGCCCACCCGGAACGGCAGCAGGGCCGGCGTCGGCCGGCTGGGCTTCAGCCCGCCGACCAGGCCACCGAGGTCCTGGAAGCTCGGCGTCGCCGGGTCGCTGGAGACCGACGTGACGGCGGCCCAGGCGTCGGGGGCGTACTCCCAGGCGAACAGCTTGTTGCCCGCGGCGATCGGCTTGCCCGGGTCGAGGCCGACCGGCAGGTTCGCCTGCACGGCCCGGTGCCCGGCCACCGTCACCTTCTGGGCGTTGCGGATCCCGGCGGGGTCGAAGACGCCCGGCCGGTAGACGGTCAGGTACGCCCACAGGGTGGGCTTCCCCCCGGCGGCCCGCTTCTTCTGCTCGACGGAATCGCCCCCCGCCTCGATCTCCTCCGCCGTGACCGGCCTGTCGTTCGAGGTGTGCCCGTCGGAGTAGACGGAGGCGATCTGGTAGCCGGTGGACGTGACGATCGGGTTCTGCACGTGCAGCGTGCCGGCGTCGTACCCCCGGAAGGTGAAGCTGAACGGCTCGGCCTGCGGCCACCTGGCCTCGGTGGAGCCGGTCGTCGTCGCGCCGGCCGGGGCGGGCGCGGCCGTGGTGCCGCGCTCGGCGCCCAGGGTCGGCAGGGTGAACGCCCCGGCGACCGCGACCACGACGAGACCGGCCACGCCGGCCGAGGCGAAGCCGGCCCGGCGACGCCGCTCGGCCCGCCGCCCGGCCGCGACGATGTCATCGGCGGTACGGGTCATCGGCGGCTCCTCGGCCGTCACGACGTCCACCACTTCATGCAACTGCATTGACCCACTCCTCCATCGGCTTCCCGGTGAGATTGATGTGTTCGCGGGCGAGCGCCTCGCGCAGCTTCGCCAGTCCACGGGAGGCCTGGCTCTTGGCCGTGCCCACCGTGCAGTTGAGGACGCCCGCGGTGTCCTCCAGGCTCAGACCCAGGTAGTGCCGGAGCACGACGGCGGCCCGCTGCCGTGCCGGCACGGTGTCGAGCGCCGCCCGCAGGCGCATCCGCTCGTCGGTCGCGCCGGCCGGATCCCGCAGCGCGACGTCCGGCATGGCGTCACCGGCCGAGCGCTCGCGTCGCCAGGGCCGGCGGGTCTCGTCGATCGCGGCCCGGTAGACCATGGTCTTGACATAGAGATCGGGCCGCTCCAGCCGCCGCCAGCGGGGGTAGAGCTTGACCAGCGCATTGGCCACGGCGTCCTCCGCCGCGTGCCAGTCACCGCAGGTCACGTACGCCAGCTTGCGCAGCGACGGCATCTGCGCCGTCACGAACTCGCGGAATGCCTGCTCGTCTTCGGCTTTCACGTCGACCGCCTCCTCGTGCCGGAGGTAGAACGGAGCCACCGGCCCGACGAGTTGCACGGCTCGGAAAAGTAGTTATGCGCTCACTTTGCGCGATGATCCAGTGCGGCCGGCGGCCCCGGAAGATCCACCACCCGGGTCGCCCAACGGGCCAGCAGGGCCGGGTCGTGCGTGATCAGCAGCACGCCGGCGGAGTGCCGGCGTTGGTAGTCGGTCACGACGGCGGCGACGTGGGCCTGCGTGGAGGCGTCGAGCATGGCGGTGGCCTCGTCGCAGAGCAGGTGGTCGGGCCGGTGGGCGAGCGCACGGGCCAGGCAGGCGCGTTGCAGTTGCCCGTCGCTGACCGCGTGCGGGCGCCGGGTCAGCAGGTCCGGGGTGAGCCCCACGAGGTCGGCCAGCTCGGCCGTACGGGCAGTCGCCTGCGCGGTCGGGGTGCCGACGGCGCGCAGCGGCGCGGCGATGAGGTCGGCCAGGCTCAACCGGGGGTCGCTGGCGGCCCGGGGGCTCTGGAACAGGATCGCGACGCGGGTCCGCACGGCGGCCGGCACCCGGTACCGGACGCCCCCGACGGGCCGCCCGTCGAGGGTGACCCGGCCGCCGTCCGGGGCGTGCAGGAGGGCGAGGACCCGGGCCAGGGTGGACTTCCCACTGCCGGACGGCCCGCGCAGCCCGACCGTCTCGCCGGGGGCGACGTGCAGGTCGACGCGGTCCAGTACCCGGTGCCGGCCGTAGCGGACGGTGACCTGGTGCGCGGCGAGGCCGGGGGACGCGACGCCCCCGGGGCCGGCGGTGCCCGTCGGGTCGTCGACCGTGCTCGTCATGTCGGTGCGCCCGGGGTCAGCGGGTGGTGACAGGCGAGTCGCCCCACGCCGTCGTCGGCGAGCCGGGGCCGGGTGTGGCAGGAGTCGGTGGCCCGGGGGCAGCGCGGGGCGAAGGGGCAGCCGGCGGGCAGGTCGGTGAGCATCGGCGGGTGGCCGGGCACGGGCGTGAAGGCCCGCTCGGGCAGGGCGTCGAGCAGCCCGGCGCTGTACGGGTGGCCGGGCTGCCCGAACAGCGCCGGGGTGGGCCGGTGTTCGACGATGCGGCTGGCGTACATCACGGCCACGGTGTCGGCGACCCGGCGGGCGGCGGCGAGGTCGTGGGTGATGAGCAGCACGGCGGCCCCGGTGTCACAGCGGCGGCGCAGCAGGTCCAGGGTGTGGTCGACCAGCGGCCGGTCCAGGCCGGTGGTGGGTTCGTCGGCGAGCAGCAGCGGCGGGTCGGGGGCCAACGCGAGGGCGGTGGCCAGCCGCTGGGCCATCCCGCCGGACAGTTCGTGGGGATAGCGGTCGAGGTCGGCCGGGTGCAGACCGACGTCGACGGCGGCCCGTTCGGCGGCGTCGGCGGCGGCCCGGCGGGGGTGGCCGTGGGCGCGCAGGGTCTCCTCCAGCAGCCGCCGGCCGGTACGCACGGGGGTGAGGGCGGTGGCCGGGCTCTGCGGGACGAGACCGACGGCCCGACCCCGTACCTGTCGGGCGAGGTGCCGTTCCCCCGCCGTGATCAGGTCGACCGGTTCGCCCGCCGCCGGGTGCAGGCGGGCCTGCCCGGTGACGGTGGCGTTGCGGGGCAGCAGCCCCAGCAGGGCGTGTGCGAGGACGGACTTGCCGCAGCCCGACTCGCCGACCACGGCCAGCAGTTCGCCAGGGTGCAGGTCGAGGCTCAGGTCGGTGACGGCGTGCACGACGGCACCGGGGAGCCGGAAGCGGACGGTCAGCCCGTCGACCGACAGCAGGGCGGGCCGCCGACCGGTGCCGGCGGGGAGGCTGGTGGGGGCGCTCGTGGTCACAGCTGCAGCTCCGCTCGTACCCGGGGGTCGAGGCGGTCCCGCCAGCGACCGGTGAGCACGGCGAGGGCGAGGGTCACGGCGACCAGGGCGAGGCCGGGCACGATGCTGGCCCACCAGGCGCCGGTGAGCAGGGAACGCTGACCGTCGTTGATCATGTTACCGATGGAGGCGAGGTGCGGTGGCAGGCCCAGGCCGAGGAAGGACAGCGCGGTCTCGTGCCAGACGACGTGCGGCACCATCAGCGTGGTGGCCAGCGCGAGACGCGGGAGCACGTGCGGCAGCAGGTGCCGGGTGAGCACCCGGGCGCGGCCCGCGCCGCCGGAGATCGCGGCCTCGACGAACGGGCGGCTCCGCAGGCTGAGCAGTTCGGCGCGGACGATGCGGGCGGTCGACAGCCAGTGTGTCAGCGCGATGGAGGCGATCACCGCGCCGAGGCTGGGGCGCAGCATCGCCACGATGAAGATGCCCAGCAGCAGGTGTGGCAGCGCGGCGATGGTGTCGACGACCCGCATCAGCGCCCGGTCGACCCGGCCGCCGACACTGCCGGCGACCGCGCCGACGAGGCCGCCGATGACGGTGGCGACCAGGGCCGCGACCACCCCGACGAGCAGCGAGACGCGCAGTCCGTAGAGGCTGCGCAGCGCCACGTCGCGGCCGAGGTCGTCGGTGCCGGCCGGGTGCTCGGCGGAGGGGGCGAGCCGGATCCGGCCCAGGTCGACAGCGCTCTGGTCGAGCGGCCAGAGGACCGGGGCGAGCAGGCCGGCGGCGACCGCGCCGACGAGCACCACCACGGCCAGCAGCACGCCGGGACGGCCTGCCCGCAGCAGCGCCGACGGCCGGCGAGGCGGCCGTGCCGGGGTGGTGGTCGGTGGCGGGGCGAGGTCAGTCATCGAGGCGTACCCGGGGGTCGGCGGCGGCGTAGCCGAGATCGGTGGCCAGGTTCGCGGCCAGCACCACGACGGTGGTGGCCAGGGTGGTGGCGGCCAGCAGCGGGAAGTCCGCGCCCAGCGCGGCCTGCACGGTGACCGCGCCGAGGCCGGGCAGCGAGAAGACGGTCTCCACCAGCACCGCGCCGCCGACGAGTTCGGGCAGGTGCGTGCCGACCAGGGTGAGGAAGGGCAGCAGCGCGGTCCGCAACGCGTGACCGAACAGGACGGTACGGCCGGGCAGCCCCCGGGCACGGGCGGCCAGCACGTGGTCGTCGCGCAGGCTCTCGGCGACGGCGTCCCGGACGAACAGCACGAACCACGGGGCCTGGGAGATCGCCAGCACGGTCACCGGCAGCACCAGGTGCCGGGCCACGTCCGCCGGGTCGGTGCCGGTCGCGGTGATGTCGGTGAGCCCGCCGGCGGGCAGCCAGCCCAGGGTGAGGGCGAACACGGCGATCGCGGCCAGCCCGATCCAGAACACCGGCATCGACTGCACGGCGTACGCGACGGACCGCAGGGCACGGTCGAAGACGCCACCGCGCCGGTACGCGGCGAGGGTGCCCAGCAGCACGCTGGCCACCAGGACCAGGGCGAGGGCCAGGCCGACGAGCAGCAGCGTCCAACCGGCGCGGGCGGCCAGCACCGAGGTGACCGGCTCGTGCCGGCTGGTGGACCAGCCGAGGTCGCCGCGCAGCAGGTTGCCGACCCAGCGGGCGTACTGCACCGGCACCGGATCGTCGACACCCCAGTTGGCGCGGAGCTGCGCGAGGTTCTCCTCGCTGGTGGTGAAGGCCGCCGCGCCCGCGTACTGCTGGGCCGGGTCGATCGGGGAGGCCGCGCCGAGGGCGAACATGCCCATGCTGGTCGCGGCGAGCACGGGCACGGCCACCAGCAGCCGACGGCGGATCATGACCCCGGCCCCCGCCAGCCGCCGACGGCGGACCGGCGGAGGTGTCGTCGTCACGATGTCTTCGTCCAGGTGTGCACGTTCCACCAGAGGCTGTTGGCGACGTCGTGCTCGTGCGGCTCGACCCGGGGCGTCACCCCCGCCACGGCGTCCCGCACCACGTAGGTGTGTTGCAGGTAGGTGAGGAACACCCACGGCACGTCCGTGGCGAGCTGCTTCTGGAAGGTGGCGTAGGCGGCCCGACGGGCGGCCGGGTCCGCGCTGTCCCGGCCGGCCTGCAACGCGGCGTCGACGGTGGCGGACCGGTAGGAGCCGGGGTTGAAGAAGCCCTGCCCGGCGAAGGCCGAGCCGAACAGCTTGTAGGAGACGAAATCCGGGTCGTACGGGGTGCCGTACCCCATGATCAGCGCGTCGGTCCTCATCCGGGGGGTGATCGCGTCCCAGGTGAGGCCCTGTGGGTTGACCGCGATACCGATCTTCCTGGCGTCGGCGGTGACCGCCAGGGCCAGTTCCTTGCGCAGGCTGTCGGTGGCCGGGTACATCAGGGTGAACGCGGCCTGCCGCCCGGCTTTGGCGCGGATGCCGTCCGGGCCGGGCGTCCAGCCGGCGGCGTCGAGGAGCGCGGTGGCGGCGGCCGGGTCGGCGGTGGGTCGCCCGGCGACCGACGGCTCGGCGAACTCGGAGGTGGGCGGTACCGGGCCGAACGCCGGCTCCCCCGCCCCGCCGAGGACCCCGGTCACCATGGCCTGCCGGTCCACCGCCGCGTGCAGTGCCCGACGGACCGCCAGGTCACCCAGGACCGGGTTGCCCATGGGCAGCATCACGCCCCGGTAGTCGGCGGTGGGGACCTTGTGCACCTGCTGACCGGCCTGGCCGTCGAAACCGGTGGCCAGCTTCGGCGGCAGTTCGGCCGCGTCGAACTCGCCGGCCCGCATCCGTTGCGCGCGGACGTTGTCGTCGGCGACGAACGCCACCACCACGCCCGGGTTCGCCGGCCTGCCACCCCAGTACCGGTCGTTCGCCGCCAGCACGAGCCGGTCCCCCGGCGTCCACGACGTCATCCGGTACGGGCCGGTGCCGATCGGCTTACGGTTGAACTCCGCCTTGTTGACGTCCTGCCCGGCGAACGCCTTCGCCGGGACGACGCCCAGCGCCAGCCGTTGCAGGAACGGCGCGTACGGGTGCTTCAGCGTGAACACCACGGTGGCCGGGTCGGGGGCGCTGACGGAGGCGAGCATGTCGAGGTCCGAGCGGAGCGTCGAGTCGACCTTCGGGTCCAGCACCGCCTGGTAGGTGAAGACCACGTCCTGCGCGGTGAACGGGCTGCCGTCGTGGAACAGCACCCCCTCGCGCAGCTTCGCCGTCACGGTCCGGCCGTCCGCCGACACCTGCGGCAGTTCCCGTGCCAGGGCCGGCGTCAGCGCGTTGCGGGCGTCCCGGGCGACCAGCCCGTCGAAGATCAGCGACGCGCCGTCGGGGCCGTAGTTCAGCACCGGGTTGAGGGTGTCGGGCTCGCCCGCGGTGGCCACCACGATCGTCGCGCCGCCGCCCGTGCCGGCCGGTGACGGCACCGCGGACGAGCAGCCGGCGGCCAGGAGCAACGCGACGCCGATCACCGCCGACACACGTAGGGACCGGGGCTCGACCATGACGTACTCCTGGGGATGGCACGGTGCGGGCCGCCCCGGCGTGCGCCGCCGGGGCGGCGGTGTTCGCGGGGACGCCTCGCGCGGCGTGGGGTGGATCAGGGGGCGGGCGGTGGGGGTGTGTCGGCCACGAGCAGGGTGAGCTGCCGTACCAGGTCGTCCAGGGACTCGCCGGTGTGCGCGCGGACCAGCCCGAGGGCGAGGTCGGCGAGCAGGTAGAAGCCGAGGGTGCGGGCCGCTTCGGAGTCGAAGGAGGCCAGCAACGTCTCCGCGCCGGCGAGGTCACCGCGACGGCGTGCGGCGATGACCCCGGCGGCGCGCTGGACGAGATCGGCGGCGACCGGAACCGGGCCGGTCACGCGGTCAGAGCTTCGGCGTGGCGGCGCGGGCCGCATCGAAGCGGGCAGTGACGTCGGTCCAGTCGACCAGGTTCCACAGCCGGTCGACGTAGTCCGGCCGGACGTTGCGGTACTGCAGGTAGTAGGCGTGCTCCCAGGCGTCGAACACCAGCAGCGGCGTCGAGCCCTGCCCCACGTTGCCGTGGTGGTCGTAGACCTGCTCGACGATCAACCGCTGACCGAGCGGCTCCCAGGCGAGGACGCCCCAGCCGGAGCCCTGCACGCCCTTGGTCGCCGCCGACAACTGCCCGGCGAACCCCTCGAACGCGCCGAAGTACTCCTCGATCGCCGCCGCCAGCTCGCCGTCGGGACGGTCCCCGCCGTCCGGGGAGAGGTTGTTCCAGAAGATGGAGTGCAGCACGTGCCCGGACAGGTTGAACGCGAACGTCTTCTCCAACCCGACCAGGGCCGCGAAGTCACCCTTGTCGCGGGCTTCGGCGAGCTGCTCGACGGCGTCGTTGCTGCCCTTGACGTACGCCGCGTGATGCTTGCCGTGGTGCAGCTCCAGGATCTCGCCGGACATGGCGGGCTCCAGCGCACCGTAGTCGTAGGGCATGTCAGGCAACGAGTAGAGACCCACCAGCAGCTCCTCGGGATCGGGGTCACGGCGGGGCGGGCACTCGGGCCAGGTCGGATCATCGCAGGCCCGGGCACCCGCCACTGATGCCAGTATTCCGCAGTTGCCAATACTTGGCAATAAGATCCGCCACACCCCGTACGGATGGCTCGACGCCCACGCCGGTGCGAACGGCGACACGCTCGACGACACGAGGACCCGGAGCCGGTCGGCTCCGGGTCCTCGTGGCTCCCAGGGTCAGGAGACGGCGCAGGTGATGTTGCCGGGCGGCGGGGTGCCGTTGCCGGTGGCGGTGAACCCGAACGTGGTCGAGGCGTTGGCCGCCAGGGCGCCGTTGTAGTCGGCGTTGCGGACGGTCACGTTACCGGTGCTGCCGGTGTTGACCCCGTTCCAGACGCTGCTGATCGCCTGGCCGCTGGCCAGGCTCAGGCCCACGGTCCAGCCCCGGATGGCGCTGCTGCTGGTGTTGGCCACGGTGACCTCACCCTGGAAGCCGCCGGGCCAACTGTTGACCGCCTTGTAGGTGGCGGTGCAGCCGCCCGGTCCGCTGGTGGGCGGCGGGGTGGTCGGCGGCGGAGTGGTCGGCGGAGCCGTGGTGGGCGGGGGCGTGGTCGGCGGCGGAGTCGTCGGCGGGGCCGTGGTGGGCGGCGTGGTCGACTGGAACTGGCTGAAGAAGCGCCAGATCTCCCCCGACGTCCAGGTCCGGGAGTCGTTGGGGCTGCCCGACCCGTCGACCGGGCTGGGGGTGTGGTCCCCGTCGAACGCGGCCCACTGCACCGGGTAGCCGGAGCGGCAACCCGAGTAGGTGGTGGTGATGTGGGTGAAGGTGTTCAGGCCCGGTTCGCGCGGGCTCTGCGCGGTGCAGCCGTTGTTCCGGACGAACGTGTCCCGCAGGGACCGGCCCATCGAGATGTTCAGCACACTGTCGTGGGTGCCGTGGATGCCGAAGTAGGGGACCGGCTGGGTGCCGCCGTTGCAGCCGCTCAGCTGCGCGCCGGAGAGCACGGCGACCGCGCGGACGACGGTGGGCCGGGCGCAGGCCACCGCGTAGCTCATCGCCCCGCCGTAGCTCCAGCCCAGCACGAACCGCTGGGTGGTGTCGACGCACAGGTCGTTCTCGACCTGCCGGGTGATGTCGTCGAACAGGGTCAGGTCCCGGCCGTTGGTGTTGGCCCAGCCGGCGTCGATCCCCTGGGGGGCGACGAAGATCGTGCTGTTGTTCGACAGCGGCAGCAGGCCGTAGTAGCCGGCCGAGGAGACGTTCTGGGCCGAGCCGTTCAACCAGTGGAAGCCGACGACCAGCCGGTACTGGCGGTTGCGGTCGTAGCCGTCCGGGATCCGCAGGATGTAGCTGCGGTTCTGGCCGCTGCTGGAGATGGTGCGCGTCCCGTTGGTCAGGGTGGGGGCCTTGCCGCAGCCCGCGGTCGCCGCGAGGGTGCCGTTCGTCGCGGCCTCCGCCGTCGCGGACAGGCCGCCGTTCAGCGCGCCGCCGACGGTCGCCGCGAGGAGGACGGCCGCGGCGGCGATGGTGGGAAGTAGCTGTCTGTGTTTCACCATTGCTTGGCTCCTTGCCATGGGTCTTCTGTCCCAGTGGTGGTGGTGGCGAGGTCGACCCGACGGGTGCCGGCTGCGCCCCGCGGGGGCAGTCGGGTGCGGATGACGGCTCGCACCTCGTCTCCTCGCGGTCGGCGAGTCGACTCGGATAGGCGGACGCGCCCGTTCGGCGCAGGCGGCACGGCGGCTCGGTGGGGCGGCCCGGACTGGTCGCCGACCGGCGGCACGGCGGGAGGGGGTGCCCTCGGATGCCGCTGCCGCTTGACTGAGGCGACGGGAAGCGTGCCCTTCGCTCCCGCGGCGAAAGATAGCAGGTTATCGATAACATACTCAACCGGGCGAGCGGCGTCGGTAGCCCGCCGGGGCACCGGTTTCGCAACTCCCGAACCGCCCCCCGACATGCCATGACCGCCCCGACCAGCACGGCAGCCCTCGGAAGCCGACCACATCGCGTCGAAAGTATCGATTGCTGAACCCGCAACTTTGCGAAATCCGCACCCGGTCGGGACGGACCGTGACGCCACCCGCCGGACCCGGCTGGTCGCCCGGTGCGGGGCACTCCTCAGACGCTGGCGAGCGCTTCGGTCGGCGGCAGCGCGGCGGCGCGCATCGACGGGTACACGCCGGCCACCACGCCCACCAGCACGGCACCGCCCAGACCGGCCAGCGTCGAGGAGAGCGGCACCACCACCGGCCAGTGGTGGTACCCGGCGTAGGCCACGGTGCCCGCCAGCCCGAGCAGCGTCCCGACGACGCCGCCCAGCGTCGCCAGGGCCACCGACTCGGTGAGGAACTGGCCCCGGATCTGGCCCCGGTTCGCCCCGAGCGCCCGCCGCAGCCCGATCTCGGACCGCCGTTCGAGCACCGAGATGACCATGGTGTTGGCCACCCCGATCCCGCCCACCAGCAGCGCCACCCCGGCGAGGGCGAGGAAGAGCGCGGAGAAGGCGTTCTCCGTGGCGCGTTTCGCGGCCAGGGCGTCCGAGGGGCGGCTGACCAGCACGTCGGCCGGGCGCTGCGGGCTCACCGTCTCCGGCAGCACCGCCCGGACCTGCTCCACCGCGGGCTCCAGGGAGCGGACGTACAGCACGGTGGGGTGCCCGTCGAAGCCCAGTTCGGCCTGCGCGGCCGGCCAGCCGACCAGGACGGACCGGTCGATCTCCGGGAGCAGGGGTACGGCGGCCAGGATGCCGACGACGGTGAACCACCGGTCACCGATCATCACCTGCTGGCCGGGGCCGTCCCCCGGGGACACGTCGAGCACGCCCAGCCGGGTCGCCGCCACCGAGCCGAGCACCACGGTGGGGAAGCGGGCGGTGGCCGGGGTGAGCCAGCTGCCGTGCTCGACCCGGGCGTTGATGACCGGGAGCAGGTCGAGCTGGCTGGCCAGCACCGTCAGGCCGGAGCCGTCACCCGGGTCGGTACGGTCGGAGCGGCGGATCAGGACGTGCGTGTTGGCGACCGCACTGACGCTGGTCACCGGGCCGATCCGACGGACCATGCCGGGCGACTCGGCCGGCAGCAGCGCCGGTGGATCCTGGTCGGGCAGCGCGTTCACCTGGAGCAGGTTCGTGCCGAGCGCGGAGAGTTCCCGCATCAGCTGGGCCTGGCTGGAGGCGGGGATGCCGGTGACCACGATCATGGTGGCGATCCCGATGGCGATGCCGAGGGCGGACAGCGCGGCCCGGGTCCGCCGGGTGCGGATGCCCAGCAGCCCCAGGCCGAGCAGGTCGGTCACGGCCAGCCGGACCGGCCGGGCGGCGGCGAGCGCGGTACGCGGGTGCGCCCGCGTACCCGCCTCGGTGGGTCCGGTCATCGGGGTCTCCCCACCGGGCCGGAGTCGGCGACCAGGCTGCCGTCGCGCATCTCGATCCGGCGGGGCAGCCGGGCGGCGATGTCCCGGTCGTGGGTGATGACGGCGAGGGTGGTGCCCTCCGCGTGCAGCCGGTACAGCAGCTCCAGGACGGTCTGGCCGGTACGGGTGTCCAGGGCGCCGGTGGGCTCGTCGGCGAGCAGGAGAGCGGGCTGGTGGACCAGCGCGCGGGCGATCGCCACCCGCTGCCGTTCCCCGCCGGAGAGCTGGTGCGGCAGGTGGGTGACCCGGTGCGCCAGGCCGACCCGGTCGAGCGCCGCGAGGGCCAGCGGCCGACGGTGCCGGCGGGGCACCCCGGCATAGAGCAGACCGGTGGCCACGTTCTCGGCGGCGGTGAGCCCGGCGGTGAGGTGGAACTGCTGGAAGACGAAGCCCAGCCAGCGCCCGCGCAGCGCGGAGAGCTGCCGGTCGGAGAGCCCGGCGACGTCGAGCCCGCCCAGGTGCACGGTGCCGGAGGTCGGCCGGTCCAGGGTGCCCATGATGTTGAGCAGGGTCGACTTGCCGGAGCCGGACGGCCCGACGATGGCCAGCATCTCGCCCTCGGCGATGTCGAGCGAGACGCCCGCCAGCGCGGTGACCCCGCCGGGATAGCTCATGGTGGCGTCGCGTACGGCCAGCACGGTCACGAGGTGGTCACCACCCGCAGGTCCTCGCTGAGGCCGTCCCCGCTGACCTCCACCATCCCCTTGGCGAACATGCCGGTGGTGACGGCGACGAGCCGGCCGTCGGTCAGTTGCAGGGCGTAACCACCCTCGCTGAGGGCCACCAGCGCGCCGACCGGTACGGCGAGCACGCCCGACCGCGTCTCACCGGCCAGGTCGACCTGCACGTCGGCGGCGTCGATCCCGGCCAGGTCGTCGTCCACGGTCACCGTCACCGCCCGCTTCGGTGCGGCCCCGCCCGGGCCGGCCGCCTCGCCGTCCTGCTGCACCGTCGTGCTGACGGCGGAGACCGAGCCGTCCACCGTCTCGTCCCCGGGCAGCGTCACCGTCACCTGGTCGCCCCGCTGGATCGTGCCGGCCTCGGTGGCCCCGGCCAGCACGGTGATCACCTTCGCGGTGGGCGTGACGGTCAGCAACGGCGTGGCGGCGTCGTCCCCCCGCAGGGCGGTGACGCTGTCCACCCGTACCGCGCCGGGCAGCACGGCGACGTCACCGACCGCGATCCGGCCGGTCACCGGCAGCTCGGCGTCCCGCTGCCAGCGTTTGACGGCCCGGATCAACGATCCGGTCAGGACGCCGTCCCCCTTGCGGACGACGACCGTGGGCCGGCCCGTCGCCGCCGTGCCGCCCACGGTCGGCGTGGCGTCCGCCGCCGGACCGCCCGCCCCGGACGCCGGCCTCCCCGACCCCGCCGTCGACTTCCCCGACGGTGCCGTCGATTTCCCCGCCCCCGCCCCCGACGCCGGCTTCTCCGGCGGTGCCGTCGGCTTTCCCGGCGCGGCGGGACGGTGGACCTTCTCCCCCGGAGCGGGCTGGCTGCCGATCTCGTAGCCCAGCGCCTTGAGGTTCGTCGCGACGATCCGCACGTCGCGGCCCACCGTGCCGGGCTCGGCCAGATCGCGGTAGAACGGCATGCCGCCGTAGAACAGCGGCACCGGTTGGTCGTCGACCCGGTAGAGCTGCCGGCCCCGGCTGACCGTCGTCCCGGCCTCCGGCAGCCAGGTGACCGTCCCGCTCCGGCCGCCCTTCACCGGTGCCGCCCGGCCGTAGCCGAGGGTGCCGGTCAGTGACACGGTGGCGGAGAGGTCGGTCCGGACGACGGCCACGGTCTCCACCGCGACCGGCGGACGCGTCGACGATTCCGGCGGGACACGGTGGACGGCCCAGACGACCCCGGCCCCGACGGCCGACACCATCAGGACCAGCACCGCCGGGACGACGACCCGTCGGCCGATGCGGCGTCGGGGGCTCTGCGCTGGTGGCTGTTCTGCTGACACGCCGACAGCGTGGCCGGAGTTCTTCAGGAACCTGTCAGGATTCCGGATCCACACAGGTTCCTGACATCGCGCCACGAACCTGACCCGCATGTCGAACTCGCTCGTCACCAGGACCCGTCGCCTCGCCGTGCCCCTGCTCGTGGCCGGCTTCCTGCTCGGGGGCTGCTCCACCGGGGACGGCGACGACCGCTCCGGCGGCCCACCGGCCGACGGTTCCGGGGTCGCCTCGCTGCGCAGCCCGGCCGCCACCTCGGGCGCACCGGCCCGTTCCGTCGAGGACCAGCGCCCGCTGATCCGCCTCGACGCGACCACCGACGAGATCGAGGCGCTGCGGAAGGTGTGGAGCGAGTGCGTGGCGCGGGAGGGCGGTCCCGGCTACCCCGACGGCCGCAGCGTCATCTGGCGGGAGAGCCAGCACGACCCGAAGGCGAAGCTGGTACGGGCGGCGTGCCGCGCCCAGGAACCGGAGTTCTTCGAGGAACGCCAGAAGCGTACGGACAACGCCACCTTCCGCGACAACCAGCGCCAGTGGTATGAGTGCGCCAAGAAGGCTGGTTACCGGCTCACCACGCCCGACGAGGACGGCGAGTTCGGCATCACCGAGGTCGGCCCGAACGGTGACTTCCAGTCGCCGAAGATGACGGCGTGCCGCCGGGAGGCGTTCAGTCGATAGCACCGGCCGCCGGTGAGTAGGGCCGGGCACCCCGGGTATCCCGCGCCCATGGCGCGGTACACGAAACCCGAGCTGCGGGAACAGCTGAAGGAAGAGATCAGGGCGGGCGACCGGGGCGGCCGGCCGGGCCAGTGGTCGGCGCGCAAGTCGCAGTTGCTGACCAGGGAGTACCAGCAGCGCGGCGGTGGTTACCAGGGGCCACGCGACGATCGCCAGCAGTCCCTGCGGCGGTGGGGCGAGCAGAAGTGGCGGACCAGACAGGGCACCACCCGCGCCCGCCACGACGGTGAGACCGACCGTTACCTGCCCGACCGGGCCTGGAACCGGCTCACCCCGCAGCAGCGACGCGCGACCGACGCCAAGAAGCGCCGGGGTTCGAGATCCGGCCGGCAGTACGTCGCCAACACCGGGCCGGCCAGCCGCGCCCGCCGGGCCGCCGGACCGGCCGGGTCGCTCACCGAGCTGCCCGTCGCCGAGGCCGTCCGGCACGTCCGCGATCTGGACACCGCCCAGCTCAGGGCGGCACTGCGCGCCGAGCGCGGCGGCAAGGGGCGCAAGACGCTGATCCGCCGGTTGGAGTCCGCCCTCGCCCGCCGCTGAAACGGCCCGTCCGGCGACCGGCACGCGGGGTGCCTATGCTCGACGGGTGGAGGACAGCGAGCAGGCCGTACTGGCCGAGATGCTGCAATCGGCCGAGGACGCCGCGCCCGTCGAAGCGGTCGAGGCGGTCACCGGGGCCATCGCCGCGACGTTGCACGCCCTCGGTGTCTCGCTGCTGGTCGCCGATCTCAGCGGCCGGGCGCTGGTCCGGCTGACCCACCAGCCGTCCACCGACGGCCCCGGCCGGCTCCAGGGCGACGAGTCCGCCGAGGTGCTGCCCTTCGACGGCGGCCCCTACGAGCAGGCGGTACGACAGCAGGCCGTCCGGGTGCTGCCCGGTGACGGTCGATGGCGACTGCTCGCCCCCGTGACCGAACGCGGGGAGGCCATCGGCCTGCTGGAGATCGACCTGCCGGACGAGCCGGACGCCGGGGTGATCGCCCGGGTCACCCGGACCGCGCACACCCTGGCGTTCGTGGTGATCGCCAACCGGCGGCACACCGACCTGTTCGAGTGGGGGCAGCGCAGCACCCCGTTCACCCTCTCCGCCGAGATCCAACGCCGTCTGCTGCCCGCCGCGTTCACCTGCGAGGCCGGCGCGTTCACCCTCTCCGGCTGGCTCGAACCGGCCGCGAGCGTCGGCGGTGACACCTTCGACTACAGCGTGGACCGGGACCTGCTGCACGTCGGCGTCACCGACGCGATGGGCCACGGGGTCGCCAGCGCGTTGACCGCCACCCTCGGGGTGGGCAGCCTGCGCAACACCCGCCGCCGTGGCCTGGGCCTGGTCGAGCAGGCCGACGAGGCCAACCGCGCCATCGCCGAGCACGCCAACGTCCGGGGCGCGTACGTGACGGCCGTGCTGGGCCGGATCGACCTGCCGACCGGGCGCTGCGAGCTGCTCAACGCCGGGCACGTCCCGCCGATGCTGGTCCGCGACGGCCGGACCACGACCCTGGACCTGCCGGGCAACTTTCCGCTGGGCATGTTCCCCGAGGCGGGCTTCCGCAGCGGGGAGGTCCTGCTGCGGCCCGGCGACCGGCTGGTCGTGGTCACCGACGGGATGCGGGAACGCAACGCCGCCGACCTCGACCTGCCCGCCGCCCTGCTCGACATCGCCGGGCTGCACCCCCGGGAGGCGGTCCGGGCGCTGTCCGACGCGGTGCTGTCCATCGCCGGGCCGGTGCTGGCCGACGACGCCACCCTGCTGATCGTCGACTGGTACGACGGCCACGGCCCGCGCCGCAGCACCGCCGGGGCCGACACCAGCCGGGCCAGCGCCCCGCCCCGGTGAGGTGCCCTACGAAGCGGATGCCGCCCGCTCGGCGTCCCGTACCGTGTCGTAGATGCCGATGACCTGGTCGACCGAGGTGATCGACAGCACCGTGCGGACCGACCGGCGGACCCCGGCCAACCCGAGCCAGCCGTTGCGCTCCCGCAGGTCCCGGTAGGCGACCACGAGCGCGCCGAGGCCGCTGGAGTCCATGAACCCGACGCCGGCCAGGTCGACCACCACCACCCGGTTCCCGCCCTCGACCACCTCGCGTAACCGTTCCCGTAACTGTGGTGTGGTGCTCATGTCCAGGTCACCGGCGATCTCCACCACCGTGCCGGCGCCCTGTTGCCGGGTCGACATCGTGAACTCCATGTGACCCCCCCATCTGGCGTACCGATACGTCCGGGTGACGCAGCATGCCGTACCCACGGTGCCAGATCCCGCCGTGGAGCGCGCGGCGACGGGCGGGCCGACGCCCGGGGGTGCGGTGCCCGGCCCCGGCGGACGGCGGCCCGACGCGCTGCCGACGGCGGCCCGACGGGTGACGGCGGCGGCCCGACGGGTGACGGCGGCCCGACTGGTGCCGGCGGCCCGACGGGTGACGGCGGCGTCCCGACGAGTGGCGTAAGGAACGGGCCGTCGGCTCCTACGACTGTCGTGAGCTGCGCGATCGTCCGGCGAAAACTGCGCCGGGCTTGCCGCGCAAACATGCACATAACTCACATGCGTGTCTTGACCAGCGACTGATCGTCGGTACGGTCCATCTCACGTGACGCGATTTCCCCCGATGTGGACGTCACAGCTGGTCCTTCGATCGGAAGGCGATACATGACAAATCCCTCATCCCCCAGGGTCCGCCGGGGTCGGCGGTCCCTCGGCCTGATAGCCGCCGGGCTGCTCCTGGTCGGCGCGGTCCCCGGCACGGCCTCGGCCGCGGAGCCCGACCCGCGCGTCGGCCTCGGCGCGGGCTGGCTCGACGCCCAGTCCGCGATCAGCAACCTGGAGCAGGTGGCGCACCGCGACAAGCCGGCCGGGTTCGTCGACCCGACCAACCCGGGCAACGGCGGGTACTACAACTCGGACCTCGCCTTCGGCGGCCGGTACGTCTTCCAGGGCAACTACAACGGGTTCACCGTCACCGACGTGGCCGACCCGGCCGAACCGACGCTGGTCACCAGCGTGGTGTGCCCGGGCGGGCAGGGTGACCTCTCCGTCCACGGCAACCTGCTCTTCATGTCGGTCGAGGAGACCCGCGGCCGGGTCGACTGCGGCACCAACCCCAACGTCGGCACCCGGTTCCAGGGCGTCCGGGTCTTCGACATCACCGATGTGCGCAACCCGACGCAGGTGGCAGCCGTACAGCTCTGCCGTGGCTCGCACACGCACACGGTGGTGACCGACCCCCGCGACGCCGCCAACATCTACGTCTACGTCTCCGGCACCACCTCGGTCCGCCCGGCGACCACGATGGAGGGTTGCAACAACAACGCCGCCGACGGGGAGAACCCGTCGCGGTGGCGGATCGACGTCATCAAGGTGCCGCTGGCGGCTCCGCAGGACGCCGCCGTGGTGAACCAGCCGAGGCTGTTCCAGGATCCCGTCACCGGTCGGGTCGACGGGCTCCAGAACGGCCCGGTGACGCCCCGCCACCCGTCCGGGTCCACCTGGTCGCCGACGCCGAACACCAACGCCTGCCACGACATCACCGCGTACCCCGAGATCGGGCTGGCGGCCGGCGCGTGCCAGGGCAACGGCATCCTGATCGACATCTCGGATCCGGCGAACCCGAAACGGATCGACGAGGTGGCCGACCCGAACTTCGCGTACTGGCACTCGGCGACGTTCAACAACGACGGCACCAAGGTGATCTTCACCGACGAGTGGGGCGGTGGCAGCGGGGCACGTTGCCGGGACACCGACCTGCCGCAGTGGGGCGCCAACGCCATCTTCGACGTCGTCGACCGGAAGCTGACCTTCGCCAGCTACTACAAGCTGCCGGTGCCGCAGTCGCTCCAGGAGAACTGCGTCGCGCACAACGGCTCGCTGATCCCGGTGCCCGGCCGCGACGTCATGGTGCAGGCCTGGTACCAGGGCGGCATCTCGGTGTTCGACTTCACCGACTCGAAGCACCCGCGCGAGATCGCGTACTTCGACCGGGGGCCGGTCAGCCCGACCTCGCTCGTGCTGGGCGGCTTCTGGTCGGCGTACTGGTACAACGGCAACCTCTACGGCAACGAGATCGCCCGTGGCCTCGACGTGTTCGCGCTGACCCCCAGCGCACACCTGTCGGCGGCCGAGATCGAGGCCGCCGCCCAGGTGAAGCTGGCCGGGTTCAACGCCCAGGGCCAGCCCAGGATCACCTGGACGCCGAGTTTCGCGCTCGCCCGCGCGTACCTCGACCAGCTCGTCCGGGCCGGTGCGATCGACCCGGCGCTGAGCATCGAGGTCGACACGGTCCTGCGCCGGGCCGGCGAGTTCGCCGCCGCCGGCAGGCGGTTCGCCGCCGAGGAGCAGCTGCGGACGCTGGCCGACAGGCTGGACACCGCACCGCACCGGACGCTCCGACAGGCCCTGGTGGACCTGGCGGACACCTTCAACCCCCGGGTCGCGGCCACGGTCGGCCCGGCCGAGCCGACCGGTAGCAACGGCTGGTACACCGGTCCCGTCACGCTCACCCTGACCGGCCTGCCCGCCGGCCTCTGGACCGGCCAGTACTCCGTCGACGACGGCGTGACCTGGGTGGACGTGCCGGCCAGCGGGGTCGCGACGATCGACGCCGAGGTCAAGGGCACGGTGCGGTACCGGGCGGTCGACGGCGCCGGCAACACCTCCCGGGAGGGCAGCCGGTGGCTCAAGATCGACCGGACCGCGCCCGACGTGCAGGTGTCCGGGCTGACCGGAGGGACGTCGTACGGTGACTCCGGCACGGTGACGGTGGACTGGACGGTCACCGACGGCGGCGCCGGGCCGGGGATCAACCCGGACAGCGCACTGCTGGACGGCAAGCGGGTGGCCCGGGGGGCGACGGTCGCCCTGTCCAGCCTCCCGCTGGGCGGTCACACCCTGGTGGTGACCGCGAAGGACAAGGCCGGTAACACCACCACCCGGTCCGTCGCGTTCACCACCACGACGTCGTTCGCCGACCTCCAGGCGCTCGTCGACGGTTACCGGGCCGCCGGAACCGTCAGCGCGGGCAACGCCGACAAGCTGACCACCAGCCTCGGCAAGGCCGGCGTGGCGGCCTCCGCAGGCCAGCCGGCGGAGGCGGTCGGGCACCTGACCACCTTCCTCGACCAGGCCCGCGCGCTGAACGCCGTCGGGGCGCGCACCCTGCTGGTCCGCGACGCCCAGGCGCTGATCGACCAGTTCGACAGGTGAGCCGCCCGGCCCGACCGGGCCGCCGGAACCCCTGAACCCGGGGCCTGCCCAGCACCGTTGGGCAGGCCCCGGCCGTTCCCCGGCCGAGCCGGCCCGGGCCGACGCCGGGGCCCTCGCCGGGCGGGCGCGGGCCCGCGGCCCGGTCAGCCGAGCTTGACCAGCATCTGCTGCATCCGCTGGATCTCGATGCCCTGGTCGGCGTTGACCTCGCGGGCGAACTGGTCGCTGGCCGGTTCGAGCCCGCCACCGGTGGCGTAGAGCTGCTCCACCATGGACAGCGCGCCCTGGTGGTGACGGATCATCGCGGTCAGGAAGAGCCGGTCGAACTCCGCGCCGCGCGCCTGCCTGAGCTGGTCGAGCTGCGCGGGGGTGAGCATCCCCGGCATCAGCGCGTCGTGCGCCCCGCCGCCGTGTGCCGCGCCTCCGTGCGGACCGGCGGTCGGCACGCTCCGCTCCGCGAGCCACTGCCGCATCCGCGCGATCTCGTCGCCCTGCGACACCTCGATCCGCTTGGCGAGCAGCGTCAGGTCCGGGCTGGTGGTCCGCCCGGCCAGCAGCGCGGTCATCTCCAGGGCCTGCGTGTGGTGCGGGATCATGCCCTGCACGAACAGGCTGTCGGCCGCGGTGAACCCGGGCGGCGAGAGCTGCGACAGGTCGGTGCCGGACAGTTCCCGGGCCGGCTGGCCGGGCGCTCCCGGCTGCACCACCCGCGACGTCGGCGGCTGGTACGCCGGGTCGTCCCGACCCGCCCAGAGGACCGCGCCCACCACCGAGCCGAGAACGACGGTGGCGACCACACCGGAAACGACCACGCGACGGGGCAGCGGCACGATTCACCTACCAGTCCGGGCTTGAGCTGCGCATAGTCCATGGGCATAGTGCCTGAAACGCGGCCCACCCACCAGCCCACGAGCCGGTGCGATCCGGCCCACCCCGGGCCACTTTTGTCACTGCATCGAAAAGTTTCCCCGAATCGATCAAAAGTGCTAGGGTCTGCGATCAATCTTCGATGTGACGAGTTCCACACCGGAGCACCACCGGAAAACAGTGGCGCGGTCCCTCCCGGCCGGGCCAGGCCCCACCCACAGGAGGCACCGTGACCACCCCGCACCGTCGGCGCTGGCGTCCCCGACCCGTCCTCGTGGCCGCCGGCACCGCCCTGGCGACCGTCCTCGCCAGCGCCTCCGTCACCCCGGCCACCGCCGCACCCGCCGCCGACGTCCCACCGCAGGAACCCGGCGTCACCCTGCGCGCGTACGACATGGGCACCCCGCTGTCGGCACTGTGCACCCTCAAGCCCGCACAGACCCCGAACGTCGACAAGCTCATGCCGCAGATCAACTGGACCAGCACCGAGGACTTCGGGCTCGCCGACCGGTTCGTCACCCACGTCACCGGCAACCTCGCCGTACCCGTGGACGGCAGCTACGCCTTCCGCCTCACCAGCGACGACGGCTCCCGGCTGACCATCGGCGACACGGTCGTCGTCGACCACGACGGGTTGCACGGTGAGACCGCCGAGGAGGGGTCGGCCACCCTCACCGCCGGCCTGCACCCGTTGCGCGTCGAGCACTTCGACGACGGGGGCGGCCAGGTGCTGCGGCTGGAATGGCGGCCACCGGGGGCCGCCGGCTTCACCCTGGTGCCGACCTCCGCGTTGAGCACCGACGCCGGGGTCGTCCGGGTCACCGCCCCGGGCTGGAAGTACTGCGAGGGAGCCACCGACTCGGCCGGCGACGGCCTGCCGCTCGACCGGGTGCACCCCGGCTACACCCTGACCGACCTGCGCCCCGACGGGTTCCGGCCGCAGGTCACCGGGATGGCGTTCCGCCCCGACGGCACTCTGGTGCTGAGCACCTGGGGTGGCACCGACAACGCCACCGGCGAGATCTACCTGGTCGAGGGGGCCACCGGTGCGACCGGCCCCGACCGGGTGACCTACCGCAGGTTCGCCGACGGGCTGCGCGAGCCGCAGGGCGTCGCCGTGGTCGACGGCACCGTCTACGTCAGCCAGAAGCACGAGCTGACCGCGCTGCGCGACACCGACGGCGACGGCGTCGCCGACGACCGGTGTACGGTCGCCACCTGGCCGTGGGGCGGCAACTTCCACGAGTTCGCCTTCGGCCTGCTCTACCGGGACGGGTTCTTCCACCTCAACCTGTCGGTCGCGATCAACCAGGGCGGCGCCACCACCGTGCCGCAGCCCGCACCGAACCGGGGCACCTCGATCAAGGTCAACGCCCGGACCGGCAAGATCACCTACCTGGCCGGCGGGCTGCGTACCCCGAACGGGATCGGCTGGGGGCCGCGCGGCGAGGTCCTCGTCACCGACAACCAGGGCGGCTGGCTGCCCGCGTCCAAGCTGGTCCAGATCCGGCAGGGAGCCTTCTTCAACCACTACACCAGCCCCGACGGGCCGTTCGACGACAAGCCGGTGACCCGACCGATCGTCTGGCTGCCGCAGAACGAGGTCGGCAACTCGCCGTCCACCCCCGTGCTGCTCGCGCAGGGGCCGTACGCCGGTCAGCTCGTCGTCGGCGACGTCACCTACGGCGGCCTGCAACGGGTCTACCTCGACGAGGTGGAGGGGCAGTATCAGGGGGCGGTGTTCCGGCACACGCAGGGCCTGGAGGCCGGCGTCAACGAGGTCACCCTCGGCCCCGACGGCGCGGTCTACGTGGGCGGCGTGGGGGCCGGCGGCAACTGGGGCCAGGAGGGCAAACTCAGCTACGGCCTGCAGAAGCTCACCCCCAACGGCACCTCGACGTTCGAGGTCAAGCAGATGCGGGCCACCGCCAACGGGTTCGACCTGGAGTACACCGAGCCGGTCTCGGCCGAGACCGCCGCGCGGCTCGCCGAGGCGTACCAGGTGACGCAGTGGCGCTACGGGGCGACCAGCCAGTACGGCGGTCCCAAGCTCGACCTGGAGAAGCTCACCGTGACCAGGGCGGTGCTGGCGGCCAACGGTCGCACCGTCCGGCTGCGGATCCCGGGCCTGAAGGAGAACCGGGTGGTGCACGTCCGCTCCCCGCGCCCCTTCTCCGCCGCCGACGGCGAGCAGCTGTGGAACACCGAGGCCTGGTACACCCTCAACGAGATCCCCGGCCGGGTTGCCCAGCCGCAGACCTTCTTCGAGGCCGAGGAGGGTCGCACCGTCGGCGTCGGGATGGCCACCGACCACGCCGCCTACTCCGGTGCCGGGTTCGCCGCCGGGTTCGCCGACGATGGCGCGTCGACCCGGATCTCCGTCGACGTCCCCGAGGCCGGCAACCACGACCTGGCCATGCGCTACAGCAACGGCCCGAACCCGTTCTCCGGCCCGAAACAGCTCAGCCTGTACGTCAACGGCAAGCGGATAGAGCAGACCGTCTTCCCCTCCACCGTCACCTGGGAGGAGTGGGGCACCGTCACCACCAGGGCACACCTGCGGCGGGGCCGCAACATCGTCGAGTACCGCAAGGAGAGCGCCGACTCCGGGCACGTCAACCTGGACGTGCTCGCCGTCCGGCCACGCGGGGAACGGATCACCCTGTTCGACGGCGGCGACCTCACCGAGTGGCAGCACACCGACGGGCGCGAACCGGAGTGGACCCGCGACGGCAACACCATGACCGTCCAGGGCGGCGACCTGCGGACCGTGCAGGCGTTCGGCGACTTCCGGCTGCACGTCGAGTTCAACCTGCCGCTCTACCCGCCGGAGGTGACCGGCCAGCAGCGCGCCAACAGCGGCGTCTACCTCCAGGACCGCTACGAGATCCAGGTGCTCGACTCGTTCGGCGTCGACCCGCCGCAGAACAACGACGCCGCCGCCATCTACACCCAGAAGGCGCCCGACGTGAACGCGGCCCGACCGCCGCAGACCTGGCAGACGTACGACATCGAGTACCGCCAGGCGCGCTACGACGCGGCCGGCGTCAAGGTGGCCAACCCCCGGGTCACCGTGGTGTGGAACGGCGTCACCGTGCACGACGACGTGGAGATCCTCGGCCCGACCGGCGGCAGCCGGCCGGAGGGTCCGGCGGCCGGCGCGATCCGGCTCCAGGACCACGGCAACCCGGTCCGGTACCGCAACATCTGGATCAAGCCCCTCGACGGGTGACCCCGGGCAGGAGACGCGGCCGGGACCGTCACGGCGGTCCCGGCCGCGTCGCGGCGCAGCCCCGGCCGGCCCGTCGTGACGACATCCACCGCGACCGGCGGACCCACCGCACCGGAGACCCGGACCACCAGTGTGACGCCCGCACCAGGTACCGTCCGGATAGGACAGTGGAGAGGGGTGCCATGACGTCCGGGGAGTGGTCCCCCGCCCCCGTCGGCATCGACGCCGACCGGTGGGTGAGCCGGTCGGGTTGCCGGACGGTCCTCGTCGTGACCCACACCGTTGCGAGCTGCCACCGGCTGCTGGACGTCATCGGGTACGTCGAGAGCGACCCCCGGGTGCAGGTGGTCTTCACGGTGGCGCCGGACGTCTTCAACCACCAAATGGAACAGCTTCTCGACAGGCTCGGCGCGCTCGTCCTGCCGTGGCAGCAGGCCGTCCGGGAACGCTTCGACCTCGGCCTCGCCGCCGCCTACGGCGGGCTGCACCAGCTCCACGCGCCCCTACTGCTGATGGCGCACGGAGCCGGGCACGGCAAACGGGTGCGATCCGTCCCGGACGGCGGATCCCCACCCGCCGACGCACCCGTGTACGGCCTCGACGCGCAACGGCTCACCCACGACGGGCGGGTGATCCCGGCGGTCCTCGCCCTCGCCCACGACGCCGAGGTGGCGGTGCTTCGCCGGCAGTGTCCGGAGGCGGTCGGGACGGCGGTGGTCGTCGGTGACCCCTGCGTCGACCGGCTCGTCGCCAGCCTCCCCCGACGCCCGGACTACCGACGGGCCGTCGGGCTGGACGAACAGCAGGAACTCGTGGTGGTCGCCTCCACCTGGGGCCGGAACGGCAGCTTCGGCCGCTGGCCCGACCTGCTGACACGGCTGACGACACAGCTCCCGGCCGACCGGTACCGGGTCGCCGCGCTGTTACACCCGGCGATCTGGGCCGCCCACGGAACCCGTCAGCTCCGCGCCTGGCTCCGGGACAGCCTCGACGTCGGGTTGCTACTGCCCGAGCCGGCCGAGGACTGGCGGGTAGCGGTGATCGCCGCCGACCACGTCATCGGCGATCACGGTTCCGTCACCGCCTACGCCGCCGCCGTCGGACGCCGGACCCTGCTGCTCCCCGGACCGGAGGCGGCACCCGCCCCCGGCACGCCCCAACACGTGCTCGCCCTCCACGCGGCCCGCCTGGACCCGCAGCAGCCCCTGCTGCCCCAGCTCGCCCTGGCCGGCGAGGTCGACCGGACGGCGGTGATGGGCGCGTTGACGGCCCGTCCAGGCGCTGCCGCGGGGCTGCTGCGGCGCGCCATGTACCGCCTGCTCCGGCTCCCCGAGCCCGACCGACCCCCGCGGACCGATCCGGTGCCGCTGCCCCGCCCGGGCCATCGGGACGGCGGGCACGGCCCGGCCGGGTGACCCGCCTCCCCGGTGGCCGGTCGGCCCCGCCCCGCGCGACGGTCGGTTCAGAAGCCCGGGGTCGGGTGCCCGTCCAGGTGGGGCAGCGGCGCACGCGGCGGACGCCACTCCAGCAGCAGCGCCGTCGCATCGTCGTCGAGCTGTCCCTCCTGGTAGGCGACCACCGCGCGGACCAGCCGACGCATCGTCTCCGGGGTGGCGAGTTGGTCGTTGAGGGCACGGTTGACGAAGTCGACCAGCCGCTTCAACCCGAACCGTTCCCCGTCGCCGCCCCGCGCGTCGGTGACGCCGTCGGTGTAGGCGAGGATGCGGTCCCCGGGGTGCAGCTCCTCCTCGTACACCTCGGGGCGGCGGGTCGCCAGGTGGCCCAGGCCGAGCGGGAGCGCGGTCGGGCCGGGCAGCTCCCGGATCGCCTTGCCGTCCCGCAGCAGCAGGGCTCCCGGGTGCCCCGCGTTGATCACCCGGAGCCGGCCGGTGCTGCGCTCCAGCTCGACCAGGAGCGCCGTGGCGAACAGGTGCGGATGCTCCGAGCGTACCCACTTGTCGATGCTCAGGGCCGTGTCGACCAGGTCGAGGCCGCACCGGCGGGCGTTGCGGTAGGCGCTGACCACGAGTGAGGCCAGGGTGCTCGCCCTGATGCCGTGCCCGCAGGTGTCGAACAGCCCGATACTGAGCACGTCGCCGTTGAGCGCGTAGTCGAAGATGTCGCCGCCGACGTCGTAGCACGGTTCGAGGATGGTGGTGAGCACCGTGTCCTCGGTGGCGAAGGTCAGCGGGGGCAGCAGGCCCCAGACGATCTCGGCGGCGACCTGCATCGGTAGCCGACGCCGCAGCCGCTCGACCACGTCGCCGTACGGCCGGCGGTTCACCACCAGTTGCCCCACGCAGGTCGCCAGCTCCCAGGCCGGCCCGTCGATGGCCCGCTCCCCGGCGGCCGGCGAGACGATCTCCAGCACACCCATCCGCTCGCACCCTACGAGCAGCGGCACCCAGACCCGGTCCGGGCTGTCGGCCGCCCGCTGCACGTCGAGACCGGTGAACGCCCGACCGGCGAGGGTCGTCTCGATCGACAGCTCCCCGCGGTCGAGACCGGCACCGAGCAGCGGAACGAGGCTGGCCTGCTGGTAGTCCGCCAGGTAGATCACGATCTCGGTGGCCGCCAGGGCCGGCGCGGCCCGGTTCACCAGCAGGGGCAGGTCGTCCGGCCCGCCGCGGGGTGCGGTGAGCTGGAGCCAACGCACCGCGTCACCCGCGTCGAGCAACCTGAACCTCCCCCACGTCTCCCCCACCGTAGGAGGCGCACGGGAAACCCGCCACCACCTGATTCGGGGCACGGCGGACAGGAAGAATGACGGTGGCGGACATCTCCGTTCCGCGCGAACCGAGGAGGCAGGGTCGTGGTCGTCACAGGGCTCGTCCTGGCCGGCGTCGCCGGCCTCATCCACGTCTACATCTTCTTCCTGGAGTCGGTCGTCTGGACCAGCGCCCGCGCCCGCGCGGTCTTCGGCACCAGCCGCGAGGAGGCGGAGGTGACCCGGCAGCTCGCCTTCAACCAGGGCTTCTACAACCTGTTCCTGGCCGTCGCGGTCGTCGTCGGCATCGTCGCGTACGCCGTGGGCGCGCACACCGTCGGCGCGACCCTGGTCTTCGTCGGCGCCGGGTCGATGGTCGCCGCCGGGCTGGTGCTGCTGGTCTCGGCACCGTCGAAGGCCAGCGCCGCGCTCAAGCAGCTCGTCCCCCCGCTGCTCGCCGTCGTCGCCCTGGCGATCGGCCTCGTCCTCCGCTGAGCCGGCGGGCCGACGACAGGGCCAGCCTGAGCCGGCGGGCCGACGACAGGGCCAGCCTGAGCCGGCGGGCCGACGGCTGAGCCGGCGGGCCTGCGAGCGAGCCGGCAGAGCACGACCGAGCCGGCGGGCCACGCCGGTCAGGGGCGGTAGCGGTAGCCCATGCCCGGCTCGGTGACCAGGTGCCGGGGCCGGGCCGGGTCGTCCTCCAGCTTGCGCCGCAGCTGCGCCAGGTACTGCCGCAGGTAGTTGGTCTCCTGCTGGTACTCCGGCCCCCACACCTCGTGCAGGAGCTGGCGCTGGCTGATCAGCTTCCCGGGGTGGCGCAGCAGCCGCTCCAGCACCGCCCACTGGGTCGGGGTGAGCCGGACCTCGACGCCGTCGTCGCGCACGACGGTACGGGCGGCGAGGTCGACGGTGTGCCGTCCCACCCGGGCCACGGCGGTGGCGTCGACCGGCGCGGCGGTGAGCCGACGGGTGACGGCGCGGATCCGGGCGAGGAGTTCGTCGATCCCGAACGGCTTGGTCACGTAGTCGTCGGCACCGGCGTCGAGGGCGGCGACCTTGTCCGCGCTGCCGGCCCGGCCGGAGAGCACGATGACCGGGATCGTGGTCCAGCCGCGCAGGCCCCGGATGACCTCGACGCCGTCCAGGTCGGGCAGGCCGAGGTCGAGCACCACCAGGTCCGGTGGGTGGCCGGCGGCGGCCTTCAGCGCGGCCGTGCCGGTCCCGGCGACCTCGACGTCGTACCCCCGGGCGCGCAGGTTGATCCGCAGCGCGCGGAGGATCTGCGGTTCGTCGTCGACGACCAGGATGCGGGTCACCGGTCCGGCCTCTCGTCGGCGGCGGGCAGCCGCAGCACCATGGTCAACCCCCCGCCGGGGGTGGTCTCCGGGGTGATGCTGCCACCCATCGCCTCGGCCAGCCCCCGGGACAGCGCGAGCCCGAGCCCCACCCCGGTCTGGTTGTCCCGGTCACCGAGCCGCTGGAACGGCAGGAAGACATGCTCCCAGCGGTCCTCGGGGATGCCGGGACCGGTGTCGATGACCCGTAGCTCCACCTGCCCGGCGTGGGTGCTGGCGGTGATCGTGGGCGGTCGTCCCGGCGGGCTGTGCCGCAGGGCGTTCGCAACGATGTTGACCAGCACCCGTTCCAACAGCCCCGGGTCGGCGTCGACCGCCGGCAGGGCGGCGGGGATGTCGGTCCGCACGTCGGCGGCGGCCGGTCCCAACTCGTCCAGGGCCAGCGGTACGGCGTCCTCCAGGCCGATCGCGGTGCGGGTGACCCCCAGCGCGCCGGCCTGCAACCGGCTCATGTCGAGCAGGTTCGCCACCAGCCGGCCGAGCCGGTCCAGCGACTCGTCGGCGGTGGCCAACAACTCGGCCCGGTCCTCCGGGTCGAACTCGACGTCCGGGCTGCGCAGGCTGCTCACCGCCGCCTTCGCCGAGGCCAGCGGGGTACGCAGGTCGTGGCTGACGGCGGCGAGCAGCGCGGTGCGCAGCCGGTCGGCCTCGGCGAGCGGGCGGGCGGTGGCCGCCTCCTCGGCGAGCCGTTCCTGGCGCAGCGCGACGGCGGCCTGGGCGGCGAACGCCTCGACGATGCGCCGGTCGGCGGCCTCCAGCCGCCGACCGCTGAGCACCACGGTCAGCCGGTCGTCGACCGGTACCGTGGTCTCCCCCGCGCCGGGGCTGCCCGCCGGGTCCACGCCGACACCGGCGACCCGACGCCAGGCGCCCTCCTCGTGGATCCGGCCGGGCCGCCCCCGCGCGTCGGGGTCGAGTTCCAGCACGCTGACCGCGCGCAGCGCGAAGGTCTCCCGCAGCCGGTCCAGCAGCGCCGGCAGCGGTCGTTCGCCGCGCAGCACGCTGCCGGCGACGGTGGCCAGGGTCTGCGCGTCGGCGGCGGCGCGGGCCGCCTCCCGGGTACGCCGGGCCGCCACGTCCACCACCCCGCTCACCGCGACCGCCACCGCGACGAAGACGCCCAGCGCGAGCAGGTTGTCCGCCTCGGCGATGGTCAGCGTGCGGTACGGCGGGGTGAAGAACCAGTTCAGCAGCAACGATCCGCCGAGCGCGGCGACCAGCGCCGGCCACAGCCCACCGACCAGCGCCACCCCGACCACCCCGGCCAGGAAGATCAGGATGTCGTTGGTCAGGGTGAGGTCCGGCAGCACCGACAGCAGCAGGGTGAGCAGCGGCAGGCCCAGCCCGGCCAGGGCGAACCCGAGCAGTCGACGCCGACGGGACAGCGCGGCCGGCACCCCGGCCCCGCGCCGGCCCCGCCCGGCCTGCGGATGGGTGACCAGGTGCACGTCGATCGCCCCGGAGCGGGCCGTGGTGGTGACGCCGACGCCCCGGGCGAACAGCTGGGCGAACCGGCCGCGCCGGCTCGCCCCGAGCACCAGCTGGGTGGCGTTGACGCCCCGGGCGAAGTCGAGCAGCGCGGCCGGCACGTCCCCGCCGAGCACCTGGTGGTAGCTGCCGCCGAGGCTCTCCACCAGGACCCGCTGCCGGGCGAGCTGGGCCGGGTCCACGCCGGTCAACCCGTCGTTACGGGCCACGTGCACGGCGAGCAGGTCGGCCCCCTTGCTCCGGGCGGCGATCCGGGCGGCCCGGCGGATCAGCGTCTCCCCCTCCGGGCCGCCGGTGAGGGCGACCACGACCCGTTCCCGGGCCTCCCAGGTGGCCGAGATGCCCTGCTGCGCCCGGTACCGGTCGAGCTGGTCGTCGACCTTGTCGGCCAGCCAGAGCAGGGCCAGCTCGCGGAGTGCGGTGAGGTTGCCGACCCGGAAGTAGTTGCCCAGCGCCGCGTCGATCCGGTCCGGCCGGTAGATGTTGCCGTGCGCCATCCGGCGGCGTAGCGCCTCCGGGGTCATGTCGACCAGTTCGACCTGCCCGGCGGCGCGGACGACGGCGTCGGGGACGGTCTCCCGCTGGGTGGTGCCGGTGATCCGGGCCACCACGTCGTTGATCGACTCCAGGTGCTGGACGTTGACCGTCGACAGCACCGAGATGCCCGCGTCGAGCAGCTCCTGGACGTCCTGCCAGCGCTTGTCGTGCCGGGAGCCGGGCACGTTGGTGTGGGCCAGCTCGTCGACCACGACCAGCTCCGGGCGGCGGGCCAGCACGGCGTCGAGGTCCAGCTCGGTGAACTCGGTGCCCCGGTGCAGCAGCGTGCGGCGGGGCAGCACCGGCAGGTCGCCGATCATCGCGGCGGTGTGTGGTCGACCGTGCGTCTCCACCAGGCCGATCACCACGTCGGTGCCGCGTTCGGCACGCCGTCGGGCCTCCTCCAGCATGGCGTACGTCTTGCCGACACCGGGGGCGGCACCCAGGTAGATACGCAGTTCACCTCGGGGCACGGGACCATCCTCTCGCTAGGCGTACCGCCCCGGGGCGCGACCGCCGGGCCGGCACCCCCGGGGCGGGGGTGCCGGCAGCGGGGTCAGCGGACGGCAAGGTTCCGGTCGAGGGCCAGGTTCAGCTCCAGCACGTTCACCGCGGGGGCGCCCATGAAGCCGAGCGTCCGACCGGTGGTGTGCTCCCGGACCAGCCGCCGGACCACCGCCGGGTCCATGCCCCGCTCCCGCGCCACCCGGGCCACCTGGATCCCGGCGTACGCCGGACTGATGTGCGGGTCGAGGCCGCTGCCGCTGGCGGTGACCGCGTCGGCGGGGACGGCGGGGTGCTCCGGGGCGTCCCCCCGGACCGGGGTGACCAGTCCACCGGCCGCCCGGTAGTCCTCGCCGGGCTGCGCCAGCTCCACCGGCACCCCCAGCCAGGAGGAGACGAACGGGGTGGCCGGGGCGGTCTGGTTGACGCTGACCACCCGGGTGACCGGGCCGGTCAGCCCGTCGGCGCGGAACACCGCCAGCACCGCCCCCACCCCGTCCGGCGTGCAGTACGGCCGCCGGCCGTCCACGCCGTCGAGGGCACCGACCGCCAGGCTGCGGGCGCAGACCTGGCTGAGCAGGCTCCGGGTCGAGTCCTCCGGGTCGACGGCGAGGGTGTCCAGCACGCTCTCCGGGCCGAGGTTCGAGGCGGCGGAGGCGGTCGGGTCGTAGCCGTCGCCGGCCGCCGAGGGGCGGGACTGGAAGTAGCGCGGGACGGGGTTGCCGTCGGCGTCGGTGAAGGACTGCCCGACCAGGGCGCTGCCGACGCTGCGGCCGTCCACGGTCAGCAGCGAACCGTCCGCCTTCGCGTCGAGGCCGGGGAGCCGACCGACGGCGACCAGGGTGAGCGGGTAGGCGACGCCGAGCAGCGCGGTGAAGACGAGCAGGGCACGCAGGGCGGCGAGGTGTTGGGCGAGCCAGGCGGGTAGACGCATCACGAGATCCCCGGGACGTACTGGACGAGCAGGTCGATGAGCTTGATGCCGAGGAACGGCGCGACGAGGCCGCCGACGCCGTAGACCAGCAGGTTGCGGCCGAGCAGCGTCGACGCGGCGGCCGGCCGGTACCGCACGCCGCGCAGGGCCAGCGGGATGAGCGCGACGATGACCAGGGCGTTGAAGATGACGGCGGACAGGATCGCCGATTCCGGGCTGGCCAGCCGCATGACGTTCAGCGTGTCCAGAGCCGGGTAGATGCCGGCGAACATGGCCGGGATGATCGCGAAGTACTTCGCCACGTCGTTGGCGATGCTGAAGGTGGTCAGCGCGCCCCGGGTGATCAGCAACTGTTTGCCGATCTCGACGATCTCGATCAGCTTGGTCGGGTCGGAGTCCAGGTCGACCATGTTGCCGGCCTCCTTCGCCGCCGACGTGCCGGTGTTCATCGCGACGCCGACGTCGGCCTGGGCCAGGGCGGGGGCGTCGTTGGTGCCGTCCCCGGTCATCGCGACCAGCCGGCCACCCTCCTGTTCCCGGCGGATCAGGGCGAGCTTGTCCTCCGGGGTGGCCTCGGCGAGGAAGTCGTCCACCCCGGCCTCGTCGGCGATCGCCTGCGCGGTACGCGGGTTGTCGCCGGTGATCATCACGGTCCGGATGCCCATCCGGCGCAGCTCGGTGAACCGCTCCCGCATCCCGGCCTTCACCACGTCCTTGAGGTGGATGACGCCGAGCACCCGGGCCGGCTCCCCGGCCACGTGTTCGGCCACCACCAGCGGGGTGCCGCCGTCTCCGCTGATCCCGTCGACGATCCGGTCGGTCCCGCCGCCCGGCTCGCCGCCGTGCTCCCGTACCCAGGCCAGCACCGCCGTCGCCGCGCCCTTGCGGACCTGGCGGGCCGGCGCGGCCGGTGGCGTCAGGTCGACGCCGCTCATCCGGGTCTGCGCGGTGAACGGCACGAAGTCGGCGTACGACCGCGGGTCCGGCTCCGGCGCACCCGGGTCGACCCGCGTGGCCAGCGACACCACCGACCGCCCCTCGGGCGTCTCGTCGGCGAGGCTGGAAAGCCGCGCGGCGGCGGCCACCTCGCCGGCGGTGACCCCCTCGACCGGCAGGAACGCGGTGGCCTGCCGGTTGCCCAGGGTGATCGTGCCGGTCTTGTCGAGCAGCAGGGTGCTGACGTCCCCCGCCGCCTCCACCGCCCGGCCGCTCATCGCGAGCACGTTGCGCTGCACGAGGCGGTCCATCCCGGCGATACCGATCGCCGACAGCAGCGCGCCGATGGTGGTGGGGATCAGGCAGACCAGCAGGGACACCAGCACCACCCCGGTCACCCCGGTGCCGGTGACCGCCCCGGTGTCCGGGGCGGCGGCCTGCCAGCCCTTGGCGAAGATCGCCAGCGGTTGGAGGGTGACCACGGCCAGCAGGAAGATCAGGGTGAGCGCGGCGAGCAGGATGTTCAGTGCGATCTCGTTCGGTGTCTTCTGCCGGTCGGCCCCCTCGACCAGGGCGATCATCCGGTCGATGAAGCTCTCCCCCGGCCGCTGGGTGATCCGCACGACGATCCGGTCGGAGAGCACCCGGGTGCCGCCGGTGACGGCGCTGCGGTCGCCGCCGGACTCCCGGATCACCGGGGCGGACTCGCCGGTGATCGCGGACTCGTCGACGCTGGCGATGCCCTCGACGACGTCGCCGTCGCCGGGGATGATCCCGCCGGCGCTCACCAGGACGACGTCCCCCTGCCGCAGCTCCGGTGCGGGCACCGCCTCGTCGGTGTAGGTGTCGGCGCGGGCACCCGGTGCCCAGCCGACCAGGCGGGTGGCGATGGTGTCCCGCTTGGCCCGCCGCAGCGAGGCGGCCTGCGCCTTGCCCCGACCCTCGGCGACCGCCTCGGCGAGGTTGGCGAAGATCACGGTGAGCCAGAGCCAGCCGGTGATCGCCCAGCCGAACACCGACGGGTCGGCGACGGCCAGGACGGTGGTGAAGACCGCGCCGATCGCCACGATCAGCAGCACCGGGCTGCGCCACAGGGTGCGCGGGTCGAGCTTGCGCAGCGCCCCGGGCAGCGACCTGACCAGTTGCCGAGGGTCGAGCAGGCCGCCACCGGCCCGGCGGGCGGGGTTGTCGACGGCGGGGTTGTCGACGGCGGGCCGGTCGTCGTCGGTGGTCACGGACGCGACGGACATGTCCTCGTTGTTCCTCATACGGGTCACAACCCTTCGGCCAACGGGCCGAGCGCGAGCGCGGGCAGGAAGGTGAGCGCCACCAGGACCACCGTGACGCCGACGACCATCCCGACGAAGAGCGGTCGGTGCGTCGGCAGGGTGCCCTCGGAGGCGGGGACGGGTGCCTGGCGGGCGAGCGAGCCGGCCAGGGCGAGCACGAAGATGATCGGCAGGAACCGGCCCAGCAGCATGCACAGGCCCAGCGCGGTGTTCCACCACGCGGTGTTCACGGTGATCCCGGCGAACGCCGAGCCGTTGTTGTTGCTCGCCGAGGTGAACGCGTAGAGCACTTCGGTCAGGCCGTGCGGGCCGGTGTTCAGCGCGGTCGCGTCGTTGCCGGTGGCGAAGGCGGTGGCGGTTCCCGTCAGCACCAGGGCCGGGGTGACCAGGAAGTACAGCGAGGCGAAGGTGATCTCCCGGGTGCCGATCTTCTTACCCAGGTACTCCGGCGTCCGGCCGACCATCAGGCCGGCGACGAACACCGTGATCACCGCGAGGACCAGCAGCCCGTACAGGCCCGCGCCGACCCCGCCGGGGGCGACCTCGCCGAGCATCATGTTGCCCAGCGTCATCATTCCGCCCAGCGCGGTGTACGAGTCGTGGAACGAGTTGACCGCACCGGTCGAGGTCAGCGTGGTGACCGCCCCGAACGTCGCCGAGTCCGACACGCCGAAGCGGACCTCCTTACCCTCCAGTGCCGCGCCGACCGCCTGCGGCACGGTGCCCTGCCCGGCCGACTCGAAGCCGGTGGTGAGGGCGACGCTGCCGAGCGCCAGGACGGCCATCACCGCGACGACGGCGTAGCCCTGCCGCTGCTGCCCGACCATCCGGCCGAGGACCCGGGGCAGGCTGAACGGGATCAGCAGGATCAGGAACAGCTCGACCCAGTTCGTCCAGGCGGTGGGGTTCTCGAACGGGTGGGCGCTGTTGGCGTTGTAGAAGCCACCGCCGTTGGTGCCCAACTCCTTGATCACCTCCTGACTGGCCACCGGGCCTCCGGGGAGGCTCTGGCCGCCGCCGGTCAGGGTGGTCACGTCGGTGCCGGCGGAGAGGTTCTGGACCACGCCGCCGAGCATCAGCACCAGCGCGCCGAGCACCGCGACCGGCAGCAGCACCCGCAGCACGATCCGCACCAGGTCGACCCAGAAGTTGCCCACCTCGCCCGTACGGCTGCGGGCGAAACCCCGGATCAGCGCCACCGCCACGGCGATGCCCACCGCGGCGGAGACGAAGTTCTGCACCGCCAGCCCGGCCATCTGCACCAGGTGCCCCATGGTCGACTCGCCCGAATACCACTGCCAGTTCGTGTTGGTCACGAAGGACACCGCGGTGTTCCAGGCCCCGTGCGGGACCACCGGGTCGAAGCCCAGCGACAGCCACAGGTGGTTCTGCCACCGCTGGAGGGCGTAGAGGAACAGCACCGAGACGGCAGAGAAGGCCAGCACGCTGCGGGCGTAGACGCCCCACGACTGTTCGGCGGCCGGGTTCACCCCGACCAGCCGGAACACCCCACGCTCCACCCGGGACTGGCGGGTGCCGGCGACCGACCGGTACAGGTGGTCGCCGACCGGGCGGTACGCGACGGCGAGCGCCACCACCAGGGACAACACGAAAACGATGCCGGCTGTCCTCGTGGTCATCAGAAGCGCTCCGGAAACAGCAGCGCGACGACCATGAACACACCCAGACCGATCGCCAGCACCAGGCCGACGGCGTTGACGGCGTTCACCGCTTCTCCACGCCCCTCACCACGAGGGCGAGCGCCGCGAACAGCACCACCGTCACCAGCACGAACACCACGTCAGACACGCGGACTCCCTCAACGGACGCGTACGTCGTGACCGCCTTCCGGCCACGCCGGGCAATCACAACGCGCCGTCGTCCGGACGGGCAGGGTCCATAACGCGACCGTGACGCGCAACCCCGGTTTCTTGACGCGTTCTTCACGCCGGCCGCCCGGGTCGGTGACCGTGGTCACGGCGGTGCCGGGGCGGTGGCGCTGGTCACGACCGTGCAGGGGCAGCGACGGTGGTCACGGCGGTGCCGGTCCCGCTGCGGGCGGGCCGGGCCGGGTCGGCGGGGTGGCCGCCGGACCGGTCAGCGGCGGATGGCCCGCCGGATCGACTCGGGCACCCTACGGGCCACCGCCCGGCGCAGCCGGAAACGCAGGCTGCCCGGATGCGGCACGACGACCGGTGGGGCACCGCCGGCCGCGCAGCGGAACGCCACCGGGAGCAGGGTGTCCTCGGTCCAGCCGCAACTGGTGACCCGGGCCTTCAGGTCCCAGGTGCCCCGGCTGCGGCCCCCGTTGAGCGTGCCGCTGTCGAGCCGGGCGGTGCCGTGCTGGACCAGCCGCACCGTGCCGTCGTCCGACGGGACCAGCTCCACCGTCCCGGTCACCGGCACGAAGAACTCCTCCCGGGTGTCCCGCCGTCGGGCGACCACGTCGAGCCGGGACTGCTTGACCCCGGTGGTCGCGTCCCGCAGGTCGGCCGGCAGGTCGTCCACCGGAACCACCAGCAGCCGCTGTTCACCGTCGGCGGTGAGGGTGAGCGGCCGGTCGCCGGAGCACAGCTCGGCGGTGAGGGAGACGGTCAGGGTGGTGCCCGCCGGCGCGACCCGTTGCACGGTGGCGGTGGCCCGGACGGCCGTCTCCCACCGGGCCAGCCGGCGCAGGTCGGCCGTGCGGCCCTGCTCGATCAGCCGGGTGATGATCCGCTGCAGCGGCGGCAGGCCGGCGGCGACGCCCGGGGCGAACCGGTCCCGGATCACCCGCCGCGCCTCGTCCACCAGCTGGTCCACCCAGTCGGCGGGCGCGTCGAGCAGCCGCCGACCGCGCAGCCGGGAGACCATCTCGTTACGCAGCCACCGCCGGTGCAGCCGGTCGCGCAGCGGGCCGGGGTCGGTGTGGGCGTCGACGATGTCGAGCGCCTCGCGGAGGTTGACGAAGTAGCCGGCCGGCTCCAGCGCGGTGGCGGTGACGTTGCCGGCGTCGGTGCGCCGCTGGTGGTGGTAGCAGACGTAGTCGGCCAGCACGCAGGTGCGTCGGGACAGGAAGTAGGCCCGGGTGACCAGTACGTGGTCCTCCAGCCGCCGCTTGCCCTCCGGGAAACGCAGGTCGTGCTCGACGAGAAAGGAGCGCCGGAACAGCTTGTGCGCGGTGAGGCTGTCGATCAGGGGCGCGTTCTCCAGGGTGGCGTCGAACCGGTTGCGCCGGAACAGCTCGCGCGGCACCGACCGACGGTGTCCGGCCATCTTGCCGATCACCAGGTCCGCGTCGTGCGCGGTCGCGCAGGCGTACAGGCGCTCCAGGGCCTCCTCGCCGAACCAGTCGTCGTCGTCGGCAAAGAAGACGTACTCGCCGCGGGCGTGCTCGACACCGAGGTTGCGGGGCCGCGACGGCCAGCCGGAGTTGTCGATGTGCAGCACCCGGAAGTGCGGGTGGGCGGCGGCCAGTTCGTCGAGCCGGGCGCCGGTCGAGTCGGTCGAGCCGTCGTCGACGAACATCGCCTCGAACTCGCCGGCCGGCAGCGACTGCCGCAGCAACGAGGTGACGAGCTTCTCGATGTGCGGTCCCGAGTTGTACGCGGGGACCACGACGGTCACCTTCGGGGCATTCGTACTGGCGGTCATGGCTCTTCCTGAGGCGGTCCGCGAGCCGGCGCGGGGGTGCGCCCAACCGTGCGGACGGGCACCCGCAACCGGGGCGTTCCGTCGCCGAGATGGCCCGTTCAGTTTGCGGACTTTACGCGACCGTGAGCGCTGACGGCAGGGCGGCACCGGCTGATTCCTCCGGTAGTCGGCGGACCGGCGGAGCACCACCCGTTCCGGCCTGGCCGACCATCCTCGACAGTGGTCCGAACCACATTTTCCCGCCGCACCCCGACGCCCGGCGGGCCGCCCGCCGACCGGCCCGGACGGATGTCGTACGACGCACCTCCCGGCGGCCCGGAGACGACGAATCCCCGACCGCCGGGGCCGGCATAGGAGACCGCTACGCAGGGTAAACCGGTGTCATGGCACAGCTGCTCACCTCGCCGCCCCCGCCGCAGGCCACCGAACTGCGCCGCTGGGAGCTGGCCGACCCCGCCGGTCTGCGGGACCTGCGGGCGTCCCTGCACGAGGCCCTGACCGGCGAGCGGCTCCTCGACGGGCAGCGCATGGACGAGGTGCCCGAGCTGATCGTCCTGGTCGCCACCGAACTGGCCACCAATGCCCTCAAGCATGGTATTCCGCCAACGATTGTCCGTTTACTCACCGTTGACGACTCGCTCATCCTCGACGTGGCCGACCACGATCTCAGCACCATCCCCGAGCTGGCCGACACCCGGCCGATGGGAGCGGGCGGCCGGGGGCTCCAGATCGCCATGGCGGTCTCCCTGGAGGTCGGCTGGTACGCCACCGACCGCACCAAGAACATCTGGGCGTCCTTCCCCCGCCGCTGACCGGGACCGGGCGGCTCAGCCGCTGACCGGGACCGGGCGGCTCAGTCGCCGGCCGGGATGGGGTCGTCGTACTCCCCGGCGGGGCCGGTGAACAGGCTGCCGCCCACCGTCGGCCAGGGGTTCGGGCGGCAACCGTGCAGGCCGAGGGTCTGCTGCTGCATCACCGGCGCCGGTCCGCCCGCCGCCGGGCAGCGTTCGTGGCCCCGGCCCAGCCGGTGCCCCACCTCGTGGTTCAGCACGTACGACCGGTAGCTGCCGAGGTCGCCCCGGAAATCCGGCACCCCACGCGCCCACCGGGCCACGTTGATCACCACCCGGTCGCCGTTGCGGCAGGAGGTGTACCGGTCCGAGGTGTCCCCGCACAGCTCGCCCCGGGTGACCGGGGTGGTCAGCAGCACGGTGAAGTCGGCCGGGGCGTCGGCACCGACCCGCTGCAGCCGCCACCGGCCATCGGCGGTCCAACCCCGGCGGTCGGCGAGCACCACCGCCACCTCCCGGCCGAACCGTTCCGGGTCCACGTCGTCGATGCCGCCCTCCACCGCCACCCGGTAGCGCAGCAACTGGCCGCTCCGCCCGGCGACCGCACCCTGGGCGGTCGCCGTCCGCCAGGTACCGGTGCCGCGCTGCGGGTAGCGCACCGCCGGGGCGGGGGCGGGCGATCCGGCCGCGGCCGGGACCTCCCCCCGGGGCGGCGCGGGCGGCACCGCGGCGGCGGCCGGCCGCACCGGTTCCCGTCGTACGTCGCCGACGAGTGCTCCCAGGTCGACGCCCTGCCGTTGGGCCACCACCGCGCCACCGGCGGCCAGGGCGGCCACCACCAGCACCGCCGTCAGCACACCGGCCGGGGTGGCACGCCGGCGGCGTCCCCGGTGCCGGCCCCGGTCGGCGGCCTCGCTCACCGTCAGGGTGCTCACCGTTCGCCTCCCCGTCCACCTCGGTCCACTCCGGGCAGGAGTACGGGCGGGAGGGCCGTACGGATGAGTCCCCGGGGTAGGCAATCCGGGTACGGGTACCGTGGCCGGGCAGACACTCCCGACCATCCGGACATCACCCGGTCGCCAGCTCCGAGGAAGGACCCCGTGGACGCCGACGCCCTCATCACCGCCGCGGTCGCGGCGGTCCGCGGCTCCGACGTACGCGACGCGGAGCGGAAGCTGGACCTGCTGGTGGTCGGCGGCGGCCCGGCGGGGGTCGGCGACGACGGCGGCCCGGCGGCGGTGGACGCCGCGCTGCGCGACCGGCTGGTCGCCGCCCTCGCCCGGCTCTGGCCGCGCGGCTGGCAGCCGACCGACGTGGCCCGGATCGTGACCCGCCGGCTCGGCGCACGCCCCGGCCGGCTGCTGGCCGACGCGCTCGCCGCCGACCGCGCGGCCCGGCCCGGCCCGGTGCCGCAGTGGTGGGACGACCAGTTGACCAGCCTGGACGCCCGGTTCCGCGGTGACGACGACGCCGGCCGGGCGGGCCGGGAGGGAACGGACCGGATCACCGCGCTGCGCGACGGGGTCGAGATGCTGGCCCTGCTGACCGGGCTGCCGCCGGTCGCGGTGCTCCGCCCGCCGCCCGGCGGCTCCGGCGGCGCGACCGGGTCCGGGCCGAGCGGATCACGCGTCCTCGACCGGGTACGGGCGCTGCTGGCCAAGGCGGAGTCCACCACCTTCCCCGCCGAGGCGGAGGCGTTCACCGGCAAGGCCCAGGAGCTGATCGCCCGGCACAGCCTGGAACAGGCGCTGGTCGAGGCCACCGCCGCCCACCCGGACCGGCCCGGCGGGATCCGGATCGGCACCGACGCGCCGTACGCGGGGGCGAAGGCGCTGCTGGTGCAGGAGGTGGCGACGGCGAACCGGTGCGAGTCGGTCTGGTCGGACGACCTCGGCTTCGCCACCGTGCTCGGCTTCCCCGCCGACCTGGCGGCCGTGGAGCTGCTGCACACCTCGCTGCTGGTGCAGGCCACCGCCGCGATGCTGCGCGGACGCCGGGAACGCCGGGGCGGCGGCCGGCGCACCAGGGCCTACGACGAGGCGTTCCTGCACGCGTTCGCCCAGCGGATCGGCGAACGGCTGCGGGCCGCGACCGAGGAGGCGAGCCGGCAGGCGACGGCGGCCGCCGGGCCGGACCGGCTGCTCCCGGTGCTCGCCGCCCGTTCCGACGCGGTACGCGAGCGGATGGACACCCTCTTCCCCGGTGCCACCCGGGCCCGGCTCAACGTGCGGGACGTCGAAGGGTGGCAGTCCGGCACCGCCGCCGCCGACCGCGCCTCGCTGGCCGGGGACGCCCCGGCGAACCGGCCGCTGCCCGGCCGACGCTGACCCACCCGCCACGGGCCGGCCGACGCCGGGAAGACCGGCCCACCGGACACCGCCCGGCCCCCGGGCTCTGCGGGCCGGCCGCGTGGGGGTGACTCAGGCGTGGCAGTCGCGGGTGAGCCGGGGCGGGATGTCGACGAACTCCTTGCCCATCCAGCTCGCCGGGCTCTTGGCGGCCGCCCCGTCGTCGATCTTCGCGGCGGTGTCGTCGATCAGCTTCTTGATCCGGGCGTCCTGGGCCCGGCGGGCCTGCCCGCGCACGTCGTCGGCGAGCCGGCTCAACCGCCCCTTGAGTTTGCCGTTGAGCTGTTCCGGGGTGAGTTCCTCACGGGTTGCCGCGGTCGAGTCGGCGACGATCTGCCGACTACCGTCGATGATCAACTGGTCGACCGCGCGACAGACCTGTGTGGTGTTCAGGGCGCTGCCCGTGGTCGGGCTGGCGGTGGCGGTGGTGGGGACCACCGCGTCGGGCGTGGCCTCCCCGGTGGCGGTGACGGTGGCCGACGGACCGGGCGCGGCGTCGGTGTCGGTGTCGGTGTCGGTGTCGTCGGCACAGCCGGCGGCGAGGACGACGAGGACGGCGAGGGTGAACGCGGTGGCGGAGCTGCGGTGCATCGACTTCCCCGTTTCGATGTGGCGGCGGTACCCCGGACACGATGCCGTACGACCCGGCGGGCCGACGGCGCACCCCCGACGCGCCGCACGCCGGACCGACGGCTGTCGGTCCGGCGTGCGGAAGGGCGTGGGTCAGCTCTTGAAGGCGTCCTTGACCTTCTCGGCGGCCTGCTTGAGGCTGGACTTGGCCTGGTCGTTGCGACCCTCGGCCTCCAGGCGCTCGTTGTCGGTCGCCCGGCCCACACCCTCCTTGATCTTGCCGGCGGTGTTCTCGGTCGTGTTTTCGATCTTGTCGTCGAATCCCATGAGAGCCTCCCGTACGAGCATGTCTTCCAACACCACCTGAACTACCCCCGACCCCCACCCCCAAAACTCCCGACCCACCGTCTTGCCGGGTCGATCAGGAGGTCTGCGTCACCCACCGCGGACCGTGGGCGGCCGTGGACCGCCCGATCCGACACCGGCGGCCGGATCACCGCAGAACGGTCGCCGGGAACCGGCGGAGGCGGAGGCTGTTGGCGACCACGAAGACCGACGAGAAGGCCATCGCCGCCCCGGCGATCATCGGGTTGAGCAGTCCGGCGGCGGCCAGCGGCAGGGCGGCCACGTTGTAGGCGAACGCCCAGAACAGGTTTCCCTTGATCACGGCGAGCGTGCGCCGGGAGAGCCGGATCGCGTCCACCGCGGCGACCAGGTCGCCCCGGACCAGGGTGAGGTCGGACGCCTCGATCGCCACGTCGGTGCCGGTGCCCATGGCCAGCCCCAGGTCGGCCCGGGCCAGCGCGGCGGCGTCGTTGATCCCGTCGCCGACCATGGCGACCGTACGACCCTGCTCCTGGAGCCGGCGCACCTCGTCGACCTTGTCGGCCGGCAGCACCCCGGCGGTCACCCGGTCGATGCCCACCTCGGCGGCCACCGCCCGCGCGACGGTCGCGTTGTCCCCGGTGAGCAGCACCGGAGTGAGGCCCAGGTCGCGCAGCGCGCCGATCGCCGCCCGGCTGGTGGGCCGGACCACGTCGGCGACCGCGAGGACGCCCCGGGCCTGCCCGGCCCAACCCGCCACCACCGCCGTCCGACCGGCGGCCTCCGCCTCGGTCACCGCCCGGACCACCTCGTCCGGTACGTCCAGACCGCGCTCGCGGAGCAGCCTCGGCCGCCCGACGACCAGGTCGTGGCCGTCGACGGTGCCGGTGACGCCGAGCCCCTCGGCGGCGGCGAACCCGGTGACCGGCGGCAGTTCACCGGCCTCGGCGGCAGCGGTCGCCACCGCACGGGCGATCGGGTGCTCCGAGCCGGCCTCCACCGCCCCGGTGAGCCGGAGCAGTTCGGCCCGGTCCTGCCCCTCGGCGGGACGGACGTCGACCAGGGTCATCCGCCCGGTGGTGACCGTGCCGGTCTTGTCCAGCACCACCGTGTCGACCTGCCGGGTCGACTCCAGCACCTCCGGCCCCTTGATCAGGATGCCGAGCTGGGCACCCCGCCCGGTGCCCACCAGCAGCGCGGTCGGGGTGGCCAGGCCGAGCGCGCACGGGCAGGCGATGATCAGCACCGCCACGGCGGCGGTGAAGGCGGCGGTCGGGCCGGCGCCGGTCCCCAGCCACCAGCCCAGCGTGCCGACGGCCAACGCGATCACCACCGGCACGAACACCCCGGAGATCCGGTCGGCCAGCCGCTGCACGGCCGCCTTGCCGGTCTGCGCCGCCTCCACCAGCCGGGCCATCTGGGCGAGCTGGGTGTCCGCACCGACCCGGGTGGCGGTGACCACCAGCCGGCCGCCCGCGTTCACGGTGGCACCGGCCACCACGTCGCCGGGGCCGACCTCGACCGGGACCGACTCGCCGGTGAGCATGCTGGCGTCGACCGCCGAGGTGCCCTCCTCGACCCGCCCGTCGGTGGCGATCTTCTCCCCGGGCCGGACCACGAACCGGTCGCCCACCACGAGCTGGTCGACCGGGATCCGGGCTTCCACCCCACCGCGCAGCACGGCGACGTCCCGCGCGCCGAGTTCGAGCAGGGCACGCAGGGCCGCCCCGGCGGTCCGCTTGGACCGGGCCTCGAAGTAGCGGCCGGCGAGGAGGAACACGGTCACCCCGGCGGCGGTCTCCAGGTAGATGTTGCCGGTGCCGTCGGTGCGGGTCACGTCCAGCCGGAAGGGGTGGGTCATCCCGGGCGTCCCGGCGTCGCCGAGGAAGAGTGCCCACAGCGACCAGCCGAACGCGGCGAGGGTGCCGAGCGACACCAGGGTGTCCATGGTCGCCGCGCCGTGCCGCAGGTTGGTCCAGGCCGCCCGGTGGAACGGCAGTCCGCCGTACGCCACCACCGGGGCGGCCAGGGTCAGCGACAGCCACTGCCAGTAGGTGAACTGCCAGGCCGGCACCATCGCCAGCACGATCACCGGCACGGTCAGCACGGCCGACACCCGCAGCCGGGTACGCAGGGCGGCCAGCGCGTCCACCGGTTCGCCGGCCGGTTCCGCCCCGGCCGGGGCGGGCGGCGGCGGCACGACGGCGGTGTAGCCGGTCTTCTCGACGGTGGCGATCAGGTCGTCCGGGGTGATCCGGTCGGCGTACCGGACGGTGGCCTTCTCGGTGGCGTAGTTGACGCTCGCCTCGACCCCGTCCATCCGGTTGAGCTTCTTCTCGATCCGGGCGGCGCAGGACGCGCAGGTCATGCCGCCGATGGCGAGTTCGATCAGGTGCGGGGCGGTGGGCGGGTTGCTCGTGGTGGGGGTCATCGCGGCGCCTCCGGTCGACCGTGCGGGTGCCCGGGGCCGTCGGTGCCGGTCGGCGTCGGGCGGGGGACGTCGGTGACGGTGGGGGACGCCGGGGTGTGCGCGGGGTCGTGGCGGGTGTCGGCGGGTGGCGCGACGGGGCCGGCCAGCTGACCGCCCCCGTACGCCGCGCCGAACACCGCCGCGAGCAGGAGGGCGAAGCCGCCCAGCCTGGTCGCCGTGTTCATCGGTCCACCCCGGTCTCCCGCCGCGACCGCCCGGTCACGCCTCGACGAGGTCGTAGCCGGCCTCGTCGACGGCGGCCCGCACGTCACCGGTGTCCAACGGACCGGCGCTGGTGACGGTCACCCGGCCGGAGGCCAGGTCCACCTGCACCTCGGTCACCCCGTCCAGCGCGGCCAGTTCGGCGCTCACCGCACTGACGCAGTGCCCGCAGGTCATGCCCTTCACCTGGTAGTTCGTGATCATGGCGTGCTCCCTCCCTCTCCTCCAATATACCCCCCAGGGGTACCCTGCCCGACGACCGTAACATACCCCCCGGGGGTAGGCTATCGTGGTGGCCATGACCACACCGAGCAACCCCGTCCGGGGCTACACCGCCAGCAAGGACCAGCTGCTCGCGCGGCTGCGCCGCGTGGAGGGGCAGGTCCGGGGCATCGAGAAGATGGTCGACGACGACCGGTACTGCATCGACGTGCTCACCCAGATCTCCGCCGTCCAGGCCGCCCTGGACAAGGTCGCCCTCGGCCTGCTCGACGGCCACGCCCGGCACTGCATGCACGAGGGGGCCGCCGAGGGCCGGGCCGACGAGATGGCCGCCGAGATGATGGCCGCCGTCGGCCGGCTGATGAAGCGCGGCTGACCCGCCGCGGCCGGGGGTGAACGCACCCCTCGGCATACCGTGGGCAGGGCTAACCCGGCGGGCCGGGGTGGTGGCTACCATCGTCCGACGACGACCGCCGCCCGCGGGATGAACCGGTCGGCCGGCCGACCGGTATCCCGTCCCGGACCGTTGGGAGAACTCGCACGCATGGGCGCCGACCACACCCGTACCGCTCCGTCCACCCCGCCCCGGGTGCGGCGGATACTCGTCCTGACGGTGGTTCCGCTCATCGTCGTCACGGTGGTCGCCACGCTGCTGCTCTGGCCGGGCGAGACCCGGCGGATCGACCAGGGCGAGCAGGTGCCCCGCCACCACGGCACGGTGACCCGGGTGGTGACCGAACCCTGCCCGCCCGCGCCGGAGACCCCCGACGGGCCGTCCGGGGCGGACGCCGGCCCGTGCGGCACGGTGACGGTCGCCGTCGAGCAGGGGCCGGACAGCGGTGAGCAGGTCGAGACGCCGGTCCCGTCCGGGCCGGGGGCACCGACGGTGGCCGTCGGTGACGAGGTGGTGCTGGTCGCGCTGACCGACCCGACCGACCCGGTGGCGGTCAGCTACCACATCGCCGAGCACCAGCGGGGTACGCCGCTGCTCTGGCTGGTCGCCCTGTTCGCGGCGGCGATCGTGGCGTTCGGCCGGCTCCGTGGGCTGGCCGCCCTGGCCGGTCTCGGCGCCAGCTTCGCCATCCTGCTGACCTTCGTGGTGCCGGGCATCTCCGCCGGGGGCGCACCGCTGCCCATCGCGATCACCGGCGCCGCGCTGATCATGTTCGTGGTGCTGTACCTGACCCACGGGATCACCGCGCAGACCTCGGTGGCGGTCCTCGGCACCCTGGGCAGCCTGGTGCTGACCGGGGTCCTGGGCACGCTGGCCACCGCCGCCACCCACCTGACCGGGTACGGCAGCGAGGAGGCCACCACGCTGTCGATGTACCAGCGCGACGTGGACCTGCACGGCCTGCTGCTGGCCGGGATCATCATCGGCTCGCTCGGCGTGCTGGACGACGTGACCGTCACCCAGGCGGCCACCGTCACCGAGTTGGCCCACGCCAATCCCGGGCTCTCCCGGTTGCAGCTCTACCGGGCCGCCACCCGGGTCGGCCGGGCGCACATCGCCTCCACGGTGAACACCATCGTGCTGGCGTACGCGGGGGCTTCGCTGCCGCTGCTGCTCCTGCTCACCGCCGACAGCCGGCCGCTGGGGCAGATCCTCACCAGCGAGTTCCTGGCCCAGGAGATCGTCCGGAGCGCGGTGGCCACCCTCGGGCTGGTGGCGGCGGTGCCGCTGACGACCGGGCTGGCCGCGCTGGTCACCACCGCCGGCCGCGGCCCCGCCGACGCCGCCGCGGCCGGGCCGCCGCCCACCCCGCGCCCGGCTCCCGACCGGGCCGAGGCGTGGCAGGCGCTGGGCGCGCCCCGACCCGGCGGACCGTCCACCCCGGCCCCCGCCCGGTGGGCGGATCCGGAGGGGAACACGGAAGCGGCATGGTGACACTCCGCTTCGTGACCGGAGGCGGGGTCACCACTGTCGATCCCGCCGCTGGTCACCGGCCGCTATCGGGAAAATACGTATTTCGCCGGGTTGTGGCCGTAGATTCCTGCTACGACTCTCGGGTAACCTCGCTGCCGGTCACCGCCGAAGGCGCCCACCGGCGCCAGCGGGGCCACCGCCCAATCGCCGTACGGCGAGCCGGGGAACCGAGCACCTGGGGTGAATCCGCGCCAGCGGTAGGGGCCACTTCCGTCCCGAACCCGTCAGCTAACCCGGTCGGCGGTCGACGGAAGGGAAAACTGTGACGGCACCCCTACGCCGCTGGCTGACGCCGGCAGTGGCCGTGCTCGCCGCCCTGGCGATCGTCGCCGGGCCCACCGCCGCCCCCGCGACGGCGGCACCCAACGCACCCTCCCCCTCGGGCCACGAGGAGGACGAGGAGCCGAAGCTGCTCACCGACGTCATCGAGGCCACCAACCGGGAGTACTCGGCGGCGAAGAACCGGCTGGAGAAGTCCAAGAAGCGCCAGCTCGAGTACGCCATCGAGGTGGAGAAGGCCGAGCAGGAGCTGACCGCGCTGGCCCCGCAGGTCAACGAGATCGCCGCCCAGTCGTACCGGACGGGTCGGGTCGGCGCGGTCGCCGCCCTGCTGGAGAGCGACGCCCCGGACGCCTTCGTCCGGCGGGCCGCCGCCCTGGACGAGCTGAACATGGTCAACGCCGGCAAGCTGGCCGAGGTCAACGAGGTGAGGACCCGGGCCGAGAAGGCCAAGCTCGCCGTCGACGCCGAGGTCCGTGAGCAGCAGAAGCAGACCAACCTGATGGCCAAGAAGAAGACCGAGGCGGACAAGGCACTGGCCCTGGTCGGTGGCCGGGGCTTCACCGGCGGCCTGGTCGACGCCACCTCGCCGGTGGCCCGCATCGCGCCGGGCCAGACGGCCGACGGCGACTGGCGTGCCGAGTCGTGCAGCGAGAACGACCCGACCACGTCCGGTTGCATCACCCCGCGCACGTTGCACATGTACAAGGAGGTCAAGCGGGCCGGCTTCAACCGGTTCGTCGGCTGCTACCGTCCCGGTGGTCCCTGGGAGCACCCCAAGGGCAAGGCGTGTGACTGGTCGTTGCAGAAGAGCGGCTTCAGCCCGTGGCACAACAACGACACCCGGATGTACGGCAACAACCTCGCCGCGTTCCTGCTCCGCAACGCGGACCGGCTGGGCATCTACTACGTGATCTGGAACCGGCAGATCTGGTTCCCGGCCAACGGATGGAGTTCCTACTCCGGCCCGTCCAACCACACCGACCACGTACACGTGTCCCTGTTGTAGCGACGCGACGACGCGGCATCCGAATCCCGGACACCGCGTCCTCGACCCGGTGGGTCGAGCGAGCACTCACGGCGGAGGCCGCCCGGTCGAACCGGGCGGCCTCCGCCGTGAGCGGGTCTCGGCCGGACGGCCGTCGACGGGCGTGCCCCAGCCGGCGACGGCCGGCGACGGGCGTGCCTCAGCCGGCGACGGCCGCCGGAGCGGCGTCGGCACCCGCCGGCACCACGGCAGGCCCGGGGACGGCGGCGGTGAGGGCGGCCGGAGCGTGCGCCGGGGCCACCTGGCGGACCTCACCGGCGGCGAGCCGGTAGGACATGCCGACCACCGCGCACCGCCCGGCGGCCACCTCGGCGGCGATCACCGGCGAGTTGCCGAGCAGCACCTCGACGGTCTGCGCGATGTGGATGTCGACGATCCCGTCGATGTCGTGCACCCCCTGCTGGGCCGCCCGGCGCAGGCTCGGCCCGACGGCGGCGACCACCGAGTAGAGGTGCCCCGGGGGCTGGGTGCCGGTGCGGGCCGCCTCCCGGGCGGCCTGTACCGCACCGCAGGAGTCGTGCCCGAGCACCACCACCAGCGGCGTGCCCAGGACGGTCACCGCGTACTCGACGCTGCCGAGCACCTCGGGGCCGGCGGTGTGCCCGGCGGTCCGGACCACGAAGAGGTCACCCAGACCCCGGTCGAAGATGATCTCGGCGGCGAGCCGGGAGTCGGAGCAGCCGACGATGACCGCGAAGGGGTGCTGGCCGTCGGCGACGGCCGCCCGGTGGACCGCGCCCTGGTTGGGGTGGCGGGGCTCACCGGCGACGAAACGCCGGTTGCCGGCCTGCAACTCGGCCAGCGCCTGGGTCGGAGTGATCGGGCCCATTGCCTCACCTCGGTCCGGAATCGTGCCTGCTCACGCCGGCCGGCGGCACCGACGGCCGTGTTCCCACGGTCACACGCAGCTAAAGGTACGTCAAGATTTCGTGATACACGTTTCAGGCTTTGGTCGCAGCGATGTCGGCGGCGGGTCGACAGCCGGCCGGGACGGACGCGAACGCCGGCCGACGGCGGGTTCCCCGCGCTCGGGCCATACGATGACCGGTATGGCGAAGACCACGGACAGCGCCGGGAGCGCCCGCAACTGGACGTTCCTCACCAACCACGGTCACGTGCTGCTGGCCATCGCCCGCAACCCCACCGCCCGGCTCCGGGACGTCGCCGAGGAGGTCGGGGTGACCGAACGGGCCGCCCAGGCCATCGTCGCGGACCTGGAGTCCGGCGGCTACCTGCGGCGGACCCGGGTCGGTCGGCGCAACGAATACACCATCGACCCGAGCGGGCACTTCCGGCACCCCGCCGAGGCCGACCGTCAGGTCGGTGACCTGCTCGCCCTCTTCACCCCCGACCACGCCGACCAGGACGGCTGACCCGACGGCCCACCCCGCCCCGGGCATGCCCGGGCCGCCAGGGAGCCCGGCGGCCCACCGCGCCACCCGACCGGGTCGAGCCACCGGACCGAGCCGGTCCGGGACACCACACCGGGTCGAGGCACCGCATGCGGTCGGGCCGGGCCACCGCACGGGGCGGCGACCCGGCCCTGCGGACGACCGCCGGGTCGGCGGCCCGCTCAGCAGAAGCTGCCGGCCTGCCCGCCGCCGTCCTGCCGGGTGGTGCGGAAGTCGCAGAGGTCGTAGCCGTTGGCGGTGAGCGCCGCCTTCGCCGCCGTCGTCTGCGCCCCGGTCAGCGCGGGCTCGCGGGACAGGACGAAGCCGGTGCTGCGGTCCGGGTCACCGACGACCGCCCACCGGTAGTCGGGGTCGAGCCCGATCACCACGTAGTTCGGACCGCCCAGGTAGATCCAGCGGCTGCCGAGCTTGAGGAACGACACGGTCAGCGCCGAGTCGGCCGGCGGGTTCTCGCTGCGCGCCCGACCGGTCACCGCGCTGGTGGTGCCGACGATGGTCTGGCAGGTGTTGCGCACCCCGACGGTTCCGTCGGGCTGTACGTCGTAGCGGGCCCGGACGTTCTTGTAGCACTGGATCTCGAAGATCGCCGGAACGGCGGCGACCTGGTACCAGTCACCCGCGTACCGCTCGACGTCGACCTCGGCGACCGGGGTGAGCGGTCCGGTGTCGACGGTGGTCGGCGCGGCCTGCGCGGGTACGGCGGTGGCCAGCACCGTCGTGGTGGCGACGGCGGTGGCCAGCACCTTCGCGGTGGCGACGGCGGCCTGACGACGTACTCCCATTGGATGGTCTCCTCCGGTCTGTCGGTCCCGGCGCGGCGGGGCGTCGCGCCGTCGGGGAAGTTCCCGGACCGAGCGGGGGGAAACTGTCGGCCTTGTCATCCCTGTCGATGCATCCAGGAGCAGGTCGGCGTACGTATCCCGGGTGGGAACGGTCCGTCCACAGGGCACACCGTGGCCCGGGTCACCTGGCCGACCGGGTCGCCGACGCTGCGCGGACGGTCAGGTAGGGATAGGTTGGACGGGTGATCCGCGTAGCCTCCACCCGGCCCGTCTGGGTGTCGAGGCTGCGCGACCTGACCCGGCTGGCGGTCACCGCGCTGGTGCTCGCCGTCGGCCTCGGCGGCCTGTTCGCCGCCACCACCGACGGCCCGGCCGCCGCTGCCACCCGCCCGCCCGTGGTGACCTCCCGGGTGGCTGCGCTACCCACCGACACCCGGCCCGGTGACGACCGACCCGTGGACACCCGTCCCGGGTCCGGGCGGCCCGCCCCCGATCCCATCCGGCCGCTGCCGGCCGGGTCCGCCGCCGAGCCCACGGTCCGACCCGCCGCGCGGGTGGACGTGGCGACGCCGGACCCGCTCCGGGACGCCACCGGCCGGCGCGGCCCGCCCCGGAGCTGAGCGGGGCGGCACCCCTCGGCACCCCCGTGCCCGTCCGACCGGCGCGCCCGGACCGACCCGACCGCGCCCGGGTCCGAGCCCGAGCCTGAGCCGAGTCCGGCCCTGAGCCAGGTCCCGAGCCAGGTACGGGTCAGGCACCGGTCCGAGCCGGTCGAACCCGGCCCGAGCCCGATCCGGACCGGGCTGGACCGGGTCCGGTCCGCTCAGGACACGCCGCCCGCAGCTCCCGCCCCTACCGGCCAGGTTCCCCTTCCGTCCACGTCGATGTCCCACCGTGAGGTGCTGGTGATGCAGACCGTCTTCTCCGCCGTCCTACCCGACGTCCCCGCCGCCGCCGGAATCTGGCTGATCCTGCTCGCCGTCGCGGCCGTCGCCGTCGCGGTCCTGGTGGTCCGCCCCGACCGGTTCCGGCCGGCGGTGGGCGGCCGGTTCCGGGCCGCCGCCCTGCCCACCGACCCCGAGCGCGCCGAGCAGCTCCGGGAGCACACCCGGTACGCCGAGGAGGTCGCCGTGGCGGCCGAGCGGGCGGGCACCACCGCCGACCGGCTGCGCGCCGAGTGGCTGACCGCCCAGGAGGAGGTCGAGTCGGCCTGGACGGCGCTGGAGGGGGCCGAGGCGCACCTGCGCCGGCTCGCCGCCGCCGCGGTCATGCCGCTGCCGCACACCGGCCAGACCCCGGCCGAGTACGCCGACCGGGAGCGCTGGCTGCACCGGGCCGCCGTGGACGCGCACCGTCGGGGCGAGCTGTCGGACGCGCAGCTCGACGACGTCTTCGCGCACCGCGCCGGCTGGGATCCGCGCCGGCACCCGGTGGAGCAGGAGCTGGTGCTGCGTCGCGCGACGCGGGACCACCTGGCGGCCCGGCACCGGACGGCGGTCGCCCGGGAGCAGGCGGCCTGGCGGGCCGCCGACCTGGCCGGCGCGGCGGCCCGCAGCCTGCGGGACGAGGCGTTCGCCGCGCGCGACCGCCGACCGGAGCGGGCCGAGTCGGTGCTGCCGATGTCGGAGAGCCCGCGCCCGTCGGCGGAAACCACCCGGGAGAATCCCACCGTGGCCCGCGGCCGGGCCGCCGTGGCCGCCTACTGAACCGACCCGCCGTAGGCCCGCCCGCCGTAGGCTCACCGGTCATAGGCCCGCCCGTCGCATCGACCACGGACGGCGGCGCGGTGCCCGGTGCTCGGCTAGCGTTGCGGGCATGTCCGGGGAGATGTGGGCGCTCGTGGTGGTCGGTGGCGTCCTGGCGCTGGCGACGTTGGTCGGTGCGGTGCTGCTGGCGGTACGGGTGGTCCGCACCCGACGGTTGCTGGGCACGCTCGGCGTGGGCGGCAGGGTGGCCTTCTACGGCGCGTTGATCTACACGGTCCTCCCCGTCGACGTGTTGCCCGACCCGATCTACCTGGACGACATGGGTGTGCTGGCCGGCGCGCTGTTCTACCTGACCCGGCTGGTCCACCGGCGCCGGACGGCCGACCGCCGGGTGCCCGGCCAGCCGGACACCGCGCTCCCGGGCCGCTCCGGTGTCCCGCCAGAGCCGGGCCAGGCCCGCCGGATCGTGTCATGATCAGAGCCGAGCCGGGGCGACGTCGGCCACGAGACGGGGAACGGACATGGCCGGTAGGCATCGGTTGGACCGCTACGACGAGCGGGTTCTCGCGTTCTGCCGGGAACGGCACCTGGCCACGCTGACCACGCTGCGCGCCGACGGCACACCGCACGTGGTACCGGTCGGGGTGACCTACGACCCGGCGGCCGGGCTGGCCCGGGTGATCACGTCCGGCGGCTCGGCCAAGGCCCGGCTGGTCGCCGCCGCCGGCCCGGCGGGGGTGCCGGTGGCCGCCTGCCACGTCGACGGCCGTCGGTGGCTGACCATCGAGGGGCGGGCGGTGCTGCGCACGGACGCCGCCGCGGTGGCCGAGGCGGAGCGCCGGTACGCCGAGCGCTACCGGCAGCCGCGCCCCAACCCGGAGCGGGTGGTCATCGAGATCACCGTGACCCGCCTGCTCGGCGCCCTCCCGCCTCCGGTATCGGTCTGACGTCCGTCCCCACCGGACGGACCGGCCACCCACGCGGACCGGCCACCCACGCGGACCGGTCGGGACGGCTGCGGGTGCCGGCCGTTCACTCATCGACGGCGGCGGGTTCGGCCGACCCGGGATGGGTACAGGCCCCGGCAGGGAGCCGATCCGTCCGCAACCGGTAAGGGGCACCGAGATGAGCAACGCACAGGCCGGCACGGAACAGGACGTCGTCGATGTGCTGACCGCCGACCACCACGAGATAGCGACGATCCTGGTAGAGCTGGAGTCCCGGCAGGGCAGCGCGGAACACCGCCGCCGACTGGCCGACGTGCTGATCGCCGAGCTGGTCCGGCACGCGGTCGCCGAGGAGATGTACGTCTATCCGGCTGCCCGCCGGGCGTTGCCCGACGGTGACCAGCTCGCCGAACACGAGATCGCCGAACACGCCGCGGCCGAGCGGACGCTGAAGGAACTGGAGCCGCTGGACCCGTCCTCGGCCCGCTTCGAGCCGCTGATCAGCCATCTCACCAAGACCATCCGGCACCACGTGCGCGAGGAGGAGGCGGAGCTCTTCCCCCGGCTGCGGGCCGCCGTCGCCCATGAGGAACTCGTCGAGCTGGCCGAGCGGGTACAGGCGGCCAAGCGGCACCTGCCGACCCGCCCGCATCCCGGCACCCCGGACCACCCGCCGGCGAACCGGCTGCTGCACCCCGGCGCCGGTCTGGTCGACCGGATCAGGGACGCGCTGAGCGGGCGCCCCACCACCCTGGCCGAGCTGGCCGACCCGCAGGACTCCGAGCTGGCCGACCCGCGGGGCTGAGGGGGCGGTGGTCGCCGCCGGGTACCCCGCCGGAGGCGACCACCGCCCGGTCACGGTTCCGGAGCGATCCGGCTGTCGTCCGCCGCGTCGGACACCACGATCGCCTCCATCGGGCACGACTCGGCCGCGTTCAGCACCGGGTCCGCCGGGGCGATCCGCTCGGCCAGTGGTCGGGACAACCCGTCCACCAGTACGAAGTGGGCCGGGGCGTAGCCCGCGCAGATCCCCGCCCCGATGCACCGGGCCGGGTCCACGTGCACCCGCCAGCCCTGCTCCCCCATCTGCCCCACCTTCCTTCCGCTACCAGCCGACGGGCAACGCCGTCAGGCCCCGGACCAACAGACCGGTCTTCCAGGTCAGTGCCGACTCGGGCACGGCGAGCCGCAGGCCCGGCGTACGGTCCAGCAGCGTCTCCAGGACCACCTGGAGTTCCATCCGGGCCAGCTGGGCGCCGATGCAGTGGTGCGGGCCGTGCCCGAAGGCGAGGTGCGGGTTCGTCTCCCGGCCGAGGTCCAACCGGTCGGCGTCGGGGAACACCGTCTCGTCCCGGTTGGCCGAGGGGATGGAGACCAGCACCGGCTCACCGGCCCGGACCAGCACCCCACCGAGTTCGACGTCCACCAGGGCGTACCGGGCGAACGCGGCGGTGGCGCCCAGCGGGACGAAGCGCAGCAGTTCCTCCACGGCGGACGGCACCAGGGCCGGGTCGGCGCACAACCGCTGCCAGGCGTCCGGCTCGGTGAGCAGGACGTAGACCAGGTTGGGGATCTGGGTCACGGTGGTCTCGTGCCCGGCGGCCAGCAGCCCCGCCGCGAGGCGCACCATCTCCTCCTCGGTGAGCCGGTCGGCGTTCTCGTCCCGGGCCCGGACCATCGCCCCGATCAGGTCGTCGGTGGGCGTCACCCGCCGCTGGGCGATCAGCCCCGCCATGTACGACAGGAGCTGGTCGAGGTAGCTCTGCGCCACCTCCGGCCGCAGCGACGTGGTCGACACGATCGCCTCCGACCAGGTGTGGAACCGGTCCTGGTCGGCCACCGGCACCCCGAGCAGGTCGCAGATCACCCGGATGGGCAGCGGGGTGGCGAGGTGCGTGACGAGATCGGCGGGCGACCCGGCGGCGAGCATGCCGGTGACCAGCTCCTCGGCCAGCTCCCGGGTACGCGGACGCAGCTCCTCGACCCGGCGGGCGGTGAACGCCTTGGCCGCCAACCGACGCAGTCGACTGTGCTCGGGCGGGTCCATCCCGAGGATGCCGGCCTCCCGCTGGTAGGGGACGCTGCGCGGTTCGTCGCGCCCGACGGCGGCGGCCCGGCTGAACCGCAGGTCACCCAGGACGGTCCGCACGTCGGCGTGCCGGGTGGCCAGCCAGGCCGGCTCCCCGAACGGGAGCTGGACCCGGACCAGCGGCTCGTCGCGGCGCAGCTCGGCCAGGCGGGGGTCGACGTCGAGCCGGTGCGGATCGCTGAACGGATAGGGCCGGGCGATCGTGGCGTGCGTTGTCTCGGTCACCGGGGTGCTCCCTCTTGTCGACGGCCCGCGGTGCCGCGCGCCGACCCACTCCGCACAACTCCACGGTGAGTCATGCCCCGACTGCGGATAGTAGCGAGATCCGTCGATAGTTGCCAGGGGTGCTCCCTCGTCGACACCACCCTGCCGGTCCCTGACGACGTGCGGGTGTGGCCCGCCGTCCGGGTGGGACCGTCCTGAACGGAACCGACCCGCCGGCGCGGCGTTGAGTCACCGGGTGTCGCGGCCGACCGGGTCGGGTATCGACCCCGCCGACACCGAGGAGGATCGACGTGGTCGAGGACGATGCCGGGCGGACGCCCGAGGTGACGGCTGCGGGTGCCCGCCCGAGCCCACGGCAGGCCTGGGCGGCGCTGCCCTGGCTGGTCCGTACGGCGGTGGTGTGGAGCGCCTGCCTGGTGGTCGTGGTGGTCGGGCTCTACCTGCTGGGGAAGGTCGCGGTGCTGCTGGCCCCGCTGGCCATCGCGGTGGCGGTGACCCTCTTCCTCACCGCGTTGCTGGACCCGGTGCTGCTGGGCCTGCGTCGGTTGCGGGTGCCCGCCGCGCCCGCCGCGCTGCTGACCGTCCTGCTGCTTCTCGGGGTACTGGTCGGGGTGGGGGTGCTGGTGTGGAACCTGACCGCCGCCCAGTTCGGTGAGTTGAGCCAGCAGCTCGACGAGGGGCTGCAACGCTCCCGCGACGTCGTCACCGGGACGCTGCCGGTCAGTGACGCCCAACTCGACAAGCTGGTCGGGCAGGTCCGCGACGGTCTGGGCGGCGGCACCCCCGATCCGGTCGGCGGGGCGCGGACGGCCGCCGAGGTGTTCGGCTCCGCCCTGCTCGCCCTGGTGCTGCTGTTCTTCCTGCTCAAGGACGGCCGGTCGATGTGGCACTGGGTGTTGCGCCGGTTGACCGGTCCGAACCGTACGGTGACCGCCGAGGCGGGCCGGGTCGGCTGGCGCACCCTGGGCTCGTACAGCCGGGGCACGATGATCATCGCGGCCATCGACGCGATCGGCATCGGGCTGGCGCTGGTGCTGCTCGGGGTGCCGTTGGCGCTGCCGCTGGCGCTGATCACCTTCCTGGGCGGCTTCGTCCCGATCATCGGGGCGACGGTGGCCGGGGCGGTCGCCGTGCTGGTGGCGTTGGCCGCCAATGGTCCGACGACCGCGCTGCTGGTGCTGGCGGCGGTGATCGCCGTGCAGCAGGTCGAGGGCAACCTGCTGGAGCCGTTGATCATGAAGCGGCAGGTGCAGCTGCACCCCGCGGTGATCCTGGTGGTGGTCACGGCGGGCACGCTGATCGCCGGCGTCGCCGGCGCGTTCGTCTCGGTGCCGATCGCGGCGGTCGCCTACCGGGTGGTCGACACCGTTCAGCGGCACCGCGAGCGGGCCGCGTCGACCCCGCCGGAGGACCGGCCGCACCACGGCCGCGACGACCCGCCCGCCGCCCCGGCCTGAGCCCGCCCCACGATCGTCACCAGGGGGCGACGTCGTGGTGTCCAAAGCCCGGACACCACCACGTCGCCCCCGTCGCGCGTCGCCCTCCCGGCGCGGTCAGGCCGGGACGGGGAGGTGCCGGGTGAACCACTCGGCGGCGGCGTCCGCGACCTGGTCGAGGGTGCCCGGCTCCTCGAACAGGTGGCCGGCACCGGGCACCATCCGCAGTTCGTGCGGGGCGGCCAGCCGCTCGGCGGCCTGCTCGTTCAGCGCGATCACCTGGTCGTCGCGGCCACCCACCAGCAGCAGCGTCGGCGCGCGTACCCCGGCCAGGGCCGGACCGGCCAGATCCGGCCGGCCGCCCCGGGACACCACCGCGGCGATCCGCTGCGGGCGTCCGGCGGCGGTCACCAGGGCGGCGGCGGCACCGGTGCTCGCCCCGAACAGGCCGACCGGCAGCCGACCCAGCGCGGGTTCGGCGGTGAGCCAGTCGACGGTCCCGGCGAGCCGACCGGCCAGCAGGTCGATGTCGAAACGCTGAACGGCGGTCCGGGCGTCGATCGCCTCCTCCTCCGCGGTGAGCAGGTCCACCAGCACGGTCACCAGCCTGCGGCGCTGGAGCACCCGGGCCACCGCCACGTTGCGCGGGCTGTGCCGGGAACTGCCGCTGCCGTGGGCGAAGAGCACCACCCCCGTCGCGTCGTCCGGCCCGTCGACGTCCGCCGGCAGCCTGGCGTCCCGCAGCGACACCGTCGCCTCGGCGCGTACCCCCATGGTGCCGCCCCCTCCCGGTCGTGCGGTCGGCCGTGGTTACCCGCCCGGTGGACGCTCTCACCCGTTGCCTTGACACCGGCGACAAGGTCTAGCGTGACCTCGGGAACGCCGCCGAGGAGGTCGGATGCTGATCGGTGAGCTGGCGGAACGGGCCGGCACGAGCACCCGGACGCTGCGCTACTACGAGACGCACGGACTGGTCCGGCCGCGCCGCTCGGCCAACGGCTACCGGGTGTACGACGAGGCCGAGCTGCGGGTGGTGCACGAGATCCGGGCACTGCTGGCGGTCGGTTTCGGCCTGGACGACATCCGGCCGTTCGTGGCCTGCCTGCGGGCCGGTCACCCCTCGGGGGACGCCTGCCCGGACTCGGTCGCCGTGCTGCGCCGCAAGCTGGCCGAGGTGGACGCCTACCTCGACCGGCTGGGCACGGTACGCCGGCACCTGCACGAACAGCTCACCCAGGCCATCACGCAACGGGAGGAAACATGCCTCAGGACACGGCAGCGGGAGCACTGACCGCCGTCACCGACGCCACCTTCGCCGCCACGGTGCTGGCCGCCGACCGGCCGGTGGTGGTCGACTTCTGGGCGGACTGGTGCCCGCCCTGCGTCGGCACCTCCCGGCACCTGGCCGAGCTGGCCGAGGAGTTCGGCGACCGGCTGAGGGTGGTCACCGTGGACACCGACGCGAATCCCGCCACCGCCCGCGCCTACGGGGTGATGTCGCTGCCCACCATGCTGGTCTTCGTCGGCGGCACGGTGGTCGGCTCGATCGTCGGCGCCCGGCCGAAGAACCACCTGCGGCTCGCCTTCGCCCGCCACCTCGACGGCTGAACCTCCGTTTGCGGTGGCGACGGGCGGGAAGACGCGGGTGACGTCGGCACCGGCGCATCCGCGCCCCGCACGGATCACGAGGTTCGCCATGGCCAAACGGAAGGCACGCCAGCAGACCCGGACCATCACCCAGGAACGCCCCGAACAGGACGCCGAACGCGCTCCCGACTGGGCGGACGAGGCGGCGCAGGCCCGTACCCCGGAGGATCCGCGGGCCGTCGCGCCGCGCGACGCCGGTGGCCGCCCCTCCGACGGCCCCCAGTTCTAGCGCCGGCCGACGGCCGGCAGATGGTGGGAGGGTCGCCGTCGCGGCAGCGGCCCTCCCCACCGTGCCCGGCCGTCCCGGGCAGGGCGGGCAGCCGACCCACCACGACCGGCCACCCCGGGCCGGTGACCGGGGCCGGCTGTCACGTGCGGGGCTCCGGGAGGCGCAGCAGCGGCGACCGGCCGGCCGGCTGCTCCGGTTCGGGGCCGCGCCCACCGGCCTGCGGCACGGGGACGGTGACCGGCGCGGCGGAGGTGACCCGGACGGGCTCGCCGTGGTGGCGCAGCTCCACCACCGTGTCCGGGCCGCCGTTGCGCAGCGAGTAGGTCGTCTGGTGCGGTCGGACGTCCACCCGCAGCCGCATCGACCGCCACTGCAACGAGAACTCCAACCGGCTCAACCCGCTGGACAGCCGGGGGGCGAACGACAGCGCGCCGTCGTGGTCGCGCAGCCCGCCGAAGCCGGCCACCAACGCGATCCACGCCCCGGCCAGCGACGCCATGTGCACGCCGTCGCGGGTGTTCTCGTTCAGGTCGTGCAGGTCCATCAGCGCGGCTTCCCGCAGGTAGCTGTGGGCCAGTTCGGGGTGGCCCACCTCGGCCGCGAGCACCGCCTGGGTGCAGGCCGACAGGGACGAGTCCCGCACCGTACGCCGCTCGTAGTAGAGGAAGTTGCGCAGCTTCTGCGCGTCGGTGAAGGCGTCCCCCCGCCAGTGCATCGCCAGCACCAGGTCGGCCTGCTTGACCACCTGCTTGCGGTACAGGTCGAAGTAGGGGTAGTGCAGCAGCAGCGGGTACTTCTCGGTCGGGGTGCGGGCGAAGTCCCACTCCTGGAGCCGGGTGAAGCCCTCCACCTGCTCGTGCACGTCGAGGTCCTCGTCGTACGGGAGGTGCATGGCCTGGGCGGCGTCGCGCCACTCGGCCGCCTCCTCGTCGGTCACCCCGAGGTCGCGCGCCTCGTCGCGCAGGCGCATCGCACAGTCGGCGGCGGCGAGCAGGTTCCGCTGGGCCATCAGGTTGGTGTAGATGTTGTCGTTCTTGACCGCGGTGTACTCGTCCGGGCCGGTCACCCCGTCGAGGTGGAACCGGCCGTTGCGGTCGTGGTGGCCCAGCGAGCGCCACAGCCGGGCCGTCTCCACCAGCAGCTCCAGGCCGATGTCGCGTTCGAGCTGCTCGTCGCCGGTGACCAGGACGTAGCGGCGCAGCGCGTCGGCGACGTCGGCGGCGATGTGGAAGGCGGCGGTGCCGGCCGGCCAGTACGCCGAGGACTCCGGCCCCTCGATGGTGCGCCACGGGAACGCCGCGCCGGCCAGGTTCAACGTGCGGGCCCGTTCCCGGGCCTGGTCCAGGGTGGCGTGCCGCCAGTACAGGGCGTCGCGCACCGCGCCCGGCTGGGTGTACGTCAGCACCGGCAGGACGAACATCTCGGTGTCCCAGAAGGCGTGCCCGTCGTAGCCGGGGCCGGTGAGCCCCTTGGCGGAGATCGGTCGCCGTTCGGCCCGCGCCCCGGCCTGGAGCACGTGGAACAGTCCGAACCGGACCGCCTGCTGCACCTCCGGGTCGCCCTCGACCCGGACGTCGGCGGCGTCCCAGAACCCGTCGAGGTAGGTGCGCTGTTCCCGGTGCAGCCCGTCCCAGCCGGTCAGTCGGGCGGCGGCGAGCGCCGCGCCGACCTGGTCGCGCAGTGCGGGCAGCGAGCGCCGGCTGGACCAGCCGTAGGCGAGGTACTTGACCACCCGCAGCGTCTCGCCGGGCTGGAGCACGCAGCCGATCGTGGTCCGGACCCAGTCCTCGTACCCCTCGGACTCGATGGTGGTCTTGCCGGGGGCGGTCACGTCGTGGCCCATCCCGGCGGCCACCCGCAGCCCGCTGACCTTGGTGCGGTGGATGAGCAGGCCGCCGTCGCCGGTGGTCAGCTCCTCCTCGGCCTGCAGCGGCGACTCCAGCACGGCGGCGACCCGGGGATCCCGGCTCTGCGCGGGCAGGTTCTCGTTGGCGACCAGCTCGGACTGGAGGATCAGCCGCAGCGGGCCGCTGACCGCCTCCACCTCGTAGTGGATCGCGGCGACCGAGCGCTGGGTGAAGGAGACCAGCCGGGTGCTGCGGACCTTCACCTCCCGGCCGGCGGGTGAGCGCCAGTGCATCTCCCGCTGCAGGGTGCCGGCCCGCAGGTCGAGGACCCGTTCGTGGCTGAGCAGCTCGCCGTACCGCAGGTCGAGGGGTTCGTCGTCGACGAGCAGCCGGATCAGCTTGCCGTTGGTGACGTTGACGATCGTCTGTCCCGACTCGGGGAAACCGAAGCCGGCCTCCGCGTACGGCAGCGGACGCAGCTCGTAGAACGAGTTGAGGTAGGTGCCGGGCAGGCCGTGCGGCTCGCCCTCGTCGAGGTTGCCGCGCAGCCCGATGTGACCGTTGGAGAGCGCGAAGACCGACTCGGACTGGGCCAGCACGTCCATGTCGAGGCGGGTCTCCCGGACGTGCCAGGGCTCGACCGGGTAGGCCCTTTCCCGGATCACGCGGCCGGCCCGGTGAGCAGGTCGCCGAGGTCGGTGACGACCACGTCCGCCCCGTGGGCGCGCAGCTCGTCGGCCTGGCCGACCCGGTCGACACCGATCACGTACCCGAAGCCGCCGGCCCGGCCGGCGGCCACCCCGGCCAGCGCGTCCTCGAAGACGGCAGCGTCGGCGGGGGCCACCCCGAGCAGCTCGGCGGCGGCGAGGAAGGTGTCCGGGTGCGGCTTGCCGCGCAACCCCTCGGCGCGGGCGACCAGCCCGTCGACCCGGACCTCCAGCAGCGGTTCCAGGCCGGCGGCGGCGACCACGTCGCGGCAGTTGGCGCTGGCCGAGACCACCGCGCGGCGCAGCCCGGCCCGCGCGGCCGCCTCCAGGTAGGCCACCGAGCCGGGGTACGCCGCGACGCCGTCGTGGCGGATCCGGTCCAGCAGGACGACGTTCTTGCGGTTGCCGACGCCGTTGACGGTCTCCGCGTCCGGCGGGTCGTCGGGGCTCCCCTCGGGCAGGGTGATGCCCCGGGAGGCGAGGAACGAGCGCACCCCGTCGGCGCGCGGTCTCCCGTCGACGTAGCGGCGGTAGTCCGGGCCGGGGTCGAACGGCCGGAACGGCTCGCCGTCGGCCTCGGCGTGCCGGCGCAACAGGTCGTCGAAGGTCTGTTTCCAGGCGGCGTTGTGCACCGTGGCGGTCGGGGTCAGCACGCCGTCGAGGTCGAAGAGGCAGGCGGTCACATGACCAGGTAGGCCCAGCACGCTACGAATCTATCCAGCGCCCCACCCGGGCAAACCCCCGCCACGCGGGTCAGCGGTTGGGGCGCAGCGTCCACAGGACGGTCATGGTGGCGGTGACGGTGCCGTCGGGGGTGCCGATCTCCACCACCACCGGGAACTCCGGGCGCTGCCCGGCGTCCAGCTCGGCGAGCACCTCGGCCGGGGTGCGACCGAGCCGTGCGGTGGCCCGCACCTCCCCCATCGCCACCTTCCGGTACGCGATGTCGGCCCGCACGGCGAGCGGCGTGGCCCGGTCGAGCACCTGCCCGAACGCGGCCATCACCACCGCGCCGGAGGCGGTCTCGCCGAGGGTGAACAGGGCGCCGGCGTGCGGGCCGCCGACGTGGTTGTGGGTGGCCGGCGTGTCGGGCAGCCGGACGACCGCCCGGACCCCGCCCTCGGCCTCGGGCGCGACCTCGACGATGTCGAGCGCGAGTGTGCGGGCGAACGGCACGGCCCCGAGGACCTCGGCCGCCACCTGGCGCGAGTCGATGAGCATGCCTTGACGTTACTATTCAGTAACTTTAGGGACAAGGCCACCGGGTCGCGCTCCGGCAGCCGGCGCGGGAAGCCACCCGGGGCGGGGGCCGACCGACCGGCCGATGCGCCCCCGCCGCACTCGGTGTGGGGTGGGTTCAGCTGGCGTTGGAGCAGAGGAACTGGACGTTGGCGGTGTAGTAGTAGTCGCTGATCTTCGTGCTGGAGCTGAAGATGGTGTGGCAGTCGATGATGGGGTTGAAGCCGCCCAACTGGGCCTTCCACTTGGCGTCGTTCTCCGCCGACCAGACGGCGAACGTGGACGAGGAGCCCGACCCGTAACCCGAGTAGTAGCCGACCCCGTTGGCGACGGCGGACGCGGGGGCCGCACCGGCCAGCAGGGTCACCGCGGTCGCGCCGGTGACGGCGGCGGCCGCGAGAATCTTGTGGACCAAGCGCATGACAGCTCCGTTCTGTGTGAGGGGTTCCCTCGAACCTCGCACAGACACCCAGAGTAGGCAATCGATTACCGAATAGTCGACCGCCGTTTGACGGCACGGGTGGGAACCGGCCGGCAGGCCCCGGTTGGACGGAAACGGGGCCGGCCGGGTCAGCGCCAACCGACGTCGATCCGGTCGCCGCGCTCGTCGAAGAAGTGCAGGGCGTCCATCCGCACCGCGACCGCCATCGGGTGGCCCGCCGAGATCGCCGGGTACGGCGCGAGCCGTACCGCCAGCTCGGCGGGGCGTCGGTGGTGCCGGCCGGGGTCGTTGAGCACACTGCCCCGGTTGCCGCCGGGGGTCGTCGGGGCGGGCTGCTCCGGTTCCCCGGCCCGCCCGGTGAGCCGGGACATGACCTGGCCGAACCGGCGCAGTCCGCGCTGACCCGGGGCGTCGTCCTCGGCGGGGGCGCTCATCTCGTCCACCATGATGGCGGTCGCGCCGATGTCGAGGAAGGCCAGCGACTCGTGCCCGTGGTGCTCCAGGTAGCGGACCCGACCCTGGAGCACGTCGCCGGGGGTGTCCGGGGCGACCGGGGTGAGCGCCTCGGCCCGCATCCCGACGACGATCCGCTCACCGTGGTAGTGCGCCACGGCGCGGCTGCGGATGTCGTCCCACGGCAGGTAGAGCGCCTGGTCACCGAGGGTGAGCGTGACGTACCGGTCGAGGTGGACGTAGACCGACGCCTCCAGCAGGTTCATCCGGGGGCTGCCGAGGAAGGCGGCGACGTACAGGGTCGCCGGGCGGCCGTACACCTGGGTGGGGGTGCCGACGTCCTGGAGCACGCCCTTGCGCATGATGGCCACCCGGTCGGCCATGGTCAGCGCCTCGGCCTGGTCGTGGGTGACGTAGATGGTGGTGACCCCCAGCTCGCGGGTCAGCGCGGAGATCTCGGCGCGCAGCTCGGCGCGCAGGCCGCTGTCCAGGTTGGACAGCGGCTCGTCCATCAGGAAGAGCCCCGGCCGGCGGACGATCGCCCGGCCCATCGCGACCCGCTGCCGCTGGCCGCCGGAGAGCTGGCTCGGCTTACGGGCGAGCACGTCGCCGATGCCGAGCGCGCTGGCCACGTCCTGCACCCGCTCACCCCGCGGCACGGGCTCGACCCCGGACAGCTTCAGCGGGAAGCCGATGTTGTCGCCGACCGACATGTGCGGGTAGAGCGCGAAGTCCTGGAAGACCATGGCGATCCGCCGGTCGCGCGGCGGCAGGTCGTTGGCGACCTCGCCGTCGAGCATCACCGCCCCGGTGGTCGGTTCCGCCAGGCCCGCGATCATCCGCAGAACGGTCGATTTCCCGCACCCGGACGGGCCGAGCAACACCATGAACTCACCGTCGACGACGTCGAGACTGACGTTGTCGACGGCGACTGTCCCGTCCGGGAACACCTTTGTGACGTCCTTCAGCGCGACGGTGGTCACCGTCTCCTCCCCCAGCTTGGCCGAACCCCGGGTTGACTGTGACGAGCATCATCGGGTTAGCACATCGGGTAAACGTGCCATGTTCGACTGATGACAGCCCTATTACGGGCCAGTACGGCGATCCGCCCGGATCACCCATGTTCCCCGAGGAAGACCCGCCTGACCACCCGCTCGGCGGCGTACCCGTCGTCCCAGCCGCAGAACCGCTCCCGGAACGCCCGCCGCGCCCCCTCGGCCGCCGCCCCGGTCACCGCACCGGACCGGAAGAGCGCACACAGCTCGTCGAAGGTCACCGCGACCGCGCCCGGCGCCTCGGCAGTGACGTCGAAGTAGACCCCCCGGGCCAGCCGGTAGGCGTCCCGGTCCGGCGCGTAGATCACGATCGGCCGGTCCAGCACCGCGTAGTCGAACATCGCCGACGAGTAGTCGGTGACCAGCACGTCGGCCGCCAGATAGAGATCCTCGACAGCGGCGACGTCGCTGACGTCGCGCACCCGCCCCCCGGTACGCCGCCGGCCCCGACCCTCCCGGTCGTGGAAGTAGTGGCTGCGCACCAGCAGCCGCCCGGCCGGCCCGAGCGCCGCCAGCAGCCGGTACGGATCGAACGGCGGCCGGTAGCCCGGCAGGTGCTCCCGGTGGGTCGGCGCGTAGAGCACCACCCGGTCACCCGGGTCGACGCCGAGTCGCGCCCGCACCGCCCGCACCTCCTCGGCGGTGGCGGTGACCAGCCGGTCGTTGCGCGGGTAGCCCACCTCCAGCCGGACGTAGTCCGCCGGGTAGGCGCGGTCCCACATCTGGGTGGAGAAGGCGTTCGAGGTGATGCTGTAGTCCCAGCGGTCCACCCGGCGCAGCAGGCCCGCGAAGTCCGTCCCGACCGCGCCGAGCGGGTACCGCTGCTGGTCCAGCCCCATCACCTTGACCGGGGTGCCGTGGTGGGTCTGCACGTGCACCTGGCCGGGGCGCTTGCGGACGAAGTCCGGGAAGTTGACGTTGTTGACCAGCCACCGCGCCCGGGCCAGCACCCGCTGGCAGTCACGGGTGCCGGCGACGACGTACTCGGTGCCGGGCGGGAGGGTGTCGATCCGGTCCCGCCGGACGATCCACACCCCCCGTACGTGCGGGGCCAACCGGCGGGCGGCGGCGGCGATCGCGGCCGGGTTACAGGCGCACCCGCGGTACCAGTAGGCGGCGTAGACGGCCAGCGTCGGGTCGATCGGCCGGCGCAGCTCGGCCCGGTAGTACTCGTGCAGCAGCGCGTCCCGGGCCAGCCGGGCGGTCCGCCGGACCACCGGCCGGGCCTGCCGGTCGGCGCTTCGGGCGCGCTCCCGGGCCTGGTGGGCGGTCCGCAACGCGCGGAAGGTACGCCACCGGCCGGCGGCGACCAGCCGGTGCTTGAGCCCCTCCAGCCCGTCCGGCACCGGGTACCCCCCGGCCGGGCGGAAGCGCCGGTAGTCGGCGGTGATCCGCCGGAAGAACGCCGGCCGTAACGCCGGGGCGATCCGGTCGCCGTTGCCGAGCACTGTCAGGTAGTGCCAGATCATCCGCTCGAAGACGACCGGTCGCAGCCCGGCCAGCTCCGGCCGCTCGTCGAGGAAGCCGAACACCCGGTGCCACTGGTCGAAGACCTCGAAGTGCCGGTCGTCGAGGGTCCGGGTGATCGCCCCGGAGCGGCGCTGCCGGTAGTTGACGCAGACCCGGTCGAGCACCCCGATCCGCCCGGCGGCCAGCAGCACCGGGTAGCTGAACGCGACGTCCTCGTACCAGCCGGGGGCGAACCGCAGCCCGAGGCCGGTCAGGAACTCCCGGCGGACCAGCCGGTTCCAGGCGGTGTGCAGCAGGCGCACCGTCTCCGGCCGCTCCGCCAGCCGGAAGGTCGCCGCGTCCGGCGGTTCACCGAAGACGTCCGACAGGGCGCTGCGGGTGGCGCGTTCGTCCCAGTGCACCCGTACGTGGTCGACCAGCAGCACGTCCGGGCGGGTGGTGGTGAGCCGGTCGGCGACCTCGGGCAGGCAGTCGGGGGCGAGCCAGTCGTCGCCGTCGAGGAACCAGACGTACTCGCCGGTGGCCCGGTCCAGCCCGGCGTTGCGGGCCGGACCGAGCCCCACGTTGGCCGGCAGCCGGACCGCCCGGACCCGGGGGTCGCGGGCGGCGTACTCGTCGAGGATGTCGCCGCAGGCGTCCGGGGAGCCGTCGTCGACCCCGATCACCTCGATCTCCCGGTACGGCTGGCCGAGCAGCGAGTCCAGGCACTCGCGCAGGTAGCCCTGCACCCGGAAGGCCGGTACGACGAAGCTGATCAGCGTCATCCGGCCGCCCCCGTCTCAGCCCGGCGAACCGCCCCGCACGGGTACGGCCGCCGCGCGGCCCGCGCGGGCCGGCAGGACGACCCAGGCCAGCACCACACTCGCCACGAAACCCACCAGAAGGTACGCACCGAGTGTAGCCATGACAGGGCTGGCAAATCCGGCGATCGCCGCCACCGCCAGCAGCACCGAACGCCCCTCCCAGCCCAGCGTCCACCGGTGCAGCGGCGGGGCCGCCTGCCGCTTCTCCAACCGGGCGGTCAGGTCGTAGTGGTGCACGGTCAGCACGAAGACGTACCCGAAGACCAGCCAGGCCGGCACCCCGCCGACCACCCCGACCACCGCGGCGAAGAGGTACTCCCCGGCCCGCAGCGCCGCCGGCACCAGCCAGTCCAGCGGTCCGTTGTGCGCCGCGCCCGCGCCCAGCCCGGCCACCAGCAGCACCAGCAGCGCCACCGGCAGCCACCAGCGCAGACCGCCCGGGTCCCCGTCGCCGGCCACCCGCAGCAGCCCCACCACCAGCAGCACCGCCGGGCCGAGCGCCCCGAGCACCGCCAGGGTCAACGGACCCATCGGGCGGACCACCGGCAGCCGGGCCGCCACCGGCCCGTCGTCGCGGTGCAGGGTGGCATCCACGGTGTCCAGCACCGGCACCCACATCCAACGCGCCCGCAGGGTCCGCAACGCGCCCGTGTACCCGAACGCCAGCACCCCCCACACCAGCACCGAGACCAGGCTGACCAGCGGCCCGAACAGCGCGGCGGTGACCGCGATCAGCGCCCACCGCTCGCCGATCGGGAAGACCACCGTCCGCTTCAACCAGTACGACACCGAGCCGGTGTCCGCCTGCACCCGGGTCGACGCGGCGTTCAGCTTCCCGCCGATCCCCCCGGCGGCCGGGGTGACCGGGCGGGGACGCCGGGCCGCCTCGTCGTGCAGCACCCCGTACCAGGCGTCGGTCATGTGCCGGACGGTCTGCAACGTCATTGCGGCGATGGCCAACGCCCAGCCGTACCGGAACCCGGCGTGCGTCGCGCCGTAGCCCAGCCCCGCATAGACCAGGTACTCCTTCGCCCGGTCGGCCATCGTGTCCAGCCAGCCGCCCCAGGCGCTGAAGTGCCGGGTGTAGCGGGCCAGCTGCCCGTCCACACAGTCGAGCACGAACCCCAGGTAGAGCAGGACCCCGCCGGCCACCAGGGCGGGCCGCCCGCCGGCACCGAAGAGCACCGCCGCGACCACCGCGAAGAGCACCGAGACCATGGTCACCCCGGTCGGCGTCAGGCCCAGCCGGGCGCACGCCCTGGTCACGTACGGCGACCAGGTGCTGACGAAGTAGGTGGTGAAGAAGTCGTCGCGTTCCTTCACCGACAGCCGCAGCTCCGCCCGGTCCTCGTCCACCCCGGCCAGGGCCGCCTCGGCGGCGGCCAGCCCGGCCGGGTCGGTGACCCGGTGCGCCACGAGCAGCCGTACCCGGTGGGCGAAGGTCAGGGTGCCGAGGTCGGTGAACGCGGCGAACAGCCGGTCCACGGCGGACCCGGCCGCCGGGGCGCCGGTCGCGCCCCCCGCCACCGCGTCCCCCGCCGCAGCGCCGCCCGTCATCGCGTCCCCCGCCGCAGCGCCGCCCGTCATCGCGCCGCCCGTCATCGCGTCCCCGGCCACCGTGCCCGGGGACAGCCGGGCCGCCACCGGGGCGTGCGCGGCGCGGGCCGCGGCGGCCAGCGCCGGCAGGTCGTCCGCGCCGACCCGCAGCGCGCCGCCGAAGACGCCGGTCGCGTCGGGCAGCTCCGGGCCGGCGTCGACCACCTGCCCGCGCTCCTCGCGGACCACCGTCCGGCCGGCGGCCGGCGGGTCGGTGAGCACCAGGGCCACCGTCGGGCCGACCGGGCTGGTCGCCAGGTGCCGCAGTACGGCCGTGTGCGCGACCAGGTCGGCCCCGGTGACCAGGACCGGGCCGGTGACCGTGTCCACCAGGGCGGCCAGCTCGGCCAGGCCGGTGACGGTGTGCACCCGCTCCGCCCCGGCCCCGCGCAGCTGCCCGGCGAGCCGGTCGGCCAGCGGTGCGCCGGTCCCGGTGGGCAGGCCCGCGGCCGGCGCACCGGCGGCGAGCACGATCGCCACGGTCACCGCGGCACCGCGGCGTGGTACGCGTCGAGCGCCTCGGCGACCGTTCCGTCCACGGTCAGCCGCCCGCCGTCGAGATACAGCCCCCGACGGCAGAACCGGGTCAGGTCCTTCTCGTTGTGTGACACCAGCACCAAGGTGCGCCCCTCCGCGAGCAGTCGGTCGATCGTCGAATAACACTTCCGGCGGAACTCCGCGTCGCCCACCGCGGTCACCTCGTCCATCAGCAGGATCGGGTGCGGCAGGTGCGAGATGATCGCGAACCCGAGCCGGACCTTCATCCCGGACGAGTAGTGCCGCACCGACGTGTCGATGGCCCGTTCCACCTGCTCACCGGCGAACGAGACGATGTCGTCGAAGTGCCGCCGCAGGTAGCCCGTGGAGAGTCCGTGCAGCCCGCCGACCAGGTAGAGGTTCTCCCGGCCGGTCAGGTCGTTGGAGAACCCGGCGGAGAGTTCCAGCAGCGGCGCGACGTCACCGCGGACGGTGATCCGCCCCTCGTCGGGGATGAGCACCCCGGCGATCAGCCGCAGCAGGGTGCTCTTGCCGGTGCCGTTGCGCCCGATCACGCCGAGCGTGTCGCCCGGCGCGACGGTGAACGAGACGTCCCGCAGCGGCCAGAACTGGCCGGCGGTGGTGGCCCGGCCGCCCCGGTGGATGAACAGCTCCCGCAGGCGCAGCTGCCGCCGCCGGTTGCGGACGAAGCGGATGCCGAGACCCTGCGCCTCGATGATCGGCGGCACCTAGAGTTCCTTCAGCACGGCCGGTTCGAGCCGGCGGAACGCCCACCAGCCGACCATCAGCACCAGCAGGCTGCCGACGATCGTGGTGGTCAGCAGCCGGGCGTCCGGGAACTCGTCCGGGTACCAGATGGCGTGCTGGAGCTGGAAGATGCCGACCAGCGGGTTCAGCTCGTACGCCACCTTCACCCAGCCCGGCATGCCGGACTCCCGGACCAGGCTCAACGGGTAGATGATCGGGGTGGCGTAGAACAGCACCCGGATGACCAGCCGCATGAACCGCTCCACGTCGCGCATCAGCACGTTGACCGCCGACAGCAGCAGGGCCAGGCCGATCAGCAGGGTGCCCTGCACGGCGACGGCCAGCGGCAGGCTCAGCAGCGACCAGCCCAGGTCGATCCGGCCGTGCGCGGCGTAGACGGCGGCGACGGCCAGGAGGATCGGCAGGCCGGCGACGTACTCGGCGAACCGGCCGGTGACCCGGCCGATCGGGAAGACCTGCCGGGGCAGGTTCATCGTAGTGATCAGGCGGGACTGCCCGGTCAGCGCGTTGGTCGCCTCGCTCAGCGCCGAACTGGTCCACATCCAGGCGAAGATGCCGGTGATCAGGAAGAGCGGGTACGACCCGGCGGCCTCGCCGAGGTGCCGGTTGGTCGGCCCGGAGTAGAGCACCCCGAAGACGAAGAAGTAGATCGCACCCATCCCCAGCGGCTCGATCAGCGACCAGAGGTAACCGAGCACGGACTGCTGGTACTTCACCGCGAGGTCACGCCGGACCAGGATGCGCAGCGAGGTGCGGTGCGACCACAACGCCGTGACGCCTGCGGTCACCGTCGCCTCCCGCCTGACAACAACGGACGACAGGTTAGCAGTCGGTGAACGAACGCCCCTCAGCACTCGATCACGTTGACGGCCAGGCCGCCGCGTGCCGTCTCCTTGTACTTGACCTTCATGTCCGCCCCGGTCTCGCGCATGGTCTTGATGACCTTGTCGAGCGAGACGTGGTGCACCCCGTCGCCGCGCAACGCGAGCCGGGCCGCCGTGATCGCCTTGATGCTAGCCACCGCGTTGCGCTCGATGCAGGGGATCTGCACCAGCCCCCCGACCGGGTCGCAGGTGAGCCCGAGGTTGTGCTCCATGCCGATCTCGGCGGCGTTCTCCACCTGGCCGGGGGTGCCGCCGAGCGCCTCGGCCAGCCCGGCGGCGGCCATCGAGCAGGCCGAGCCGACCTCGCCCTGGCAGCCCACCTCGGCCCCGGAGATCGAGGCGTTCTCCTTGAACAGCACCCCGATCGCCCCGGCGGCCAGCAGGAACCGGACCACCCCCTCGTCGGAGGCCCCCGGCACGAACCGGGTGTAGTAGTGCAGCACCGCCGGGATGATCCCGGCCGCGCCGTTCGTCGGCGCGGTGACCACCCGGCCACCGGCGGCGTTCTCCTCGTTGACCGCGAGCGCGAACAGGGTCACCCAGTCCATCGCGCGCAGCGGGTCGGTCGAGCCGGCGTCGGCCTCCAGGCTGCGGCGCAGCTCGGCGGCCCGGCGGCGGACCCGCAACCCGCCCGGCAGCACCCCGGCCCGCTCGCCGCCGCGCGCCACGCACTCCCGCATCACCCGCCAGATGTCCAGCAGCCCGGCCCGGACGTCCGCCTCGCTGCGCCAGGACAACTCGTTGGCGAGCATCACCGCGCTGATCGACAGCCCGGTGCCGGTGGTGACGTCCAGCAGCTCGGCCCCGGTCGAGAAGGGGTGCCGCACGGTCGTGGTGTCCGGCGTGATCCGGTCCGCCCCGGCCGCCGCCTCGTCCACCACGAACCCGCCACCGACCGAGTAGTACGTCCGGCTGCGGACCTCGGCCCCGGCCGCGTCCCAGGCCACGAAGGTCATCCCGTTCGGGTGGTACGGCAGCGACCGGCGGCGGTGCAGCACCAGGTCCCGGTCCGGCGCGAAGTCGATCTCCTGGGCGCCGAGCAGGGCGAGCCGGCCCCGGGTGCGGATCCCGGCGACCCGGGGACCGACGCTGTCGGTGTCCACCGTCTCCGGGCTCTCGCCGGCCAGCCCGAGCAGCACCGCCCGGTCGCTGCCGTGGCCGTGGCCGGTCGCGCCCAGCGAGCCGAACAGCTCGGCCCGGACCCGGGTGACGGTGTGCAGCAGCCCGTCGGCCTTCAGCCCGGCGACGAAGGTGCGCCCGGCGCGCATCGGCCCCACCGTGTGCGAACTGGACGGGCCGATGCCGACACTGAAGAGGTCGAAGACACTGATCATCGCTGCGCTTCCTCGCCGTCGCCCCGGTGGTGCCGGGTCCGGGCCGGGTCCGTGGCCGCCCGGGTCCGCCGGTGACCTGCTGATTCCGCCCGGGGGTGGGGGCGGTGTCGACCGGCGAGCCTACCCGCCCACCCCACCCCACCCCACCCCACTCCTTCCCGTCCCCGCACCCCGCACCCCGCACCCCGCACCCCGCACCCCGCACCCCGCACCCCGCACCAAGATCGTGCTCGATCCTGGTTGTAGTGGCATCCCTGCGCGGCGAGGCCACTACAACCAGGATCGAGCGTGATCTTGGTGCCCGAACGGCCGGGGTAGGCGGCGCGGGCTGTGGGCAGGGCCACGCCAGGCGCGGGCAACGGCCAGGCAGCGCGGGCAACGGCCAGGCAGCGCGGGCAACGGCCAGGCAGCCCGGGCAACGGCCAGGCAGCCCGGGCAACGGCCAGGCAGCCCGGGCAACGGCCAGGCAGCCCGGGCAACGGCCAGGCAGCCCGGGCAACGGCCAGGCAGCCCGGGCAACGGCCAGGCAGCCCGGGCAACGGCCAGGCAGCCCGGGCAACGGCCAGGCAGCCCGGGCAACGGCCAGGCAGCCCGGGCAACGGCCAGGCAGCCCGGGCAACGGCCAGGCAGCCCGGGCAACGGCCAGGCAGCCCGGGCAACGGCCAGGCAGCCCGGGCAGCAGCGGGCAGCGCGGGCAACCGCGGGCAACGGCCAGGCAGCGCGGGCAGCGCCCGGGGCATCAGCCGGGGCTGACTCGGGTAACCACCTACGGGTACGGGGTCACCGGATCACTCTCGGGACGGAGGGCAAGGTGGCCACCCCTTCCTACCGTGGAATGCAGCGCGGCGGATCGCCGCAGAGTGGAGTTAGACGATGAGTCGCAAACTGGTCCGACCCCGCGAGGGGCGCATGCTCGCCGGTGTCTGTGCCGGCCTGGCCCGCCGGTTCAACACCTCAGCCACCCTGGTCCGGCTGCTGTTCCTGCTCTCCCTGCTGCTGCCCGGCACGCAGGTGGTCGTCTACCTGGTGCTGTGGATCCTGATGCCCAACGAGGACCGCTACGCCACCACCACCTACTGACCGCACCGGGCCAATCGGCGAAGACCGCAACGCCGCCGCCCGACGAGGCGCATCGCTGCCGCCGCGCCGCCCGACGAAGATCGCATCGCTGCCGCCGCGCCGGGCGTCGCCCGGTCACCGTGGATGCCGCCTCCCGTCCCAGGGAGGCGGCATCCTGGCGTTCCCACCCCCTGACACCAACCCCATCGACATCCACAAGCCCCCACCCGATCAATCACCCGTCGACAGCGTGCAGGTGGGGTTACACGCGGTGATCAAGAGGTTTACGTCAACTTGAAGATCAAGAATGACACAAACCTCTTGATCACCGGGAGCAGCCGGGACGCCGGGAGCAGCCGGGACGCCGGGAGCAGCCGGGACGCCGGGAGCAGCCGGGACGCCGGGAGCAGCCGGGACGCCGGGAGCAGCCGGGACGCCGTTGGGCGTGGTGCTGTGCGCTTGCGGTGAGGGGCTGCGGGTTGGCCGGGGCGCGGACGGTGGGGGCGCTGCGGGTCAGGGGGCGGTGTAGGTGATGGTGACCTTCTCGTAGCCGAGCGAGCGGAGCAGGCCCTCCAGCATCTTGCGGGTGTTCTCCTCGGCGCGCTGGGCCAGCCCGCTGTCCCGGGCCGCCGCGGTGATCCGCTCCTCGGCCATCCGGTAGACCTGCTGCTGCCGGTTGGGGTCGCCCTTGACCAGGTCGCCGATCCGGTTGAACAGGCCGCGCTCCTCGGCGAAGACGTAGCTCTTGTCCAGGTCGAGGTTGGTCTGGCCGAGCTGCGGCGCGGGCAGCTTGACCTCGACGGACTTGCCGTCGGCGGACGGTACCACCGCCCCCTCGGCGATCTTGCCGAAGTCGACGTACGCCTCGACGCTGCCCGCTCCGACGAAGAGGGTCCGCTGGTTGAGCAGGAACTCCGGCACGTTGTTGCGGTCGTTCTGAAGGTCCACCACGACCTGGAAGTTGCCCTCCGCCGCGACGTAACGGCTGAGATCCTGGATCGACTTGAGCAGCGGCGGCTGACTGCGGTCGGTCTGCTCCTTGGCGAACGGGTTACGGAAGTCCGGGAAGATCCCGGTCACCTGGGTGCCGAGCAGCACCACCACGACCAGCGCCGCCGCGCCGAGCACCCAGAGCAGGCCCCGGGCCGGGCCGCCGCCGGTGCGGGGCGGGTCGGCCGGTGGGGTCGCCGGGTCGGCCGGGTCAGCCGACCGGGTACGCAGTGTGTCGGCGGTCGGGTAGCCGGGGAACTCACTCTGCGGGGTCTCACCGTCGTGGGCCATCGCCCTCACCGTCCTCGTCAGACACGTGCCTCTGTCGATGACGGTACGGCCACCGTGCGACGCCCGCGCGGCGAGCGCCCCGAACGGGTGACGGCCGGTCTCAGCCGAACGCGGACAACCCGGTGAGCCGCTGCCCGACGACCAGCTGGTGGATCTCGGAGGTGCCCTCGTAGGTGAGCACGCTCTCCAGGTTGTTGGCGTGCCGCATCACCGGGTACTCGCCGGAGATCCCGTTCGCGCCGAGGATCGTCCGGCACTGCCGGGCGATGGCCAGCGCCTCCCGGACGTTGTTCAGCTTGCCCACGCTGACCTGCTCCGGTCGCAGCGTGCCCGCGTCGGCCAGCCGGCCCAGGTGCAGCGCGAGCAGCAGTCCCTTGTTCCACTCCACCGCCATGTCGGCGAGTTTGGCCTGGGTGAGCTGGAACCCGGCCAGCGGGCGGCCGAACTGGGTCCGGGTGGTGGCGTACGCCAGGGCGGTCTCCAGGCAGTCGCGGGCCGCGCCGAGCGCGCCCCAGACGATGCCCTGCCGGGCCTCGGTCAGGCAGCTCAGCGGCGCCCGGAGCCCGACCGCCTCCGGCAACCGGGCGTCCGCCGGCAGCCGGACCCCGTCGAGGACGATCTCGCCGGTCACCGAGGCCCGCAGCGACATCTTGCGGCGGATCTCGCCGACCGTCACCCCGGGGGCGTCCATCGGCACCAGGAAACCCCGCACCCCCTCGTCGGTACGCGCCCAGACCACCCCGACGTCGGCGACCGGCGCGTTGGTGATCCACATCTTCGCGCCGTCGAGGATCCAGTCGTCGCCGTCCCGGCGGGCCCGGGTCACCATCGAGGCCGGGTCGGAGCCGTGGTCCGGCTCGGTCAACCCGAAGCAGCCGATCGCCTCGCCGGCCGCCATCGCGGGCAGCCAGCGCCGCTTCTGCTCCTCGCTGCCGAAGCGCCAGACGGCGTACATGGCCAGTGAACCCTGCACCGACACCAGGGACCGGACGCCGGAGTCGCCGGCCTCCAGCTCCAGGCAGGCCAGCCCGTACGCCACGGCCGAGGCGCCGGCGCAGCCGTACCCGGTCAGGTGCATGCCGAGCAGCCCGAGCCGGCCGAACTCGCGGGCCAGCTCGCGCGCCGGAACCCGGCCGTCCTCGTACCAGCCGGCGACGTGCGGGCGGACCCGGTCGTCGACGAGCCGGCGGACCACGGCCCGGATCTGCCGCTCCTCCTCGCTCAGCGAGGCGTCGACGTCCAGCAGGTCCAGCGCAGCACCCATGGCCGCCACCCTAACGACTGCTCAGGCGGACGTCTCGGGCTGCCCGTTGTAGACCAGCACCCGGGCGTGGATCTGGTTGCGCTGCTGTAACGCCGCCCGCAGCGCCCGGTGTAGGCCGTCCTCCAGGTAGAGACCGCCGCCCCACTCCACCACGTGCGGGAACAGGTCGCCGTAGAAGGTGGAGTCCTCGGCGAGGAGCTTGTCCAGCGCCAGCTCGCGCTTGGTGGTGATGAGCTGGTCCAGCCGCAGCGGACGCGGTGGGATCTCCGCCCACTGCTTGAGAGTCAGGTGGTGTTCCGGGTAGGGACGCCCGTCCCGGACCGCTCTGAAGATCACGGCACGCTCCCCTCCCCGTGGCCAGGCCGACCCTCGGCGTGGTGCCGGGTCACGCCGGGATACCGCACTGTGCGGCACCGATGACGGTGCCAGCCTATCCGCCCCTGCCACACCGCGTTTTGCTCCCCGTTGTCGGTTTCGGTCGCCCCGTCATCCACCGCGCAGGGTACGAACCAGCATCAACTCCACCGACCGCGGCGCACCACCTCGTCCACCGGTCGACGCCCCCGCCGCAGCGACGGTGACCGGTGGTCCACCGCCCGGTAACCCACCGTCAACGCGCCGATCGGATGGTATTCCGCCGGCACCCCGAACGCCTCCCGGTACGCCGGCAACCGGTCGGGCGGGATGCCGAAGAAACACGCCCCCAGCCCCTCGTCCACGGCGGTCAGCAGCATCAGCAGCGCGGCGAAACCCGTGTCGACGTACCAGTACGGCACCGGCCAGCGGTCCTCGGAGCGGTCCGTCCAGCCCTTGTCCGGCTCGGCGTACCGCTCCAGGTAGGCCGCCCGGTTGGCGTGCGGCACCACGATCAGCGGGGCCCGGCGCATCCCCGCCAGCCACCGTCGGCGGCCACCGCCGTCCGGGGTCGCCGCCGTCCAGAACCGCTCCCGGTCCGCCGGCTCCTCCAGCACCAGGAAACCCCAGCCCTGGGCGAAGCCGGCCGACGGCGCCCGGACCGCGTGGTCGAGCAGCCGGTCCACCACCTCCGGCGGCACCGGCCGGTCCGGGTCGTAGTTGCGCACCATCCGGCGTCGCCGGACCACCTCGGCGAACTCCATGCTCAGGCCCCGGGCCGGATGCCCCAGCTGCCCCGCCAGGTCTGCCCCGCGCCCAGCTCGATCACGTCCCGGCCGGACCGGAAGGCGTCCGGCGGGCAGGTCATCGGCTCCACCGCCACCGACCGGCGGTGCCGTTCCCCGGTGAGCGCGTCGCCGGTGAAGACCTGCCACCAGCCGAACTCGCGGTCCGCCCAGAGCCGCACGCCATCCGCGTCGTCGGGGGCGGCCAGGGTCACCGACGAGCCGCCGTCGTCGTCCCGGATCACGTCGCCGAAGCAGAGGTCGAGCTGCGCCTGGCCGATCGGGCGGGGGGTGGTCCAGTCGTACTCGGTGCCGGCCACCGGGGTCGCCCCGATCGGCAGCAGCCGGGCGTCGACCTGGAGCCGGCTGCGGGCCGGCAGCCGCATCGTGAGGTCGTCCACCGCGACCCCGGCCAGCCGCAGGTACGGGTGCACGGAGAACCCGAACGGCGCGGTCTCGACCCCGGTGTTGGTCACCTCGTGCTCGGCACGCAGCCCGTCCGCCCCCACGCTCCACCGGCTGCGCAGCCGCAACGGCCACGGGTAGCCGGGGGTCGGCGGCAGGTCGTAGCCGAGGGTCACCGCGTCGGCCGACTCCTCGACCAGCTCCCAGCGCACCCAGTTGACCAGGCCGTGCAAGGCGACCCCGCGGGCCGGCTCGGTCAGGTCGAGCTGCAACGACCGGCCGCCGAAGGTGTACTTCCCGTCCCGGATCCGGTTCGGCCAGGGGGCCAGCACGTGCCCGGCGCTACCGGGACTGATCTCGTCCTCGGCGTAGCCGTCGAGGTAGTCCACCCCGTTCCGCCGGAACGTGCGTACCCCACCGCCGACCTCGACGATGACGGCCTCGTGGCCGTCGGCGGCGATGGTCCACTGTGTCCCCGAGGCGGGGCGCCGTGCGGTGTTGTCCATGCCGTGACCTTAGTCGGTGCCCTGCTCGGCCCGCCGGACCCGGCGCACCGTCCCACCGGGCGGTGATCAGCGGCGCTGCTCCGGAGGCGCGGTGCCGGCCCGGTAGCGCAGCAGGGCCGGGAAGCTCACCACCAGCAGCACCGCCAACGCCGCCGCGAGCAACCCGCCACCGACCCAGGCGACACCGGGGCCGAACCCGGCCGCCACCGCCCCCGCCCGCAGGTCGCCGAGGCGCGGGCCACCGGCCACCACCACCGTGTTCACCCCCTGGAGCCGGCCGCGCATCCGGTCCGGCGCGTAGACCAGCAGCATCGACTGCCGCAGCACCGCGCTGACCAGATCCGCCGCGCCGGCCACCGCGAGCAGGAGCACCACCAGCCAGAGCTGGCGGGCCAGTCCGGCCGCCGCGATGGCCAGCCCCCAGCCCACCACGGCCACCACCAGGGCGAGCCCCTGCCGGCGCAGCCGGCCGATCCACCCGGAGGTCAGGCCGCCCAGCATCGCGCCGATCGCGATCGCGCTGTAGAGCCAGCCCACCACCGCGCCGCCGCCGAACCGCTCCTGCGCCACCTCGGGGAAGAGCGCCCGGGGCATGGCCAGGATCATCGCGATCAGGTCGATGGCGAACGAGGAGAGCAGCACCGGGGTGGCGGCGAGGTAACGGAATCCGTCGAGGATGCCGGCCAGGCCGCCCCGCCGGGCCTCGCCCTCGGCGGGTGGGGCCGGCGGCATCGCCGGCAGCCGCAGCGTCGCCACCACCAGCGCGGTGAACAGCAGCGCGTCGGCGGCGTACGCGACCGGCAGCCCGGCACCGGTGCCGAAGGCGGCGAAGACCAGGCCGGCGGCGAGCGGGCCGGCCACCGCCGCGGCGGTGAAGGTGGTGTAGTTCAGGGTGCTGCCGGCCGGGACCAGCTCGGGCGGGAGCAGCCGGGGCAGGATCGCCGACCGGGCCGGCGAGCTGATGGCGAACGCGATCGAGTGCACGGTCACCAGCGCCAGCAGCAGCACCGGGCTGCCCAGGCCGGACAGCGCGTGCCCGAGCAGGCCGAGCACCGACACCCACAGCAGCGCCGAGCCGACCAGCAGCACCCGCCGCCGGTCCCGGGCGTCGGCGACCGCCCCGCCCCACAGGCCGAAGACCAGCAGCGGCAGGAAGCCGGCCACCCCGAGCAGGCCCACCCAGAAGGAGTTCCGGGTCAGCGCGTACATCTCCACCGGCACGGCGACCGCGGTGAACTGGAACCCGAACATCGCCACCGTGTTGCCGAGCCACATCCGGCGGTACGCGGGGATCCGCAGCGGGCGCAGGTCGATGGCCCAGCGGCGGACGCCACCCGGTCGGGCCTGCTGGACGGCGGTCACGGTGCCAGCCGCTCGACCACCCAGTCGTCCCCGCCGACCCGACGGAACCGCAGCCGGTCGTGCAGCCGACCGGCCCGCCCCTGCCAGAACTCCACCGACTCCGGCCGGACCCGGAACCCGCCCCAGTGCGGGGGCGCGGGGACCGGCGTGCCGTCCGGGAAGCGCTCCACCGCCACCCGGTACGCCTCCTCCAGCGCGGCCCGGTCCGGCACCACCTCGGACTGGGTGCTCGCCCAGGCGCCGAGCTGGGAGCCGCGCGGCCGGGTGGCGAAGTACGCCTCGGTCTCGGCCCGGTCGACGGGCGCGACCCGGCCGGTCACCACCACCTGCCGCTGCATCGGGAACCAGGGGAAGACCAGGCTGGCCCACGGGTTGGCGGCCAGCTCGGTGCCCTTGCGCGAGCCGTGGTTGGTGTAGAAGACGAAGCCCGCCGGGTCGTACTCCTTGAGCAGCACGGTCCGGCCGCTGGGCCGACCGGCGGCGTCGGCGGTGCCGAGGACCATCGCGTTCGGCTCGGGCAGCCCGGCCGCGACCGCGTCGGCCAGCCAGTGGCCGAACTGGGTGGGCCAGTCGGCGGCCAGTCCCCGCTCGGTGAGGCCCCGGTCGGCGGCGTACTCGTTGCGCATGCCCGCCAGGGCGGGTGTGTCGCCCGTCACGTCATTCTCCCCTCGCCGGGCGTGCCGCATCCTGTCGACGCTGGTCAGCCCACCGATCAGTCTCACGCCAGGTGCCCCGGCGTCCAGCGGCGGGGATGTCGCGTGCGGCACAGTGGCAGCGGGTCGCGCGCCTGGTTACTCACCAGGCAAGATGGCACGAACACATCCCTGAGGGTCGCCTAAGGTACCGGGCCGGACCGAGCCCGTGGCGGGCGTACCGAGCCAGAAGCCAGGAGACGACATGGCCGACTTCAAACCGGGTCTCGAGGGCGTCGTGGCCTTCGAGACCGAGATCGCCGAACCGGACCGCGAGGGTGGCGCGCTGCGCTACCGGGGCGTGGATATCGAGGATCTGATCGGCCAGGTCTCCTTCGGCAACGTCTGGGCGCTGCTGGTCGACGGGCGGTTCGGCCCCGGCCTGCCGCCGGCCGAGCCGTTCCCGGTGCCGGTGCACTCCGGCGACATCCGCGTCGACGTGCAGTCCGCGGTCGCCATGCTCGCCCCGTACTGGGGGCTCAGTCAGCTGCTGGACATCTCCGACTCCCAGGCCCGCGCCGACCTGGCCCGGGTCTCGGTGACCGCGCTCTCCTTCGTCGCCCAGTCCGCCCGCGGCCTCGGCCTGCCGGCGGTGCCGCAGAAGGAGATCGACAAGGCCGAGACGATCGTCGAGCGCTTCATGAAGCGCTGGCGGGGCGAACCGGATCCCCGGCACGTCAAGGCCGTCGACGCGTACTTCATCTCGGCCGCCGAGCACGGTCTGAACGCCTCCACCTTCACCGCCCGGATCGTCGCCTCCACCGGTGCCGACGCCGCGGCCTGCATCTCGTCGGGCATCGGTGCGCTCTCCGGCCCGCTGCACGGCGGCGCCCCGTCGCGGGTGCTCACCATGCTGGAGGCCGTCGAGCGCAGCGGCGACGCCGAGGGGTACGTCAAGGGCGTCCTCGACCGGGGCGAGCGGCTGATGGGCTTCGGCCACCGGGTCTACCGGGCCGAGGACCCGCGTGCCCGGGTGCTCCGGCGGACCGCCCGGGAGCTGGGCGCCCCGCGTTTCGAGGTGGCCGAGGCGCTGGAGAAGGCCGCGCTGGCCGAGCTCCAGGCCCGCCGCCCGGACCGGGTCCTCGCCACCAACGTCGAGTTCTGGTCGGCCGTGGTGCTGGACTTCGCCGAGGTGCCGGCGCACATGTTCACCTCGATGTTCACCTGCGCCCGGATGGGCGGCTGGTCCGCGCACATCCTGGAGCAGAAGAAGCTCCAGCGGCTGGTCCGGCCGTCCGCCCGCTACGTCGGGCCGGAGACCCGCAAGCCGCAGCAGGTCGAGGGCTGGGACGCCATCCCGCACGGCGTCTGACCAGGCTCAATCCGCGAGGGGCGTCGACCGGCCGGTCGACGCCCCTTCCGCGTGCCCGCCCGCCCGTCCCGGTGGGTCCGCCCGCCCGCTCCCGGTGTGTCGGACGCCTCAGCCCCGGGCCTGGGACCAGCCCGCAGCCGGGCCGCCCCGGGTGCGAGGATGAAGGCCGGCAGTGTCGCCGGACCAGGCCCGGACCAGGCCGTGGCGTGCCCCAGTGCGCGTCCCGCCGCAGGTCCGCGCCGTCGAAGGGCCCGCCCTCGCCCATGCGGAAGGATCGAGAGAACCGTGGCTGACGCACCGACCATCCGGATTCCCGACGACATCAAGCCCGCCGACGGGCGGTTCGGCTGCGGGCCGTCCAAGGTCCGTCCCGCGGCGGTCTCCGCGCTCGCCGACGTGGCGACCAGCTACCTGGGCACCTCGCACCGGCAGCAGACCGTCCGCGCCGAGGTCGCCCGGCTGCGCCGGGGCATCGCCGAGTTCTTCTCCCTCCCCGAGGGCTACGAGGTGGTCATCGGCAACGGCGGCGCCACCGCCTTCTGGGAGGTCGCCACCTTCGGCCTGGTCCGCGACCGGGCCCAGTTCGCCAGCTTCGGCGAGTTCGGCGCGAAGTTCGCCAAGTCGGTCAAGGATGCGCCGTTCCTCGGCGAGCCGACCGTCCGCAAGGCCGAGCCGGGCAGCGCCCCGGGCCTGCTGGCCGAGGCCGGGGTGGACGTCTACGCCACCCCGCACAACGAGACCTCCACCGGTGTCGCGGTGCCGATCAACCGGGTGGCCGACGCCGACCCGGGCTCGCTGCTGCTGGTCGACGCCACCTCCGGCGCGGGCGGCCTGGACGTCAACGTCGGCGAGACCGACGTCTACTACTTCGCCCCGCAGAAGTGCTTCGGCTCCGACGGTGGCCTCTGGCTGGCCCTGATGTCGCCGGCCGCGCTGGAGCGGGCCACCGAGATCAAGTCGTCCGGCCGGTACATCCCGGCCTTCCTCGACCTGGTCACCGCGATCGACAACTCCCGGCTGGAGCAGACCTACAACACCCCGGCGCTGGCGACCGTCTTCCTGGCCGCCGAGCAGACCGACTGGATGAACTCGCAGGGCGGCCTGAGCTGGGCGGCCAAGCGCACCGCCGAGAGCGCCGAGATCGTCTACGGCTGGGCCGAGCGGGCCGACTTCGCCACCCCGTTCGTCACCGACCCGACCCTGCGCTCCAACGTGGTCGCCACCATCGACTTCGCCGACGGGGTGGACGCCGCCGCGATCGCCAAGGTGCTGCGCGCCAACGGGATCGTCGACACCGAGCCGTACCGCAAGCTCGGCCGCAACCAGCTGCGGGTCGCGCTCTTCCCGGCGGTGGAGCCGGCCGACGTGGAGGCGCTCACCGCCGCCGTCGACTACGTGGTCGAGCGGCTCTAGTCACACCCGTCACGGTGGGTGGTCACAGCGGCTGCCGCGGCCACCCACCGTGATCATCGCCGCAGCTCAGTCGCGACATGCGCAAGTCGCATCCCCCACCTGTGGGCAGATGAGCGTACGGTGGTGCGAGGACGCCCGGGTGGCCGGCTCGTGGCGTGACGGCCAGCGAAGCGGGACGGAGGCTACGCCATGCGCCCAGTACGCTTCGTCGCCCTCTCCGAGGACGGCCAGGCGCTGGTGCTCGCCGACGAGGTGGGGCGCCTGCTCGCCCTCCCCATCGACGAACGCATCGCTACCGTGCTGCACGCGGAGCCCGGTACGCCGCCGCTCGCCGTGGTGCCCGCCAGCGCCGACCCGACCCCGTCGCTGTCCCCCCGCGACATCCAGGCCCGGATCCGCTCCGGCGAGTCCGCCGAGGACGTCGCCCGGATCGCCGGTGTCCCCGTCGACCGGGTGCTGCGCTATGCCGGCCCGGTGCTCCAGGAGCGGGCCATGCTCGCCCAGCACGCCCGGCGCACCCGGCTCAAGGGGGCCGAGAAGGCCACTCCGCTCGCCGAGGTGGTCAACGGCCGGCTGGCCCAGCACGGCATCGACACCGAGAAGATCTCCTGGGACGCTTTCCGGCGCGACGACGGCACCTGGCGGATCATCGCCACCTGGCCGTCCGGGAAGGCCACCGCCCAGGCCGTCTGGGATCTCGACAAGCTCCGGCAGAACGTCGCCCCGCACGACGACATGGCGCAGTACCTGTGCGCCGAGCGTCCCACGCCGATCCTCGGCCAGGAGCCGGCACCGGAGCGGAGCGGTCACGCCCTGCCCGGTCCGTCGCGCGGTGAGCCGAGCCGGGGCGGGCACGGCCTGCCGGCCGCCGGCGACCAGGCCCGTCCGGGCCGGGATCCGATCCGGGCCGGGCGGGACGCCCTGCTCGCGTCCCTGGACCGTCCCCTCGGCGGCACCTCGGGGCGGGGGCTCGAACCGCGTTCCCCGGCCGCCTCGGTCGGCTCCGACGCGCCCCGTCAGCGGGTCGTCGGCGGCGGGGCCGCCGCCCTGCTCGGCGGTGGTCAGGGCTCCGCGTTCGACGACGACTCGGACGCGCCGAAGGAGGTCCCGGCCGTACCGTCGCTGGCGGTGCTCCGGCCCCGACGCACCGGCCCGGCGGCAGCGGCCGGCGGTGAGTCGACGGACGCCTCGGGCAAGCCGCGCAAGCGCCTGCCGAGCTGGGACGACGTCCTCTTCGGCAGCGGCCCGGCCGCCCGCGAGTCATCCTGATCGATGGACCACCCTGACGTCGACCGGCACACCGGGCCGGCACGTGTCAGGGTGGTCCGATGGAGTACACCAATCTGGGACGCACCGGCCTGTCGGTGAGCCGGCTCTGCCTCGGCACGATGAATTTCGGGCAGCAGACCGACGAGCCGGCCAGCTTCGCGGTCATGGACCGGGCGCTCGACCACGGGATCAACTTCTTCGACACCGCCAACGTGTACGGCTGGCAGACCGGTGAGGGGATCACCGAGCAGATCATCGGCCGCTGGTTCGCCCAGGGTGACGGCCGGCGGGACCGGGTCGTCCTGGCCACCAAGGTCTACGGCACCATGGGCGAGTGGCCCAACGAGCGGGGCCTGAGCGCCCGGCACATCGTCCGGGCCTGCGAGGACTCCCTGCGCCGGCTCCAGACCGACGTGATCGACCTGTACCAGATGCACCACGTCTCCCGGACCACCCCGTGGGAGGAGATCTGGCAGGCGATGGAGACGCTGGTCGCCCAGGGCAAGGTGATCTACGTTGGATCGTCCAACTTCGCCGGCTGGCACATCGCCCAGGCACAGGCCGCCGCCGCACAGCGCAACTTCCTCGGCCTGGTCGCCGAACAGTCCATCTACAACCTGCTCACCCGGCATGTGGAGCTGGAGGTGATCCCGGCCGCCCAGCACTACGGGCTGGGGGTGATCCCGTGGTCGCCGCTGCACGGCGGGCTGCTGGCCGGGCTGCTGCGCAAGATGGCCGAGGGCAGTGCCGCGCGGGGCACCGGTGGTCGCGCCGCCGAGGGGCTCGCCGTACACCGGTCCACCATCGAGGCGTACGAGAAGTTCTGCGCGGACCTGGGGCACGACCCGGCGAACGTGGCGCTGGCCTGGTTGCTCTCCCGTCCCGGGGTGACCGCCCCGATCATCGGCCCGCGCACCGTGGAGCAGCTCGACAACGCCCTCGGCGCGCTCGCGGTGGAGATCGACGGGGCGACGGAGCAACGGCTCGACGAGCTGTTCCCGCCGGTCGGCAACGGCGGTCCCGGGCCGGAGGCCTGGGCCTGGTGACCGGTCACTGATCCCCGGCGGGCGGGACGAGGAGCTCAGAGGGGCCAGCTGGCGAGGGGGGTGTGCCGGGGACCGGGACGGCTGTGCACCAGCACCAGCTCGGTCGCCGGCCACTGCGGGCCCGGGTGACCGTCGAGGGCGAGCCGGTCGGCGTCCACGTCGGACGGGTCGAGCCGGTCCCCGGGGCGGGCCACCGTCAGGTGGGGGCGGAACGGTCTCCGGTCGTACGGCAGGGCGGCCCGGCCCAGCGCGGCGCGGATCCGTCGGGCCAGCGTCCGCAGGGCGGCCACCTCCCCCTGGACGTCCACCCACAGCACAGTGGACCGGCCCTGCCCGAAACAGCCACCGCCGCCGAGCCGCAGCCGGGGCGGGTGGTTCCAGCCGGCGCGGGCTTCCCCGGCGGCCGACCCGAGGGCGTCGGTCACCTCGGGCAGCCGGTCGGGACCGACCTCGCCGAGGAAGGCCAGCGTGACGTGCAGGTGGGCCGGCGCGGTCAGGCGTACGTCGAGACCGGCGGCGGTGGCCGCGCCGACCCGCAGCCGGGCCGTCCGGGCGGTGATCTCCGCGACGGCGGCCGGCGGCGGGTAGACCGCGACGAAGAGTCTCACGCCCGCCGGTCGCGGGGGCGGCGGTCGGCGTCGACGGTCGGCAGCCCGAGCCCCGCGGCGGCCAGCAGCCCCTCGACCCGGACCCGCTCGATCTCCCGGTCGACCCCGGTCAGCTCGGCCAGGTGCTCGACCGTCCCCAGCGCCCGGCAGGCGGCGCGAAGCCGGTCGTCGTACGCCTCGATGACCGAACGGTGCCAGACCACCGAGCGGCCACCGGCGGCGAGCCGGTGGCGGCCCAGCCGCCGCAGGTCGGCGGCGAGGAGTTCGAGTGGCCGCCGGTCGGGCCGGTCCAGCTCGGTCAGGTCGACGTCGCGGGTGGACGGGCCGGCGGCGAAGTCCCGGTCGAGCCGGGCGATGGTCCGGCGTTCCCGGCGACGGTCCCGCCACTCGGACCAGCCGCAGGCCACCCGGTCGGCGATCTCGTCGAAACAGAGGAACAGGGCGAACACCACCGGCAGGCACGCCATGCCCAGGAGTGCCAACACCAGCACCAGCGTCCTCCCGCCTGCCACACCTCGACGCTACGACCCTTCGCGGCCGTCCGCCACCGCATTGTCACGGTCCGGAACCGGTCCGGGTCGACCGGCGCGGCGGCCGGGCGGTGACCCCGACCGCCCGGCGCGGCGGCCGGTCACGGTCCGGAACCGACCCCGCCCGGCGCGGCGGCCGGTCGGGGTCACCGCCCGGTCGGGGTGAGCAACCGGGGGCGGGAGACCACGTAGAAGCGGGGCATCGGCAGCACCCGGAAGCGCAGCCGGGCACCGGAGCGGCGGAGCTGCCAGGCGAGCGCGAGCAGGGCGGTGGCCAGCGAGACGAGTCCACCGATCCAGATGCTCGCCCCGGCGCCCCAGGTCTCGGCGACCCAGCCGACGATCGGTGCGCCGACCGGGTTGGTGCCGAGGAACACCAGCACCCACAGGGACATCACCCGCCCCCGGAACGCGGCGTCGGTGCCGAGCTGGACCCGCTGGTTGGCGGCCTGGGCGAAGAAGACCATGAAGAACCCGGTCGGCAGGAGCAAGGTCACCACCAGCCAGTACGCCGGGGCGAAGCCGACCAGGGTGCCGAAGACGGCGCAGCCGACCGCCGCGCCGAGCACCAGCCAGACCGAGGGGCGGCTGCGCCGTCCGGTGCCGGCGAGCGCTCCGGCCAGCGCGCCGACCGCCAGTGCGGTGCTGAACAGGCCGAACGAGGCGGCCCCGGTGTGGAAGACCGTCTTGGCGAGCGCCGCGAGGGTGAGCTGGAAGTTGAAGAGCGACATCCCGACGACCGACATGACCACCATCGGCAACAGCAGGTCGGGGCGACGCCGGACGTACCGCAGCCCGTCGACGATCTTCGCCGAGTCCCGTTCACCGATCGGCGGGAGGTCCTTGCGGTACAGCTCGGCCGGGCGCATCCGGACCACGTTGGCCAGCGGCGCGATGGAGCTGACCGCGGTGAACAGGAAGACCGGGCCGACGTCGAAGGCGGCGATGGCGAGCCCGGCCACGGCCGGGCCGATGATCCGGGCCGAGTTGAACACCGCCGCGTTGAGGGAGAGCGCGTTGGGCAGCAGGGTGGTGCCGACCAGTTCGCTGACGAACGCCTGCCGGACCGGCGTCTCCACCGCGTTGGCGGTGCCGAGCAGGGCGGCGAACGCGAAGACGTGCCAGAGCTGGACGAGGTCGGTGAGCACCAGCAGGCTCATCCCCAGCGCCAGCACCGTCCAGAAGGCGTTGGCGACGAAGAGCAGCATCCGCTTGTCGTAGCGGTCGGCGAGGCGGCCGGAGAGCAAGGTGAGCAGCAGCACCGGGGTGAACTGGAGCGCGGTCACCACGCCGAGCGCGGTGGCCGAGTTGTCGGAGAGCTCAAGGACGAGCCAGTCCTGGGCGATGAACATCATCCAGACACCGATCAGTTTGACCAGTTGTCCGGTGGCGAAGAGTCGGTAGTTGCGGACTCGTAGGGACTGGAACATCGTGCTCAGCTTCGCCTGCACTCTCGGTGCGCCTCCTCGGGTCGCGTACGCGTCATCGACGGCGGACGGCGCGGACCCGGTGGGGCATCAGTCGCGGGCGAGCTGCTGGAGGATCTCGGCGGCCCGCCGTAGCGTGTCGCGGTCGTCCTCCGGGAGCGCGGCCAGCCGGCTGGCCAGCCACTCGTCGCGGACCCGCTCGAACTGGTCGAGCACGGCCCGGCCCCCCTCGGTGGCCGCCAGGATGACCTGCCGGCCGTCGGTCGGGTGGGGGGTGCGCCGCACCAGGCCACGGTCCTCCAGCTTCGCGACGATCTTGGTCATCGTCGGTGGCTGGACCCGTTCGACGTCGGCCAGCTCCCGGGGCGTCAGCGCGCCCGCCAGCCGGAGGCTGGTGAGCGCGGAGAGCTGGGTGACCGTCAGGTCGCCGACCGGACGGGCCTGCCGGACCCGCCGGTTGAGTCGGGTGATCGCATCACGCAACTGGGGTGCCAGTTGCGCCGGTGGCACGCGGTTCGCCGTCACCGTCCGCTCCGTCACAGTCGTTAGCCTAACTAATGAGCCTGGCTAACGACACGCGATATGACCATGCTCACGAGGAGGAATTCCGCCGTTCCGGGCCGGGTGTCCCGACGGGTCGCCCGACCCGGAGGCGACGGGTGGGGCTACTGCACCGCGGCCTCGATCGGGCCACGCAGGAAGTACAGCACGAACAGCACCGCCACCGCGTAGAGCAGCGGGTGGATCTCCCGCGCCCGACCCTTGGCCAGCTTGAGCAGCACGTAGCTGATGATGCCCGCGCCGATGCCGTTGGAGATCGAATAGGTGAACGGCATCAGGGTGATGGTGAGGAACGCCGGAATGGCGATCTCGTAGTCGGTCCAGTCGATCGTCCGCACCGCGGTCATCATCAGGAAGCCGACCACCACCAGCGCCGTCGAGGCCGCCTCGAACGGGACCACGGTGGACAGCGGCGACAGGAACATCGCCAGCAGGAACAGGCCGCCGGCGACCAGGTTGGCCACCCCGGTCCGGGCACCCTCCGCGACCCCCGACGCGCTCTCGATGTACGACGTGTTACTGGACACGCTCGCCGCACCACCCGCCGCCGCGGCGATCGAGTCGACCAGCAGGATCTCCTTCGCCCGGGGCGGGGTGCCCTGCTCGTCGAGCATGTCCCCCTCCTGGCCGATCGCGACCATCGTGCCCATCGTGTCGAAGAAGTCCGTGATCAACAGGGTGAAGACGAACATCAGCGGGATCAGCCAGCCGGCCCGCTCCCACGCGCCGAGCACGTTGAAGTTGCCCAGCAGGGAGAGGTCCGGCACGTCCACGATCCGCTCGGGCAGCTTCGGGACGTTCAGCGACCAGCCCTCGGGGTTGGGCTTGCCGTCGACGAACGACGGCCCCACCTTGGCGACCGCCTCCACCACGATCGCCAGCACGGTCGAGGCCAGGATCCCGATCAGGATCGCGCCCCGGACCCGGCGTACCACCAGCACCAGCGTCACCAGCAGGCCCACCACGAAGACCAGCATCGGCCAACTGACGATCTTGCCGTTGATGCCGAGGCCCACCGGCACGGTGCTGTTCGCCGCGTCCGGCACCCGGCGGACGAAACCGGCGTCGACCAGCCCGATGATGGTCAGGAACAGCCCGATACCGACACCGATGGCGGTCTTGAGCTGGGTGGGCACCGCCCGGAACACGGCCGTCCGCAGGCCGGTGAGCACGAGGATCGCGATCAGCACACCCTCGATCACCACCAGCCCCATCGCGTCCGCCCAGGTCATCTCCGGGGCGATCTCGAACGCGACGAGCGCGTTCACGCCCAGACCGGCGGCGAGCGCCATCGGGAACCGGCCGACGACCCCCATCAGGATCGTCATCAGGCCGGCCACCAGCGCGGTCGCGGCGGCCAGCGCGGCAATCGAGAGCGTCTCGTCGTCACCGTCGACGGCCCCGCCCAGGATCAGCGGGTTCAGCACCACGATGTACGCCATCGTGAAGAAGGTCGCCAGCCCGCCCCGCACCTCGCGGGTCATCGTCGAGCCACGGGCGGAGATCTCGAAGAACCGGTCGAAACCGTTCCGGGGGTGGGCGGGATCAGGTGGGATGCCGTTGTCCGGCGGCGCAATGGCCATCAGGTCCTCGCAGGTGATCTTCCGTTGTCGCGCGCATCGTCGCAGATCAGCGGCGGGCCGGGAAAGTGCTTCGCGGTACGCTTCTGCCCGTGCCGCAGGAACAACCACCCCGACCCGAGCCGCTCGACCCGCCGATGGTCCCGTTCGCGGTGGCCGGGCTGGTCGCCTGGGCGGTCGCCGGCCTGTTCCTGCTGGTCTTCTTCCGTGACTGGCTCACCGAACACGGCCACCGGGACTGGCTCTGGACCTGCCTGGCCGGGTTCCTCTGGGGCTTTCCCGGTCTGGCCGTGATGATGCGGCACGACGCCCACCGTCGTCGCCGTCGACAGGCCGGCCGTCAGGGCTGACCGCCCGGCCGCCACGCCGACACCACCCGCCGCGCGGACCACCCCGCGACGGACCGCCCTGCGCTCAGGAGGGGTCGACCGGCTCCACCGACCCGGCCTGCTCCGCCGACACGGACGCCTCCACCGGCACGGACGCCTCCACCGGGCCGGAAGCGACGCCGACCGTCATCGACTCGACCGCGCTGTCGTCGTACACCGTCGGAAGCTCGTCGATCGCCGGCTCGGCGGTCTCCACCAGGGTCTCCGAGTGTGCGCCGCAGCCGTGGTCGGCGCTGACCACCCGACCGTCGTCGGGGGCGTAGAAGTTGCCGCAGGCCCCGAAGGCCTGCCGGAGCGCGCCGGCCAGCGGCAGGTAGAAGCCGCAGGTGCCGCAGCGGGCCGAGGCCGGGGCGGCGGTGGAGATCGGCGCGGACGGGCCGTGGTCACCGTCGTACCAGCGCTGGGCCGCCTCGGCGCGCCCCTCGCGGGAGAGCACCCGGGGGCGACCGAGGCCCAGCTCCCAGCTGGTCTCCTCGACCGCCGGGTCGTCGGAGAGCAGGTAGCCGGGGGCCAACCGGTCGTCGTCCGACGGGGTGAGGATCAGGTCGCCGGGGCCGAGGTCGCCCGGCTTGAGGCGTTCCTGCCAGGGCAGCCAGCCGGGCGCGAGCAGCGCGTCGGAGCCGGGGAGCAGCACCGTCTCACAGACGGTGACCTGCCGGCTGCGCGGCACCCGGGTGACGGTCACCGCCCAGCGCCAACCCCGGTAACCACCGAGCAGACACTCGAAATAGTGGGTGACCACCCGGTCACCCTCGGCGACGGCCCGCAGATGGTCCCCGATGTCGGCGGGCTCCACCTCGGTGATGGCGTCACGGGCCACCTCGACGGCGGCGGCGCAGACCTGGTCGAGGCGGGCGGCACGGGCGGGAGCGGGCCTGGTCACCCGACCATTGTTCCCCATGCGCGGCAGACGCCGACAGGCACTCCCCGAGTGAGTCTTCCCCGTGGTGCGGCGTACCTGGACCAGATGGGCGAGGATGGTGCACATGCCGCTGTTCTCCCGCTCCGGTCGGTCCGTGCTGGGCCGGACCGTCGGCACCGGCATCCGCGCCACCCGCCTGCTGCTGCGGGGCTCCGCCAACGGCGGACGCTGGGTGACCCGACGGGCCGGGTCGGCCCGCGCCAGGGGGGCCGGTGGCGAGGTCGGTATGGTCCGCCTCTTCGACCTGCACGCCCTCTCCTGCGCCGGGGACACCCTGATCGCCATCGGCCTGGCCGGGACCATCTTCTTCGACGTCCCGCTCGGCGAGGCACGCAGCAAGGTGGCCCTCTACCTGCTGGTCACGATGGTGCCGTTCGCGATGCTGGCCCCGGTGGTCGGCCCGCTGCTCGACCACTTCCGGCACGGCCGCCGGTACGCGCTGGCCACCACCATGCTCGGCCGCGCCTTCCTGGCCTGGCTGATCTCCGACTACCTCGGCAGCCTGGGGCTCTATCCCGCCGCGTTCGGCGTGCTGGCGCTCTCCCGGGCGTACGGGGTGGCCCGGTCCGCCGCGGTGCCCCGGCTGCTGCCGGAGGGCATCGGACTGTCCCAGGTGGGGGCGCGGGCCAGCGTCTACGGCACGGTGGCCGGGGCGTTGGTGGTCCCGCTGGGCCTGGCGGCGTTCTGGTTCGGGCCGCAGTGGCCGCTCCGCGTCGCCTCGGTCATCTTCCTGGCCGGCATGGTGATCGCGCTGCGGCTGCCGCCCCGGGCCGACTCCGAGCCGCCCGAGCGGGTACCCCGCCCCCTGCGGGCGCTGCGCCGCAAGGGCGACCGCCCGTTGGGCCGGGGACGCCCGGCGGGCCGGCTGGTGATCGCCACCCTGGTCGGCGCGGCGGGGCTCCGCGCGCTCTACGGTTTCCTGCTGCTCTTCCTGGCCTTCGCGCTGAAGAAGGGCGACCTGACCAACGACTTCCTCGGCTGGCGGCTCAACGACCAGACGTCGCTCGGCATCATCGGCGGGGCGCTGGCCGTCGGCGGTTTCCTGGCCACCGCGGTCGGCACCCGGCTGCGGATCCACCGCCCGGCGGCCATCCAGTCCAGCACGATGATCATCGTGGCCGGGGTGGGGATCCTGGCCGTGCTGAAGTTCTCGCTCCCCATGGTGGCGCTGTTCTGCCTGGTCGCCGCCCTGTCCAGTGGCATCGCCAAGCTCGCCGTCGACGCCTCTATCCAGGAACGGATCCCGGAGCGGCTGCGGGCCAGTTCCTTCGCCCACTCGGAAACCGTCCTGATGCTCGCCTTCGTCGCCGGTGGGGGGCTCGGCCTGGTCCCCTTCGAGGGTCGGGCCGGCATCGCCGTCGCCGCCGGGGTGGGCGTCCTCGCCGCCGCCCGGGGCGTCGTCGTCGCCGGCCGGCTGCGCACCGAGCGGCTGCTGGGTCGGCCGCTCACCGACGAGGAGTTGGCCGCCCAGGACCGGGCCGCCGCCGCGGCCGCCGACCCCACCGGCCGCCCGACCGGCGACGCCGCCGCCGACCCGGTCACCCCCCGGGCCGACCCGCCGGGCGACAGTGCCGACGACGCGGCGACCGAGGCGGCGGCGCGGGCCGCCCCGACCTCCCCCGCCCCGCGCGGGGCGGCCGGTCCCGAACGCCACGGCGACGGGCTGGCCCCGCCGGGCTACCACATCTACCGGCCGTCCTCGGCCGTCCCGGGCAGCGGCAGCGGTGCCGACGAGCAGCGGCGGGAGTCGCCAGGGCCGGTGTCGTGACGGGTCTGCTGGTGCTGACCGCGGTACCGGCCGAGGCGGAGGCAGTCCGGGCCGGGCTGGCCGACCCGACGGTGACGGTCCGGGCGGTCGGCGTGGGTCCGGCCGTGGCCGGTGCCACCACCGCCCGCCTGCTGGCTCTCGCCGAGGCCGCCGGCCGCCCGTACCGTGCGGTGGTCAGCGCCGGGATCGCCGGCGGCTTCGCCGGCCGGGCCCCGGTCGGCGGTACGGTGCTCGCCTCCCGCAGCGTCGCCGCCGACCTGGGAGCGGAGTCGCCCGGGGGCTTCATCCCCCTCGACGAGCTGGGGATGCCGGCGGAACTCCTCGGCGCCGGCCCCACCATCGAGGCCGACCCGGCGCTGCTGGGCAGGCTGCGCGCCGCCCTCCCGGAGGCGGTGGTCGGGGCGGTGCTCACGGTCAGCACGGTCACCGGCACCACCGCGAGCACCGCCGCCCTGGCGGACCGGCACCCCGACGCGGTGGCCGAGGCGATGGAGGGGTACGCGGTGGCGGTCGCCGCCGCGCAGGCCGGCATCCCCTTCGCCGAGCTGCGGACGATCTCGAATCCGATCGGCCCCCGCGACCGCGACGGCTGGCGGATGCGCGAGGCGATCACCGCCCTGACCGGGGCGGCCCGGACCCTGTCCTGACCGGGGCGGCCCGGACCCTGTCCTGACCGGCGTGGCCGGTCCAGGCGTCCCGGGGCAGGGGTCAGGTCTGCCCTGACCCCTGCCCCGGGACGTGTCGCCGGCCCGGGGTCAGCCCAGGTCGTAGTTCATGGTGTTCCAGAAGTTCGGCACCGCGCTGAACCATGCCTTCTTCTTGGTCGAGGCGGTGTTGTTGCACCCCACGATGCTGCGGCTGTGCAGGCCGAACGCGTGCCGCTCGCCGGACGACGGCAGCCAGTAGACGCCGCCCCCGCTGTCACCGGGGCACGGGTCGTACCCCTCGTACCGGGTCAGGCCGTTCTGGGCGGCGTCGCTGACACTGGCGATGACACCGCACGGGTTGCCGCTCGTGGCGGGTGCCTGGTACCGGGACGAGATGCAGACGACATCGCCGGCCCAGATGAACGACATGTGGTGCGCCCGACCCCTGACCGGCACCCAGGACGAGGCGGAGATGGCGATCCGCCCCACGGTGTCCGCCGCGTACGTGGAGTTGGTGACCTGGATGCGCCCCGCGTCGACCGGACCGGAGTTGATCGCGTTGGCCGCGGTCATCGTGCCGATCAACGTACCGGCGGTGTACCAGGTGGTCGACGCGCCGATGTTGCAGTGGCCGGCGGTGAGCGCATAGCGCACACTGCCGCTGCGGGCGGTGAAGCCCATCGAGCAGGCACCACCGGAGTGGCGGATCGAGAGCCCGGAACGCAGGCTGTCGTTGCAGGCGGCCCGGGAGGAGCAGATGTCCAGCTCGACGAGGTCCGCGCTCGCCGGCACGATGGTCACCCAGCCCGGAATCGCGCTGCTCGGCAGGCTGGCCACCTCCTGGGGGGTCAGGGCGACGGTCACCGTGTTGCTGGCCACCTCGATGCCCACCCGGCCCTTGGCCGCCACGGCGAGCTGGTCGGTGCCGGTACGCACCGACGCGGCGAGCCGCTCCAGTTCGTCGTAGCTGCGCGCCACCACCTTGGCGGACACGGTGAGCCCGAGCGCCCGACCGGCCGCGACCGCCCGCTCGGCGCTCGCCTGGGTGGTCAGGGCCACGTGGGTGACGCCGGACGGTGGATCGAAGTAGCCCCCGCCGTACGTCTGGGGCTCCGCGGCCAGCTTGTCGTGCAACTGCTTACGGGTGTCCTGCTGGGCCGCCGCGAGCTGGGCGGCGCTGTCGCTGATCGTCGGGTACACGGTCCGGTACGCCAGCATCGCCGCCTGGGTGCCGTCGCGTCCCGTGTCGGCGGCGACAGGATCCGCGGCGTGCGCGGGCGCGGACAGCGTCGCAGCGGCCACCACCGCAGCGGTGACACCGGCCAACAGCCGAATTCTCCTCATAGCGTTCCCTCCCTGGAAAGGTGACTACCACTAGTGAGGAGTCGGTGACGCCGAGAAAAATACCGGGGCGCCAGGAACGATGTCGACAGCTTCACCTCCGGCTGTGGACAACCCTGTGGAAAACCGGTGCAGCTGGGGACAAGTCGGTGGGGTCGCGTCCTGCGGAGCTGACGGTCGGGTGCCGGGTCAGCCGGCTCCGCCCGCTCCGGCCCGCCGGGCCGGTTCCCCCGGGCCGGCGTCACATCGGGGTGGGGACGGCGGAGCGGTGGCCGGGGCGGGGTTACCGTGGGCAGGTGGCGCTCTCCCTGGCGATCTCGCCCTGCCCCAACGACACGTTCGTCTTCGACGCCCTGGTGCACGGCCGGGTGCCGGGGGCTCCGCCGGTCGAGGTGACCTTCGCCGACGTCGACGTCACCAACACCGCCGCCGAACGGGGCGCCTTCGATCTGGTGAAGGTCAGCTACGCCGCGCTCCCCTGGCTGCTCGACGCCTACCACCTGCTGCCCTGCGGCGGCGCGCTCGGCCGGGGCTGCGGCCCGCTCGTGCTCACCCGGGGGCGGGCGGACCGGCCCGACCTGAGTGGGGCCACGGTGGCGGTGCCCGGCGACCGGACCACCGCGTACCTGCTGTTCCGGCTCTGGTCGGCGGGTCGGCCGCCGGCCCGGATCGAGGTGGTGCCGTTCCACGAGATCATGCCGGGCGTGGCGGCCGGTCGGTACGACGCCGGTCTGGTGATCCACGAGGCCCGGTTCACCTACCACCGGTACGGCCTGACCGCGCTGGTGGACCTGGGCGAGTGGTGGGAATCCGACACCGGCCTGCCCATCCCGCTCGGGGCGATCCTGGCCCGTCGGGGGGTGGTCGACCCGGTGGCCGCCGCCGGCTGGATCCGGGAGTCGGTGCGCCAGGCCTGGGCCGACCCGGCGGCCAGCCGGGGGTACGTGCTCGCGCACGCGCAGGAGATGGAGCCCGACGTGGTGGACCGGCACATCGGCCTCTACGTCAACGAGTTCACCGCCGACCTGGGGGACGCGGGGTTCGCCGCCGTGCAGGCGCTGCTGGGCCGGGCCGCCGACGCCGGGCTGGTGCCTCAGACCTCCAGCTCGCGGGCCACGGCGTGGACCAGTTGAGCGATCTTCTGCGCGGTCTTCCGGTCGGGGAAGCGACCCCGGCGCAGGTCCGGCTGGACCTTCGCCTCCAACACCTTGATCATGTCCTCGACCAGGCCGTGCAGCTCCTCGGCGGGCCGTCGACGCAGCTCCGCCATGGACGGCGGCGCATCCAGCAGCTTGACCCCCATCGCCTGGGTGCCCCGCCGGCTGTCCACCACACTGAAATCGACCCGCTGACCACCCTTGAGGTCGGTGACACCGGCCGGCAGCGCGCCCTTCGGCAGGAACACGTCGCCACCCTCGTCACTGGTGACGAACCCGTATCCCTTGGCCGCGTCAAACCACTTCACTCGCCCCGTCGGCACCTTGGAACCCCTGCTTCGCTCGATACGTCTACTGCTCCAAGGCTAGCCCGATGATCCGACCGAGCGCCGCCGGGAATCCGGTGAGGTCGTCGAGCACCACGTGTGCTCCGGCGCCCCGCAGCTCGTCCGCCCGGCAGGGGCCGGTGGCCACCCCCACCCCGGGGACACCGGCCGCCGCGGCCGCCACCATGTCCGCCACGTGGTCACCGACGTAGAGCGCGGCACCGTGCTCCCGCAGCGCCGTCGCCTTCTCCTCGGCGAACAGGTCACCGGCCAGCTCGTCGACCGCCAGCCCGAGGTGGTCCAGGTGCAGCCGGGCCAGCCGGCCGATCTTCGAGGTGACCACCATCACCCGACCGCCGTGCGCGTGCACCGCGTCGACCGCCTCCCGCGCGCCGGGCATCGGTACCGTCGGGGTGATCGCGTACGCCGGGTAGAGCTCCCGGTAGGCCGTCACGGCCTCCTCGATCCGCTCCGCCGGGAACCAGTGGGCGAGTTCGGTGCGCAGCGGCGGGCCGAGCCGGGAGACCGCCAGCTCGGCGTCGACCGGCACGCCCGTGCGGGCGGTGAGCGCCCGGTAGGCGGCGGCGATGCCGGGACGGGAGTCGATCAGGGTCATGTCGAGGTCGAACCCGACCATCAGCGCGGACATCCTGCGAAGGTACCCGGACAGGTCGGTCCGAGCTGGACGTCCGGCGGGCGCGATCGCCCGGCAGCGGGCTAGCGTGGAACGACGATGACCACCTCACTCGCCGACCACCTGCGTGCGCTGCCCGACGAGGCCCTCGCCGCGCTGCTCCAGCTGCGGCCCGACCTCGTCGTGCCGGTGCCGGCCGACGTCTCCGCGCTCGCCCTGCGGGTCGAGTCGCGGGTGTCGGTCGCCCGCGCGCTCGACGGGCTGGACCAGTTCACCCTCCAGATCCTCGACGCCGCCCGGCTCACCCGGCACCCGTCGGAGGGCACCACCTCCGCCGACGCGGTGCTCGCCCTGGCCACCGCCGGCCCGCACCCGCCCGCCCCGGCCGCCGTCCGGGGCGCGGTCGACCGGCTGCGTGCCCGGTTCCTGTTGTACGGCCCGGAGCAGGCGCTGCGCATCACCGGCAGCGTGGACGAGCTGGCCCCGTACCCGGCGGGGCTGGGCCGGCCCGCGGAGGAGCTGGACCTGCGGGCGGCGGCGCTCTGCGCGGACGCCGCGAAACTGCGCCGGACGCTGCTCGCCGCGCCCCCGTCGGCGCGGGCGGTCCTGGACCGGCTCGCCGCCGGCCCGCCGGTCGGCAGCGTGCCGCCGGGCTCGTTGCGGGCGCCCGCGCTCGGCGCGGAGGACGCCCTGCCCCCCGACCCGACCAACGGCGGGCCCGCGACCGGGTCGCCGGTGCGGTGGCTGGTCGAGGCCCGGTTGCTGGTGGCGGTCTCCGCCGGGACGGTCGAGCTGCCCCGCGAGGTCGGGTTGCTGCTGCGCCGGGACACCGGCCCGCTCGGTCCGCTGCGGGCCGACCCGCCGCCGGTCGACGCGCCGCCCCGGGAGGCGAAGGCGGTCGACTCGGCCGGGGTGGGCCAGACCATGGAGGTGGTACGGCACACCGAGGCGCTGCTGGAGGCGTTGACCGCCGAACCCGCGCCGGTGCTGCGTTCCGGCGGAATCGGGGTACGCGACCTGCGCCGCCTGGCCCGCTCGGTGACCCTCGACGAACCGACCACCGCGTTGCTGGTCGAGGTGGCGTACGCGGCCGGGCTGCTCGGTGAGCTGGAGCTGCCCGCCGCGGCCAGCCGGTACGGCGGGGAACAGCAGGTGCTGCCGACCGGCGCGTACGAGGTGTGGCGGGCGGTGTCGCCGGCCCACCGGTGGGAGCAGTTGGCCCGGGCCTGGCTGACGATGAGCCGGCAGGCCGGGCTGGTCGGGCAGCGCGACGACCGGGACCGGCCGATCAGCGCGCTCTCCCCCGAGGCGGAACGGGCCGGTGCGCCGGCCGCCCGTCGGGCGGTGCTCGCGGTGCTGGCCGAGCTGGAACCGGCCACCGCCCCCACCGTCGAGGAGGTGCAGGCGCTGCTCGACTGGCGGGCGCCCCGGCGCAGTCGGGGGCGGGAGGCCGCACACCGGGAGGTGCTGACCGAGGCGGCCCGGCTCGGGGTGACCGGCCTCGGCGCGCTCACCTCGTACGGGCGGCTGCTGCTCGCCGACGTCACCGCCACCGACGAGCAGGGTGGGGACGACCCGCTGGGGCTGCGCGCCGACGCCGAGGGTGGCGACCCGTCGAGCACGGTGCGGGCGCTGGACGCCCTGCTCCCCGCCCCGGTCGACCATTTCCTGGTGCAGGCCGACCTGAGCGTGGTGGTGCCCGGTCCACCGGATCCGACGCTGGCCGCCGAGCTGGAGGCGGTGGGCGAGCCGGAGTCGGCGGGCGGGGCCAGCGTGTACCGGGTCACCACGGCCAGTGTCCGGCGGGCGCTGGATTCCGGCTACACGGCCGACGACCTGCACGAGCTGTTCCGCCGCCGGTCCCGTACCCCGATCCCGCAGGGGTTGACCTACCTGGTGGACGACGTGGCCCGTCAGCACGGCGGGTTGCGGGTCGGCTCGGCCGGCGGGTACGTGCGCAGTGACGACGAGGCGCTGCTCGCCGAGGTGCTGGCCGACCGGCGGCTGACGCCGTTGGCGTTCCGCCGGCTGGCCCCGACGGTGCTCTGCACCTCGTACCAGGTGGGACGGATGCTGACCGCGTTGCGGGACGCCGGGTACGCCCCGGTGCCGGAGGACGCCAGCGGCACGATGGTGCTGGCCCGGCCCCGGGTCCGGCGGGCACCGACCCGGGCGCCGTCGACCGGCCGGGCGCATGATCCGCTGGGCACGCCCCGGCTGGCGCTGCCCCGGCTGATGGGGGTGGTGGAGCAGATCCGGCGGGGTGAGGCGGCGGCGCGGGCGGCCCGGCGGGCCCCGGCGGTGGTCCGCGGCGGCGCGGCCCGTACGGCGGCCGGGCCGCTGCCCGCGCACGGTCACGCCGAGGCGCTGGCGGTGCTCCAGCAGGCGGTCCGGGACAAGGCGCTGGTCTGGGTGGGTTACGTCGACGCGCACGGGGCGACGCTGTCCCGGCTGCTGCGGCCGGTGTCGATCGGCGCCGGTTACCTGCGGGCCGAGGACGAGCGGACCGAGATGCTGCACACCTTCGCCCTGCACCGGATCACGGCGGCGGTCCGGCAGGAGTGACCGCCGGGCCGCCACGCCACGCCCCGGTGGGCGGCGTGGCGTGGCGGCCCGGCGGTGTGCGGGTCGCCGGTCAGCGGCGGCTGCGGCGTACGGTGCCGATGACGGAGACGATGAGGAGCAGGCCGAAGCCGGTGCCGGCGGCCTCGCCTACCGAGTCGATGAAGCCCTGCCGCTGCACCAGCCAGCCGAAGAGGAACCAGCCGACGACGGCGGTCCCGGCGACGGCGTACCCGACCATGGTGGCCGTGGAGACCTCGGTCGGTGGCACCCGGTCGCCGTTCGCCGCGTCCTCGGAGATCATCTCGTGATCGACGGTCATCCCAGCCCTCCCACCCCATCCGGCCCCCGACCTCCAGGGTGGCACCCGGTGGCCAGGACGGACAGGGGGAAATACCCCCGATCCGGCCCCTATGGACAACTACCGACGGGCCGGAGGCGAGACGGGCGGGGTGAGCAGAGGATCAGGTGCCGGGGCGACGGCCCACCAGGACCACCCGGGAGCCGACCTTACCCAGCTCCCACCAGCGCACCGCGTCGGCGTGCAGCAGGTTGACGCAGCCGTGCGAGCCGATCGCCGCGTTGTGCAGGTAGGTGGTGGTCTCGTGGAAGCCGATCCCGCCGTTGAAGCGCTGCCAGTAGGGCAGCCAGACCTCGTAGGGGTTGGACCACTCCTTGAGGTTGCGCAGGTTCACCTTGTACGTGCCGGCGGGGGTGGCGTAGCCGGCCATGCCGGTGCGGGTGACGGTGGGCTTGGCGACCACCTTGCCGTCGCGCATCACCCAGGTGGTCTGCCGGGTCAGGTCGACGCAGAAGGTGGTGCCGGAGCCGGCGGAGCAGCGCTTGACGTCGGTGGTGGCCAGCCGCTTCGCCACGTCGAGTGTCGTCGGGCCGGCGCGTCCCTCGGCGGGTCGGATGTCGTACCGCTGCTGGAACTTCTTGATCGCGGCGCAGTCGGCGTCGGTCTGCCGGCCGTCCACGGTGAGCGTGCCGAACCCGCCCAGCCGGGCCAGGTACGTCTCCACCTCGCGCTGGTGTTCGCCCTGCTCGCAGCGGGTCAGGTTGGCCTTCGTCGGGCTGGGCTGGCGGCGTCCGCTCGACGGCTTCGGGGCCTTGGTGGTGCGGGTCGGCTCGGCGGCGACCTTCGGCTGTAACTTCCGGGAGCGCGGCTTGCTGGTGGACCCGGTCAGCCGGTCGGGCAGGGTGGCGGCACCCGCCCCCGTTACCTGCTCCGCACTGCCGACCGGGGCGATCCCTGCACCGACGCCACCCGGGTCGGCCTGCCGATCGGGCGCGCAACCCCCTGCGCCGACCAGCGTGACCATGGCCAGGGCGACGACCCGGGCTCGGTAACGGACCTGCATGATGTGCCTCCCCAGATCGGTCGTCCCACTGGTAGACGTGTGTCGCCGGGGAATAGTTGCACCCGATGCGAGGATTTTCTGGCACCGCCCCGCCCGCGTGCAACACTGGATGGTCGGCCTGCGGGGGATTCGCCACGGGTCGGGGATTCCGGCCGAGGAGAGGACCTGGCGTGAGCGGTGGACCACTGATCGTGCAGTCGGACAAGACCCTGCTGCTGGAGATCGACCACCCGGACGCCCAGTCCTGCCGGATGGCCATCGCCCCCTTCGCCGAGCTGGAACGTTCCCCGGAGCACGTGCACACCTACCGGCTCACCCCGTTGGGGCTGTGGAACGCCCGCGCGGCCGGGCACGACGCCGAGGCGGTGGTCGACGCGCTGCTGAAGTACTCCCGCTATCCGGTGCCGCACGCGCTGCTGGTGGACGTGGCCGACACGATGGACCGGTACGGCCGGCTCCAGCTCGTCAACGACCCGGCGTCCGGGCTGGTGCTGCGGGGGCTGGACCGGATGGTGCTGATCGAGGTCGCCAAGAGCAAGAAACTCGCCGGGATGCTCGGCGACAGGATCGACGACGACACGATCCGGGTGCACCCGTCGGAGCGGGGTCGGCTGAAGCAGGCGTTGCTGAAGCTGGGCTGGCCGGCGGAGGACCTGGCCGGCTACGTCGACGGCGAGGCGCACGAGATCGCGCTGGCCGAGGACGGCAAGGACGGCGGGAGGCCGTGGACGCTGCGGTCGTACCAGCGGGAGGCGGTGGAGGCGTTCTGGGCCGGCGGGTCCGGGGTGGTGGTGCTGCCCTGCGGCGCGGGCAAGACCATGGTCGGCGCGGCGGCGATGGCCGAGGCGAAGGCGACCACGCTGATCCTGGTCACCAACACGGTCGCCGGCCGGCAGTGGAAGCGGGAGCTGATCGCCCGCACCTCGCTCACCGAGGAGGAGATCGGGGAGTACTCGGGTGAGCGCAAGGAGATCCGGCCGGTCACCATCGCCACGTACCAGGTGCTCACCTCGCGGCGCGGTGGCGCGTTCACCCACCTGGACCTGTTCGGCGCCCGCGACTGGGGCCTGGTCGTCTACGACGAGGTGCACCTGCTGCCCGCGCCGATCTTCCGGTTCACCGCCGACCTCCAGGCCCGCCGCCGGCTGGGCCTGACGGCGACCCTGGTCCGCGAGGACGGCCGGGAGGGCGACGTGTTCAGCCTGATCGGCCCCAAGCGGTACGACGCGCCGTGGAAGGACATCGAGTCGCAGGGCTGGATCGCCCCGGCCCAGTGCACCGAGGTACGGGTCACCCTGACCGACGCGGAACGGATGTCGTACGCGACGGCCGAGGCCGAGGAGCGCTACCGGATGGCGGCGACCGCCCGCACCAAGCTGCCGGTGGTCCGCGCCCTCGTGCAGCGGCACCCCGACGACCAGGTGCTGGTGATCGGCGCGTACATCGACCAGTTGCACGAGCTGGGCGATTACCTGGACGCGCCGATCATCCAGGGGTCCACCACCAACAAGGAACGTGAACGGCTGTTCGACGCGTTCCGCTCCGGCGAGTTGCGCACGCTGGTCATCTCGAAGGTCGGCAACTTCTCGATCGACCTGCCCGAGGCGGCGGTGGCGATCCAGGTGTCCGGGACGTTCGGCTCCCGGCAGGAGGAGGCCCAGCGGCTGGGTCGGGTGCTCCGCCCGAAGTCCGACGGCCGGCAGGCGCACTTCTACACGGTGGTCTCCCGGGACACCATCGACACCGAGTACGCCGCCCACCGGCAGCGCTTCCTCGCCGAGCAGGGGTACGCGTACACCATCGTGGACGCCGACGACATCCTCGGCCCGAAGCTGCCCACGGTCGACTGACCCGCGCCGCCGCATCCCCGTCGGCCGGGCCGCCGTCGTTCCGCCGCGCTCTCATGGGCGGGGCTGCTCTCGTTCCGCCGCGTTCTCGTCGGCGGGATGCTCTCGTTCCGCCCGAACAGCGGGTGTCCGCCGCGACGGCTAGTCTGTCCACAGTCGACGGTCGACCGTCGATGTCGGCACGTCGAAGGGAACCAGAGTGAAGCGCCGGATTCTGCACGTCCTGACGATCGCGGTCGTCGCCATCCCGGGCACCGCCGTGGCCGCCGCGCCGGCCTCGGCCAGCGACGCCCCCGGCTTCGTCTGCAACCTCACCCAGAACACCTGGCTGCGGACGGCACCGCACGGCCAGGTGCTGCGCACCCTGACCGCCGGGCGCGGGTTCCGCTGGCACGGCCAGGGCTGGTCAGAGGACAACGACACCTGGATCTACGGCCACGGCGCCGAGGACCCGTCCATCGACGGCTGGGTTCCGGCCGGCAACACCACCTGCTGACCCCACCCGCCGGGTCATGATCGTCTCAGGGGGCGGGGTAGCGGTTTCGGACACCGCCACCTCGCCCCCACTGAGTTGATCAGAGGGCGAAAGGCTCAGTTCCGGGGCAGGAGGCCGATCTCCTCGATCCGGGCCAGGATGGCCGCGCCGAAGGCAGCGAATCCCACTTCCGGATCCGGCTGCCGAACAAACGCATCGCCTTCCCGCGAGGAGGCCAGCAGACAGGTCGCGTCATAGAGACCCGCGTTCCGGAGGCGCTTGCAGAGGAGCACGTACCGGTCGAGGTACGACGTCTCGCCGAAGGCCGGGTCGACAGGGAACGTGCCGCTGCGAGGCGTACTCCTCCGCAGGGAACGCGGCTCCTCCTCCACCAGCAGCAGGTAGCCGAGCCACGGTCGCACCGCCCCGAGCAGACCATGGTCGTACGCCTGCCGGAGGTCGACCGCGCTGCCGACCGCTTCTTCACTGCGGTTGTTGGAGTTGTTGCCGAACGAGGGGCCGAAGTGCGACTTGAGTTCGATCGCGGCGACGAGTGCACCCTCGTGGATCACCACGAGATCCCACTTCTTGGCTGCCCGGAAGTAGCCGGGAAGTGTCACACCCGATTTGCAGCGGACCGCATCGGGAGCAAACCCGGCAGCACGGAAGACATCGGCGAGGAGTTCCGTGATGGCGTCGAGATGGCCGCCGCCGGTGACCGCCCCCCGCAATCCGGTGTCGGTCCGACCCGACAGCACCTTCTTGGCGGCCTGCGATTCTCGCACCAGCCAGGAGCTACGCACCGCCTCCTCGAGCGAGTGCTGATCCATCGATCACCTCTCCGAACTCTTCGATCCCGTACACGCGTAGCGCCACCCTCGTCGCCGCACGGGTGTCCCGCCGATCGAAGGCGCTGGTGAGAGCAGCCCGGTCGGCAGCCGAGATCACCTCAGGCCGTGGGACACGGATCCGACGCAGATACTGGGCCTGGAAACGAAGGGTGCCGCCCCGCATCCTAACGGCATAGGCCTCCACAAAGGCCTGTGCGACACCCGAGAGCAGGAGTCCACCGAGGACCCGCAGGTCCCAGGAATCGGAGACGATGTAGTAGAGATTGTGGTGCGGATAGAAGCCACCCTCGTCCAGGACGGGGTGAATCGTGGTCTTCATATCCGGAAAGAGCAGCTTGGGGCGCTCGACCAGAGAATGGTCGACCTTGTCGATGGTTCGATACCACTGCTCGGGACGCCGACCGGCCACGTACCGACGCCTGAGGACCGCCGAGTGTCGCTGGTAGTAGGCCCTCAGTCGAGGCAGCGCCGCCAGGTCCACAAGCTGACCGTCCGCGTCCCAGGGGTTGACCAGATAGTGACCCGACCAGGAGTGACATCCCGACGTCGTGTCCCTGACCATCGACAATGGCAGCAACCGCCGTGGCTCGACATCGGCACCCGTCGTAATGAAGACGCTGTCGGCACCGGTGGCCACGCCGATGCCGACCCTGGTCCCCGTGCGGGCGTCCTCCAGCGGCGGGAAGCGATCGTTCAGCTCTTCGATCAGCGCCAGCCGGGACGGTGAACCCGCTGGCCAGGACTCGCCCCCGGTGAACCAGTGCGGCAGCCGGGCAACCTCGTACCTGCTGCTCACCCCGGCCGCCGGCACCGGCCGTAACCCCGGGGCAGACATCGCCTCCGCCAACCCGGGGGCGTCCTGCGCCCCGAACCCCCGCCGGGTCTCCACCACCACCGCCTCGCCCTGGCCGGCCCGACGGATGACCGTGACGGCCGGATAGGCCGACACCTGCCTCTCGAACGCGTCGACGTCGTGCATGTTCACGGTGACATCGACGCTGTAACCGGCGGCGATCAGCTCCCGTAGCTGCCGGCCGTACTGGTTGCGCATCCACCGGTCGGCACAGATGAACGCGAGGACCCCACCCGACGCCAGGGAACGTAACCCCTGCTCGAAGAAGCCGACGTAGAGATCGGAGCGGCCGGTCATGGTCGGGCAGGCGGCACGGTAGGCGAGCATGCGGTCCGCCGGCACGTCCTCCAGTCGGACGTACGGGGGATTGCCCACGACGAAGTCCACGCCGTCCGGAACGTCCGGGTCTAGCAGGTAGTCCCCCTGCCGAACCCACGCCGTCGCCACCTCGCGTGCCTCGGGAAGCGGCCAACCCTCGTCGACCAGAACCTCCCGCACCAGTCTTCTGCTGGCCGTCACGTTCGAGGTCAACAGGTCGAAAGCGTGAACCGCCCGCCTGGCGTCGAGCAGCGGCCGGTCGTGCTTCCGGCACGAGTCACTGACCCGGGCGGCCATCGCGGCCAGGAATGCTCCACCGCCGCAGGCCGGCTCGACCACCGTCAGCGGCGCGAGGTCACGGTCAGGGGTGTAGCCAGCCAGGTCGAGGATCAGGTCGACCACCCAACGGCGGGTGAAGACCTCGCCGTGCTCGACCGACTCCGCCGGGATGGCGGTCAGTGACGACAGCATCTCGCCGAGCATGAGCTGCCGCGTCTCCCCTGCCACCGCCTTCACCCGACGAGCATAGGGCAGCAGGCCCGCCACGGATCAGACCAGCACACCGACCACGCGGCGACCGGTCACCGCCGGGTGGACTCCGCCACGAACACGCCGCGCCCCGGCCGCCCCACCAGCACACCCTGCTCCCGCAGCGTGGCTACGGCGCGCTGGATCGTCGAGTGCGAGACATCGTATAAGCCGGCGAGCACCCGGCCCGCCGGCAACTGACTACCCGGCGGATACGTGCCGTCCTTGATCCTCTTTCGGAGGTCATCGAGCAACTCGTCCATGGTGGGCGGGATAGGCACAGCGCGGCCCCTTGCAGTCGGTTGGCCCACCCAGTATCGATCCACCTCCCCGATGTAGGCAACGCATCTACTGAAAGAGGTGATTATGGTGATGTAGCTGAAGGTGCTGCTAGTTCAGCAGAAGAGGTCAGCGAGGTACTTGACGTAGGTGAAGCCGCATCGGTAGCGTCACTGTCGGTGATGCGGTGCTGTTGCGGTCGGTTGGCACCTCTCGTACCGGTCTCGCATCGCCGCCGGAACCTTGCCCCCGCGCTCCCCCGGCGCGGCGCTGCCACCTGCGCGACGGGTGGCGGCAGGGGTGGCCCCGCCGATCGCAAGCGGCGGGGCCACCCCTCCCCCGACGACCTGCGGCCTCTCCGAAGGGCGGTCACCTCGTGCGCCACCTGCTCCGCCGGCTGACCCGCCGGCACCACGCCCCACGACCACGGAAGCGGATCGACGGACCACCGACCCACTCCATGATCAAATTGCCAAGAGAGACACGACACGCTGGGGAGAGTGCTTCTCATGACCATTTGATCTTGACGCCCCTGACAGTCCCGCCCCCGGACGGGTGGGGTGCGGAGCAGCCGGTGCGCCCGTCCCCGCTGCGCCCCTGGCAGATCCGCGAGCGCTGCTTCAACCATCGTCGGCGTGGCGTCGACCCCGCCGAGATCCGCGCCTTCCTGCACCGGGTCGCCGACGAACTCACCATCGCGCAGACCGCGCTGGTCGCGGTGCAGGAGGAGAACGTCCGCATCCGAAGGGCACTACGTGCATGGCAGAGCGCCCAGTCGGCGAACCACCGGTACCGATGACCGAGCGTTGGGTGATCCACCTGCCGGTCAGCGCGCCCGACCTGCTGCGCGCCCGGATCTTCGCCCGGACCGCCGCCCGGGTACTGGCCCGACTCAGCGCCCGCGTCGAGCCCGGCGGCGTAACGGTGTCACCCGAGGACCACCAGGACGTACACCACTGGGTCTTCTGCGACCGCCCCCTACCCGGCGGAACCCGCTGCACGCTCCCACCCGACCACACCACCCCCTGCACCCGCCGCCCCCTCCCCCACTAACCCCACCCCACCCCACCCAGCCCCCACCACCCGAACCGCCCCGGTGATCAAGAGGTTTGCGTCAACCTGAAGATCAAAATTGACGCAAACCTCTTGATCACCGGGGCGCAGCGGGAGCGGAGAGCGCAACGCGGACGCGGAGCGGAGGCGGGGCGGGGCGGGTGGGGGCGGGGGGCGGGCAGAGTCAGAGCACGCGGGTGATGTGTTCGGTGGTCATCCGGTCGGCCGAGCCGGCGGGGTCGAGGTTGGCGCAGATCACCACGGACGCGCCGGCGGCCAGGGGGGCGAGCAGCCACTTCACCGGTTGTTCGTGTTCGGCGGCGTCGACCAGCAGGCGGTCACCGGGGTGGAGGTCGAGTTGGGCGGCGACCTCCTTGGCGAGGCGTCCCCAGACGGCGTAGCTCGTGCCGTCGGGGGTAGCCGGGGCGGCCGGGTGGACGGCCGTGTAGTCGGGTGGGGTGTCGGTGTGCCGGAGCACCTCGGCGGACCAGTCGAGCCAGCCCACCGGCACGTCGGCCAGCGTCCCGGGGCCGGTACCGACGAGGTAGCGGTGCACCCCGTCGGGCACGTCCTCCAGCCAGTCGTCGAGACGTTCCGGGGTGACGAACACCGCGTCGTACGGTCGGTCGCCGCCCGGTTCGAGGACCGGCAACCCGGCGGTAGCGCGCGGCCGGAACGACACCGCCATCCCCACCGACCAGGCCCCGAGCAACACCGCAGCGGTACGCCAGTGCGGCGGCAACAGCACCGCGACCCGGCTGCCCGGCCCCAGCCCGCACCCGTCGCGCAGCAGCCCGGCGGTGCGCGCCGCCCAGCCACCGAGCTGGCTGGCGGTCAACGCGGTCCGCTCGCCGGTCGCGTCGTCGTAGTAGGTCAGTAGCGGCTGCCCGGCCTGCTCAGGCGCATCGGTCGACGTGCTGACGGTGAGGTGCGCAACCATCGGGCCTCCTGTCCGGACGCAACGCTCCACCCTACCGAGCCGAACCGAGCCGAACCGAACCGAGAACAGCCCAATCGAGCCCAGAACAGCCGAGCCGAGCCGACCTGACCGAGCTGAGCTGAGCTGAGCTGAGTCGAGCTGGCCGAGGCACGCTGAGCTGAGTCGAGCTGGTTGAGCCGAGCTGAGTACGCGTGCACATGACAGCTTCGGTCGCCACGACCAGACTCGACCCCATGCGAACGAAGATCAAGGTCGTCCTGGCCGGTGTGGGTCTGAGCGGGCTGCTGTTGACCGGTGGCTGCGGCTTCCAGGAAGACATCTGCGGCGATGGCGAGTACCCGGCGATCGCCGTGGGCGGGCAGGGCGGCAGTGCCTGCTTCCCGGAGGGTCAGGAGCCCACCGCCCCCTACGTCCGCTACCCGGAGGGCAAGGTCCCTCAGCATGTCGACGACGAGTGGGACGTCTACTGGCGGGACCACGGCATCGACGCGAACGGCACCATCATCGACAGGTGACCGGAAAGGTCCTGCCCGGTCACCGCTTCGACCGGGCAGGACCAGCCGAAACGACGAGGCCCGCGAGCCAGCTCACCGCGGCCGGCGGGGGAGTTCCTGGAGCACTGCTCCCCGTGTATGCGGGGGTAATCCCACGCTGCGAGAGTTGTCGCGGCTCTGCTATGCCTGATCCCCGAACATGCGGGGTGATCCATCCGCATACGCGTCGCTCTGGCCGACGTCGACCTGCTCCCCGCGCATGCGGATCCACAATGTAATCTCCTCCCCCGCATTCGGGTAGTGATCCCGCCAGGCGTCTACCAGCCGACGACCGCCAGGCATCGGCAGATGCCAGTGTCGGTGCGACTCACCGCATCTACCTCTCGGGCAGCGCCGGACCCGCGTCGAGCAGAGGCGCGAGCAGGTCGCCCGACTTCTCCACCCGCCGCAGCACCTCCCCCGCCGTGTACGGCTTCGCCGAAGGCCGCTTCCCGGCCGCCCCCGCCTCCACCTCGTCCCAGGTCAGCGGGGTGGACACCGCCGGCATCGACTGTGCCCGCAGCGAGTACGGCGCGACCGTCGTCTTCGCCGCGTTGTTCTGACTCCAGTCGATGAAGACCTTGCCGGGCCGCAGGTTCTTCGCCATCTTCGACACGATCAGATCGGGGTGTGCCTGTTCCAGCTCCTGCGCGATCCGCCGGGCGTAGCCGGAGACGACCTCGGCGTCCTGGGTGGCGCTGATCGGGCAGCAGAGCTGCATGCCCTTCTTGCCGGAGGTCTTCGGGTACGCCGCCACCCCGTCGCGGGTGAGACGGTCGCGCAGCAGCAGCGCCACCCGGCAGCACTGCCGCAGCGTCGCCGGGGGGCCGGGATCGAGGTCGACGACCATCAGGTCCGGGTGCGCGCCGATCCGCCACTGCGGGGTGTGCAGTTCGAGGGCGGCGAGGTTGGCCAGCCAGACCAGGGTGGGCAGGTCGTCGGCGACCACGTAGTCGATGGTCTCCCGCCCCCTGCTCGACCCGGGGACGGGCAGCGTCTCGGTGCGTACCCAGTCGGGGGTGGCGGCGGGGGCGTTCTTCTCGAAGAACGAGCCGCCGGTGACACCGTTGGGGAACCGGATCCGGGTCAGCGCCCGGTCGGCCAGGTGCGGCAGCAGCACCGGGGCGATCCGGGTGTAGTAGTCGATCACCTCGCCCTTGGTGAACCCGACCTCCGGGTAGAGCACCTTGTCCAGGTTGGACAGCTCCAGTGCCCGGCCGTCGACCTCGACCTTCACCCGGTCAGGCATCCTCGACCTCCCCGGGCGGCTTGTCGGGGCGCAGCCGTAGCACCCGGGGGAACCGCAGCCGCCCGTCCGGGGTGCGCTGGCCGTACTTCACCTCCACCACGATCCGGGGGGTCACCCAGAGCGCACCCCGGGCGTCCTCGCGCGGCAGGTCTCCGGCGAACGGCGGGCCGTCGACCCGTAGCGGTTCGAGTTCGCGCAGCAGTTCCCGTTCCAGGGCCGCGCCGATCCCGCCGCCGACCCGCCCCCGGTAGGTGAGCCGCCCGTCCGGACGCGGCACCCCGACCAGCAGCCCGCCGATCTTCCGCGCGCCGGGCCGCCAACCGCCGATGACGAAGTCACTGGTCACCTCCAGTTTGACCTTGATCCAGTCCGGCGACCGCACCCCGGGCCGGTAGGCGGCATCGACCCGCTTGGCCATTACCCCTTCCAACCCGTGCTCCCCGGCCGCCTGGTAGGTGGCCGCGCCGTCGGCGAAGCAGGGCGGCACCGCCCACCGGGCCGCGCCCAGCCCCAGGCCGTCGAGCGCCGCCCGCCGTTCGTGGTACGGCCACCCGGTGAGATCCTCGCCGCGCAGCCGCAACAGGTCGAAGATCATGTACGTGACGGGGATGGTCGCCGCCAGTCGGGCCGCCTTCGCCCGGTCCCGCACGTGCATCCGCTCGGCGAGAGCGGTGAACGAGGGCTGCCCGGCCGGGTCGAAGAGGACCACCTCGCCGTCGAGCAGCGCGTCGTCCACCTGTTCGGCCAGGGTCACCAGCTCGGGGTACGCGGCGGTGATCTCCGCGCCGGAGCGGGCGTACAGGTGCGGGTGTCCACCGGTCAGGTCGGCGAGCGCCCGTACCCCGTCCCACTTGAACTCGTAGGCCCAGCCGGCACCCACCGGGAGCGGCCCGGTCATCGCGAGCATGGGCTTCAACGGCGCGCCGGGCACTCTCCGAATGTAGTTGCACACGGAAGGTGATGCGGGGGCTTCGATCGTTTGCGATCCTGGTCAGGTCGGCGAGAGGAGCGGGGATGCGGGCGATCTGGAAGGGAGCGGTGTCGTTCGGGCTGGTCTCGATCGGGGTGAAGCTCTACTCGGCCACCGAGGAGAAGGACATCCGGTTCCACCAGGTGCACCGGGACGACGGCGGCCGGATCCGCTACAAACGCACCTGCTCGGTCTGCGGGGAGGAGGTCAGCTACGACGACATCGCCAAGGGGTACGACCTGGGCGGCGGCGAGCTGGTGATCCTGACCGACGCCGACTTCGCCGACCTGCCGCTGACCAGCTCCCGGGCGATCGACGTGCTGGAGTTCGTCCCGGCCGAGCAGGTCGACCCGATCCTCTACAACAAGGCGTACTTCCTGGAGCCGGAGGGGACCGCCACCAAGCCGTACGTGCTGCTGCGGGACGCGCTGGCCGACTCGGAGCGGGTGGCGATCGTCAAGGTGGCGCTGCGCCAGCGGGAGCAGCTGGCCACCCTGCGGGTCCGTGACGGGGTGCTGCTGCTCAACACGATGCTCTGGCCCGACGAGGTGCGTACCCCCGACTTCGGTTTCCTGGACGAGGACCTGAAGGTCCGCCCGCCGGAGTTGGCGATGGCCGCCTCGCTGATCGACTCGATGGCCGGGGAGTTCCAGCCGGACGCCTTCACCGACGACTACCGGGCAGCGTTGCAGGAGGTCATCGACGCCAAGGTGGAGGGGCGTGAGGTGGTCCAGCCGGCGGAGGAGGAGGCCGCGCCGGCCGCCGCGGTGGACCTGATGGCGGCGTTGAAGGCGTCCGTCGAGCGGGCCCGGGTGGCCCGGGGCGAGGCACCGGCCGGCGAGCCGACGCCGATCTCGTCGGCCCGGTCGGCCCAGCGGGCGGCGAAGACCCCGGCGGCGAAGGCCGGGCCGACGAAGAAGACCCCCGCCCGCAGGACCCCGACGAAGAAGGCGGAACCAGCGAAGAAGACCGCCGCGAAGAAGACCACGGAGAAGAAGGCCACCAAGGCCCCGGCGAAGAAGACCGCCGAGAAGAAGACCGCTCCGCGAAAGAGCGCCTGACCGGGCGGGTCGCGACGGTGCCCCCGGCGTGACGGGGAGCCATTTCGCCGGGGTGCACCCCGGCGGTCAGCCCATGCCGAGCTTCCGGGTGGGCGTGATCCGGACGATCACCCGCTCCTCGCCCGGCCGCCGGAACGGGTAGGTGTCCTGCCCGAGGTACTTCTTCGCCAGCCGGTCGATGTGCGCGTCGGCGCCCTCGGTGACGAACTCGGCGGTACCCCGGACCCAGAGGGTGCGGAAGTCGTCGGCCCGGTCGACCACCGACACCGCGACCTCCGGGTTGCGGGCGATGTTGAGGTACTTCTGCCGTCCGAGGGCGGTGTTGAACAGGATGTGCTCGCCGTCGACGTCCACCCAGACCGGGGTGACGTGCGGCGCGCCGTCCGCCTCGATGGTCGCCACGTGGGCGAGCTGGGGTTCGGAGAGCAGGGCCTTGTCTTCGTCGGTGAGGATCGCCATGGTCGAGAACCTACCGCCGGACGGCCCCCGGCACCCGCTGGAAGACCCCGGTGGAACGGGACGCGGTGTCGAATCCGGGGACACGGTGGCGGCCGACGGCCCACCCACGGCATCGATCCGGGTACCGTGTGCGCTGGCCACGGCACCGGGTCGCCGGGCCGGCCACCCACATCAGCAGGGAGTCGAGGACGTGAGCGAGCGTACGGAGAACCGTCCGGCGGGCGAGGGCCAGGGCAAGGAGACGAAGGCACAGCGGCGGCTCGCCGACCAGCTGGCGGCGAAGAAGGCCGCCGAGGCGCGTAAGCGCCGGCAGGCGTGGCTGGGCGCGGTGGCCGGCGTCGCCGTCATCGCGGTGATCGTCGGGGTGTTCGTGGTGGTCCGCAACGGGGAGAAGGACGACCCGAAGCCGGCCGCGGCTCCCGCCGGCTGCGCGGGCGACTTCCCCAAGCTGCCCGAGGGGGCCGACCAGGCGCTGTGCACCAAGCCGCAGGCCACCAAGGGCGAGGGCGAGCTGACCGGGTTGAAGGCCACCCCGCTGATCCGGGGCACCGGCCCGGCCGCCCAGGCCGGTCAGCAGATCACCGTCAACTACGTCGGCGTGTCGTACAAGACCGGTGAGGAGTTCGACGCCTCCTGGAAGCGGTCCGAGCCGTTCTCCTTCGGCCTCGGCCAGGGCAACGTCATCCCGGGCTGGGACCAGGGCATGCAGGGTCAGACCGTGGGCAGCCGGGTCCAGCTCGACATCCCCGCCGACCTGGCGTACGGCGACAAGCCGCAGCGTCCGGGCGCGCCGTCCGGTCCGCTGCGGTTCATCGTCGACGTGCTGGCGGTGCAGTAGACCACAGGGGTCTTCCGGCCCGACACCTACCGGCAGTAGGTTCGGGGTCACCGTGAGCGGCCGGTCCGCCCACGGTGACCCCCACCGAACCGGAGGTGCGCGTGCCGGCGCTGGACGTTCCCGGGCCGACAGCCCGGCTGATGTGGACGCACGTCGAACCCCTGCACGCGATCACCTACTTCCATCCCCGGGCCCGCGCCGCCCACGAGGCGATCGGGTTGCGCGGTTACTGGCGGGGCTACTTCGCGGGCCGCGCCGCTCCCCTCGGCCCGGTCGACGCGGCTCCGGTGATCGCGGCCTTCTTCAGCTTCGCTCCGCCGATGGTCAGCCGGGCGCTGCCGGCGGTGTGGCAGCTCGCCAGCCCCGAGGAGGCGTTGCGCTCCCGGCTCACCGGGGCGGTGCAGGCGCTCGCCGAACTCACCTACGAACTCCCCGAGGCGCACCTGGCCGAGGCCGCTGAGCTGCTGGAGGTGGCGGCCGTCGCGGCCGACACCGCCGGCCGGGTGCTCGGCGCGGCCAACGCCGCCCTGCCGCGCGGCGACTACCCGCTGGCCCGGCTCTGGCAGGCCGCCACCACGCTGCGCGAGCACCGCGGCGACGGGCACGTGGCCGCCCTGGTCGCCGCCGGTCTGGACCCGGTGGAGACGTTGGCCTTCCGGGTCGCCGGGGGCCAGCCGCCGGAGCACCTGCTCGGCCGGGGCTGGACGCCGGAGCAGTGGGACGCGGCCCGGGGCCGGCTGGTCGCCCGGGGCTGGCTGACCGCCGACGGGGCGCCGACCGAGGTGGGACGCAGCGGCTTCCGGGCCGTCGAGGCGGCCACCGACCTCGCCGCGGCCCGCCCCTGGCAGGCCCTCGGCCCGGACCGCGCGGACCGGCTCTGCGAGCTGCTCGACCCGGTCGCCCGGGCCTGCCACACGATCCTGCCCCCGGACAACCCCATCGGACTGCCCGCCCTGCACTCCTGACCGCGCGCCCCGCGACCTGCCCGGCGACCCGGGCGTGTCCCACGACCTGCCCGGCGACCCGGTACCGCGTGTCCCACGGCCTGCCCGGCGACGCGATATTGACACAACTATTAACGTCGACCAGACTGCGGCGACGGGAGCGCTCCCACGTCGAGGTGGGAGGCCGTCTCTCCACCGTGGCACCGCTACGGTCCCGCACTCTCCAGGTCGGCTACCGGTCGCCGCACGCCCATCGAGCACCACGACGGTGGTCGTCGCGCGGGCCGGCTCCCGCGTACGCCGCGGCCTGCCCGGTCGCGAAAGGTAGTGAACGTGCGACGTACGAAGACCGACCAGTGGAGCCAGGAACTACGCACCGTACGCGACCCCGAGCAGCTGTTCGGCGACAGCGCGCAGACCGGCGTCCTGCGCCTGCTCACCATGGCCGGCAAGGTGCCCTTCCGGTCCGCCTTCGACGGGCTGACCCTGCGCGAGCAGGCGATCGTCCGGCACCTGCTCGGCCGGCAGCACCTGCGGCTGACCCCGCCCGGCGTCGACACACCGCCCGCCCCGTTCGTGCTGGCCCACTCGACGCTCGGCAAGCTGACCATCCACGAACCCGCGCGGGACGACCTGCCGACCGAGGAGGTCGTCGCCGAACTCACCCTGCCGCAGTGGCAGGTGGAGATGCTCGACGAGGAGTGCCTGCCGGCCGAGGCCGAGGAGGAGCAGCACCGTTACGAGATCGACCACACCCTGTCCACCTGGCACGCCGACGGCACCCTGGCGGAGCGGCTCGAAGAGGTCATCGACTGGGTGGAGCGCGTGGAGACCGTCCTGGTCCACATCGAGCGCCGGGTGTTCTCCCGGTCCGACTCCGGCTCCAGCACCCTGATCCGCGACGGTGTGCTGCCCGCGCTGCGTGACCGTCCACCGGCGGACTGGAGCGCCGAGGAGCGGTTGTTCGTGGGCGCGATCCAGCTGCTGTTCCGCACCGGCCGGGCGGTCCGGTTCGAGGAGTTCAACGGCCGCCAGCTCAGCGCCGTCAGCCTGCGCCGGGTGCTGACCACCCGCTGTGCGACGTACCTGCGGGCGCTCGGCGAGCCGGTCACCGGGCAGCTCAGCACCGCCACCCTGACCGAGCTGGCCGCGCTCGCCGGTGACCTGGTCGAACGGGTCGACGGCAGTGACCACATGCGGTACCGGCGGGTCAACGGACTCACCTACGCCAAGGACGAGTACCTGGTGCCGTGGGCGCAGCAGGAGCGCGACCACGCGGAGCTGCCCCGGACGCTGCACGCCCTGACCGGGCCGTTCGACGGGGACGACCCGGCGGCCCGGGTGCGGCAGGCCACCGCCGCCGCCCTGCGGACCGCGCACCGCGACGGCGACGAGGGCGACCTGACCCGGATCCTGGAGAGCATCGTGCTGGGTGCGGTCGTCGACGCCCGCGCCGACTACGGCATGTCGAGCGGCGTCCGGGACCTGTCCCGGCTGAACGGACCGGCCGGGCGGTACGGCGAGGACGTGGCCGGGCTCCGGAAGCCGGACTTCTTCTGCTGTGTGCTGCCCAGCCCGCAGATGGCCGCCGAGCTGCCCGCCGATGCCGTCACCGACATCCTGTGGCAGGTCGCTCAGCGGATGATGTACAACCGGTGGCACTTCGTGCCCGGCAACTTCGACCGGATCGAGGTGCCCCGCCAGCGGCACTACTTCTTCCCGCCGTTGGTCCCCGACATCGGCGAGTGGGGCGACCTGCGCCACGGTGGACACAGCACCGCCCGGGTCCGCTACACCCTGCGCGCCCCCGGCGCGGCGATGTGGAAGCAGCCGCTCACCGTCTCCGGGCGGCAGTACCGGGGCGCCTTCGACATCCGGCTGGTACGCATGGACGGGCCGCCGTTCACCCTGGCGGACCTGCGCATCGCCTGCCGGTACTCGGCGCTGGTGGACGTGCTCTGGCGGGAGATCGCCGGCTACGCCGAGGAGCACGACGGCTGGACCCCGACGATCACTGCGTTCGGCGGCGACTGGTACACCGGGCACGCCTGGCGCACACCGGTCGAGCGGCTGGCCGGGGACGCGCAGATGGTCGGCGGGCCGGCGTGAGCGCCGACCCGCGCCACGTCGTGGTCAACGACGAGGGGCAGTACTCGCTGTGGCCGGCGGACCGGACCGTGCCGGGCGGCTGGACGCCGGTGTTCACCGGACCGGTCGAGCGGTGCCTGGAGCATGTCGCCGGGCACTGGACCGACCTGCGGCCCGCCTCGCTGCGGACCACCGCGGGCGGTGCGGAGCACGACGTACGGCCCGAACCCGCCACGGTAGGCGTCGCGGACCGCGACCTACGGCCCGAACCCGCCACGGTGGACGCGGCGCGGTCGGTCGCCACCGGACCGCGCCGTCCGTTCGGCCGGACGCCGCTGCACGTGCTCGTCGACGAGGCGCTGGCCGCCGACCCCGGGCGGATCGCGGTGCGCTTCGCGGGGGTCGAGGTCACCGCCGGTGACCTGCTGGCCCGGGTCCGGCACACCGCGCGGGTGCTGCGGGCGCACGGCGCGGGGCCGGAGACGCCGGTCGCGGTGCTGCTGCCCCGGTCGGTGGACGCAGTGGTGGCGATCCTCGCGGTGCTGGCCGCCGGGTCGGCGTACCTGCCGTTGTCGGTCCACGATCCGGTGGACCGGCGGGCGCGGATCCTGGCCGACGCGGGCGACCCGCTGCTGCTGACCGGGCCGGAGTACCGGGGGCACCTGCCCGCCGGCTACCCGGCGACCGTGCTCGACGTGACCGACCTGCCCGACACCCTCGGCGACGACGGCGACGGTGGCTGCCGGGTGGAGAACCTGGCGTTCATCATGTACACCTCGGGCACCAGCGGAGCCCCCAAGGGGGTGCTCGGCACCCACCGCCAACTGGTCAACTACGTCGACTGGTGCGCCCGGGAGTTCGCCTTCCAGCCGCGGGAACGCGCGGTCCTGCACGCCCCGCTGTACTTCGTCGGCTCGGTGATGACGCTGTTCACCGCCCTGGTCGCGGGCTGGGAGCTGGAGGTTGCGCCGGAGCCGGTCGCCTTCGACGACCTGATCACGCTGACCGCCGCCGCGCCGTGCGGTTTCCTGAAGCTCACCCCGTCGCACGTGCGGGCGATGACCGCGCTGGGCGGGGTGGACGACGTCGCCCGTCAGGTCATGATCGGCAGTGAACCGCTGTACCTGACCCCCGAGTTCGACAGGTGGATCAGCAACAGCCCGAAGTCCGGCTTCGGCAACCACTACGGCATGAGCGAGACCGTGGGCGCCACCTGGTACTGGATCGGCACGGACCGTACGGTCGGCCGCCGGCTGCCGGTCGGGGCGCCCATCCCCAATGCCGAGGTGCACATCCTCGACGAGGACGGGCTACCGGTGCCGGTGGGCCGGACCGGGGAGATCTGCCTGGGCGGGGCGGTCATCGGCCGTGGCTACCATGGCCAGCCGGTGCTGACCGCCCAGCGGTGGATCCCCCACCCGGCGGGCGGCGGGGCGCGGCTGCTGCGCACCGGTGACCTCGGCCGGTTGGCCGCCGACGGGGTGCTCGACGTGCTCGGCCGCGCCGACCGTCAGGTGAAGATCCGTGGCCAGCGGGTCGAGCCGCCGGCGGTCGAGGACGCGTTGCGCCGCTGCCCCGGCGTCGCCGAGGCAGTGGTGATCGCCGAACCCGACGGCCACGACCTGCGTCTGGTCGCCTACCTGCGGTCCGACGAGGAGCAGCGGCCCACCGAGGCGCAGCTCCGCGCGCACGCCGCCGGGTTGTTGCCGGAGGCGTCCGTTCCGAGCCGGTTCCGGTACGTGGCGCAGTACCCGCTCACCCCGAACGGCAAGGTGGACACCCGCCGGCTGCCCACCGTGCCGACGGTACGGCCCGAGCTGGACACCCCGTACGCCGCGCCCTCCGGCGACCTGGAGACGGCGGTGGCGGCCGTGGTCGCCGGGGTGCTGCGGGTGGACCGGCTCGGTGTCGACGACGACTTCTTCGCGCTGGGCGGCGACTCCATGCAGGTCGTCGAGGTCGTCACCCGCCTCGACGAGGAGCTGGGCCTGCCGGTGGGCATCGCCGACCTGTTCGACAGGCGCACGGTCCGGGCGCTGGCCGCCGGCATGGACGGTCACCACCCGACGACCGCCTCGACCCCGGTGGCCCCCACCGTGGAGCCGGCGGACCGACCCGCCCGTACCGACGTCGGGCCCGCTGTCGTCACGGACCCGGAGATCCAGGCACGGTTCGCCGGGGCGTCCACCGGGTCCGCGCCGCTGACCTGGGGTCAGGCGGCCATGTACCGGCCCATGCAGTGGTTCGGCGAGGCCAGCCGGGACTTCAACATCAGGCGGGTGCTGCGGCTGGCCGCCCCGGTGCCGGTCGAACGGGTCACCGCCGCCTGGTCGGCGCTGGTGCTGCGGCACCAGGTGCTGCGGACCCTGACGACCGACGACGCCGACGGTCCCCGGCAGCACCTGCGCGCCGACGGGACGTACCCGCCGCTGGTGCGGGACACCACTGCGGAGGCGCTGCCGGAGGCGGCCGAGGCCGCCGCCGTCGAGCTGGCCGGCAGCGCGTTCAACCTGGATCGGGAGTGGCCGGTCCGGTGGGCGCTGCTGCGTGTCGACGGCCTGGTCGAGGCGGTCGCCGTGGCCGCGTCGCACGTGTCGTTGGACGGCTGGTCGCTGGAGTTGCTGCTGGCCGAGCTGCGCACCCTGGTCGAGGGCGGGCGCACCCTACCCGCGCCGGGCTGGCAGCCGCTGGACCAGGCCGGCTACGAGGCCTCACCGGCCGGGCAGCGGCGGGCACGGCAGTCCCTGGCCTACTGGCGGGACCGGCTGCCCATGGTGCCGCAGCGGATCTTCGACGGGCCGGAGCAGGACGCGGCGGCGCTGCCCGTCGTCACCTGGCGGATGGAGTCCAGCGCGGTGGCCGTCGCCGCCGCCGTGCTGGCCCAGCGCACCGGGGCGTCGTCGTCCACGGTGGTGCTGACCGCCGCGCTGCTGATCCAGGCGGCGCTGACCGGCCGGGACCGGGCCGTGGTCAAGTTGATCGCGGGCAACCGGAACACCCCCCGCCAGCGGGAACTGGCCACCGGCATCGCCCAGAACGCGCTGCTGGTCTTCGACGTCGGGGACGGCGACGTCGAGGACGCCGTCCGACGCTGCTACCGCGACTCGACCGAGTCCTACTTCCACGCCACCTACCCGCCGGACGCGCTGGACGACCTGATCCGGGCCGAGGGCGCGCAGGCCGACCTGTCGGTGTACTTCAACGACTCCCGGATGGGCCGGGACTTCGACGTGCCGGCGGACCCGCCCGACCGCGCGACGCTGAGCGACCTGGCCGCACAGACCACCGTGCGGCAGATCGCCGCCGTCGCCCGGCACGACATGACGTTCTTCCTGGCCATGCCCCATCTCGCCGACGGCTGCGCGCTGCACCTGCTGGCCGATACCCGGCGGATACCCGAGGCCACCTGCGTACGGGCGTTGCGGGGCGTCGAGACCCTGCTGTGCGAGGCGGTGCTGCGCCCGGTGCCGGTCCGGGACGTCGCCACGCTGCTGGACCTCGGTTGACCCGCCCATCCCACCGCAAGGAGCCCCGATGACCGACCTCTACCCGCTGCTGCACCGGTTGGCCGCCGCCGACGACGCCGCGCTCACCGGCACCCCGTTGCCGCCCGACGGCCGCTACCAGGTCGTCACCACCACCGTCGACGAGGTCACCGCCCAGATCGTGCACACCCTGCGGGACGGGTTCGCCGGCCGGAGCCCGGCCGACTACCCGCTGCTGGTGCTCGGTTGGGGGCGTTGCCGGGTCGGCTCGACGGCGGTGACCAACCTGTTCGGCATGGCCCGGGCCGCCGCCTACTACCAGCCGGTCAAGACCATCGGCCGGTTCGCGCTGACCGGCGGCGAGGGCTCGCCGTGGAAGCTGCCCGACGGTGAGCCGGTGCTGTTCGCCAAGGAGATGGCCGGGCCGTACGTGCCGTTCGAGGCGCTGTTCAACCCGGCCCGCTGCCTGATCGAGGCCGGCTGGCCGGTCGACCGGCTGCGCCTGCTGGTGCTGGACCGGCAGCCGCGGGCCTCGCTCGACTCGTGGATGGCCAAGTGGGAGGGCAGGATCGGGCGGGAGCGGGTGGTGGAGAACTTCGTGCTCAGCACCCTGAACTACGCCCGGATGCGCCGTTACGCCGCGGCCGAGGGGCTGGCGGTGACGCACTTCCCGTACGAGTGCAGCCGGTTCCCGCAGGAGACGGTCTCCCGGTTGTTCGCCCGCCTCGGCATCGACCACCTGTACCGGCCGGAGATGCTCACCGGCTGGGGTGCGGCCGGCGACCTCAACTCCGACCAGTCGAAGATCCACAACCCGGTCGAGCCGGAGCCGTACGTCGTGCCCGGCCTGCACGGCAACGCCGACGAGTACCGCTTCCGGGAGCGGCAGGTGACCGCCCTGACCGAGGAGGAGCTGGCGGTGGCGGACAGCGCCGAGGTGGTGGAGTCGTACCAGGTGTCGGTACGCAGTTGCGGGCAGGAGCTGGAGCTGCCCGCGCCGCTGCGGGAGAAGGTCTTCGGCTGACCCCGATGGCCGCCCCCTCCACCGGCACCGGGCAGGTACGCCAGGCCGCGCTCGCCCGGCTACGGATCGCCCGGCAGTGGCCCGCCGCCGGCCCCGGCTGGAGTGCCGTCGCGCTCGCGCTCAGCGTCGTCCGGGGGGTGCTGCCGGTCGTCTTCGCGGTCGCCGTCAGCGCCACCGTCGGCCGCATCGGGCCGGTGCTGCACGGCACCACCCCGCCGGCCCGGGTGTGGTGGCCGCTGGCTGTCGCCGGGGCGGCGCTGATCGTGCTGCACCTGGCCGAGGCGGCCCAGAAGGCGGTCGCCGAGCAGCTCGCCCGGCGCGTCGACGGGCACATGTACCGGCGGCTCATCGCCGCGTCGCTGTCGACCCGGGAGATCACCCCGCTGGAGGATCCGGCGGTCCTGGACGAGCTGGGTGAGGCCGGGCACGAGCTGCGGTTCGCGTTCCGTACCCCCGGCGCGGCGTACGCCGGGCTGATCGCGCTGGTCGGGCCGTACACCCAGGTCGTCGGGTTCACGGCGGTGGTCGCGGTGGTGCTGGGGCCGTGGGCGGCGCTGGCGATGCTGGTGGTGGTGCTGCTGTTCCGGCACGGGCAGCGCGGCGGGCTGCGCCGCTATGCCCTGGTCATCCGCGACGTCGCCGACCTGCGCCGGGAGAGCCGCTACCTGCGCGGGCTGGCGATGGGTCCGGCCGCGGCCAAGGAGCTGCGCGTCTTCGGCCTGACCGACTGGCTGACCGAGCGCTACCGGCAGGTCTACCGTCGCGCCCTGGCCCCGGTGTGGGCCGAACGCCGACGCATCTACCTGTGGCCCTACCTGGGGTACACGGCCGTCGGGCTGACCGGCGTCGCCGCCGTGCTGGCGCTGGCCGGGGCACGCGCCGCCGACGGGGTGATCGACCTGGCCGGGCTGGCGCTGGTGCTCCAGGCGGTGCTGGCGTTGATCCGGCTGGGGGAGTTCTATCCGGACTCCGACACCCAGACCCAGTACGGCATGAACGCCGAGACGGCCGTCACCGCGTTCGAGCGGTCCATGGCCCGCTACGCCGAACCAGCCGACACCGGCCGGGCCGGGCCACCCGCCGACACCGGACGGGCCGAACCAGCCGACACCGGACGGGCCGGGCCACCGGCCGCTGCGGCTCCGGCGATCGACTTCTCCGGCGTCCACTTCGGCTACCCCGGGGCGGCCCGGCCGGTGCTGGACGGCCTGGACCTGCACATCCCCGCCGGGAAGTGCACCGCCCTGGTCGGGGTGAACGGCGCCGGCAAGACCACCCTGGTGAAGCTCCTGGCCCGGCTCTACTCACCCGGCGCCGGCACGGTGCGCGCCGACGGCGTCGACCTCGCCGACCTGCCGGCCCGGGACTGGCAGCGCCGGATCGCCGTGGTGTTCCAGGACTTCGTACGCTACGAACTCTCCGCCGCCGCCAACATCGGCTTCGGTGCGGTGGAGCACCTCGACGACCGGGCCGGGATCCGGCGCGCGGCCCGGGAGGCGGGGCTGCTCGACACCCTCGACGCGTTGCCGGACGGCCTGGACACGTTGCTGTCCCGGGCGTACGAGGGTGGTCTGGACCTGTCCGGCGGGCAGTGGCAGCGGATCGCCATCGCGCGGGCGCTGTTCGCGCTCTACCACGGCAGCACCGTGCTCGTGCTGGACGAGCCCACCGCGGCGTTGGACGTCCGCGCCGAGGCCGAGTTCTTCGCCCGGTTCGCCGAGCTGACCCGGAGCCGGACCACCATCCTCATCTCGCACCGGCTGTCCAGCGTCCGGCGGGCCGACCGGATCGTCCTGCTCGACCAAGGGCATGTCGTCGAGCAGGGCAGCCACGACGAGCTGATGGTCGCGAACGGCCGCTACGCCGCCATGTTCACGCTCCAGGCGGAACGCTTCGCCGACGAGGCCGACAGCGAACCACTGACCCAGGTACCGGGGTGAGGCGATGTTGACGGCGATCACCGGGCTGCTGCGGCTGTCGTGGCGGCAGGACCGGCGCAAGATGGCCGTGGCGTTGGCGCTGATGGCGGGCAACGCGGTCGCGCTGCCGCTGGCGGCGGTGGCGCTCCGGCAGCTCACCAACGCGGCGGCGGCCGGTCACGCCGCGTCGGCGGCCTGGGCCGGGCTGGCCGTCGCGGTGGCCGCGATCGCGGCGCTGACCTGCGCGCACTTCGCCCACATCGGGTACTTCGAGGTGTCCGAACTCAACGTGCTGAGCACCGACGAGCAGCTCATCGAGATCAGCAACGGCACGCCGTATCTCGATCACCACGAGCGGCCCGACAGCGCCGACCGGATGGCGCTGGCGCAGGACGAGTTGCAGCGCGTCGGCGAGGGGTTGCAGGCGCTGCTGACCGGCGGCTCGCTGGCGGTCAGCCTGCTGCTGACCACCGTGCTGCTCACCCTGGTCCACCCGGCGCTGGTGGTGCTGCCGCTGCTGGCCGCGCTGCCGGTGCTGGCGGGCCGGCGGGCGCAGGCCGCCGCCGACCGGGCGCGCGAGGAGAGCATCGTCGACACCCGGCAGGCCCGGCACCTGTTCGAGCTGACCACCGACGCGGCCTCGGCCAAGGAGCTGCGGCTGCTGGGCCTGGTCGGGCACCTGCAACAGCGATACGCCGGGCACTGGCAGCGGGCCACCGCCCGGATCTGGCGGGGCGAGCTGGCCGCCGGGTGGTGGCGCGCGGCCGGGCAGGGCGTGTTCGGTCTCGGCTACGTCGCCGCGCTGGTGCTGGTGGTCCGCGACGCGATCCGTGGCCACGCGGACGTCGGTGACGTGGTGTTGGCGGTCCTGCTCGCCTCGCAGCTCAACCAGCAGGTGGCCGCCGCGGTGACGATCACCCAGCAGCTCGCGCGCAGCGGCCGGTCGCTGCGCCGGCTGGACGAGGTACGCGACCTGGTGCCGCAGCCGGCCCCGGCACCCGACGCGCCGGCCACTGCGCTGCGCCCGCCCGCCCGTCTGCTGGAGGGCATCCGCCTGCGGGGTGTCACCTTCAGCTATCCCGGCGCGGCCGGGCCGGTGCTCCAGGACGTCGACCTGTTGCTGCCCGCCGGCAGCACGGTGGCGGTCGTGGGCGAGAACGGCGCCGGCAAGACCACGCTGGTCAAGCTGCTCAACCGGTTCTACGAACCCGACCGGGGCACGATCGAGGTCGACGGGGTGGACCTGCGGCACCTCGACCTCGCCGCCTGGCGGGAGCGGACCACCGCCGTGTTCCAGGACTACGCCCGCCCGGAGCTGACCGCCCGGCTGGTGGTGGGCATCGGCGACCTGCACCGGGCCACCGACGACGACGCGGTACGCACCGGTCTGGCCCGCGCGCACAGCAGCGTCCTCGACAAGCTGCCGGACGGGCTGGACACCCGGCTGGGGCGCAGTCACGCCGACGGTGGGGTGGACGCCTCCGGCGGGCAGTGGCAGCAGCTCGCGCTCGGCCGGGCGATGATGCGCGACGCTCCGCTGCTGATGGTGCTGGACGAGCCGGCGTCGGCGCTGGACGCCGAGGCCGAGCACCGGCTGTTCGCGCGGTACGTCGACGGCGCGGCCCGGGTCGCCGCCGACAGCGGCGGGGTGACGGTGTTCGTGTCGCACCGGCTCTCCACCGTCCGCAGCGCGGACCTGATCGTGGTGATCGGCGACGGCGGGGTACGCGAGCTGGGCACCCACGACGAGCTGATCCGCCTCGACGGGGTGTACGCCGCCCTCTACGCCACCCAGGCCGCCGCCTACCGCTGAGTTCCCGGCCGTACGTCCGAGCCGGACCGCCGCTGCTGCCGGACCGGCACGGGGGCGGTCCGGCGGTGGACGACCAGCCCCGCCGGCTGCACGTAGATGGACCGTCGGGCCACCGCGTCGCCCCTGTCGTCCAGTTGGTAGACGTCGAGCCAGCACCAGCCGTCGTAGGTGATCCAGTCCAGCACCCGGATGACCCGGCACCGGATGGGCCTGACGAACTGCACGCTGGCCGCGCGGGTCACCTGGATCAGGTCACCCGCTCGGAGTGTGGTCATCGCAGGTCCCTTAGCTGCCCGGTCACGACTCACGGCCCGCCCAGGTAGAGGCCGAGGGACACCGGAGGGCGGTCGCAACACCGTTGCGTCAACGCCGTGGGCGGCCGGTCAACCAAGCGCCCGATCGGGCAGCAGGGCAGGCCTGCTTGGCGATCATGGAGTTGTGGTGCCGATTTTGGGGGTTTTACGGGCGTTTTGTTACCCACCACAACTCCATGATCGGCGAGGCAGCGCTGGTTGACGAACAGTCGATCCGCCTGGCGCGGCGGTGTTGAGCGCGGTCGTACTCCGCGATCAACTCGCGTCGGCGGGTGGGACACGGCCGGGGCGATTCACACCAGGCACACGTCCAGGCAGGCAGAACGGGCCGCAGGTCGTAGCGCCCCATCAGCGCCAACCGAACACACTGCGGTACCTGCGCCACGCCCTGATCCGGGTGCGGGCGGCCTCCAGCGCCGAGCAGAAGCCACTGTCGGTGCACTTCTCGCACCGTTCGTAGCGGTGGCACTCCAGACAGCACCACGCCAGCTCCACCAACAACGGCACCTCGCGCGTCACGGTCGTCTCCCAGGCCTCAAGTCACTGCGGCACCCCGCCCCGCCGAGCCCAGCTCCACCAGGGCAGGGGCACCGCGTCACCGATTCCACACCGTGAGGTACGGGGGTGTCAAATTGGAGAGCCCCAATTGGGGATCCCCGATCGGGGAGATAAAACCGTGCATACGTTCGGGACATGGACCGAGGGCCGGGCGACCTGATGGGGCCCTACGAGATCGCCCAACGCCTGGGCGTCTCCCGGTCGCGGTTTCAGCAGATCGCGAACCGGTCCACCTTTCCGAGGCCCTACCGGGAGCTACGGGGCATGAAGGTGTGGCTGACCGAGGACGTCGAAGAGTGGATCAGGGAACACCGCAGCCCCAAGCCACCATCGGACGAAGATGATCAAAGCTGACCGAACGGGCATGGGTGAGCCGGAGGTTCCGGGACCGCTCGTTGGTCCGGGCGAAATCATCGACATGCTCGGCGTGAGCCGGTCGCGGTTCAGGCAGTTCATCTTGCAGCCGTACTTCCCGCGCCCGTTCGGAGATCCTGCAGGCCGGTGCGATCTGACTACGGTCGGACGTCGAGGCGTACATCCGCGACTACCGCCGCCCCAGGCCGCCAGCCGACGAGGACGAGCAGGGCTGACTCCATCGGGGCCACCACCAGACCGGCGGGTGGGGTCGGGGAGGATGGCGGGGTGACGGTGGATGCGGTGGTGTTCGACCTGGACGGCGTGATCGTGGACTCGGAGCCGGTCTGGGAGGAGGTGCGCCGGGCGTACGTGGCGGCGCGGGGCGGCACCTGGCAGCCCGACACCCAGCGGCGGCTGATGGGGATGAGCACCGGCGAGTGGGCCGAGTACCTCAGCGGTGAGCTGGGCGTCGACCGGGGCGCCGAGCAGGTCGCCACCGAGGTGGTCGAGGAGATGGCCCGGCGGTACGCGGTGCGCGTACCGCTGATCGACGACGCCGACCTGGTGGTACGCCGGTTGGCCGCGCGGTGGCCGCTGGGGTTGGCCAGTTCCTCGCCGACCCGGCTGATCGCCGCGGCGCTGGCCGCCGCGGACCTCACCGCCGAGTTCCGGGTCACCCTGTCGACCGAGCGGACCGCCCGGGGCAAGCCCGCGCCCGACGTGTACCTGGCCGTCGCCGAGCGGCTCGGGGTCGACCCGGCCCGGTGTGCCGCCGTCGAGGACTCCTCCAACGGGGTCCGCTCGGCCGCCGCCGCCGGGATGCGGGTGGTCGCGGTGCCGCACGGGTCGTACCCGCTGGACCCGGACGCGGCGGAGCTGGCCGCGGTGGTGCTCTCCTCGGTGCACGACCTCACCCCGGAGGTGGTGGACCGGCTCGGCTGAAACCGCCTCCGCGACCCGGCCGGGCCGCCTAGCGTCGGGACCATGAGAGCTGTGGTGTACCAGGGGCCGCACGAGGTGGCGGTCAACGACGTCGAGGACCCGCGCATCGAGCACCCGGACGACGTGGTCGTGCAGATCACCACGACCGCGATCTGCGGCTCGGACCTGCACATGTACGAGGGGCGCACGCTCGCCGAGCCGGGCATCGTCTTCGGCCACGAGAACATGGGCACGGTGGTCGAGGCCGGCACGGGGGTACGCGGCATCAAGGTCGGCGACCGGGTGTCGATGCCGTTCAACGTGGGGTGCGGGTTCTGCCGCAACTGCCGTGAGCAGAAGACCGGCTTCTGTCTCACCGTCAACCCCGGCTTCGCCGGTGGCGCGTACGGCTACGTGGCGATGGGGCCGTACCGGGGTGGGCAGGCGGAGTACCTGCGGGTGCCGTTCGCCGACTTCAACTGCCTGAAGCTGCCGCCCGGCACCGAGCACGAGAACGACTACGCGATGCTCGCCGACATCTTCCCCACCGGCTACCACGGGGTGGCGATGACCGGGTTGCGGCCCGGTGAGCGGATCACCGTGATGGGTGGCGGGCCGGTCGGGCTGATGGCCGCGTACTCGGCGGTCCTGATGGGTGCCGCCGAGGTGTTCCTGGTGGACCGGGTGCCGGACCGGTTGCGGCTGGCCGAGTCGATCGGCGCGACCCCGATCGACTTCTCGGCCGGCGACCCGGTGGCGCAGATCCTCGACCGGACCGACGGGGTGGGCACCGACCACGGGGTGGACGCGGTCGGCTACCAGGCCACCGGGGAGGGTGACACGGAGCAGCCGGCGGCGGTGCTGAACAGCCTGGTCGAGGTGGTCCGGGCGACCGGCGCGATCGGCGTGGTCGGCCTCTACCTGGCCAACGACCCGGGTGCGCCCGACGAGCACTCCGGCAGGGGCGAGCTGCTGTTCAAGATGGGCAAGCTCTTCGAGAAGGGCCTGCGGATGGGGACCGGGCAGGCCAACGTGAAGACCTACAACGAGTACCTGCGGAACCTGATCATGGCGGGCCGGGCCACCCCGAGCTTCGTGGTGAGCAAGGAGTTGCCGTTGGACGCGGCACCGGACGCGTACCGACGTTTCGACCGCCGCGAGGCGGGCTACTCGAAGGTGGTGCTCAAACCGGCGGCCTGAGGGGACGGCGATGCAGACGATCGTGTACGAGCGGACCGGTGACCCGTCGGTGCTCCAGCTGGTCGACCGGCCGGTGCCCGAGCCGGGGCCGGGCGAGGTGCTGGTCCGGCTGGCGGTGGCCGGGGTGAACCCGACCGACTGGAAGGCGCGGCGGCAGTGGCCGTTGCCGACCGGCTGGCAGACCCCGGGGCAGGACGGCGCGGGGGTGGTGGAGGCGGTCGGCGCGGGGGTCGACCGGGGCCTGACCGGTGAACGGGTGTGGATCTGGGAGGCCGCCTGGCAACGTCCGTGGGGCACCGCCGCCGAGTACACGGTGGTGCCCGTCCGGCAGGTGGTGCCACTCGGGGACGCCTCCTTCGAGCTGGGCGCGTGCCTGGGCATCCCGTTCCTCACCGCGCACCGCTGCCTGACCGTCGGCGAGTACGTGCCGGACGCGCTGCACGCCGGGGCGCTCGGTGACCACGTGGTGCTGGTGCAGGGCGGGGCGGGTGCGGTCGGCAACGCGGCGATCCAGTTGGCCCGCTGGGCCGACGCCTGTGTGATCGCGACGGTGAGCAGCCCGGAGAAGGCCCAGCTCGCGGCGGCGGCCGGCGCCTCCTTCGTGATCGACTACCGGGAGCAGGACGTGGTCGAGGAGGTCCGCAAGATCGCCCCCGACGGGGTGCACACGGTCGTCGAGGTCTCCGCCGCCCGCAACGCCGCCGTCGACGTGCAGGTGCTGCGGGCCGGCGGGGCGGTCTGCGTCTACGCCGACGACGGTGGCGACGAGCTGACCCTGCCGATCCGGCCGCTGATGGTGCCGAACGCCCGCTGGCAGTTCGTGCTGGTCTACACCGAGCCGAAGGCGGCCAAGGCGCAGGCGGTGACCGACGTGGCGGCGGCGGTCGCCCAGGGGGCGGTACGGGTGGGCGAGGAGGCCGGCCTGCCGCTGCACCGCTATCCGCTGGCCCAGGCCGCAGCCGCCCACCAGGCGGTGGAGGGCGCGGTGGTGGGCAAGGTCCTGCTGGACACCACCGGACAGTAGATCCGGACGACGCCGGCCGGTGAATCCGAGGACATTTCGCAATCACCCGGACAGAGGCCAGCAGGTTTCGCAACAATGACATAGCGGGTCAACCGCAAGGAAGGGCGGCCCCGGCGCGGTGCGAACGCCGGGGCCGCCCCTGGGGAGGGATGTTTCAGGAGTGACGTCCCTACCCCATCGGCGACGAGTCGCCGAAAAGTGTTACGGCCCCGCCAGCTCCCGTACCTCCAGGTCGCCGTCGGCGTACCGCGAACGCACCACCTTCTTGTCGAACTTGCCGACGCTGGTCTTCGGCACCGCGTCGATGACCGCCCAGCGCTCCGGCACCTGCCAGTGTGCCACCGAGCCGGCGAGGAAGGTACGAAGCTGCTCCACACTGGTCGCCGCGCCCTCGCGGACCACGACGGTCGCCAACGGACGCTCACCCCAGCGCTGGTCCGGCACCCCCACCACACAGGCCTCCTGCACGTCCGGGTGGGCCATCAACGCGTTCTCCAGCTCCACCGAGGAGATCCACTCCCCACCCGACTTGATCACGTCCTTGGCCCGGTCGGTGAGGGTGAGGAACCCGTCCGGCGAGAGCATGCCGACGTCGCCGGTACGCAGCCAGCCGTCGTGGAACTTCTCCGGGTCGGGGGCGTCGTCGCCGACGTACCGCGCGGTCACCCACGGGCCACGCACCTCCAGCTCGCCCACGGACGTCCCGTCGGCGGGCAGCGGCTCGCCCAGCGGGCCGACGATCCGGGCCGCCACCCCGGCCGGAACCCGGCCCTGCGTGTAGCGGTACCGCCAGGCGTCCTCCCCGGTCACCCCGGCCGGCGCCCGGGACACCGACCCCAACGGGGACATCTCGGTCATCCCCCAGGCGTGGATCACCTCGATGCCGTGCCGCTCGGCGAACGCGTGCATCAGCGCCGGTGGGCAGGCCGAACCGCCGACGATCACCTCCTTGAGTGAGGAGGTGTCCACGTCGTGGGTGTCCAGGTAGGCCAACAGGTCGTTCCAGATGGTAGGCACCGCGCCGGCCAGGGTCGGCCGCTCGGCGGCGATCATCTCGGCGATCGGCGCGGCCTGGAGGAACCGGTCCGGCATGATCAGCGACGCGCCGGAGAGGAACGCCGCGAACGGCAGCCCCCACGACATCGCGTGGAACATCGGCACGATGGCCAGCTCACGGTCGCCCGGGGCGAGCCCGAACCCCTCCGGCAGACACACCTGCAACGAGTGCAGGTAGATCGACCGGTGCGAGTAGGCGACCCCCTTGGGATGGCCGGTGGTGCCGGAGGTGTAGCAGAGCGCGGCGGCGTCCCGCTCGTCCACCTCGGGCCAGTCGAAGTGCTCCGGGCGACCCGCCAGCAGCTCGTCCCACCGGTGGAAGGTGACCCCGTCCCCGGCGACCGCCCGCAGCGGCCCCGGGTCGGTGCCGCCGACCACCACCACGTGCCGCACCGTGGTCAGCTCACCGAGCACCCGGGCCAGCAGCGGGATCAGCGTCGAGTCGACCAGCAGCACGTGGTCCCGCGCGTGGTTGGCGATGTAGGCGACCTGGTCGGGAAAGAGCCGGATGTTCAGCGTGTGCAGCACCGCGCCCATGCTCGGCACGGCGAAGTACGCCACCAGGTGCTCGGTGTTGTTCCACATGAAGGTGGCGACCCGTTCGTCGCCGGTCACCCCGCACTCGTCGCGCAGCGCGTGGGCGAGCCGGGCCGCCGTGCGACCCACCTCGGCGTACGACATCCGGCGCGGCTCGGCCCCGGTCCAGGTGACCACCTCGGCCGTGCCGTGCACGGTGACGCCGTGTTCGAGGATCCGGGCCACCTGGAGTGGGGCGTCCATCATCGTGCTCCGCATGGGTGACAAGCTAGTGTCGCCGGTCACACGTTGGGAACCCCCGGAACGTCCGAGCGTCCCCGGGATGCTGCGTAGATTGTCCGGGTGAGTATCTCCTGGGCCGACTCGTACGTGGGACAACTCCGCGCCCTGGCCGGCGACCGGACGCTGATGTTCGTCGGAGCGCGGGCCGTGGTGCGCGACAACGCCGGCCGAGTGCTGCTGATCCGGCGCTCGGACAACGGCCAGTGGGCCCTGCCGGCGGGCGCGATGGAACTCGGCGAGTCGATCGCCGACTGCGCGGTCCGCGAGGTCCGCGAGGAGACCGGGCTACGCGCCCTGCGGGTCAGCGCCTTCGCCCTCTACACCGGCCCCGACCGCACCCACACCAACATGTACGGCCACACCTACCAGATCTTCACCACCGCGTTCCGGGTCGACGACTGGGACGGCGAGCTGGCCCGGGTCACCGACGAGACCACCGACGCCGCCTTCCTGCACCCCCACGAGTTCCCCGCCCCGCTCTCCCTCTCGGTCCCGGAAACCCTCGCCGACCTCGCCGTCTTCGAGCAAACCAACCGCCTGATCCTCAAGTAACCCTCGCCCACTCCACCCTCCCCCGCTTCCTCCCCGCCGGCCCGCCGGCCGCCCGCCCCCGCCGGCCCGCCGCCCGCCCCCGCCGGCTCGCCCGCCCGGCTCCCGCCCGGCCCCTGACCCGCCGCCATTCCCGTTGATCAAGAGGTTTACGTCAATCGATCAAGAGATTTGCGTCAACCCCCCGCGCGATTCTTGACGTAAACCTCTTGATCACCGCGGCGAGAGGGGCGGGGCGGTGGAGGGAGGGCGAGGCGCGGCGGGGCGGTGGAGGGCGGGCGGCGGGGCGGGTGGGGTGGGGCGGGTGGGGTGGGTGGGGTTAGAGCATGGTTTGGGACTTGGCGTTGAGGTCGGCGGCGGCTTCCTCCTTGGACTCCCTGGTCAGGGGCTTGCCGCCAGGGGCGGGAGCCGTGCCGCCGAGCGGGTCGGCACCGCCGGTGGCGCCCTGCGGGCCGGCACCCCGGAGCTGGTCGTTCGGCAGGGCCAGGGTGACCAGCACGGCGACCAGGGCGATCAGGCCGGTGGTCAGGAAGACCAGGTGCAGCGACTCGACGAAGGACGCCTGGATGGCCGCCCGCACCGGGCCGGGCAGGGCGAGGATCGTCGCCGGATCGTTGATCGAGATGTCCGTGCCGCCGCTGGCCGCCACCGCCGCCCGCTGCTCGGCGGGGAGCTGGGCGATCGCGCCCGGCAGCCGGTCGGCGAGCCCGCTGGCGAGCCGGGTGGAGAGCACCGCGCCCAGGATAGCCACCCCGAACGAGCCGCCCAACGACCGGAAGAACGTCGCGGCGGAGGTCGCCGCGCCGAGGTTCCGCACGTCCACGGCGTTCTGCACGCCGAGGATCAGCGACTGCATGCACAGGCCCAGCCCGACGCCGATCACCACCATGTAGCCGAACGCCGCCCAGAGCGAGCTGTCCACCTGGAGCCGGGTGAACAGCAGCATGCCGACGACCAGCACCCCCGAACCGGCCACCGGGAACCACTTGTACCGGCCCATCCGGCTCATCGCCCGGCCGGTCACGATCGAGGTGACGATGATGCCGGCCATCATCGGCAGCATCAGCAGGCCGCTGCGGGTGGGCGACGCGCCCTTGACGATCTGGAGGTAGAGCGGGATGAAGATGATCGACCCGAACATCACCAGACCGAGCACGAAGCCGGCCGAGTTGGCCAACGCGAACGTCGCGGAACGGAACAGCCCCAACGGCAGGATCGGCTCGGCGACCCGGGCCTCCTGCCACACGAACGCCGCCCCGAGCACCGCGCCGGCCACGAACAGCCCGATGATCGTCGCGGAGCCCCAGGGGTAGGAGTTGCCGCCCCAGCTCAGCGCCAGCAGCAGCGCGCTCACCCCGGCGACCAGCAGCCCCGCCCCCAGCCAGTCGACGGTGTGCTCCCGCCGCTCGAACGGGATCAACCGCAGCACGTGGTAGCAGACCACGATCGCCAGGATCGCCAACGGCACGTTCAGGTAGAAGATCCACCGCCAGTTGGTCTCGGCGAAGTAGCCGCCGACCAGCGGCCCGGCCACCGAGGAGACCCCGAACACCGCCCCGAACAGCCCCTGGTAGCGGCCCCGCTCCCGGGGGGAGACCACATCCGAGATGATGGTGAACGCCAGCGTCATCAGGCCGCCCGCGCCGATGCCCTGCACCCCCCGGGTGACGATGAGCTGGGTCATGTCCTGCGACAACCCGGCCAGCAGCGAGCCGAGCAGGAACGTGCCGATCGAGAAGAGGAAGACCGGCCGCCGGCCGTACAGGTCGGCCATCTTGCCGTACAGCGGGGTCGAGGCGGTCGAGGCGAGCAGGTAGGCGGTGACCACCCACGAGTAGTGGTCGATCCCGCCCAACTCGCCGACGATGGTGGGCAGTGCCGTACCGACGATGGTCTGGTCCAGCGCGGCCAGCAGCATGCCGGTCATCAGGCCGAACATCAACAGGCGGAGCTGGCGGGCCCGGAGCACCGGGCGGCCGTTGGTCTGGGCGGTCATCCCGCCTTCTTTCCCGCTTCTGGGCGAACATGCCTGCCCGCACCGGGAAAACCGCCCCGATCGTGATGGCCGGGCCGGTCGGCCCCGCCGCCGACAACCCGGTCGTCGCCGGGGAAACGGCGACCCGTCCCCCCGGCGACGTCCACCCGTCGTGGATCGTGCCGACACCCGCCAGATCAGCGGTAACAGCGAACCGGTCGACGCCGCCGGGTCAGCCGGCGGTGGCGAACCGGTCGACGATCGCGGCGCAGAAGGCCGGCAGGTCGTCGGGGTTGCGGCTGCTGACCAGGCCGCCGTCGGTCACCACCTGCTCGTCCACCCAGGTCGCGCCGGCGTTGGTGAGGTCGGTACGCAGACTCGGCCAGCTCGTGATCCGCCGGCCCGACACCACGCCCGCCTCGATCAGCGTCCACGGCCCGTGGCAGATCACCCCGACCGGCTTGCCGGCCGCGAAGAACGCCTGGACGAACCGGACCGCGTCCGGGTCGGTGCGCAGGAAGTCCGGGTTGGCCACCCCGCCGGGGAGCACCAGCGCGTCGTAGCCGTCGGCGTCCGCGTCGGCCGCCGTCACGTCCACGTCGTACGTCTTGGCCTGGTCCAGGTGGTTGAACGCCTGGATGGTGCCGGACTCGAGCGACACCAGTTCGGCGGTCGCCCCGGCGTTCTCGACCGCCTCGCGCGGCTTGACGTACTCGACCTCCTCCACCCCGTCGGTGGCGAGGAACGCGATCCGCTTGCCCTGCAGTGTGGTGGTAGCCATGTCGTTTTCTCCTCTCCGGATACCTCTGGTCGGTTCCCGGGGCCGGTGGCCCGAAACGTGACGGTGCTCGCCCGATCCCCGCAACGGCCACCCCCGGCACCGGCCCCGACCCGCCGACGGACCGGGTTTGACCAGGCCAGGCCGGGGGATCCCGGTGGGCATGGCAGGAGCAGCAGCGGAACAGCGCAGGCTCGCCACGGTCGTGGAGAGCTGGCGGGACCGGGCCGTCCTCGTCGTCGGCGACGCCATGCTCGACGAGTGGCGCTTCGCCGACTCGGAGCGGCTCTGCCGGGAGGCACCCGCGCCGATCCTCACCCTGCGTCGGCGGATCACCGCCGCCGGTGGGGCCGCGAACACCGCCGTCAACGTCGCCGCCCTCGGCGGGCGGGCGCTGTTGGTCGCCCCGGTCGGCGCGGACGTGGCCGGCGACGAATTGCACGACTGCCTGGACCGGGCCGGTGTCTGGGACCGTACCGTCAGCGAGCCGCACCGGCCGACCCCGGTGAAGCGCCGGATGCTGGCCGGCAACCAGATCCTGCTCCGGGAGGACTCCGGCGACCCCGACGAACCGCTCGACGACGACGGGGTCTCCCGGCTGCTCACCGCGCTGAGCTGCGCCACCGAGGAGCTGCGGGCGGTGACCGGCGGAGCCGCGCCCACCCTGGTCGTCTGCGACTACGGCCTGGGCGCGTTGCCCGCCGCGGTGCGCGCCTGGCTGGTGGCCCACCGGCACCGGTACGCCACCGTCGCCCTGGACGCCCACGACCTCGCCGACTGGCGGGGGCTGAACCCGACGGTGGTCACGCCCAGCTTCGCCGAGGCGACCCGGCTGCTGGCGCGGGCGGCGGCCGGCTTCGGCGCACCGCCCGCCCCGACCCGTACCGGCGGCACCGACCTGCACCTGGACCACCCGCCGAACGACCCGGCGGACGGGCCGTCGGAGCTGGTCGTCGGCACCGCCCCGGGCGGGGTCGGCCGGGCACCGACCGGCCCGACCGGCGAACCGACCCCCGCCGAGGGCCGGGTCGCGCTGACCGGTGACGGGCTGAGCGTGACCGGGGCCGGGGTGACCGTCAACGCCACCGTCGGCGCGGGCGTCGACCGGGCCGTGCTGGCCCAGGCGCGGCTGGCCGAGCTGCGGGAGCACACCGGCGCGGACGTGGTGGCGGTGACCCTGGACACCGAGGGTGCCATCGTCGGCGGCGCGGACGGGGCACCCCGACGCAGCCACAGCACCCCGGTGCCGGCCAGCCATGCCGTCGGCGCGGGGGACGCCTACCTGGCGGCGATGACCCTGGCGCTGGCCGCCGAGGCGTCGCTACCCACCGCCGCCCAACTGGCCCAGCTCGCCGCCACCATCACCGTCTCCGACACCGGCACCTGCGTGTGCCGCCGGGAGGACCTGCTCGACGCGCTCGGCGGCGCACCCGACGGCACCGCGCACCCGCCCCTGGTCGGCACCGGCGAGCTGGACGCGATCGTCGCCGACCACCGCCGGGCCGGCCGGTCCGTGGTGTTCACCAACGGCTGCTTCGACGTGCTGCACCCCGGTCACGTGCGCTACCTGGAACAGGCCCGGGCCCTCGGCGACCTGCTGGTGGTCGCGGTCAACTCCGACGCCAGCGTCCGCCGGCTCAAGGGTGCCGACCGGCCGGTCAACCCGGTCGAGGACCGGGTCACCCTGCTCGCCGCGCTCTCCTGCGTGGACCACGTGGTGGTCTTCGAGGAGGACTCGCCGGCCGGGCTGATCGAGGCGGTCCGACCCGACGTGTACGTCAAGGGCGGCGACTACCCGCCGGAGATGGTCCCGGAGGCGCCGCTGGTCCGCCGGCTCGGCGGTCAGGTGCGTACCCTCGGTTACGTGCCGGACCGGTCCACCTCGGCGATCATCGACCGGATCCGCGCCCAGGCCACCCTCGACCCGCCGGCCGCACCCGGCCCGGCGAGCATGCCGGCCGCCCCGGCCACGACCGCGGAGCGGATCGGCGGGACCACGTGAACCGACCGCTCGACCTCGGCACGACCGGGGAGTTCCGCCGACCCCGGCGGCTCGACGTGCTGATTCCCACCCGCAACCGGCCTGCCGAACTGGCGGTCACCCTGGCCGGGCTGGCCGCCCAGGGCGGGGTGCCCGGTTTCGGGGTGGTGGTCAGCGACCAGTCCGACGACGAACCGGCCTTCGCCCACCCGGCGGCGGCCACCATGGTCCGGGCGCTGCGCCACCGGGGGCACCCGGTGCTGCTCACCCGCCGGCTGCCCCGACGCGGGCTGGCCGAGCACCGGGCGTACCTGCTGGGCCGGTCGGCGGCCCGGTACGTGCTCTGCCTCGACGACGACGTCTGGCTGGAACCGGGCACCGTGCAGCGGCTGGTCACCGCGATCGGGGAACTGGGCTGCGGGTTCGTCGGCAACGCGGTGCACGGCCTGTCGTACGCCGACGACGTACGCCCGGACACCCACCGGCACTACGAGGAGTGGACCGGGCCGGTCGTCCCGGAAGTGGTCCGCCCCGGAACGCCCCAGTGGCGGCGGTCGGAGATCCACCCGGCCGCGAACCTGCTGCACATCCAGCAGCAGGTGGACCTGCCGCCGGGGGCCTGGCGGGCGTACAAGGTCTCCTGGATCGGCGGCTGCGTGCTCTACGACCGGGCCGCGCTGGTCGACTCGGGCGGCTTCGAGTTCTGGCGGCGGGTTCCGGAGAACCACCAGGGCGAGGACGTCGCCGCCCAGCTCGCGGTGCTGGCCCGGTACGGCGGCGCGGGCGTGCTGCCCAGCGGCGCCTACCACCTGGAGTCACCGACCACGGTCACCGACCGGGCCGTCGAGGCCTGGGAGGTCGTCGCCGCCGACACCGGACAGCCGACACCGGCCGACCCGGCCCGGCGGACCACCACCGACACCACACGACCGACCCACGCCGAAACCGCACAACCGGCCTGAGCCAGCCCGACGCCGCACAACCGGCCTGACCAGGCCCGACGCCGCACCCCTGCCCGTCCGCCGGTCGGGTGGGGGCACGGCACGGTCAGCGGGCGGTCGCCGCGCCCGGTTCGGGGCGGAGCAGGTCGGCGGCGGCCTCCAGCACCTCCGCCACCGGCACGTCGGCGACGAACGAGTCCCGGTGCGGGCAGGTGCCGTCGCCCGGCCGGTGCGGATAGATCCCCGGCGTGCAGTCGACCCCGCAGACCGGGCAGCGCGTCGTCCAGGCGGCGATCGGGCGGTGCCGGGCGCGCAGCGGCGTCGCTCCGTTGATCATGTTGCCGACCCAGTAGACGCCCACCGTCGGGGTGCCCACCGCGCCCGCCAGGTGCAGCGGGCCGGTGTCGTTGGAGACCACCAGCCCACAGCCTTCGTACGCGGCGGCCAGCCCGCCGAGGCTGAGCGTGCCGACCTGCGGGCGGACCGGCACCCCGGCCGCCGCCACCACCTCGTCCACCACCGCCCGCTCGGCGGGGGTGCCGGTGACCAGCACCTCGTACCCGTCGTCGTGCAGCACCCGGGCCACCTCGGCGAACCGCCGCGCCGGCCAGCGCCGCCGGGTGTCGGTGGCCCCGGGGTGCAGCGCCACCCGGGGCCGGTCCGGCTCGCCCAGCACCGCACGCGCCTCGGCCCGGTCCGCGTCGGTCACCGCGAGCGTCGGCACCACGGTCACCGCGTCCGCCCCGACCAGCGCCACCACCTCCAGGTAGCGGATCACCTCGGGCTGGTAGTAGACGTAGCGCAGCCAGCGGTCCAGGGGCGGGGCGTCCTCGGCGCGCAGTCCGGCGGTGACCCTGGCCCCCAGCCGGCTCATCACCGGGTTCGAGTTCGCCCCGCCGCCGTGCACCTGCAACGCCAGGTCGTAGCCCTCCCGGGCCGCGTCGGCGAGGAAGTCGTCCAGCGACCCCGGCGGCTCGTCGGGGCCGGGGTCACGGATGCCGGGGGCCGGCGGGACGACCAGCACCCGGTCGACGGGGCCGGGGCGGTCGCGCCACAACGCCGCGTGCCAGGGCGCCCCGAACAGCACGATCTCCGCCGAGGGGTACGCCGCCCGCAGCGCGTCGAGGGCGGGCAGCAGGAAGACGAGGTCGCCGAGCGCGTTGGCCCGCAGCACCGCGATCCGCGCCACGTCGGGCACCCGCTCGCCCACCGGGCCGCCCAGGGTCGGGGTGCCCACCGTGGCCTACGGCCGGTCGAGCGGGTCGACGGTGGTACCCGGCCGGTGCAGCTCCCGGTCGGCGGCCGGGTCCACGCCGGTGGGCGTACCGCTGCGGGTCGGGTCGGGCGGCGGGTCGGTGCGGCCGACGGTGATGGTGCGCGGCGCGGGCCGGGCCGCCCGGGGCAGGTGGATCCGGAGCAGGCCGTGGTCCATCACCGCGTCGATGGTGTCCGGATCCACCCGGGACGGCAGGTCCACCCGGTAGTCGAAGCCCCGGGTCTCGACGCCACCGGGAATGCCCTGGTCGGCGTTGACCTCGGCCTCCGACCGCGCCCGGACGCAGAGTTCGCGCCCGTCCAGCTCGACGGCGACCTCCTCCGGCGCCACCCCGGGCAGCCGGACCACCGCCTCCCAGCCGTCGGCCACCTCGGTCAGCTCCACCTCCGGCGCGGCGCCCCGGCCGCTGGCCAGCCGGCCCAGCTCGGCGCGCAGCGACTGGGGTTCGCCGCCGGGATCCCGGCTGCGCCGACCCCGGTCCGGCTGCTCGGTCATCGCACCTCTCCCATCGGTCGGCCGGCCGTGGCGGGCCGCAGTGAGCTGGCGGCGTCCAGGCCGGCGTCCCGGTCGACCCCGACGCCCAGCCGGTCGACCAGCTCCCCGCCGAGCCAGGCGCTGACGCCCAGGATGGCCAGGCCGACCACCTCGATGGCGATCAGCGCGCCGCCGGCCGCCCGGGAGCCGGCGTTCATCCGGACCGCCCAGACGGCCGCGAAGAGCAGGATCACCGCGACGTTCGCCGCCGCGTGGGTGAGCGCCACCCGTTTGGCCCGGGTGCCGGACGGGATGGCCAGCAGGTCGACCGTGCCGGCCGCCGCGGCCAGCAGGCCGCCGACCAGCCCGACGGTGATGTTCCAGTACGCCACCTCGGCGAGGAAGTCGGGCCCGCCGACGGTGTCGACGACGTCGAAGAGGGTGCCGGTCACCAGCAGCGCCACCGGGAACATCACCAGCATCGGGTGCACCGGGTGCCCGAGCACCTTCAGTCGGCTCTCCATGGCGGCCCTCCACGGCTTCGTCGGGGGGCGGGGTGAGCCGGAACCGCCGCCGACGGGGGCCGGTCTCGCCACGCCCGCCTAGGCTGACGGACGGCGGCCGGTGTGCACCGCCCGCCACCGAGATCAACGGACGGGGGAGGCGGACGTGACGGCGGAGATCACCTCACACGAGGAGTTGCGGGCGCTGCTGGGGGCGCCGATGCCCCGGGCGGCCGTCAAGGAACGTGCCACGCTGCACGAGCGGGACCGGCAGTGGTTGGCCGCCTCGCCGTTCTGCCTGGTCGCCACGGCCGGCGCGGACGGTAGCTGCGACGTCTCCCCCAAGGGCGACCCGGCCGGTTTCACGGTGGTGCTGGACGACCGGACGATCGCCGTTCCGGAGCGGCCGGGCAACCGGCGGGCCGACGGTTACCGCAACATCCTCGACAACCCGCACGTCGGGCTGATCTTCCTGATCCCGGGCCGGACGGACACCCTCCGGATCAACGGGCGGGCGAAGCTGGTCCGTGACGCGCCCTACTTCGACGAGATGGTGGTCCAGGGGCACCGGCCGGTGCTGGCCGTCGAGGTCGCCGTCGAGCAGGTCTTCTACCACTGCGCGAAGGCGTTCCTCCGGGCCGACCTGTGGCGGCCGGAAACCTGGCGGCCCGACGTGCTGCCCTCCCGGGCCCACCTGATCAAGGAGGTGGAGGCCCCGCCGGAGAGCCTGGCCGACCTGGAGCGCTACTACGGCCCCGGGTACGCGGAGAAGCTGTACCGCGGCTGACCACCCAGTCGACTTTCCGACGGTGATCGCCGTGGTCGGGGTCGCCGCACCCCCCTACGGTGGAACCGTCGAGAGGGGACGGTCGTGGCACAGGTCGACATCCGGTGGGGTATTCCGGGGGTGGCGGAGCAGGCGCAGGTGCTGCCCGACTCCACCCCGGCGGTTATCGGGGCGTTGGAGGCCGCCGGGCTGACCGTCGAGGTGCCGCCGTACACGGTCGACGACCTGGGCCGCAGCAAGGACCCGACGACCGCACTGGTGCTGCCGGTCCTGGTCAGCACCAGCACGGTCGTCACCGGCATTCTCGTCGACGTGCTGGTGGACCTGGTCAGGAAGCGGTTCGCCGAGCCGGCTCCCCCGTCGGCGAAGGCCCGGATCACCGTCATCCTGCCCACCGACGACGGCGGCAGCCGGGAACACCGGCTGGACGGCACGGTCGACGACGTCCTCGCCGACCTCGACAAGCTGCGTTGACCGCCCCGGCAGCCGCGACGACGGCCGCGCTGCTGGTCGGGATCGCCGCCTATCCGGACGAGCCACTGCTCAACCCGGTCGTCGACGTGTCGCTGATGACGGCCGCCGTCACCGCCATCGACCCGGCGGCCAGCATCACCCCGCTGGTCGACGAGCAGGTCACGCTGGCCCGGTTGCAGCTCGCCATCCGGCAGCTCCGCGACCATCCGGCCCCGTTCAAGATCTTCTACTTCAGCGGGCACGGCCGCACCGCCGACGACCGGATCAACGTGCTCGCCACCGTCGACGGGGAACCCGGCAACGAGGGGCTGCCGATCCAGAACTTCCCCGACATCATCCGCCAGCCCCGCTACGACCGGGACGAGCGGTGGCTCATCCTGCTCGACTGCTGCCACCCCGTACCCCTCGACCGGCGGGCCACCGGGATGGACGCCCGGGCGGCGGTGCAGATGTTCGGCGACGTGGTGCAGCGGCGGGCCGTCATCGCCGCCTGCGACCCGCTCGCCGAGGCCGCCGACGTCGGCCGCTCCGGCAGCCCGTTCACCCGGGCCGTGGTGGCCGGGCTCGCCGCGCGGGACACCCGTGGCCAGACCACGGCGAACAGCCTCTTCGACGCCGTCTGCGCCGACCTGGCGGCCCGGCACCTGCCCACCCCGCTGATGTCCACCGACCATCTCGGGCCGTTCGTCATCGTCGACGGCGGCCAGCCGCCCACGGTCATCCCGTCGGTCGAGGGGGCCGCCCGGGAGGAGATCGTGGCCGAGGCGCAGCGCTGGGCCGACGAGGCGTGGGAGCTGATCAGCCCGTCGTCGGCCGAGTGGGACCGCACCGGCTGGCAGCGGATGCAGGGCACCCTGGTCCAGACCACCGACTGGTTCCGCCGGCAGGAGGCCTCCCAACCGGACCTGCTCCGCGACGAACGCTTCCAGCGCGCCCGGCTGATGGTCCGGTCCCGGTTCACCGACCTCGCCGCGGTGCGCCCCGGCATCCGTACCGCCCGCGGCACCATCGGTCGGGAGCTGGGCCGGGGCGGGTTCGGCGTGGTGTGGGAGCTGATCAGCCCCGGGTCACGCGGGCCGGACCTGGCCTGGAAGGCGTACCACTCGGACCGGCTCGACGAGTCCGAGCGGCTGGCCCGGTTCGCCAGGGGGTTCCGGGCGATGGCCCGGCTGAAGCACCGCAACATCGTGGCCGTCCAGCAGTACCTGGAGGTGCCGCCGGCTATCGTGATGGAGCTGGTCACCGGGGGTGACCTGACCAACTACTGGGTCGACGACGCGCGCGACCGGCTGCGGCTGCTCGCCGACGTGGCGTCCGCCCTGGAACACGCGCACGAGCGGGAGACCACCCACCGGGACATCAAGCCCTCGAACGTGCTGCTCCGGCCGACGCCGCACGGCCCCGAGCCGGTGCTGACCGACTTCGACCTGGCGTACTTCCCCAAGGCGACCCGGTCGACGAGGCTGATCATCGACGAGAGCGGCTACACCGCGCCGGAGCTGGCCGACAACGACGACCCGCAGTTGCGCAAGGCCGCCTCGGCCGATGTCTACGGCCTCGGCCAACTGCTCTTCCACGTCTTCACCAGCGCCGACCCGCGCCGGGACGACGCCACCGGCAACCTCCGCCGGCTCCGCAAGGCCATCGCCGGCCAGGAACTCGACCCGGCCCTCGTCGCGGCGGTCACCGGCCTCTACGCCGAAGCCACCCAGCCGAAGGCCAGCCGGCGGCCCACCGTCACCGAGGTACGCCAGGCGCTGCTCGCCGCGCTCGCCGACACCCCCGGGTCCGCCGAGGTCCGGCGCAACGACGGGGCGTTCATGCACCAGGTGCTGGAGCACGCCCGACTGAGGTACGTGACCAGCCGGGTCGTCACCCGGCGGGTGGCCGGCGAGTGGCCGTACGAGTTCGATGCGGAGAGCCGGACCGGGTTGACCCTGCTCCGGCTGCGGGTGGACGCCCCGAACGGCCAACAGCCGGAGGGCGCGCTCTCCGTCGCCCTGAAGCTGGTCGTGCCGGCCAGCCACCAGCACCGCCGGTTCCACGGACGCTGGCTGCTGGCCTGGGAACGGGTCGGCCGGATGACCAGGGTGGACCCGGAGCTGGTCGTGCTGCATCCCCGTAGCCGGGTCGAGCAGAGCAAACGGATACCCACGCTGCGCCGGGTCTTCCCGCTCGACGGCCCCACCGACAGCGAGGCCCGCCGGATCGGGGAGCTGCTGCGCCGGACCATCTCGGCCGGGGAGCGCTGACCGGTCGGGCGCTGACCGGCCGGCGGCGGGCTCAGCGTTGCCAGGGCGGCGGGGTCAGCGTTGCCAGGGCGGCGGGACGCGGACCGAGGCCATGCCCGCCGCCGTCGCCGCCGCGACCCCCAGGTCGGTGTCCTCGAAGACCAGGCACTGCTCCGGCGGTACGTCGAGCAGCCGGGCCGCCAGCAGGTAGCACTCCGGGTCCGGCTTGGCCCGCGCGTAGTCCTCCGCGCACACCAGCGCGTCGAACCGGTCGAGCAGGCCGAGCGCGGTGAGCGAGGCGGTCACCGACTCGCGGGTGCTGCCGGAGACCACCGCGAACGGCACCCGCCGGTACGCCTGCTCGATGTGCGCCAGCACCCCCGGCACAGCGGTGAGCTGCGGCAGGAAGCTCTGGTAGGCGTCCTCCCGACGACGGGCCACCAGCTCGACCGGCATGCTCAGCCCGTGCCGCGCGTTGAGGTCGACGACGATGTCGGCCACCGGGCGGCCACCCCAGGCGTAGAAGAGGTCCTCGGGCAGGTCGCAGCCCCACTCGTCGAGCGCCGCCCGCCAGGCCAGGTGGTGCACCGGCATGGAGTCGACGATGGTGCCGTCGCAGTCGAAGAGGTAGGCCCGGAAGTCACCGGGCGGCAGGGGCAGCACCGGCCCAGGATAGCCAGGCCGGTCGGCGTCCCGCCGTGGGCGAGGTGGGCTGTCAGTGGCGCAGGAGGTCGTCGATCTCGTCGTCGAACAGCAGGCCGGGGTCGAAGCCCATCCCGGCGAAGTGGCCGGCGAGCTCCAGCGACAGGACGCCGTGCACCCGCGTCCAGAAGGCCAGGGCCTGACGGAGTGCCGCGGCCGGCAGCGTCGGGTCGGCGGCCCAGCCGCGGTGCGCGTCGAGGTGGGTCTCGAACCGTCGCCCCGACGGCGGGACGTCGCGCCGGCGGTACCCGTCGAGCACCGTCGCCATGATCTCGCCGGAGATGGCGGTGGTGTCGTCGGGGGCGTGGTAGCCGGGCACGGGTGTGCCGTAGATCAGCAGGTAGCGCTGGGGCTCGTCGAGGGCCCAGGCGCGCACGGCGCGGGCCAGCCCGGCGATGTCCGCTCCGGCGTCGGCGGCGGCCCGCAGCGCGTCGGCGAGGCTGCGGTAGGCGTCGCGGATCAGCGCGGTGATGAGCTCGTCCCGGCTGGCGAAGTACCGGTAGAGGGCCGGGCCGCTCATGCCGAGCTGCTCGGCGATCGCCTTGAGGGACAGCGCCGACACGCCGGTGGTGGCGAGCTGCTCCCACGCCCGTTGCTTGATCTCCGCCCGTACCTGGGCGCGGTACCGCTCCCGTGGACCGGTCGTCTCGGTGCCCATCCACCCCTCCACCGTCACTGTTGTTACAGGCTATCACGATCGCTATTGACGCCAGCGCGATGATAGTTATAGCCTCTAACTAGAGCGACACCAGATAGCCAGGACAAAGGAGATACGCCATGTCATCGACCACGCACCCGGTGATCAGCTGCGACGGGCAGGGGGTCGACCCGGCCGCCCGCATCCGCTACCGCTCCGAGACGCTGATCCACGCGCCGCTGCACACCGTCTGGCACCTCCAGACCGACGTCGAGCGCTGGCCCACCTGGCAGGCGCCGGTCACCGGCATCGAGCGCCTCGACGCCGGTGAACTGCGCGCCGGGTCGGCCTTCCGCTGGACCACCCCGGTCCCGGAAACCCCCATCACCCCGGCCGCCACGCTGGTCATCACCTCCACCGTCACGCACCTGACGCCGTACCGGTGCATCCGGTGGGCCGGTCCGGCGATCGGCGACGGACTGCGCATCGACAACGGCGTGCACGTCTGGACCTTCACCGAGGTCGCCGACGGGGTGCTGGTCCGCACCGAGGAGACCTGGACCGGCGACCAGGTGGAGGCCGACACCGCGACCTCCACCGCCTACCTCGGGTACGGGCTGGAGGCGTGGCTCACCGACCTCAAAACCGCCGCCGAGAAGGCCGCGACCGACCCCGGCGGGGACGCGCCGACCAGCGGGGACTGAGCAGCTCCGGCAGGACGGCGGCCGTGGTGCCGTCGGTGAACTCCACCTCGTACGCGGGCTCGGGCTTCTCGTACACCTCGATGATCGTGCCCTCGGCCCCCCGCAGCAGCCCCTCCTCAGAAAGGTCACTGTCGAGCCGCACCACGTCGAACAGCTTCACGGCCTCTCCTCACCTACCCGTCGGCAGGAGCGAAACGGTGGTCAGGCGTGGTTGATCGCTGCCGGGCTCGACGATCCATCCGGTCCGCACCGTCATGGCGCCGGCCGGCCCGGTCACCGGCACGTCGACGCTCCAGCGCTGACCGTGCTCGTCGCTCTTGCCGGCGACCGGTGTGCCGTTCCTGACGCCGGCCCTGATCTGCGCCTCGATCTGGTCGGCGTCCCCGGCCGTCAACCCGGTGGCCGAGTTGATCACCCGGAACGTGTGCCGCCCGTCCGGATGCCCGGCGTTCATCACGTACTCGGAGATCTTGCGCTTGTCGATCTCCACGTTCTCGAACCCGGGCTTCTTCTCGACATCCGCCTCGCCACTCGGTGGTTCGTACCGCTTGCCGAGCGCGTCGGCGTACTCGCGGGCGACCACCCGGCGCATGGCCGCGTGCTCGTCGACCTGCGGCCCCACATCACCCGCATCGGCCGTCGGGGCGGGCACCTCACGCGTCGGGCGGGGGCGCTCCGCCGCAGTCTCACGAACGTCCTCGACCACGGCAACCGCCCCCATCCACACCCGGCAGGGAACCCATCATCCCGCACGGACGCTCTCCGTGCGGGATGCCCCGGCGGCGGCCCGACCCCGCCGCCGAGGTTACGGCGCGACGGTACGGCTAGCTCTCGGGTAGGTGGCGGGCGCGGTGCATCGCGACGACGGCCGCCATGATCGGCCGTGGATCGCCGTAGTCACCGGACATGAACGGGTCCGGCTGCACACTCACGCCGGGCACCCCACTGGACATGTCCACCGTGCAGAGCACCGTCGACGGCTCCACGGTGCCGTCGAACACGACCTCGTAGGTGTCGTCCGCGACGGCGGTCAGTTGCCTCATCCGCGATGGGCTCACCGGAACACCCCTCCCGCTACGTATTTCTCGACCCAGGCACCGTCGACATCGTACGAGCTGCCATCGAAGGGATCGCGTACGGTGAACGATCCGTTCTCGCCTGGTTCCAACAGGACCATGTGCGCAGGGCCGCGGGGCGCCTGCACCTGCGCCGCCATCGGACCCTCCGCCGCCCGACGGACGGCATCGCTGCCGTCCACGAAATAGTGACCGGTCCAGGTGCCGTCGCCGTCGCGGTTGTTCAGCTCGTTACGCAGCGCGGTCAGGTTGGACCAGTCGCCGAGCTTCGTCAGCAGCTCCGACTGGGTGATCCGCCCGTCGGTGAGCATCTCCCCGGACGCCGACACGCACGATCCCCCGGTCTCCTGCTGGACCGCGCCACCCTCCCGGTGGTTGGTGCCGGCGTCGTACCACGGTCCCGAGCTGTCCCCGACCCTGGTGAGGTCACGGGCCTCCGCAGCGGTCTCGGCGGCCGTCGACTCGTCCCCCGGCGGGGGGCCGACCCCTTCGGTGCCCGGTTCCGACGTGTCCGGAGGCAGATCCGACGTGTCCGGAGGCAGATCGGCGGCCGGATCGTGCTGCGGGGCGGTGTCCCGGCCGCGCTCCGGGTCACCGGCGGAGTCGCCCGGAGGAGCGGTCGGATCGCCGCCCGTGTCGTCGGCGGTCTCCACCAGCGGTCGCGTCCGCCCCTCGTCGGGCTCCGGCCGATCAGGCTCCGGGTTGGACCGTGGTCCGGCGGCGTCGTGGGGTCCATCCGTGTCCCCCACGGCCTCGGCCCGCTCGGCGGCGGCAGCCTCCCGGACGGCGGCAAGTTCTCCGGCCTGCTCCCCGGCGGGCGGAGTCCCGTCCCGCTCCACGGGAGCGGCATCCTGCGATTCCCGCACACCCTGCGGCTCGTCCGGACGCTGGCCACCGTGCGGCTCGTCCGGACGCTGGCCACCGTGCGGCTCGTCCGGACGCTGGACGTCCTGCGGCTCGTCCGGGCGCTGCCCGGCGTCGGTGTCGCGGGGCCGCTGTGCCGGCTCCTCCGGCGTGGACCGTGGCCCGTCCGGCTCGCGCCCGTCGGTCGCCGCCGCGTGCTCGGACCGGGCGGCGTCGCGCGCGTCCTGCTGGGCCGACAGCTGCGACTCGGTCGGTCGACCCGGATCCCGGGCCTCCGCGCGTTCCGACTGGGCGGTCGGCTTCGGCACCTCCTGCGGCTTCGCCGGTGGCTCCGGCGGCCTCGTCTCCTGGACGCTCTCCACCATCAGCGCACCAGCTCCCCGCGCCCCGTCCCGGGCTCCCCGGGCCGCATCTCAGGCATGGGACGCCACCAGGTAGCGCTCGGGCCAGTGGCACCTGACGAAGTTCTCGGCCAGCACCGATGTGATCCGCTCGGCCCAGGCCTCCGCCTCGAACACCCCGCCCACCGCCCGTTCCAACGTCCCGGGCGTCCGCGTCCCCAGCGCCACGGTCCGCCGTACCGCCGGATCCGCGATGTCGTCGTCGAGCCACCGGCGTACCGTCGCCGCCTGCGCGCCGACCGTCTCGCCGGGGATCTCCCGGCCGTAGACCGAGGCCCACGAGGTGGACAGGGGATGGCGTGGGGCCGACGGGTCCGCCGTCGACGCCGCGTGCAGGATGTCGGCGAGCCGGGACCACCGGTAGGGGCGGGCCAGGAACGCCAACTCCTCGTCCGCGCAGACGAACACCCCGTCCAGGTAGCCGGCCATCGCGTCCAGCACGTGCCGGGCGACCGACGCCGGATCCGCCCGGGTCGACAGCACCGGCGAGCGCGCCGCCACCGCCTCGTCCACCGCGTGCGACATCGCGCACTCCCGCAGCCGGGGCGGCAGGTCGAGGAGCTGCCGGATCCGGTGCGCCCGCAGGGCCGGCGTGGGCCAGCCGGTCAGGTGGCCGAGCACCCCGAGTTCGGCCCACACCGCCAGCCAGGGCTCGTCCTCCAGGTAGCGCTGTGCCGTCCGCATGTCGCGCAGCGTGCACGCCGTGCCCCGGCAGGACGCCCCGCACGTCCCGCTCCGGCGGCCGATGACCGCGGTGACCGGGGCGGTCGGCGTCCGGCCACCCCGCTCCCGGGAGGCGCCGTCGGGCATGCGTACCAGGACGGGTTGGTCCATCCCGTCGGCGAACACGGCCGCAGTGCCCGGCGGGAGGGTGACCAGGAACTGGGACTGGCGGTCGGTGAGGTTGACGGTGGCACCGACCGCCGCACGGTCGTCGGCGGCCGGCAGCCGGTGCATGATCTTGATGGCGGTGTTCTTCACGACGTCCGGTACGAGCTTGGCGGGGATCTGCTCGGCGATGACCAGCCCCTCGCCGTACGCCCGGATCTCGGCCAGCAGCGCGGCGAACAACTCCACCGCGTGCGCCGCCGGCCCCGGCTGCTCGGTGCGCCGCAGCAACCGGTGCGCCTCCTCGAACACACTGAGATGGCGCAACCCCTGCCCGGCCAGCGACGGATCCCGGCGGTGCAGCACCCGCAGGTGTTCGGTGAGCTGGATCAGCAGGCCACCCATGAGGAACGCCTTGTCCCGGTCGTCGCCGACGTCCTCGATCTCGAAGACCACGTTGTGCCGCATCAGGCCGGCGAGGTCCAGCGGATGGCCGCCCTCGAAGAACCGGCCGGTGGTGCCGAGGCGCAGGCTGGAGAGCCGGACCCTGATGAACCCCCGGACGTTGTCGGTGATCTCCTTGCCGTACCCGATCTGGTCGACCACGACCTCCGCCGTGCGTTGCAGGTCGCCCAGCGTCGGGTAGCGCGGGTGGTGACCGGGCACCCGGGCCTCGCCGAGCGCCAGGTCCCAGCCCAGGTCCTCGTAGCAGCGGGTCAGCGCCGCACTGAGGACCTGCGGGAACGGCTCGTCGGCCGCGAACGCGGCGAGGAACAGCGCCCGGGTCAGATCCAGGTGGGTCTGCAACGGGAAGCCCTCGGCCGGGCGCAGCGGGTTGAAGCCGGCCGGGGGTGCCTCGGTGTCGCCGGGACGGACGACGATCACCCGCGGCCCGCCGATCCGGTCGGCCATCTGCCGGTACTCCGCCTTGGCCGGCTCCACCACCAGCCACGGCAACCCGTGGGCGGTAACGCCCTCCAGCAGGTGCCGCACGGTCTGCGACTTGCCGGCGCCGGTCGCCCCGCAGACGAAGACGTGCCGGTTCAGGCTGCCGCGCGGGAGTTCCAGGGCACCGACCGGTGTTCCGGTACGGTCCAGGACCGCCCCGACGGACACCGCGCCCACGCCCTGACCGGCGGTCTCCGGGGTGACGTCGAACTCGGGGCGCATCGCGAACCGCAGGCCGGACACCTCCTCGACCGGTGCCACCGCCAGCGAGGCGAGCAGCGGGGAGCCGGCCAGCACCGGGGAGTCGGGTACGTCGTCCAGGGCGAGGATTTTGTCCAGGTCGCCGGTGACCCCGGTGGGTGCCAGCGCGTACGGCTGGCGGCCCAGGTCAGCGGAGGCGCAGAGGAGCCCGGCGACCGCGCCGGCCGCTGCCGGCGAGTCGCCGCCGGCCAGCAGGTGGACCCGCCACATCCCGGTGGACCGGCCCTGTTGCAGCTCCCGGTGCCGGCGTTGCAGCCGGGCCGCGGCGATCGCCTGCTCCGGCGACTGCGCCTTGGACTGCGCCTGCCGCTCCTCCAGCGCGACCTGCCGGGCGACGGTGCCGATCTCGGCCGGCGGGACCGGTTCGGCCAGCACGAACCAGGTGAACCCGGGATGCCAGACGTGCAGCAGGCACTCGTCCAGCGTGGGCCGGACGTCCTCGTCGCGCAGCGTCGGGTCGTCGGTCAGGAGACCGTCGCTCAGCCCGGCCACCCGGGTCCAGCACGGCACCGCGCGTAGCTTCCCGAGCAGGTCCGGGCCGGTGTACGGGCGGCCGAGCGCACCAGGTGGCAGGGACAGCGGGGTCAGCCCGCGCGGGTCCGGCCCACCGCTGATCCCGCCGGCCGCGAACACCTCGACCGGCTCGGCGGCGGCGGCCCGGTGCCAGCCGAGCAGCAGAGCCTCCCCGGCGTGGTAGGCCGAGACGATGCCGGCCAGCCGTTGCCGCCGGGAGACGTCCGTTCCCGCGTCGTCCCGGGCGGACGGTGGCCGGCGCGGCAGCTCGACGACCCGGCTGACCGCGAGCCGTGCGAGCAGCGGACCGGCACCGGTCACCGGGGCCCACCCCACGGTCCCTGGTAAGGCTGCTGCCGGTACTCCGGCTGGGGCTGGTGGGTGGGTGCGGCCCCCCAGCCCGGGAGGACCGACCCGGCGACCTGCTGCGGGGTGGTCTCCGCGGCCGCCAGCGGTTGCGGCTGCGACACGGTGACCTGGCTGGGTTGCCGGCTGGCCGGGATGACCGCCTCGGTGGGGTCCGGCAACGGTTGCAGGTCGACCGGCGTCATCGACACCCGGGGGAGGGTGACGATCGCCGGGTCGACCTCGACGGCCTGCACGACCGAACCCCGACCCTCGGCCTTGACCAGGAGCATCGCGTACTCGGGCAGGTCCTGGAGCACCCGTGGCTCGACGGTGTACTCGTACACCCGCTGGGCCGCCTGGGCGTCGCTCCAGTTCGTCCCCTGGGCGAGCGACTCGGTCTGGCTCCAGTTCCGGGTCTTGTTCCAGTTGCTGCCGCGCTGGCTGCTGAACGCCATGAAGCTGCGGCTGGTGCCGGAGCTGCCGCCCTGCGACTCCGACTCGCCGTACGTGTCGGCGAGCGTGTGCGTGTCGTTGCCCCCCAGGGTGCGGGTGAGCTGGCTGAGCACGAAGCGGTGCCCCTTGCCGATGAAGTCCGCGGCCTGGGCGGCTTCCTGGTGGTTTCCGAGCCGCATCAGCGCGACCTCACCGCCGCCGATGGTGTGCAGCGACTCCTCCCGCAGGTGGCCGAAGAACAGCACCAGCCGGATGCCCCGCCGCTCGCAGAGGGTGCTGAGCTTCTCGATCGCCCGGTGGTGCACCTCGTCCGCCCCGATGATCACCAGGGAGCCCAGCGGGGCGGCATCCCGCAGCACCCGCCGCGCCAACCACTGCACGAGCAGGTCCTTGAGCAGCTCGCTCTGGGCGTTACGGCCGTCGCTGTCGGCGACCAGACAGGTCAGCTCGGCGCTCCCGAGGTCACCCGCTTCGGCGCCCATCGCCTCCAGCGGGTGCAGGAAGGCCTCGATCCGGCGCAGGTGCTGGTACATCTGCCGGCGGCTGTCGTCCGGTTGCAGGTCGAGCAGGCGCTCGCTCTCCTCCGGCGTGAGCGCGGCCTGCACCGGCCGGTCGGTGAGCACCCGCAGGGCGGCCAGCAGCCGGGCCATGCTGAGATTCGGGGCCAGCACGTCGCAGACCTCGCGCAGCAGCATCGAGTCCTGCGACCGCTCGGCCCGGCTGGGGCCCTGCGCGTCGCCGTACATCGCCTCGACCAGGCAGTCGACCAGTTCGTTCGGGGCCAGCCCGCCGACCAGGTCGAGCTGGGCGAGCTGGGACGGCAGCCGGCACTCCTGCACGGAGCGGTCGGTCGAGACGCCGAGCCCCATGAGTTCGCCGCAGAGCGCCTCGCCGGTGAAGTCGACCAGGGTCATCGGGCCGCGGGTGGCGAGCAAGGATCCACCGAAGACGGTCAGGACCGCCTCCCAGCCGTACGTCGTGCCGCCGATGATGTCGACCCGTCGGGTGCTCGCCGCCGGGGTGGCGGCGGACCACTCGTACAGGGTGTCGACCTTCGCCTTCTCCTGCTGGTCGTGCCATTGCCGCCGGGCGTCCCACGCGGCGTACGCCTGGTGGTACTCGTGCTGGGCCTGCTGCCGGGCGTTGTCGATCGCCTTGCGGGCCATCGAGGGCGCCAGACCGGCCAGCACCGCACCGCCGACACCGGCGACGAACGCGAGGAAGGCCAGGAGGGTGAAGACCAGGCTGCCGCCGTCGTTGCTGCCGCCGCTCATGCTCGTGAGGCCGCCACAGCAGAAGAACAGCACGGCCAGGCCGGTGCCCACGCCGAGCGACCAGAGCACCCCCCTGGTCGTCCACTGCTGGGCCCGCGCCAGGCGCTCGTGCAGGTGGGTCGACACCTGGCGGGGCTGCGGTGGAGGTTCCGGATAGCGACGCAGGTAGAGGTGACGATCGTTGAAGATCCAACCCAGACGTTCGCCGGGGGTGGCGAGCTTCGGCAGCGGGTCGGAATATGAAGCAACTTCGGTCATCGTTACGACTTCTGCTTTCCGAGGCGGGTAATACTGGCCAGGCGAGCAGTCAACCAACAACCGAACGAATTGAAAAGGGCACACATAGCAACGTCGTGTTTTTGTCGGCGACCAACGACGATCCCCGGCCGAACGTCGACCGGAGTCGACCGGACAGCCCCGGCGGCCTCCACTGTGTCTGCCGGGCGGCCGACCATCGTGCCCGGCATGGCTTCAGCCGCCCGGTGGGAGGATGGGACACATGGAGCGGCGTCAGCTCGTGATCGTGGTCCTGGTAGCGCTGGCCGTACTGCTGGTGCTCGCCGTGCTGGCGCTGGTGGTCAACGCGGTGAGCAGCCTATGGTCGGCGACCCGTTCCCTGACCCGGAGAGAGCGGGAGCCGGAGCCGGAGCTGCACCTGCCCGCCCGGCGCTGCCTGCCCTGCCGGGGCACCGGCTGGCTGAACCGTGAGCCGGAACGGACCCACACCTTCACCGGGGACGGTTTCGAGGACCGGCGGACCCCGGCCCGCATCTGCCCGGACTGCGGCGGGACCGGTACGAATCCGCAGGGACGAGCCGGTGGGCCACCGGGAAACAGATCGCCGCGATAGCACCCTGACCGCCCACCGGAAGTACGCGGTGGCAGGCCTCTCCTTTCCCGCCCCGCCGGTGACCGGAAAGCCCGCACCGAATGGTCGGCCCGCGTCGGGCCGACGGGCGGTCAGGAGGTGCAGAACGGTGCCGGCCGGGTGAGGCCCAGCTCCGCACAGTCCCATTCGGCGCCCTGTCCGTAGTACCGCCACCCCGTGTCGGTCGCGTAGTGGAACAGGTAGCGGACGTTGCCGCCGGCCGGGCGCGTGACGTCGGCTGCCGCCCAGGTCTGCGCGCACTGCACCCCGGTGGCCGTGAAGGACCAGCCTTTCGGCAGTTCGACCAGGGCACCGAGGGCGTCGACCGACGGGCAGTCCGGGTTCCCCGGCCCGGCGCCGCCGGGGGTGGCCGCTGGTGTCCCCGACAGGTCGGACCGGTGGCCGACGGCGAGGGCGACCACACCGCCGAGGGCGGACACCACCGCCACGGCCGCGACGCCGGTGGCGACGGCCGCCCGCCGTTGCGAGCGCCGCGAGCGGTGCAGCGCCCCCTCGTACAGGTCGGCGCTGCCGCCGTGCTCGCTCAGCTCGGCCATCGCCTGACGGAGCGGTCCGAGGCTGTCGGTCATCAGGCCTCCTCCATCACGGTCGCCAGCAGCTCGGGTGCCAGCTGCCGCAGGCGGGCCAGCGCCTTGCTGGTCTGACTCTTGACCGTGCCGACCGAGCACTGCAACAGCTGCGCGGCCTCGGCCTCGCTGCGGTCCTCGAAGAAGCGGATCACCAGCACCGCGCGCTGCCGCTGGGTGAGCTGGGCGAGCGCCTGGTGCAGGGCGAGCTTGAGATCGGTCCGGTGGGCGTGGTCGCTGCCGGGCTGCGCCACGTCGGCCAGCTCCCCGGGCAGGGACTCGGCCACCCTGCGACGCCGCCACCAGCTCACCTGCTGGTGGTACATCGCGGTCCGGGTGTACGCCTCGAAGTGCCCCGGGTCGGCCAGCCGTCGCCGGCCCCGGTGGGTCTTGGCCAGCGCGTCCTGCACCAGGTCCTCGGCGAGGTGACGGTCGCCGGTCAGCAGGAAGGCCGTCCGGAGCAACGCCGGCGAGCGGGTCCGGACGAACTCCCGGAACTGATCGTCGATCGAGTCCGCCATGCCCCGCTCGTGTCCCTTCGCGCCGCACCGACCGTCAGGGCGCGGCGGCGTGGACACGGCCGGCTGACTGTGGTGCACACCGTAGCCGGCGTGCACCACAGCCCGCGGCCGAGGGCACTGTGCTCAGTCGGAGATGCAGAACGGCGCCGGCTCGGTGAGGCCCAGGTCCTTGCAGTCGTATCCGCTGCCCTCGCCGTAGTACTTCCAGCCGGTGCCGGCCGTGTGGTGGAACAGGTAGATGCCGTCTCCGGTCTTCGTGCCCTGCGGGTCGGCCCCCGCCCAGTCCTGCACGCAGTCGACCCTGCCGAAGGTCAGGCCCTTCGGCAGCTCGACCAGCTTCTCCAGGGTCGCCCCCGAGGGGCAGGCGGCACTCTTGACGTCACCCGCCGCCTTGGTGGTCGCCGTGGACGTGGCACTCGGGGTGCGGTCCGCCGGGGCGGTCGGGGCAGCCGTCGTCGGGCCGGCGCTGGACGCCACCGGGGAAGCCGAGGCCGGAGCAGCCGTGGTCGGAGCGGAACTGGGCTCCTCCGTGGCCCCACAGGCGGCGAGTGCACACAGGGCGGTGACAGCGGGCAGCAGTAGAAGACGACGTGCGGGCATCTCGGTCCCCTATGGATCGTGGCGATCGTTGCTTACACCCGGGTACATGCGATCCATCGCCCGCGGGTTGCCGCCCGGCAGAACTTTTTCCGAGTTTCCGAGGTGGGTCGTCGGCGGCCGGGACCGTTCGGTGCGTCCGGTCGCACCGTGTCGACGGCGGTGCCGGCGGTCGGTGGGTGATGCCCGGCTCTCGGTGGCATGACCCACGCCGGGTCGGTGGCGGCGGTGGGGCCGACGGTGCCGACCGACACTCCGGTTCGTGGCCCAGGTGCGAACGGACATCCGGTTGTCGCCCGCACACCGACCGTCACAGAATTCTTGCGACCCGGGGCACCACCGAAATAGCGAGTTTTCCACACCCCGCTTTCTGACGGGAACTGTAACCACCCTTCCCCGCACACTCAGCGGCATCGAGCACCCGCGCGTGGGTGCGGGTCCTCGTAGGGAGTGACCGGGCCATGACGACCAAGATATGGAGCAGGACGAATCAGCCGGCCGGGCGTAATCCCCTCACCTGGTTCTTCCTCTGGTGTTCCGGTGTCGACCGGAACCTGATCGACACCCGGGTGGAACGGTTCCGCTACGTCGGCGTCGGCGTCTTCATCGTGCTGATCGCCAGTGTCGCCGGGGTCATGTTCACCCTCTTCGGCACCGTCATCAATGGTGGCTTCACCCCCCTGCTGCTGCCGTTCGCGGTCGGCTGGGCGCTGCTGGTCTTCTGGGCGGACCGCTCGATCGTGGCCGAGCCCCGGTACGGCGACCTCGACCCGGGCCGTCCGGGCACCTGGCGGAAGAGGCTGGGTCCACACCTTTTCCAGTACCTCTTCCGGGTGGCCATCGCGGTCGGCAGCGCGCTGCTGGTGACCGAGGCGGCGCTGCTGCTGATGTTCCAGCCGGAGATCCGGCGGGAGATGGACGCGGCCCGGATCGAGCAGGTGGCCGCGGTGCAGGCCCTCGACCGGCACGGTGAGACCCGGCAGATCGCCGAACTCCGGTCCAAGATCGAGGCGAACGACAAGCAGGTCGCCGCCGCGGAGAAGCAGGTCGCCACCGCTGCCGACAAGATGTCCGGGGAGATCGGGGGCGGCACCGGCACCCGCCGTCCGGGGTACGGCCCGATCGCGGCGGCGCGGAAGCGGGAGCTCGAACAGTTACGGAAGAGCGCGAACGCCACCCGCACCAGGGTGGACCAGGAGAACAAGGCGCTCAGGGACAAGATCGGCACCTTGGAGAACGGCCGGCAGAGCCGGATCAGCGCCAGTGTCGAGGCGATCGATCAGGACCGTGGCTGGATCACCCAGGAAAAGGCGCTGCAACGCTTCCTGAAAGCGAACAGGGACAGCTGGATGGTGCAGTGGATTCCCTGGGTGCTGCGGGTGACCTTCCTCGCGATCGACCTGTTGCCGGTGTCCCTGAAACTGTTCGCCCGCCCCACCCTCTACGACCGGCGGTTGCGGGCGCAGGCGTCGGTGGTGGCGTACCGGACCGCCCAGAAACGACAGGTCGAGCGGGACGCGGTCGACCAGGCCATGGATCTCGAACGGATCCGGGCCAACACCCGCTACGACCTGACCCGCGAGGAGGAGAGCTTCCGCAAGTCGAGCCGGCTGGGCTACCTCAGAGACGACCGCTGGTGAATCCATTCCGGGGAGGTCCGATGTCAGAGAGCACACAGGCGCTGATCGAGCGCTATCAGCGCTGGGCGGAACGGGTCCGTGCGGACGCGCAGGCCGCGACCGTGCCGGGCGAGCTGATCGAGACACAGAGGGAGCTGATCGGGTACGCCTTCGAGCTGGAGAACGCCGCTCGGGCACCGATCACGGTCGGCGTGGTGGGCGAGTTCAGCACCGGCAAGTCGCTGCTGCTCGGTGCCCTGCTGGGCAATCCGGAACTCCTTCCGGCGGCGTCGAACGCGACCACCGGCAACGTGACCGCCCTGCGGCTGAGCGCCGGTCCGCCGGGCTCGGCGGTGGCGGTGACCGGCGCGTCGGTCAGCCTGCTCTCCGGTACCCAGATCGAGGCCAGCGCCGGCTTCATCCTCGCGAAGATCGCCTCCGTGGTCGCGGAGACCCGGCTGCCGGTCGACGTCGCACCGCTGCGTGACTACAACCCGGTACGCGACGGCTGGCACGTCTTCGAGCAGTGGTGCCGCCGCTTCATCTGGCCGGACGTGGAGAACCCGGAGCTGCACGAGGCGGCGGTGCTCGGTATCCGTGACTCGGCCTGGGAGTTGCTGCGGATCCGCAACGCCCTGGACCGGGCCGGTGCCCTGGTCGATCCGGTCAACCCGGGCGTCTCCCGGCCGGTGAGCCTCGGCGAGTACGCCGCCGCGTTGGCCATCGACGATCTCCGGACCCTGCCGACCCGGTTCCCGGTCCGCCCGCCGACGGTGCCGCTGGCGGCCGGCAGCGAGCTGACCTCCGGCGTACTGCGGGAGCTGTTTCCCCTGGTCGGCCGGGTGAACCTACAGATCTCCGTGCCGGCCGGGCAGTGGCCGGTGCACGAGCTGGCCGGGCTGTGGGAGGTGGAGTTCCTCGATTTTCCCGGGCTGAACGCGCGGGGCGCCGCCCGGGACGACTTCCTCTCCGCCAGCATGCTGCGCCCGGTGCACACCATCCTGATCGTGGTGCGGGCGGAACGGCCGGACACCGAGGTGCCGACCAGGTTCCTCGCCCTACTCGCCGGGCACGGACGCGGCCGGGACGAGTTGGCTGACGCGGCGATCGTGGTCAACAACATGTTCGACCTGCTGCCACCACCGGCCGCGCCGGCCCGGCCGACCACCGTGGCACAGTTGGCGGCGGGGCACGTCGGGCTGCGGGCGGTGCTGGACACCGGGCGGGACCTGACCGGAGGCCATCCGGATCGGGTGGCGATGACCAGCCTGCTCTACGCGATCGACGTACACCGGATGCCGTTGCGGCCCGGCGGGGCGTTGGCCGCGACGCTCAGCACGCACCGCCCGGTGGTCGGAAGCCGGATGTCGGGCTGGCGGGCGGCGGCCGACGCGGTCACCCCCCGGGAGCCGGCGGAGCCGCTGAGCGACGCGCTGGTCGCGGTCGGCGAGGACGGCGGGGTACGCGCCCTCCGGGCGATGATCAGCAAGCACGTGTCGGAGCACGGGGTACGACTCAAGCTGGAGGCGCTGCGCCGGCACACCGACGCGCTGCACCACCTCACCACCCGGTTGGCCTGGCACGACCACGACGGGGCCCGGGCCACCGCCGACGGGGTGGTGGCCGACCTGCTCCAGCTCAGCAAGGATCTCGGCGAGGCGGAACGGACGATCAAAAACCGGGTGGGCTGGTTGCGGCCCGGTACCGGCGATCCGACCTGGCAGCGGCACCTGGACGAGGCGCTGGAGGAGCTGCGGGTCGAGGTGGCCGCCATCGTCTACCGCTGGTCCGGTTGGGACGAGACGTTCGCGGCGGCGCGCACCGGTCGGGTCGTCCCGCCGGTGCGGTCGGCCCGCCCACGGCCACCCGCCGCACCCGGCGGCGGGCGGGTGCACACCGAGCGGCGCCCGCACACCGACCACGACCGTCCGCAGCCCGGCCCGTCCGGCAGCCCGTTACTACTCGGCACCGAGGAGCTGCACACGCCGTTCGGTGACTTCGTCCGGGACGCCTCCCGGGTCGCCGGGCGGCTCTTCGGCCGGCTCGCCGACCGCTGGGTACGGGAGGTTTCCGAACGGCTGGAGGTGATCTGGGCGCAGAGCCCGGATCCGCTGGCCGAGCCGGGTCGGTCGGCGGCACTGGCCGCGCTCGACCCGGACGGTGGCGCCAACCGCCGGAGCTGGCTGGACAGCCTGGCCCACCTGCGCTGGGTGACCGAGCTGACCGGGCGGCAGCGGGAGGTGCTGGCCGACCCGCCCGAGCTGGAGTGGCCAGCGGCGCGGCAGCTGTTTCCCCTGTTGCCGGCGCAGCGGATGCCGTGGGCACCGGCGGCGGCCACCGACCCGTCCGGCCGGCCCACATCACCTCCCGACGCCTTCGGCAACGACCAGGGCGGTGACGTGATCCGGCTGATGCGGATGCGTCAGGAGCTCACCGACGGGGTGCTCCAGCTCGCCCGGCAACGCCTGTCACACGAGTTGACGCAGCTCGCCGACGCGATCGAGACGGAGATCTTCGAGGTGCACCAGGAGATCCCCCGGACCGCCACCATCGACCGGCTCGACACCGACCGCGCCGAGGGTACGACGCCCGGCGGTAGCCGCCGCAGCAGCGGTTCCACCTGGCACCAACTGCTACAGGACTGGCCGGACGAGCTGCGGCCGTCGAACCGGAGGGACGAGAGATGAGCGTCGAGCTGCTGTTCGAGCCGGCGGCCGAGGGCCGTACCGAGCAGACCGAGGGCGGCTACCGGATCTATCCGCAGGACGAGCAGTACCACCTGCCCCGGGTACTGATCCGGGCCGTCGACGGGCCGGTCGAGGTGTGGGACGTCGTCCTGGCCGAGGTCGGTCCGGCCTCCGGGGCGCTGGGCCAGTACCTGCGCCGTACCTACCCGGCCAGCGCCTGGCAACCGGTGCGGGTGGTCGAGGCCCAGGAGGTCACCGCTGCGGTGCCGGTGGCGGAGGACCTGTGGATCGTCGGCTCCCGCCGGTCGCTGGAGACGGTCCGGTTGACCTGGCGGGTCACCGCCGGCGGTGACCAGGTGACCGACCGGGAGTTTCCGCTGGTGCTGGAGTTCGCCACGGCCGGGGACCGGCCGGCGGGGGACGCCCCCGGCGTCGCCCGGCAGCGGGAGGGGCTGGTGGCGCGGACGCCGCTGCGGCGGACGACGACCGGGGCGAAGACGGCCAAGATGTTCGCCATCGACTTCGGCACCTCCAGCTCGACGATCACCATGGTGCGCGACGAGGAGCAGCAGCGGACCACGCATCTGCCGGAGGATCAGGACCGTCGGCTGTGCCGGGAACTGGCCGGCCTGTTGGAGCTGCCCGGCCCGGACGATCCGGCCGCGCGGGACGAGTGGCGTGGCCTGGTCGCCGACTGTGTCAGTCAGGTGGGGCAGCAGGTGGGGCAGCTGCCCCCGTTCGACCACGACCCGGTCGACTCGGTGCGGCAACTGGTCGGGCACCTGCGCGCCGACATCCAGGGCACGGAGCAGGCCAGGGCACAGCTGCGGGACCTGACGTTGATCGGCCTACGGCCCGGCCTCAGCACCAACGCCGAGCTCCGTCGCTGGCTCGCCGGGGAGCTGCACCGCCGGGTGGACGAAGCGCTGTTCACCCCGGCGCTCACCGGCCTGGCCCAGGTGCCGTTGCAGGACCTCGGCGACAGGTACGCGGTCAGCAGCACCGCGTACGTGCTGCGACCGGGCGCGGTGACCCTGCACCAGCCGGCGTCGGACGACACCACGCTGGTCAGCGTGCTGCCGGGGCTGAAGCGGACCCTTGGGCAGCCCCGGCCGCTCGCCGCCGACCTGCTGGGGCTGGACTGGGATCCCGCGCCCCGGGAGCCGGCGACCAGCGAGTTCCTGCTGCTGCACGTCTACCACTGGCTGATCGACCGGGCGCTACGGTTCGCCGCGGGACGGCACCAGGATCAGCTCCCCGACGCCGCCCACGTGCTGGTGACCTATCCGACCACCACTCCGCCGACCCAGCGGGAGCGGCTGGCCAGGCTGCTCCAACGCGACCTGGAGGTGCCGAAGCCCGACCTCACCTACGACGAGGGCGTCGCCGCCGCCATGTACTTCGTCCTGCGTGAGCTGCGCGGCAGCGTGCAGGAGGGGTTGGAGCGGTTCCGCAGCCGCAGCCGGCCGATCGACGGCCACCACCACCCGACCTGGCGCCGGGTGGTGCTGGTGCTCGACATCGGCGGCGGCACCACCGACATCGCGCTGCTCGCCCTGGACCTGGAGGACCAGACCCCGGAGGCGGTGACCGATCCGCGGGCCGGCCGGTCGTACGTGCTCACCCCGCAGGTGCTCGGCTCGACCGGGCACCCCCAGCTCGGCGGGGACCTGCTCACCCTGCGGGTCTACTACTGGCTCAAGGCGTTGCTGGTGGACGCGCTGGTCGAGACGCTGCCAGCCGACCAGCGCCGGAACCGAGAGGGCAGCTGGCCGGGCGCCAGCCGGGCACCGGACGGCAGCTACCGCCCGCTGGCCCCGTACGTGCTGGCCAACCAGACCCTCGATCCGGTGCCGGAGGCGGTCGCGGTGGCGTTGCGCGCGTTGCTCCCCACCGATCTGGAGTCCGGCGGCAGGGCCCCGGCGTTCGAGCGGCTGTGGCACGAGGCCGAGACGGCGAAGATCGCGTTGGGCGCGCTGGCGGCCGACGCGGAGTCGGTGACCGTCCACGACACCCGGCTCGACCTGGTGCTCCAGAACACCGGTGGGGCCGGGTCGGCGCTGCCCGCGTCCCGGCTCACCGCACCCACGCTGCGGCTGTCCGGGCGGGACTTCGCCCGGCTGGCCCGGCCGGTGTTGACCAAGGCGGCGGACCTCGCCGCCGAGCTGGTGGTGGTCGGCCTGCGGGAGCGGCCGGACGACTCTCTCGACCAGGTCTTCCTCTCCGGTCGCAGCGCGCAGATGCCCCTGGTCGGCCGGTTGGTCGCCGACGCCCTGGCGCAGGCCCTCAACCAGCGGACGGATGCCGGCGGATGGGACCGTTCGTCGTTGGTGGTGGAGCGGACCAACGCCAAGCAGGCCGCCTCCATCGGTGCCTGCTGGGCACAGGAGCAGCGGAACCTGCGGGCCACGGGGACCAGGGACGACGCCCTGGTCGGCGCGCTCAACGAGGGCGGCAGTGTGGTCCTGGTCAATGTGGACAACATGTTCCTCTCGCTGCCCTGCCACTTCTTCCTCCGGCAGCCCGACGGGGCGCGGGGGCAGCGGTTGCTCACCGCCGGCACGCCCTGTCGGTACAGCGACCGGCAGGGCAAGCTGGCCGCCCGCAGCCGCTGGTACCTGGTGCCGCGCAACCTGCGGGTGCACCGTGACCTGGGCGCCGGCGAGTCGATCGAGTGGGGCGACTTCCGCTACCACCTGATCACCCACGCGCTGCGCCAGACCGGGATCACCCTGCCCGGCGAGCCCCCGGCCGACCTCTACTTCCAGCTCCAGGTCGACCAGGACCTCACCCCGACCCTGTTCCTCTGCCGGGGCGGCTCGCCCGACTTCCTCATGCACGAGAGCGGCGTCGACATCAGCCGGCTGCTGCCGGCGACCGGGGGCGGCCGGGCGGTGGTGATCCACGCGGAGGGGACGCCGGTGGGTCGTACCTCGGCGCGGGTGGCGGGCCGGTCGGTGGCGTTACGCCTGGACGGCCCGGAACCCTGGTTTCCGCACCGGATCCAGACCCTGCACCCGGATGCCGACCCGATCGCCGGCCTGGTCGGCGAGGTGCCGCTGCCCGAGCCGGAGGTCCGGTCGTCCGGCGTCCGGGGTTGGCGGTTCGAGATCAGCGATGGCACCGGCGGTACGGTCCACCGCACCGAGCTGCGCGTTCCGGACGGCCCCTACGACCGGGCGATCCGCTACTTCGCCTCGCTGGACCAGAGCGGCTGCCTGCGCGTGCACCGGGGCTATCCGCGTTATCTGACCACCACCCGCTTCGTCGACATGCTCAGCCACCCGGGCACCGTGTTCCACACCTCGATGACCCGGGGTGAACCGGTGTGGAAGGACAGCTGGGATCCCTTCAACGGGAGGCACTGATGAGCGCCGAGCGGCCGAGGGTGGTCTCCGCCGACCAGGCGCTGACGGCCCTGTCGACGGTGCTGGCCACCCCGGGGGAACGGGCCGAGCGGGTCCGGGCGGTCGTGGCGCGGTTCGGCGCGGAGCTGCACCAGGTGTTGTGGCCCCGGCCGACCGATCCGGCGCACCCGGACGCCGTGGTCGCCCAGTTGATCGAGTCGGTGCTCGACTGGCTGGCCCACCAGCCGACGCAGGCCCTGGCCGGGGATGCCGGAGTGACCGGCCGGACGCAGCCGTCGGAACCGGTCACCAGGTCACCGGCAGGTGACGACGGCAACGGCGACGACTCCCGGGAACCGGGGAGCACCGGGGATCCGGAGGGTGGCGGGGAAGCCGCCGACGGTGGAGCCCCCGGCCGGGTCCACGACGCCGGCCCACCCGCCGGTCAGGACGAGGCGACGGTGGCCGGCGCGGTCCCGGACGGCCCGGCGTACGAGATCGGGCGGTTGTTCGACGAGTTCCGCGCCGATCCGGCAGTGGCGCCCTGGCGGGACGTCCCCGTGCCGACCGACCCGGCTGGCCGGTGGCAGTGGATGTGGCTGACCTGCCTGGCCCTCGCACCGAAGGAGGCGGCCCGGTTGCGCCGCCGGTTGCGGGCGGCGACGGACCCCGACAACCACCCGGCTCCGTCGGCGGACGGCCTGGTCCCGGCCGCACCCCGGTTCGACAGCCCGGCGCTGCCGCTACCCTGTACGGAGCCGAGCCCCGAGGTCGCCGAGATAGCCGGCGGCGACCGTCAGCTCGGTTGCCTGGTCACCGACGCGCTCACCCTCGCCGACAGCGTGGCCGGGCTGGCGCACAGCCTGAACGTCACGGGCCGCCGGCCCATGCCGAGGCTGGACGAGCCGGGGCAGCGTACGCACTACCGCGCAGCCCTGCTCCGGCAGCTCAGCCAGTACGTCAACCAGGCATCGACCGACCCGGCAGGCAGGCTGCGCTGGCTGGTCAACGTGGACGAGGCGGTCCGCTCGATCTTCCCCTGCCCACCACCGGAGCCGGACAGTTGGTGGCGGACCGAGTTCGCCCGGCGCTGCACGGACCTGGTCCGGGAGCGGTTCGACGCGTACGCCGGAAGGGCGGTGCTCCACGTGCCGGATCACGGCTACCCCGCACTGTGGAACGGCGCCGTCGCCACCGAGACGGACATCGAGGTCGTCCCGGGCGGTGTCGATTCCGCCAAGCAGGTGCGCTGGGTGCTACGGGTGGCCCACCACATCGACGAATTCGACGGGCGGGGCAGGGTGATCTACTCGCGCTGACCGCCCGTACGGATGATGTAACCCCACGTCGTCGGTCAGTAGCCTTCGGGACGCCCGCTGACCGACGGCTGCTGGGGAGTCGCCGTGATCCAAGACCGCACCGGCCGGGCCGGCACCTGGCCCACCGGTAGTTTCCTGGCCCGGCTGACCGCCGACGACCAGGCGGTGCTGCTGGCCGCCGGAGCGCCTCGGTCCTGGACCCCGGGTGACCTGCTGTTCCGGCAGGGTGACGCGGGTACGTCGGTGGTGCTGATGCTGCGCGGCTACGTCAAGGTACTCGGCCGCAAACCGGACGGACGGCCGATGCTGCTCGCCGTCCGGGTCGCCGGTGACCTGCTCGGGGAACTGGCCATTCTCGACGGTGAGCCGCGGTCCGCCTCGGTGGTGGCGGCGGCCCGTGCCGCCGGCCGGGTCATGCCGGCGGCCACTTTCCGTAGCCTGTTGCAGGAGCGGCCGAGCATCGCCGACGCGGTGCACCGGTCGGTCACCGCCAAGCTGCGGATGGCCAACCGGCACCGGGTCGACGTCGGCGGTGACCTGGTGCTGGTCCGGATCGCCCGGCTCATCGCCCATCTCGGTGAGGTGTACGGCCGCCCGGTGCCCGAGGGAACCCTGATCGACCTGCCGCTGAGCCACACCGACCTGGCCGAGTTGGTGGCGGCCGCCGAACCGAGCGTGCAGCGTGCCCTGGCCGACCTGCGCCGCCTCGGCGCGGTGACGGTCGGCTACCGCAAGGTGGTGATCCGCGACAGGCAGGCGCTGTCCACGGTCGCCGCGACCGCCGCCTGACCGGCGGCGCGCCCACCGGACCGCACCGACCGGCGGGCGGGTCAGCCGGTGGGCGGGCGGGCCGTGCGGCCGATGGGTCGGCCGATGGGTGGGTCAGCCGGCCAGCACGCCCAGGGCGAGCAGGGTGAGCGCGGTGGTCACCATGACCGACACCCAGCTGAGTGACTTGCTCACGTGCCGGTTCTTGGTCATGGCGATGTCGGCCAGCATCCGGGCCAGCGCCCAGGATTCGGCGCAGAGCGCCGCCGCGCCGGCCGGGCCGGTGGTGTCGGCGGTGCCGGCGGCGATCGCCGGAAAGGCGAACCGGTTGGTCGGAGCCGGTGGGGTGAGGCGGGGTCGCAGTCCCTGCATGAGGTGGTAACCGGAGACGAGGAAGGCCAGCGTGAAGGCGAGCACCGCCGGTGCCGCGAGCAGGCTCAGCGACCGTGGCTCGACCAGCAGCCCGACCACCTGGTCGAGCTGACTGGCCAGCACCGCGGTCACGCCGGGATGCACCACCAGCAACATGCTCACCTTGCTGTCCGCCTGCTGGGTGGCCAACTGGAACGATGAGTTGATCATCCCGACCACCATCAGTTCCTCGCTCGGGCTCAGCGGTGCGTCGGTCGGGTGCCCGCCCGGGGCCGCCGGCTGGTTGTCCATGTGGCATTCCTCCTCAGTGGCCTCCAGGGCACCACGGATTCCGGCCCGGCCCGGCATCACCTGACGGGATCGCACCAGATCACTGGTCCTGGTCGTCGTCGTGCTGCTGGTGGTGATCGTCGTCGTGGTCGTGGTCGTGGTCGTACCAGTGGGACGACACGTCGTGCTCGGAGCCGGTCCCGCCGACGTCGCTCCCGTCGTGCTCCGGGTGCTCGTCGAACAGCTCGTCGGGCAACTCGGCATGGCCGAGGCCAGGGCCGTGGTGGTTGTGGTGACCGTGCTGATGGTGCCCCGAGTGGGTGCCGCCTGCGGGCGGGTCGTCGACCGAGCCCGCGTTGACGGTCAGATGGCCCTGGTAATAGACCTGCCCGGCGGTGAAGAGGCCCTGCACGGTGATCGCGGTGGCCATTCCGTCCCACCTGACCTTCGGCGCACGCGGATCCGGTGCCGGTGCCGACCGGGGAAGGTGGATCCACGCCCGCTCGACCTGATCATGCCGGAGCTCCACCGGAAACGGGGAGAAATGCTCCCGGCTCAGGCCCGGATAGTTCTGGCTGATCAGATCCGCGTAGAGATAGTTCGGCACCACCAGCGCCAGGTCACTCTCCCGGTGTTCGTCCAGCGCCGCCTTCAACCTCGGCGCATTGATGAGGTCCCCGACCAGGATCGGCGCCGGACCGTGAAATCCGTTGCCGGCGTACGCGGTGGCCCCCTCGACGATCGCCATCCGCAACCGCATCCGCCCGAACTCGCCCGCATCGCCGTTGTTCTCGTAGAGCGCGTGCCGAAAACCGAGCACCAGTGCCGGCACCACCGCCGCCTCGTTCACACCGGGCTGGAACACCATCAACCGGCCGTCGCCGCTCTCCTGCGGAATGACCCGGTGCACCTGCGCACGCTTGCAGGCGTACTGGGCGATGCTCAGCAGCCGCCGCTGTCCCTGGTACTGCGCGGGGGCGGTACGGGTGCTGTACTTCTCGATGTCCACCGCCACCAACAAACGGCGAATCGCCGGGGCCTGATCGGTCATCGTGGTTCGTCCCTCCGTCGGTACGACCGTTGGCGGGTCCGAAACCTTCGGTCACATTGCCCGCCGACGCGATTCGGAACCCCGCCCGCATTGTCGATTCGGCAGGGTCGCGGTGATGCCGTCTAATGACGGAAACCGGCCGGAGAAACGGCCCTAGTCTCGCCGACGACGATGTTTCCACCCGCCTTGGCAGGTCGTCCGACCTGTGGACGAACGCGCACCACGGCCCCGTCCGACCGGCGAGCCCGCCCCGACCGACAAGTGGGTGACGCGATGCCCAGCGTGCCGATCGGCACGACCGACGCCGGCACGGCCAGCCCGGGCGTTCCCCGCCGCCCCTCCCCGGTCTCGGCCGAGCTGGTCCGCTACGCCGGACTCGCCGCCGGGGCCGGCGCCGAGTTGGCCCCGTTGGCCCGGCTCCTCGACCAGGCCGACCGACGGCTGGCGCAGCCGATGCGGCTGGCCGTGGTCGGGCAGATCAAGCGGGGCAAGTCGACACTGGTCAACGCGCTGCTCGGCGAGGAGGTCGCGGCCACCGGCCAGCTCGAGCTGACCTTCACGGTCAACGAGCTGTGCCACCACGACCACCCGGTGGTCCGGGTCTTCTACCGCGACGGGGCGCCGGCCCGGGAGATGTCCCCGGAGCGGCTGCGTGAGCTGACCGTCAACGACCCGAGGCACCTGACCCACCTGCGCCGCATCCGCCGGGTGGAACTCGGCCTGCCCAACCCGCTGCTGCGCGCGTTCCGGCTGGTCGACACCCCGGGACTGGGCAGCGTGCACGTCACCGACTCGGCCAACACGCTCGACTTCCTCGGCCTGTCCAATCAGGACCTGGAGGGCTCCGCCGCCGAGCTGACCGGCACCCTGGACGCGCTCGACCGGACGGCCCGGGACGTACACCAGGACAGCAGCGCCGAGCTGCACCGGGCCGACGCGGTGCTCTACCTGTTCCGGCGCGGCCTGCACGAGACCGACAAGGCGGCCGTCGAGCAGTTCCTCGGCGGGGTCGACGGCCCGGTCACCCCGCTGAAGTCGTTCGGGGTGCTCAGCCGCTGTGACGACCTCTGGCCGCCGACCCCGGGCCTGCCCGGCAATCCCGACCGGCTCACCTTCGACCCGATGGCCGCCGGCCGTACCCTCGCCGAGGGCTACCTGCGCCGGGACGACATCCGGCGGCTCTTCTACACCGTGCTGCCGATCTCCGGTCTGGTCGGCATGGCCGCCCGGGCACTGACCGACGAGCACTTCACCTGGCTGGACGAGTTGGCCCGGGTGGACCTGCGCCGGCTCGCCCGGCGGGTGAGCGACGTCGGCACCTTCGGCCGGGCCGAGACGATCGAGGGCAGCGGGGTGCCGGCCGGGCACCGGCGGGAACTGCTCCGGGTGCTCGGCGGCTGGGGCATCGTCCAGGTCTGCCGCTACCTGCACGAGGACCGGCTGAGCCCGGCCCTGGTCCGGGACCGGCTGCGGGTGGACAGCGGCGTCACCACCCTCACCGAACTGATCACCAGCCACTTCGGCAACCGGGCCACGCTGCTGAAACTGTCCCACGGCCTGAACGACGTGAACCGCGAGATCGCCCGGATCCGGTTGGCCGGGCAGCGTACCGGCGAGGCGGTGCCGGCCGTGGTGGACGACATCGCCGCCGGGGTGGAGCGGCTGCGCGCCGAGACGCCGATGTTCGCCGAGTTCGACGCCCTCTCCGCGTACTACAACGGCGAGACGGCGCTCGACCCGGACGAGGCGGCCCAGCTGCTCCGGATCACCGGCGAGCACGGTCTCTCCTGCGCGGCCCGGCTCGGGCTGCCGGAGCAGAGCAGCGTGCAGGCCATCGTGGACCGGGCCGGGTCGCGGGTACGCGAGTGGGCCCGACGCGAGCAGGACCCGAGCCTGGACTGGCCGACCGGTCAGGCGGCCCGGGTGGTGCTGCGCGCGTACGAACGGGTCGAGCACCGGGCCCGGCAGGCCCGCCGACTGCTCGACGGCACCGACGACCTGATCGAACCGAACCCAGGTGAGCACGTGTGAGCCACGCCAGGAGGGCATCGTGAACGACCTCGAACACCTGCGCGACGACAGCATCGCCCTGATCGACCAGGTCACCGCCGCACTCGGTGACGAACTCCCGGCCGCCTCGGCGACCATGCTGGCGGGCTGCCGGGACCGGCTCCGCCACGCCCGCTACCACCTGGTCGTCTGCGGCGAGTTCCGGCAGGGCAAGTCGAGCCTGCTCAACGCCCTGGTGGAACGGCCTGGCCTCTTCCCGGTCGACATCGACGTCACCACCTCGGTGGTCACCGTGCTCCAGTGGGCCGAACGGGACACCGCCACGGTGCACTTCGCCGAGGATCCCGACGACCCGGAGGCGAGCCGCCCGCCGCTGCCGGTCGACCTCGCCGACCTGCCGGCCTACGTCACCGAGCAGGGCAACCCGGGCAACGAGAAGCGGGTCAGCCTGCTCGTCCTGGGTGCCCCGCTGGAGCAGCTCACACCGGGGCTGGTGCTGGTCGACACCCCCGGTATCGGCAGCGTCAATCCCGCCCACACCGCCGCCACCCGCGCCTTCCTGCCCCGCGCCGACGCGCTGATCTTCGTGTCCAGCGTGCTGGAGCCGGTCACCACCGCCGAACTCGACTTCCTCGCCGGTGCGCTGGCCCAGTGCCCGACCGTGCTCGTCACCATCACCCAGGCGGACAAGGTGGTCGAGCCGGAGCCGGTGGTCGAGGCGGCCCGTAACCGGATCGCCGAGGTCGCCGGACGGCCACCCGGGGAGCTGACCGTGCTCCCGGTCTCCGCGCTGCGCAAGTTCGACGCGCTGGAGGACGGGGATCCGGAGTTGCTGGACGGGTCCGGGTTCCCGGCGCTGGAACGGCACCTGTGGGGCGCGCTCGCCGGCACCGTCGGCGGACTGCGGATCGACGGCGAGCTGGAGACGGTGACCGCGCTGCTGGACGGCGCGGCGGCACCGGTGGCCATCGAGCTGGCCGGGCTGGTCGAGGACAGTTTCGGCGAGTTGGACGCCGAGCTGAAGGCGTCCCGGACGGCGGCGGAGAAGCTGCGCGGCGCGGGACAGCGCTGGCGGCGTACCGCCCGGGACGACCTCGACCGGGCGGCCCGGCCGGTCCGCGACCAGCTCAGCAGCGACTTCGACCGGATCGTCGACGAGTTCCGGCGCAGCCTGGACTCCGACGACGCCCTGACCGACCCGGCCGCGGTGGTTCGGCAGGTCTCCGACCAGATCGTGGACGCCGGCAGCCGGGCCGCCACCGACCTCCGGCGGGCCGTCGACGAGGTGGCCGAGCGGCACGCCACCCAGCTCGAGATCGAGTTGACCCTGCCCACTGTCGATCCGGACGGGCCGGCGCTGTCGGGTGCACCGGACGGGACGGCTCCGCCGGCGGGCGACTTCACACCCCCGCACCGGGCCAAGCAGACCTCCTTCGCCGCGTTCCGGACGAGCTGGGCCGGCGGCATGGCGTACGGCGGGGCCGGCACCCTCATCGGGGCGGCCGCCGGCAGCTTCGTCCCGGTCGTCGGCACCATCGTCGGCGGCATCCTGGGCGGGGTGATCGGTCAGCTCACCGGCTGGTTCGCCGGTCGGCGCGAGGCCCGGCTCCAGGCCGAACGCCAGCGCCGGCAGGACCAGGTCGGCGCGCTGCGCAGCCACGTGCTGCCGATGCTCGACTCGGCCCGACGGCGGGCCGAGCGGCAGCTCACCTATCAGGTCAAGGACTACGCCGACGCGCTGCTACTGGCGCTGGACAACCAGCTCGACGCCCAGGCCGAGGCGTACGCGATGACCGAACGCCGGCTGGTCGAGGCCCGTAGCCGGGGCGTACACGAGCGCAAGCTGCGGATAGCCCAGCTCGAGGAGCGGCTCGGCGTCTACGCCGGCCTCCAGGAGCGGGTCGACGCGACCCGGAGCCGGGCCCGCCGGCTGACCCACCGGTCGCCGGACGGCCCGGCGAACTGATCGGTGGTGACCGGTGGGACTGGTGTACGGCATCGACTTCGGCACCGCCACCTCGGCGGTGGCGGTCTGCGTCGACGGCGAACCGCCCCGGCTGCTCGACGACCCGACCGACCCGGCCGGCGGGGTCCTGGTGCCGACCTCGGTGTGCCTGGAACGGGACGGGTCGCTTTCGGTCGGCACTGCGGCGGAACGGAGCAAGCACCTCCGCCCGTACCGGTCCCGGTTCAAGGCCGGTTTCGGCGACCCGACGCCGTACCGGCTCGGCGACCGGGAGCTGCGGGCACCGGAACTCGCCGCCGAGGTGCTCCGGGCGCTGCGGCGGCGGGCCGAGCGGGCCGTGCCCGGTAAGCCTGACCTGGTGGTGCTCGCCGTGCCCGCCGCCTGGGCCGGCTACCAGCAGGGCCTGCTGCGCCACGCGGCCACCCTGGCCGGCTTCGACCCGCTGACGGTACGGCTGGTGGCCGAACCGCTGGCCGCGGCGGCGCAGGTGCTGGCCGAGGTCGGCCCGGCGCCGCTGACCGCCCTGTTCTGCGACTTCGGCGGCGGCACCTTCGACTGTGCCGTGGTCAACCGGTCCCGGCAGGGGGACTGGCAGGTGTTCGGCCCACCCGGGGGCCGGGCCGACCTCGGTGGCGGCCTGCTCGACCGGCTGATCCAGGACATCGTCCGGCAGAGCTTTCCCGGACCCGCCGCCGCACTGCTCGACGGCCCGGCGGTCGACCCGGACACCTTCCGGCGCCGGTTGCAGCTCAACGACACCTGCGAGCGGATCCGGGCGGCGCTCTCCACCGCCGCCACCCACCGGGAGTCGCTCACCGAGTTGGATCCGCCGGTGGCGCACGTGTTCACCCGGGAGCGCCTGGAGGACCTGGCCCGGCCGTACCTGCTACGGGCGGTGGCCGAGTGCGAACGGCTGCTCACCGAGCCCACTGTCGGTCTCGACCTCGGCTGGTCCGGGGTGGACCGGATCGTGCCGATCGGTGCGGTCGCCCGGATGCCGCTGGTCGGGCGGCTGCTCGCCCGGGGCTCCGGCCGGCCGGTGCTCGCCGTCGACGAGCCCGGGCTGGCGGTGGTACGCGGCGCGGCCCGGCTGGCCCGGCGGTGGGCGGCACCGACCCGCCACCGGGTCGCCGGCCCGCGCCCCGGTCCCGCCGTGCCTCCGGGCGACGCCCCGCCACCGCGCCCGGAGGTGGAGCTGGCCGCCGGGGCGATCCGGGTCGGTCGTCAGGTCTGTGCGCTCGCTCTCGCCCCGGTCGGTCCGGGGCTGGTCATCGGCGCACCCGGCGAGGTGCACCTGTGGTGGCTGCCGGCGGAGGAGCCCCGGTGGACCCGCCGGATCGGTGACTGGCAGGACGAGGTGTGCGGGGTGGCGTTCAGCCCGGACGGTCGCCGGGTGGCGGCGGCGAGCCGGGACGGCACGGTGGTGATCTGGACCGCCGACAGCGGTCGGGAGCTGGTCCGGGTGCGGCACCCGGGGCGGATCAACGCGGTCGCCTTCGACCCCGACGGGACGCGCTTCGCCACCGCCGGCAGCGACCAGAACGCCGTCATCTGGCACGCGGACTCGGGAGACCCACTCGGCAGCCTGCCGCACCCGCGCCGCGTGCAGGCGGTGGCGTTCAGCCCGGACGGTGCGCTGCTGGCCACCGGCTGCGGTGACGGCAGCACCCGGATCTGGCAGCTCTCCGGTGGACGGGAGCAGGCCGTGTGGTTCGGTGCCGACGCGGTCAACGCGCTGGCCTTCGACCACGACGGCAGCCGGGTGGCGGTCGCCGGCTACAACCGCACCGCGAGCGTGTGGCGGGTGGGTGACGGCGAACGGCTGACCACGGTACGACACGACGGCGCGGTGCAGGCGGTCGTCTTCGGCTGGGACGGCTCGGTGCTCGCCACCGCCGGTGACGACGGGTCGGCCCGGCTGTGGCGGCTGCCCGACGGCGCGGAGCTGGGTCGGGTCCGGCACGACGGCCGGGTACGCGGGCTGGCCGTGCACCGGGACCGTGCCCTGGTCACCGGCGGCCACGACCTGTTCGTCCGGATCACCCCGCAGCGGCTCGCCGACCCGAGCCGACGTTGACCGCTGACGCGGGCACGTGTTTGACCTCGCCCCAGGGGAATGGCCCAGGCTGGGCGGGTGGACGATGTGGAGCTGATCCTGCCCGGCGAGTTCGGCGCCGCGACCCGCCTGTCGTCGAAGGCGCTGCGGCTCTATGCCGAGCAGGGTCTGCTGGTGCCCGCAGCTACCGACCCGGCCACCGGCTACCGCCGCTACCGCCGTGATCAGATTCCCCGTGGTCGGCTGATCGCCCGGCTGCGCGTCCTGGGCCTGCCGCTGGCACGCGTCGCCACCTTGCTGGAGTTCAGCCCGCAGGCCCGCCAGGCCGAACTTCGCGCCTGGCTGGCAGCCCAGGAGGCCCAGCTTCGACGCCGACGCGAGCTGATCGAGGCCCTTGAGGGTGCCGCTGCACCGGTCACCGCCGCTCCGAGGCTGCGGTCGAGGCCACCACGCAAGCTGTTGGCTCAGGAACGGCGTGTGCACATCGGCGAACTGGACACCTTCGTCACCGACGCACAGCACCGCATCCGTGCCCGGCTGCGGGCGACCGACTTGCCCTGCGACGGGCCGACCCTGGTGCACTTCCACGGGTTCGTGACCCACGACAGCAACGGACCTGTCGAAGTCGCGGTGCCGTTCACCGGCTCCGTCGAACCCGTCGACGACCTGCGGGTCCGGCTGTCGCCGGCGGGCACCGACGTCTACCTGCCGGTCGCCGAAGCCGACGCCGGATTCCCCGACATCCTGCGCGCCTACGAGACGTTGGAGGCATGGATCGATGCGAACCGCCTGACCAGCCCTGCCAGCCCGGTCGAGATCCGACCCGGCACCGACGGTGCGCTCCTCGACGTCACCTACCCCGTCTCGACCAGCGGAGAAAGCTGAAGCATGCACCCCTACATCGGTTCCGGGCACTACTGCTACGCCAACTCGCTGGCGATGGCCCTCGGCCCGACGGCCCCCTCCCCGTCGATCATCGAAGTGCTGACCGGCTCGCCGTTCGGCATGCATCTGCTCGGCGGGCGGCTGCCGCTGTTCGATCCGTACGGCTGGGACGACCGGGGCATCGACGACGCGATCGCGCTGCTCGGCTGGACCTGCCGACGACAAGGTGCCGACGACAGCGAGCAGGCCCTGGCGATGCTCAACGCAGCGGTCACGACCGGCCCCGTCCTGGCCGGACCGCTGGAGATGGGCCTGCTGCGGCACGTGCCCGGAATGGCCGGACCAATCGGGTCGGACCACTTCGTCGCTGTCCTGGAAGCCGACGACACGCTGGTCCGGTTCCACGATCCGTACGGCTGCCCCTACGCGACCCTGCCGACCCGGGACTTCCTGGCCGCATGGCGTGCCGACACGATCACCTTCTACCACGCCGAGCCGTACACCATGCGTAGCCACTTCCAGCAGGTCCGCGAGACCACCACCGAGGCAGCGCTGCGCGCGGCCCTACCCGGCGCGGTCGCCTGGCTGCGCGGACGCGACGACCTCGCCGTGCCGCCCGGCACCATCGGCGGCGCCGCCGCGGTGCACCGCCTAGCTGACCTGGTTACCGACGGACTCGACCCCGAGACGCACGATCACCTGACACATTTCGCGATCAGGGTCGGCGCCCGGCGACTCACCGACGCCGCCACCGCACTGGCCAGCCTCGGCCGCGACGAGGCCGCCGTCATCGCTACCCGGCAGGCCCGGCTGGTCGGCAGCCTCCAACACGACATCGTCAACGGACACACGGCATCCGCCGCCCGAACGTTGCAGCACCTCGCCCCGACCTACGACCAACTGGCTGCCGTGCTCAGCTGACACCGCCGTGCCCGGAGCCGCCCAGCTCGAGGACGCCACCGAGCAGGTTACCACCGAGCACTACGTCGTCAGACCCGCCCATGCCCGGACAGCTCCGCCATCCTCGAACAGCTCGGGGCAGGTCCGGGGATCACCGGCCCTGCGCCTCAGGATCGCGGGAAGCGCAGGACCACGTCGACCCTGCACCCCGCCGACAGGTGCGCTGGACCTGATCGCCGGTCGGGGGATTCAGAACCACATCGACAAAGATGAGGCCCCGACCAGCGAACCTGCTGGTCAGGGCCTCCCTATGAGCCGCCTGACGGAATCGAACCGTCGACCTACGCATTACGAGTGCGTCGCTCTAGCCGACTGAGCTAAGGCGGCAACGATCGCCAAGTGTACGGCACATCCCGGCCCGGAACCTACGGGGCTCCCACCTCGCACCCGACCGAGCGGAGATCAACCAGCATCGGCGGCCGGCGCGGCAGTTAGGCTGCCCGGGTGAGCGACGACCACGCCGACCCGGACGCCGAGCACGCCCCCGGTGAGCGGGCCGTCCGACGGCCACGGGGCACCGATCCGGTGGAGTTGGGCTTCACCCCCCGCCGACCGGTCCCCTGGCTCGCGCCGTTCCTGCTGATCAGCACCGGTATCCGTACCCTGCTGGCGATGCTCTTCGGGGCGTACCTCGACAAGCGGGAGCTGCAGAACGCGCTCGACGCGCGGATCGGCACCCAGATCGGGCCGGACGGCGGGCTGTGGCTGGACTACGTGGCCGACCTGGGCGACGGGTTCGACGCCACGTACTCGGTGGCGTACCTGCTGGCCCAGCCGGAGCTGACCGTCGACGGGCACCGGCTGCCCCGGGCGCAGACCCTGGTGATGGGGGGCGACCAGGTCTACCCGTCAGCGGCCTACGAGGCGTACGAGGACCGGTGCAAGGGGCCGTACCAGGCGGCGCTGCCGGTCGCCCCACCGCAGCGGCCGACGCTGTTCGCCGTGCCCGGCAACCATGACTGGTACGACGGGCTGACCGCGTTCCTGCGGCTCTTCGTCCGCTCCCGGGACCGCAACTTCGGCGGCTGGGGCACCGGCCAGTCCCGGTCGTACTTCGCGGTGGAACTGCCGGCCGGGTGGTGGCTGCTCGGCCTGGACGACCAGTCCGGTTCCTACCTGGACGACCCGCAGCTCTCGTACTTCGACGAGGTGGCCCGCCGGCTCGGCCCCGACTCCCGGGTGATCCTGGCGGTGCCGGCACCGACCTGGGTGAAGTCGGTCGACCATCCCACCGCGTACGACTCGATCGACTACTTCGTCCGGACGATCATCGCGCCCACCGGGGCGCACGTCCGGCTGCTGGTCTCCGGCGACCTGCACCACTACGCCCGGTACGCCGGGCCGGAGCGGCAGCTCATCACGTGCGGCGGGGGCGGCGCGTACCTCTACCCGACGCACACCCTGCCCGAGCGGATCGAGGTCCCCCCGAAGGACACCCTGTCCCGCCGGGCCAGCCGCACCCGGGCGTACGACCTGGTGGCCCGGTTCCCGGACGCGGCCCGCTCCCGCCGGTACGGCTGGGGGGTCTTCCACCGGCTGCCCCGGCGCAACCCGGGCTTCGGCACCCTGCTCGGCACCCTGCACACGCTGCTGATGCTCGCCATGGCGGGCGTCGCGGCCAACCGGAACGGCACCGAGCAACGGCTGCTCAGCGTCCCCCTGGTGATCATGTTGGCGGTGACGCTGCTCGGCGCGGCCTTCTTCGCCCAGCCGCCCGGCGCCAGCGGGAAACGGCACGTCCGGCACTGGCTGCTCGGCGTCGGCCACGGGCTGGCGCACGTGGCGCTCGCGGTCGCCGGCACCTGGGCCTGGCTGCACCTGCCGTTCTACCACTGGCCGTGGCCGCTGCCGGCGGTCGCCGCCGCCGTGCTCTACGGACCGGTGATCGGGCTGGTCGCCACCCAGCTGGTGGCCGGGTACCTGCTGGTGGCGGGTGCTTTCGGGGTCAACGTGAACGAGCTGTTTGCCGGTCAGGGGATCGAGGACGCCAAGTCGTTCCTGCGGATGCGGATCGACCCGGACGGCACGCTGACCGTCTATCCGATCGCCGTCGACCGGGTCTGCCACGACTGGCAGCTCAACCCCGACCAGTCCCCGACCGCCTCCTGGCTGGCCCCCCGCACCCCACTGAACCCCCGCCTCGCCGAACCCCCGGTAACCCTCATCTGACCCACCCCACCCGCCCGCACCCACCCCGGCACGGACCGCGCCGCACACCCCGCGCCCCCACCCGACCACCCGCCGCTTCCACCACCCGCCTCCGCCGCCCGTCGCACATCGCCTGTCGAAGTTGATCAAGAGGTTTGCGTCACTCGCCGCGCCCGCACTGACGCAAACCTCTTGATCAACCCCGGTCGTCGTCGGCGGGCGGCGGCGCGGGCGGGGAGGTCAGGGAGTGGATCATGGACTTGAGGGCGTGGAACGCGGCTGAGCGCTCGGGGCCGGTCATGCCGGAGAGCATTCTGACCTCGACGGAACGGACTGCCGCGGTCGCCTGCTCCAGGCTCCGCCGGCCCCGGGGGGTGAGCCGTGCGGGGAGCGCCTTCCCGACGGGGGCCTCCGCGGGTCTGGTCACGTAGCCATCGCGTTCCAGATTCTGGAGCAGCACGTTCATCGTCTGCCGGGTCACGAACGCGCCCCGCGCGAGTTCGGAGTTCGACATGCCCGGTCGCTGCGCCAGCAGTTCGAGGCAGGCGTAGTGCGTCACGCCCATCCCGAGTGGTCGCAGCACCTCCTCCATGGCCGCCCGCAGGGCGCTCGACGCCTCCTTCAGCAGGTAGCCCAGCGACGTCTCCAGGTCGATGCCGGCATCAGCTTGACTCATGTCAGCATTCTGACATAACGTGAACATGTCAGGAACCTGACATGACTGAAGGAGCATCACATGCCCGTCACCGGCCCCGACTTCATCTCGCTCCAGGCGCGCGACCTCGCCGCCTCGCAGGCGTTCTACCAGCGCTACCTCGGCCTCGTCCGCTCGCCGGCCGGGCCACCGCACGCCGTCGTCTTCGCCACCACACCGATCGCGTTCGCCCTGCGCGACGTCGTCCCCGGCACCGATCTCGCCTCCGCCGCCCGGCCCGGCATCGGTGCCGCGATCTGGCTCCACGCCACGGACGTGCAGGCCATCCACGACGCGCTCGTCACCGACGGGCACACCATCGTCTCCGCGCCGGTCGACGGCCCCTTCGGCCGGACGTTCACCTTCGCCGACCCCGACGGCTACCACGTCACCCTGCACGACCGCGCCTGACGGGCCGGGCCCGACACCCGTGAAGTGCCGGTCAGCTCGCGGCCCCTCCGGGGCCGGCCAGGTCGCGGCTCTCGTAGGCGCTGCGGGAGCCGCAGACGTCGGCGCGGGAGCACATGGAGCGCGAGCCGTCCGCGTCCAGCCGGACGGTCACCGCGTCCCTCGGGACGCTGTGGCCGACCACCCGGCCCTCCCCCTCGGGCGTGGTGACGCGGCTGCCCACCGCCGGGGCGGACTCGGTGAACTTGGCGTACAGCGGATGCTCGTACTTGAGGCAGCACATCAGCCGGCCGCAGGCCCCGGAGATCCGCAGCGGATTGAGCGGGAGGTCCTGGTCCTTGGCCATCCGGATGGTCACCGGCTCGAAGTCGTTGAGGAAGGTGGCGCAGCACAGGTCCCGGCCGCAGGAGCCGATGCCGCCCTGCACCCGGGCCGAATCCCGGGCGGAGAGCTGGCGCAGCTCCACCCGGCAGTGCAGGGTCGCCCCGAGGTCCCGCACCAGGGAGCGGAAGTCCACCCGGTGCGGGGCGGTGAAGTAGACCGTCGTCCGGTCACCGGTGCCCTCGGTGGCGGCCAGGACGTGGTCCACCGCCACCACCTTCATCGGCAGGCCGTGCTCCCGGATCAGCCGCTTCGCGGCCACCTTCGCCTCGGCCTTGCGCCGCCGCAGCATCTCGTCGCGGCGCAGGTCGTCGTCTCCGGCCAGGCCGGCCAGCTTCGGAAAGCCGTCGGTCTCCTCGGTGACCCACTGCGCCGACCAGACGCACTCTGCCACCTCGGGGCCGTCGTCGGTGGGGACGAGCACCCGGTCGCCGACCTGCGGACGGAACTCCCCCGGGTCGAGGTAGTAGAGCCGCCCGTACCGGTTGAAGCTGACCGCGCAGAGCATGCCCATGACATCAGCCTACGACGGCCGGCCGGAACCGGGCCGGACGCGGCTTCGCGGAGCCGGATCGGGTCACGGTCAGCCGATCCGCAACGGGCCGCCGTGGTACGACGGGCCGCCGGTCGACCGCCAGGTCGACTCGGCCAGGCTGGGCGACCACTGGCGCAGCAGCGTCTCCGCCCCGTCGTAGGCCACCCCGAGCACCGACAGCACCCGGGTGGCGATCTCGGCCGCCGCACCGGCCCCGGCGGCGGACCCGGCACCGGGGCCGGTCGCCGCCCTGACCCGTACCGCCTCGGTGGAGCCGAGCACCTCGGCCAGCACCCGGGCCACCGCCAACCGGCTGCCCTCCACCCAGTCGGCCAGCGCGTCGGCGTAACCGGCGGTCGACTCCAACCGGCCCACCAGGCTCTCCGGCCCCTCGTCCAGGTGCCGCAGCAGGGCGGTGCGGGCCTCGTCGTAGGACGACCCGGCCGGACCGGACCAGACACCCGGGTCGGTGAGGGCGGCGCAGGCGTCGTCGTACCCCCGGACGAGCCGGCGCACGGCGTGCCCGGCGGTCGCCAACGGCGCGGGGTGCAGGTCGAGGAAGGCGCGCAGGGCCTCCCCCGGCAGCAGTTGCATCCGGCGCAGCAACGGCCAGACCGGATGCGCCTCGGGGGCACCGGCGGCGAGCAGGGTGTCCACCCGGGCGAGCAGGTCCAGGCCGGGCTCGGCGAGCCGGTCCAGCGGGTCCATCACGGCTCCCCGGCCAGCCGACGGCGGGCGGCGTCGTCGGTGGTGGCGTAGCGGTCGGCGGCGGTGCGGACGGCCGACGCGGCAGCCGCCAGCCGGGCGGCGGCGGCACCCGCCTCGCGGGCCCGGCCGTCGGTGGCGGTGGTCCACTGCCGGTGCAGCGCCCGACCGATCTCGCCGGGGCGACCGGCGGAGTGCGCGCCGAAGGCCGGGTGCGGCGGATCGCTCGCGGTGACCGTACGGGCGAGTGCGGCGAGGGTCGCGCTGGCCTCGTCGAGCCGGGCGGCGAGGGCACGCAGGGCGTCCACCTCAGGCCCCCGTCAGGGGACGGTAGGCGGTGAAGGTCTCGTTGTGCAGCTTCTCCCGGGCCCACTGGGCGGCGTCGGCGGCGGCGGTGACGGCGGCCTGCACCGAACCGGCCACGTCCCGGGGGTGCCGGGTGTGCAGCGGGCCGAGGAAGCGCACGTCGGTGATCCGGCCCCCGGCGGTCACCACCACCTCGACCAGCCCGTCGGGCGAGCGGACGGTCACCTCGACGGTGTCGACCGCCCGGTCGAACTCGGCCTGGAGGGACTCGATCCGGCGGTACCGCCGCACCGCCTCCTCGATCCACGCCTCGTCGATCTCGCCGCGCGGCATCCGATCTCCCCCCAGGTAGACCTCACCCTGCGTGCCACCACGATCACCGCGGCTCACCGGGACCGTACCGCACGTCGTCAACACGTGTCGATGGGCGGAAACGGGGGGTCAGCCGCGCCAGAGGGAGAGCATCATCGCCTCCACGGCGATCCGGGGTTTGACGTTCGCCTCGATCGCCGCCCGGCACGCCAGCACCGCCTCCAACCGGCGCAACGCGCCCTCGGGCGCCCACTTCTGCCCACCCGCCTCGGCCAGCGTGGCGGTGTCGGTGTGCACCGGAGCAACCGGTGCCCGCAGCGCCGAGGTCAGCGCGTCCCGGTAGAAGCCGGCCAGGTCCACCAGCGCCCGGTCCAGGGCGTCCCGCTGCGCCCGGGTGGCCCGGGACTTCTGCCGCTTCTCCAGCTCCTTGAGCTGTCCGGCGGAACCCCGGGTGGCACCCGCCGCGCCCCGGCCGGTGCCGCCCGCGCCCAGGGCGGTCTGCAACGCGGCCCGCTCGGCCGCGTCGGTCTCCGCCACCGCGGCCTCCGCCTCCGCCTCGGCCGCCCCGATCAGCGCCGACGCCGCGTCCAGCGCGGTGCCCACACCGGTCAGCCGGCGCGGCACCGCCAGCACCGCGTCCCGACGCCCGCGCGCCTCCGGGTCGCCGGCCAGCCGCCGGGCCCGCCCGACGTGCCCCTGCGCGGCGGCGGCCACCCACTGCGCCACGTCGGGCGCGATGCCGTCCCGCCGGACCAGCATCTCGGCAACCGCCGCCGCCGAGGGCTGCCGCAGGGGTACGACCCGACAGCGCGACCGGATCGTCACCGAGACGTCATCCGGGTGGGTGGACGGGGCACAGAGCAGGAACACCGTCCGGGGCGGCGGTTCCTCGACGGCCTTGAGCAGCGCGTTGCCGGCCGCCTCGGTGAGCCGGTCGGCATCCTCGATGATCACCACCTGCCAGCGTCCACCGGACGGGGTGCTCGCCGCCCGGAGCACCAGGGCACGCATCTCGCCCACGCCGATGGAGAGCCCCTCGGGGGCCACCAGTCGGACGTCGGCGTGGGTGCCGGTGAGCGTGGTGTGGCAACCGGGACAGGTGCCGCAGCCGGTGCCGTGCACGCACTGGAGGGCGGCGGCGAAGGCACGGGCGGCCACCGAACGACCGGAACCCGGCGGGCCGGTGAAGATCCAGGCGTGGGTCATCCCGGCCCCCGGGTCTTCGGTCGGCCCGTCCGCGACGGGGGCGGCACGCAGCACGGCGGCGGCCGACGCGGCGGCCCGGCGCAGCGTGTCGACCGCCTCGTCCTGCCCGACCAGATCGGCGAAGACGTCCGGCATCAGGTGCGGTGCTCCACGCCCACCAGCTCCGTTTCGGATAACTCGGGCTGGACCGAGGTGTCCGGCCCGTGCGCCGGCCGGGGGTGCACGATGCCCGCCGGGTCCACCAGGAGTTCGTCGACCCGGCGGGCGACCAGGCCGGCGATCTCCTCGATCGGGCGGGCCGCGTCGAGCACCAGGTAACGCTTCGGGTCGTTGGCGGCGAGGTCGAGGAAGGCGTAGCGGACCCGCTCGTGGAAGGCGACGGACTCGGCCTCCAGCCGGTCGGCCCCCCGGTTGCGGGCGGCCGCCCGGGACAGGCCGGTGCGCGGGTCGATGTCCAGGAGCACCACCAGGTCGGGCTTGAGGCCGCCGGTGGCCCAGGAGGAGAGCCAGGAGACCTCCTCGACCGGCAGCGTACGACCGGCGCCCTGGTAGGCCAGGGACGAGTCGACGTACCGGTCGCTGATCACCACCGCGCCCCGGATCAGGGCGGGCCGGACGACGGTGGCGACGTGGTGGGCGCGGTCGGCGGCGTACAGCAGCGCCTCGGCGCGCGGCGACGGCGCGTCCGCGCCGGAGTCCTCCAGCACCATGGCCCGGATCCGCTCGCCCATCACCGTGGCGCCCGGCTCGCGGGTCACCACCACGTCCCGGCCCTGCTCGCGCAGGCGGGTGGCGAGTGTCTCCAGCTGGGTGGACTTGCCGCCCCCCTCGCCGCCCTCGAAGACCACGAACAGCCCGTTGGAGACGAACGGCTCGGCCGGCATCAGCGGCCGGCCCCGCATCGAACCCCACAGGTCGGCCAGGACCGGCACGCCCTTCTTGTCGTCCATCTGACCGAACGCGCTGACCCCGGCGAAGATCCCGGCCAGGCCGGCGGCGAGCAGCAGCAGCCGGGTGGAGGAGACCGAGATGCCGAGGTCGGCGATGGTGAGCTGGCGCGAGCCGCCGACCCCGACCAGCAGGCTGCTCAGCGCGATGGCCAGGATCAGCACCAACCGGGTGCCGATCTGCACGACGGCGAAGACCCGGCCGCGTACCTCGTCGGCGACCTCGCCGCCGAGCAGCGTGGTGCCGGCGAGGAAGGCCATCCCGGCACCCGCGCCGACCATGATCGCGCCGAGGATCGCCATCGACAGGTGGATGGCGAAGGCCAACACCAGGACGGAGGCGCTGGCCAGCACGATGCTCATGCCGAACCAGCGGCGGCGGGACATGTCCCGGACGATCATCGGGCCGAGCCCGATGCCGATCGCCAGGCCGATGAAGATCGCGCCGAACAGCATGTAGAACGCGGCGTCGCCGGCACCGAGCGAGGCGGCGAAGAACTTGGCGGTGCCGATCACGATGCCGCCGCCGGCGAACGCGCCGAAGATGCCCAGCACCAGGCCGCGGACCAGCGGGGTCTGGCCGATGAACTTCCAGCCCTCGGTGAACTGGCTGAACATGCCCTGCTCGGCGCGTTCGCCCCGCTCCCGGGCCTGGGCCTGGCTGATCTCCTTGATGCCGAACGCCACCACCAGCGCGGTGGCCAGCCGGGAGAGGGAGTTGAACCAGAGGGCGAGCTGGGCCGGCTCGGCCCAGCTCGGCATCTCGCCGCCGGTGACCCCCCGCACGCTGCGGTCCAGCACCGCCAGGGCGATCGCGGCGGCGACCGGGGTCAGGCCGTACGTGGTGATCAGGGTGAGCTGGTTGGCCGTCTCCAGCCGGGCGCGTGGGATGAGGTTGGGGACCGCGGCCTCCTTGGCCGGGATCCAGAGCAGTGTGATCGACTCGATCAGGAAGGTGGCGACCGCCGCCCAGGTGACCACCACGCCGCCCCGGACACCGAGCAGCGCGACCAGCGGGATCGAGGCGAACAGCAGGAACCGCAGCAGGTCGCAGATGACCATCGTCCAGCGCCGGTCGAACCGGTCGGCGAGCACGCCGGCCACCGGCCCGAGCACCAGCGCCGGGAGCAGCCGGATCGCGATCACGCCACCGAAGACGGCACCCTGGGCGGTGCTGCCGGAGACCTGCGCGGCGGCGAAGACGGAGGTGGCGAGCAGGCCGAGCCAGTCACCGAAGGAGGCCGCGCCGAGCACGATCCAGAGCCGCCGGAACGGTCGGATGCGCAGGACCGACCGGATCGCCGCAGCTCCGGACCGGTCGGTCTGGGCGGCACCGGTGGGCGGTGTGCCGGGCGACGACGCGCCGGACGACTCGCCGTGCTGCTGGCTTTCGATGGCCGTACCTCCACGTGCCGGCCCAACTCTGGGCAGTCCCGGTGGAACACTCTAGACCCGGTGGGAGCCTCCCCACCGGCGACATTCTCCTGCTCGCCGAGCCTAGGCCGCTGATGCCATCGACCGCAGCCCGGTAGTACGTGAGGGTATTTCGCATTGCCGTCCGGACAGTTAGCGTGCATTCGTGGCCATCGACAGCAACACCCTGCGCGAACGCCTCGACAAGGCGACCGCCGACCTCGACCCGCCCTACGCCGTGGTGGACCTCACCGCCTACGACGCCAACGCCGCCGCGCTGGCCGCCCGCAGCGCCGGCAAGCCGGTCCGCGCCGCCAGCAAGTCGATCCGGGCCCGGGACCTGCTCGCCCGGGCACTCGGGCAGCCGGGCTGGGCCGGCGTGATGGCCTTCACCCTGGCCGAGGCGAACTGGCTGGTCCGCTGCGGCGCGACCGACGACGCGCTGGTCGCCTACCCGACCGCCGACCGGGGGGCACTCGCCGAGCTGGCCGCCGACCCACAACTCGCCGCAGCGGTCACCCTCATGATCGACAGCACCGAACAGCTGGACCTGATCGACACGGTGTGCCCCCCGGGCCGCCGCTCGGCACTGCGGGTCTGCCTCGACCTGGACGCCTCCTGGCGACCCCTGCGCGGGCGGGTGCACGTCGGGGTGCGCCGCTCGCCGGTGCACAGCGCCCGCGCCGCCGGCACGCTGGCCGCCGCCGTCGGCCGCCGGGCCGGTTTCCGGCTGGTCGGCCTGATGTCGTACGAGGCACAGATCGCCGGCCTCGGGGACGCCCCGCCGGGACAGGCCGCGCTCAGCGCCGCGATCCGGATCGCCCAGCGCGGGTCGTACCGCGAACTGCTGGCCCGGCGGGGCGCGGCGGTCGCCGCCGTCCGCGAACACGCCGACCTGGAATTCGTCAACGGCGGCGGCACCGGCAGCGTGGCCGCCACCAGCGCCGACCCGGCGGTCACCGAGGTCACCGCCGGCTCGGGGCTGTACGGCCCGACGCTGTTCGACGCGTACCGGGCCTGGCGGCCGACCCCGGCGGCGTTCTTCGCCTGCGCGGTGGTCCGCCGACCGACACCGGAGATCGTCACCGTGCTCGGCGGCGGGTGGATCGCCTCCGGCCCGGCCGCGACGAGCCGGCTGCCCCGGCCCTGGCTGCCGGCCGGGCTGGCGCTGGTCGGCAGCGAGGGCGCGGGCGAGGTGCAGACCCCGCTCACCGGCGCCGCCGCGGCCGACCTACGGATCGGCGACCGGGTGTGGTTCCGGCACGCCAAGGCGGGCGAACTCTGCGAACGGGTCAACGAGCTGCACCTGGTCGACGGCGACACGATCGTCGCCACGGTGCCCACCTACCGGGGCGAGGGCCACGCCTTCCTCTGACGGCGACCGGGAGCGGGTCCACCCGGCGACGACCGGGGTCCACCGAACCGGGGTTCCACCGGCGACGACGTGGGGCGGTGCCCACCCGGTGACGGCCAGAGGTGGATCTACCCGGTGACGACCGGGAGGTGGATCCGCCCGGCCGGACGGCCCATCCGTTGACCGGCTCCCGGACTGGCGGCCGCCGACGCGGGTCGTTCCCGGTCGGAGCCGCCGGGGGCCGGTCAGGCCGTGGCGGCCGGGGGCCGAGGGCCGGTCAGGGCTTGGCGGCCGGGGGCCGAGGGTCGGTCAGGGCTTGGCGGCCGGGGGCCGAGGGTCGGTCAGGCCCCGGAGGCCGGTCAGGGCCTGGCGGCCGAGGGCCGGTCAGAGCTTGACAGCCGGGGCCGGTCAGGGCTTGGCGGCCGGCTGGGTGGGGGCCTCGACGTGCCGGTGCAGGTATTCGCGGATGAGCGCCTTGGCCTCGGCGAGGACCCGCTCGTCGCCCTCCTGCTTGCGGCGGAACGCCAGCTTGATCAGGGCGTCCGCGGCCTCGACGGCGATCTCCAGGCAGAACCGCAGCCGGGGCTCGTCGGTCATGCCGAACCGCTCGGTCAGCACCCGGGCCAACTGGTCGGCGATCACCCCGTTGTTGTCCCGCTGCTCGTCGAGCAGGTGCAGGTCGACCACGTCGCCGAAGTGCAGGGTCCGGAAGCCGGGGACGGTACGGTGCATGCAGATGTACTCGTCGATCCCGGCGTCGACGCCGTCCCACCAGTGGGTCAGGTCGTCCGACGCGAAGCGCTCGTCGAGCCGCTGGAGGTAGGCCTCCATGGTGCGCAGGGTCAACGCCTGCACGATCGCCCGCTTGTCCGGGAAGAACTGGTAGACCGACCCGATCGCCACCTCGGCCCGCTCGGCGAGCAACGTGGTGGTCAGCCCCTCGTACCCCACCTCGTCGACGAGCTCGGCACAGGCGTCCAACATCCGCTGGACGCGCGCGACACTTCGACCCTGCACCGGAACGCGGCGCAGCGGCCCGGTCGTGGCGGCTGGTGTGGACACTCGACGCCACCCCCCTTCGACGAAAGAACATATCCACATGTCACGAGGCCGTGACTACCGGTACAACGAGCGGACCTCGATTGCGGTATTTACCAGGCACAACGTTCCTGATATGAAGGCAGTTCACATTCATGTCGAGGAGCGCCGATGGTCGGTACCGCCACCGCCTGGTCCAACTGGGCCGGCAACCAACACAGCGTCGCCACCGCCATCCTGCGCCCTACCACCGTCGAGGACATAGCCGAGGCGGTCCTGGACGTGGCGGGCGCGGGCGAGCGGATCCGGGTGGTCGGCAGCGGCCACTCGTTCACCCCCATCGCCCTGTCTGACGGACGCCGGATGGAGTTGTCCGGTCTGCGGACTGACGTCCGGATCGACCGGAACGCCCGGCTGGTCACCGTACCCGCCGGGACGACCCTACGCGCGCTCAACGCGCTGCTCGCCGAGCACGGCCTGGCCATGCCCAACCTGGGCGACATCGACGCGCAGACCATCGCCGGGGCGATCTCCACCGGCACCCACGGCACCGGTGCCGCGTACGGCTGCCTGTCCACCTTCGTCGAGGCGCTCACCATGGTCACCGGCACCGGCGAGGTGCTGCACTGCTCGGCCGAGGAGCACCCGGAGATCTTCGCCGCCGCCCGGGTCGGCCTGGGTGCCCTCGGCATCATCGTGGACGTCACCCTACGCTGCGTGGAAGCCTTCACCCTCCGCGCACACGAACGACCCGCCCCGCTGGACGAGGTCCTGAGCGACCTGCCCGGACTCGTCGGCCGCCACGACCACGTCGAGTTCTACTGGTTCCCGTACACCGACCGGGTTCAGCTCAAGACCAACGACCGGGTGCCGGCCGACGACCGGCCACTGCCGCGCTGGCGGGGCTGGCTGGACGACGACCTCCTCGCCAACACGGTCTTCGCCGGAGCCTGCCGGCTGGGCCGGGCCGTACCCGCGCTGGCCCCCACCATCAGCGCGGTCTCCGCGCGGGCACTGACCGAGCGCACCTACACCGGCCGCTCCGACACCGTCTTCTGCACCCCGCGCCGGGTCCGCTTCGTCGAGATGGAGTACGGCATCCCGCGCGCCGCCCTGCCGCAGGCGCTGGCGGAACTGCGCCGGATCGTCGACCGGCTGCCGTTCAAGGTGCTCTTCCCGGTCGAGGTCAGGTTCACCGCCGCCGACGACATCTGGCTGTCCCACGGCTACGGGCGCGACTCGGCCTACCTCGCCGTCCACCAGTACGTCGGCATGCCCTACGAACCGTACTTCCGGGCCTTCGAGGAGGTCACCGCCGGACTCGGTGGCCGACCCCACTGGGGCAAGCTGCACTACCGGGACGCGGCCTCCCTGGCGACCGCCTATCCGCGATTCGGCGACTTCCAGGACCTCCGCGCCCGCCTCGACCCCGGTCGCGTCCTCACCAACCCCCACCTGGACCACATCCTCGGCCCCTGACCCACCACCCACCCCAGCTCACAGGGATCTTGGAGGAAAGTGGCCCCCATGGGGGCCACTTTCCTCCAAGATCCTCTGAATCAGAAGGCAGACGCAGACCGCTGTGGTGGCTGTTGGTCACGCGAACCGCCGTGGTGACCGCTGATCACTGGCGGAGGGCCGTTCGCTTGCTGGTCAGTCAGCCCGCCGGGCAGGCAGGCAGAACCATCCTCGCCGGGCGAGATCGCGCTCACCGGACAGGCAGAACCGTGCTCACCGGGCGAGATCGCACTGACCGGGTAGGCAGAATCATGCTCACCGGACAGGCAGAACCGTGCTCACCGGGCAGGTCAGCCGGGCCAACCGGCCATGCGGAGGGCTGCGCGGAGTTGGCCGACGACCTCGTCGGGGCGGGCACGCAGTGCCCAGGCGGGGAAGCGGAGCACCCGGTCACCCTCGATCCACAGGGAGTTCTGCCGCCGCATGTCGGCCCAGGCGTGGGCCGGGTCGAGATGCTGTCCGCCGTCTATCTCGACGTGCACACGCCACCGGGCGAAGTACGCATCGAGGTACCGACGCCGCCCGGCCGGGTCGTACCGGATCTGTTGGCGGGTCGGAAGTGGCAGGTCGGCACGACGTATCAGGTCGAGGAACTCCAGCTCACTCAACGAGTGCGAGCCGCCGGCAGCGTCGGTGGCGGTGGCGGTCACCAACGCCCGGCGGCGCATCCGGGGCAACCGATCCAGCACCTCGTGGATCTCCCCGCCGACCACCAGGCGCTGCTGGAAGGCTGCGGCCACGATGGCACGCGCCTCGTCGTCGCTGGCCGCCCACTGGGCTGCATCGACGATCGACCGGGCCAGCGTGGTACGCGGAGGTTGCCCGGCGGCGAGTACGTCCTGCGCGGGCAGAAGGGTGGTGCGGTGCACCCGTACCCCCTGGGGTGGCGCGTCACGGCGTGCCGACGCCGGGAGCAGCAGGTCGACCGGCCGGGTACGGAACCCCCGCAACCCACCGGCCTGAGCCGCGCTGAGGCCACCGAGCAGAGCGGACGGCCCGGCCGCCAGTACCGCGATCCAGCGGAACTGCTCGACGTCGACGGGGCCGCTGTGCGTCACGAATACCGCCCGGTGGGCCTGCCTCCACCGTCCTGTCTCCACCCGGTGCCGGATCGCCTTCCGGGACAGGTGTCGGGAAGCCTGGGCCAGACTGATCACGTCGTCCTGCCGGAAGCGCAGCCAGGTCAACTCGTCCGCGTCGGCAGCCGGCAGCGATCGCCGTAATCCTGCCGCCGCCGACCCCCGAGCCCCAGATCCTGGCCGCACACCCGGGCCCGCGCGAACTCCGTCCCCCGCGACCCGCATGGGACCGCGACCTCGAACCCCCTGACGAACTCTCACCCCGCAACCCTGCCCAGCCGCCACCTCTGCCCGCTACCCCCTGTGGACAACGGGTAGATCTTGGAGGGAAACGGCCCTCAGGGGGGCCGTTTCCCTCCAAGATCCGGAGGACAACCAGGCGACCATCGACCAACAGCCGCGAATGACGACCAGCGACTCACAACCAGCGACTCACAACCAGCGACCAGCGACTGGCAGCCGGCGAAGGGGTCACCCCCGGGTGGGGTCACCCGTAAGGGGTCAGCCCCGGGTGGGGTCACCCGGAAAGGGTCACCCCCGGGTGGGGTCACCCGGAAGGGGTCACTCGGTGGCGGTGGTGGCTTTGCGGGGGGCGGCCTTCTTGGCGGGCGTGGCCTTGGCGGTGGTGGTCTTCTTGGCGACCGTGGACTTCGCGGCGGCGGTCTTCTTGGCCGCCGTCGCCCGGGTCGCGGTCGCCTTGGTCGCGGTCGCCTTGGTCGCCGTGGTCCTGGTCGCGGTCGCCTTCTTGGCCGGGGCCTTCTTGGCCGTCGTCTTCTTCGCCGCCGCCTTCTTCGGTGCCGGACCCTTGGCCCGCTTCTCGGCCAGCATCTCCGACGCCTGCTCGATGGTCAGCTCCTCCGGGGTCTGCCCGCGCCGCAGCGACGCGTTGAACTCCCCGTCGGTCACGTACGGCCCGAACCGGCCGTCCTTGATCACCAGTGGCTTCTCGGTCAGCGGGTCGACGCCCATCTCGCGCAGCGGGGGCGCGGCGGCCCGACGTTGGCGCGTCTTCGGGGCGGCCAGCAGGGCCAGTGCCTCGTCGAGGGTGACGGTGAACATCTTGTCCTCGGAGTCCAGCGAGCGGAACTCGTCACCACGCTTGACGTACGGGCCGTAGCGGCCGTTGTTGGCGACCACCTCGGCGCCGTCCGGGGCGACCCCGACCACCCGGGGCAGGCTGAGCAGCTTCAACGCCTCGTCGAGGGTGAGCGAGTCCGGGGTCTGCGTCCGCAGCAGGGACGACTTGCGCTCACCGCTGGCGACGTACGGGCCGAACCGGCCGGACTTGAGCACGATCGGTTCGCCGGTGGCCGGGTCGTCGCCGAGTTTGCGCTCGCCGCCCCCGCCGAGGAACAGCTCGTGCACCTTCTCCGGGGTCAGCTCGTCGGGGGCCAGGCCCTCCGGGATCGGTGCCCGGTCGCCCTGGCCGCCGCCCTCCTCGCCGTCGGTCTTCGGCGCCGGCTGTTCGCCGGGCAGTGCCCGCTGGAGGTACGGCCCGAACCGGCCGACCCGGACGACGACCTCGCGCCCCTCGTCGTCGGTGTGCAGCGGGATCGAGTTGACGCTGCGCGCGTCGATCTCGCTGAGGTTCTCGGTGACCAGCTTCTTCAGCCCGCCCGCGTGGGCGATGGCCTGGTCGCCGGTGCCGTTGCTGCTGCCGAAGTAGAACGCGGTGAGGAAGTCGACGGCGGCGTGGTCGCCCCCGGCGATCTCGTCCAGCTCGTTCTCCATGCTGGCGGTGAAGTCGTAGTCGATCAGGCGGGGGTAGTGCCGTTCCATCAGCCCGATCACCGCGAACGCCAGGAACGTCGGGATCATCGCCTGACCGCGCTTGGTGACGTAGCCCCGGTCCTGGATCGTCTGCATGATCGACGCGTACGTCGACGGGCGGCCGATGCCCAGCTCCTCCAGCGCCTTGACCAGCGACGCCTCGGTGTAGCGCGACGGTGGTTGGGTGTGGTGGCCCTGAGCGGCCAGCTCGTCGGCGGTCAGCGGCTGGTCCTTGACCAGGGTGGGCAGCCGCCGCTCGGCGTCCTCCGCCTCGGCGTTCTCGTCGTCGCTGGACTCGACGTACGCCCGCAGGAAGCCCGGGTCGGTGATGGTCTTGCCGGTGGCGCCGAAGTCGGCCTCCTCCTGGGCGGCGGAGACCGCCCGGATGCGTACCGAGACGCTGGAGCCGACCGCGTCGGTCATCTGCGAGGCGATGGTGCGCCGCCAGATCAGCTCGTAGAGCTTGAACTCCTCACCGGACAGCTCCTTGGCCACGTCGCCCGGGGTGCGGAAGTTGTCCCCCGCCGGGCGGATCGCCTCGTGCGCCTCCTGGGCGTTCTTCACCTTGCCGGTGTAGCGGCGCGGCTCCGGCGGCACGCTGCGCTCGCCGTACAGCTCGACGATCTGCCGGCGGGCCGCCGCGATGGCGGTCTCCGACAGGTTCACCGAGTCGGTTCGCATGTAGGTGATGTAGCCGTTCTCGTAGAGCCGCTGCGCGGTACGCATCGTCTGCTGCGACGAGAACCGCATCTTGCGGGCCGCCTCCTGCTGGAGGGTGGAGGTGATGAACGGCGCGTACGGGCGACGGCGGTAGGGCTTCTCCTCGACCCGGGTGACGGTGAACGGCCGCCCGGCCAGTCGGGCGGCCAGGCCGCGCGCCCCGCTCTCGTCGAGGTGCACCACGCCGGCACCGGGCCGTACCCGGCCGGTGGTGGGTTCGAAGTCCTTGCCGGTGGCGATCCGGTCACCGTTCAGCGCGACCAGGGTGGCGTTGAAGGTCCGCGGGCCGTCGCCCGGCTTCGCCACCGCCAGGGTGGCGAGGATGTCCCAGTACTCCGCGGTGCGGAAGGCCATCCGCTGGCGTTCCCGCTCGACCACGATCCGGGTGGCCACGGACTGCACCCGGCCCGCCGAGAGCCGCGGCATGACCTTCTTCCACAGCACCGGGGAGACCTCGTAGCCGTACAGCCGGTCGAGGATGCGGCGGGCCTCCTGGGCGTCGACCAGATCCCGGTCGATCTCCCGGGGGTTGGCCACCGCGGCCTGGATGGCCGGCTTGGTGATCTCGTGGAAGACCATCCGCTTGACCGGCACCTTGGGCTTGAGGGTCTCCACCAGGTGCCAGGCGATCGCCTCGCCCTCACGGTCCTCGTCCGTGGCCAGGAAGATCTCGTCGACCTCCTTGGCCAGCTTCACCAGCTTGCTGATCTGCGCCTTACGGTCGGCCGAGACGACGTAGAGGGCGTGGAAGCCGTTGTCCACGTCCACCCCGAGCCGGGCCCACGACTCGCCCTTGTACTTGGCCGGCACGTCGGCGGCGTTGCGGGGCAGGTCCCGGACGTGGCCGAAGCTGGCCTCCACGACGTACCCCGGGCCGAGGTAGCCCGAGATCGTCTTGGCCTTCGCCGGAGACTCGACGATGACCAGACGGGTGGTTCCAGCGCTGCTCGGCACGTCTCTCCCCGACCTCACTCCTGCTCCGGTCCCGATTCGGGCCGTGTTGCGCCCGCCGGACCACCTCGGTCCGGATGTCCAACGTAACGCGCCGCCCGGGTTCCGGAGCCCGGGGGCGGCAAACAGCGTCCGCGCGGCGGCACCACCGACGCCGCGCGGGCCGCAGCGGCCGGACGGCGCCACCGTACACCGTGGGTAGGGCCGGAAGTGGGCCACGGTGACGATGACGGCCCTCCGACCTGGGCCAACACCGCTGCTCACAGAGTGAGACGGGCAGTGTACCGTCCGCAACACTGTCCTCGATCAGACAGTTCACCATGCCGGCCGGGGCGGTCACCGCGGGGCGGTCACCGCCGGCCCGTCAGGGCCAGAGGTGGGCGGGAGCGGCCGGTGGGCGGTCGCCGACCAGCTCGGCCAGCCGGGCCAGCCGCCGGCTGCCGATCCGGTACGCCGGCCCACCCGTCTCCGCCTCCAGCAGCGCCGCCGGCAGGCCCACCGCGGCGAGCGCGGCCCGCACCACCGGCCACCACGGCTCGTCACGGCGGTCCAGGCGCAACAGCAGGCCCGCGTCGTCGGCCGCCCCGGCGGCGGCCAGCCAGAGGCGCAGCCGCCGGCCGTGCAGGTGGAAGTGGGCGGGCGGGCGCTTGACCCCACCGGCCAGCCAGGCCGTCGCCAGCGGTGCCAGGGTGGTCAGGTACGAGGTACGCACCAGATAACGCTGCTCCCCGGTCGCCTCCCAGCCCGCCGCGAGCCCCCGCCGGGCGAGTTCGGCGACGAGCACGTGCACCCGCCAGGCCGCGTCGACCTCGACGGACAGCCGGGCGGTGCGCCCCATCCGGTGCACCTCTCCCGGGCCGGCGAGCAGCCCGGCCAGGTCGGCTACGGACGGATCGGCCGCCTCCGTGCCGAACAGCGACAACTGGCGCACCGGTTCCCCGGGCGGGTCGGTACGCCTCAGCGACACTCCGGAACCTCGTCGAAGGCCTGCTTGAGCTCTGTCGAGTTGAGCCGCCCGGTGTCCAGCGCGCTCGCGTCGTACTCCTGGTTGAGCTTGTCCACGGCGGCCTGGACCCCGTCGTAGAAGGCGGTGGCCTGCCCGGTGTCCAGGGCGTCGATGGTGTCCCCGGCATGCCCGTAGGCGTCCCTGATCCGTTCCAGAGCCGCCCGGAACGCCTTCGACACCTCCTCGCCCCGGTCGGTCTCCGGGATGCCGGCATCGGCGATCCGGCGGCGGGCCGTCTCGCTGGCCTGCTCGGCACCGGCGAAGAGCCGCACCAGGTTCTCCTTCGCCTGTGCCGGGGTGGTCTGCGCGGTCATCTGCTGGTGGGTGCTGCTGGTGAGCTTGCTGATCTCGGCCCGCCACGGGGTGAGCGCCTCGCAGACCGAGGCCGCCCACGCCCGGGGGGTGGGCCCCCCGCCGCAGCCGGCGACGACGAGTACGAGCGTGGCGAGGACCACCGTGAACTTTCCGGCGGCACTCGCCCGACACGTACGCATGCGATGCAGCGTACGGCCTCCGGGCGATTGTGCCAGCGATCAGGTTTCGCGCTGGTCGGCCCACGCAGCGGGTTCCCGGACGGCCGGGAACCCGCTGCGTCGTCACTCAGACGTTGGCCGGTTCGACCCGCTCGGGGTCGTTACCCGAACCGGTGCCCCCACCGTCCGGGGTGGAGTCCATCGCGACGCCCTTACGCTTGCTGAACACCACCGCCGCGACCACGATCAGGGTGGCGACCACCGCGATCGCCAGGCGCAGCGGGGTGTTCCGGTCGTCGCCGACGCTCCAGGCCACCACGGCCGGCGCGATCAGCAGCGAGACCAGGTTCATCACCTTGATCAGCGGGTTGATCGCCGGGCCGGCGGTGTCCTTGAACGGGTCACCGACGGTGTCGCCGATGACGGTCGCGGAGTGCGACTCGGAGCCCTTGCCGCCGTAGGAGCCGTCCTCGACGAGCTTCTTGGCGTTGTCCCAGGCCCCACCGGAGTTGGACAGGAAGACCGCCATCAGGGTGCCCGCCCCGATCGCCCCGGCCAGGTACGACGCCAACGCGCCCGGCCCGAGGCCGAAGCCGACCGCGATCGGGGCGAGGATGGCCAGCAGACCGGGGGTCATCAGCTCGCGCTGCGCGTCCCGGGTGCAGATGTCGACGACCTTGCCGTACTCGGGGCGCTGGGTGCGGTCCATGATGCCGGGCAGCTCGCGGAACTGCCGGCGGACCTCCATCACCACCGCGCCGGCCGAGCGGGACACCGCGTTGATGGCCAGCCCGGAGAAGAGGAAGACGACCGCCGCGCCGATGATCAGACCGACCAGGTTGCGCGGGTTGGCCACGTTGAGCGCGTTGAGGATCTCGCTGCCGACGTCCCCCACCCCCGCGTCGGAGTACGCGGTCCGCAGCGTGTCGGTGTACGAGCCGAACAGCGCGGTGGCCGCGAGCACGGCGGTGGCGATCGCGATGCCCTTGGTGATCGCCTTGGTGGTGTTGCCGACCGCGTCCAGCTCGGTGAGGATCCGGGCGCCGTTCTCGTCGATGTCGCCGGACATCTCGGCCACACCCTGTGCGTTGTCGGAGATCGGGCCGAAGGTGTCCATCGCGACGATCACGCCGACGGTGGTGAGCAGGCCGGTTCCGGCCAGCGCCACCGCGAACAGCGAGAGCGTGATGGAGCTGCCGCCGAGCAGGAACGCGCCGAAGACGCCCGCGCCGATCAGCAGCGCCGAGTAGACCGCCGACTCCAGGCCGACGCTGATGCCGGCGAGGATGACGGTGGCCGCGCCGGTCTGCGAACTCTTGCCGATGTCCTGCACCGGGCGACGGTTGGTCTCGGTGAAGTAGCCGGTCAGCGCCTGGATGGCGGCGGCCAGCACGATGCCGATGACGACCGCGCCGATGGCGACCACGCGCGGGTTCTGGTCGACGTCGGTGAGCCCGCCCTCCAGCTCGCCGAAGGTGGCCGGGAGGTAGAGGAAGGCAGCGACCGCGACCAGCACCGCGGAGAGCACCGCGGAAAGGTAGAAGGCCCGGTTGATGGCGGTCAGGCCGTTGCGGTCGGAGGTGCGCAGCCGGGTGATGAAGACGCCGACGATGGCGATCAGCACCCCGATGGTGGAGATGATCAGCGGGAAGACCAGGCCGTCCTCGCCGAACGCGGCCCGGCCGAGGATCAGCGCGGCGACCAGGGTGACCGCGTACGACTCGAAGAGGTCGGCGGCCATGCCGGCGCAGTCACCCACGTTGTCGCCCACGTTGTCGGCGATGGTGGCGGCGTTGCGCGGGTCGTCCTCGGGGATGCCCTGCTCGACCTTGCCGACCAGGTCCGCGCCGACGTCGGCGGCCTTGGTGAAGATGCCGCCGCCGACCCGCATGAACATGGCGAGCAGCGCCGCGCCGAAGCCGAAACCCTCCAGCACGGTCGGTGCGTCGCCCTTGAAGAGGCCGACCACCAGCGCCGCGCCGAACAGGCCGAGGCCGACGGTGAGGAAGCCGACCACGCCACCGGTGCGGAAGGCGATCTTCATGGCGGCCTCCCGGCCGCCGGCCGCCTCCCGGGCCGCGGCGGCGACCCGCAGGTTGGCCCGGGTGGCCAGCCACATCCCGGCGCCGCCGATGAACGCGCTGAACAGGGCGCCGACCACGAAGAACGCCGACCGGCCGATCTTCACCGCCAGTTCGCTGCCGTCGGTGTCGTGCACCGGCAGCAGGAAGAGCAGCACGACGGCGATGACCACGAAGATCGCCAACGTCCTGAACTGCCGGAGCAGATAGGCGGAGGCGCCCTCCTGCACCGCGCCGGAGATCTCCTGCATGTTGGTGGTGCCCTTACCGGCTGCCAGCACGGCCTTGGTCAAGGCGGCGGCGAAGACGAGTGCCACCAGCGCGATGACCGCGGCGATGACGACGTACGTCAGGTTTGCTCCGGTAAGGGACAGCGCGCCGCTGTCGGCGGCGAAAGTCCCGGACATCTGTGTCCTCCTGTACCGAACACTGTCGCGTCGGCCAGTGGACGTATGACCGACGCCTGGATGCGGTGGCGCACGCGCTCCGACCTGCGCCGACAAAAGATGATCAACATCCATATCCGCTGGTTGCAGGAAGGGTCACGTGCTGACAACTCACAGACTGTAGCCCTGGCCAGTGTTGGAGGTCACATGCGGGGGACGCCGTGTCCGGATGATCTCTGTAACTGTGTTATGAGGAAAAATCTGATATAGGAGACCATCAAGACCACGAGGCCGCGACCCCCATGGGTCACGGCCTCGTGGACAGAACGTGAGGTCAGCCGCCGACCGGCCACACCATCCGGACCTCGGTCCCGATCCCCTCGGCCACCGGACGGACCTGAAGGTCCTCCACGAAACCCGCGAGCAGCGCAAATCCCACGCCGGTGGTGAGCGCCTCGTCGGTCAGCGTCTCGTTGGCCAGCTCGTCGGCGTTCAACGCGGCCAGGCCCAGCCCCGCCTCGATCGGCGCCCGGTCCACCACCCGGACCGCGTACGACCCGGAGTCAGACATCTCCACCAGCACCGGATCGGCCAGCCCGTACTGATGGTGCAGGGCCACCGCCCGGGTGCACGCCTCACCGATGGCCAGCCGCACCTCGTCGAGCAGATCCTCCCGGACCCCGGCCCGCCGGGCCACCGCGACACCGACCAGGCGGGCGGTGCGTACGTGCACCGGCGCCGGCGAGAAGGAGAGCCGGACCGTCGCCATCACGCGCCGGAGCCGGCCGGGTCGGCGGCGACCGCCGCGTCCACCGTCGGGTGCAGGGGGAAGACCTGGTCCAGGGCGGTGATCCGGAAGATCTTCAGCAGCGGCTCCTTGCCGCAGACCAGGGCGAAGGAACCCCCGGCCGAACGCAGCCGCTTCAGGGCGCCGACCAGCACACCCAGACCGGTGGAGTCGAGGAAGTCCACCCGACCCAGGTCCACGACCACCCGCCGGGCCCCGCCGTCGATCAACTCCAGGAGCCGTTCGCGCAGTCGAGGTGCGGTGTAGACGTCCACCTCACCACCGACCTCGAGCACCGTGTGCTCCCCCACGGTGCGGGTCGCCAGCGACAGCTCCATCAGTCCTCCTCCGAGAGCCGTAAACTCTCCTGGGCATCTAACCATCCCCGCTACAGGCCCCGGCGAGGTCACCGGCGGAGGCTCCTCCATACCCACCGACCCGGTTGTTCAGCACCGAACACCAGTGCGAGAGTGCAGGACGTGAACCCCGCAGCCCCCGCCACCGCAGGCACCGGCACCGGCCGACCGCCGGCCGGGCTGCCGCACCGGCTGGGCACTCCGCACCCGGACGAGCCGCCGCACCGGCTGGGCACCCGGCACCCGGACGAGCTGCTGCGCCGGCTGCGCACCCGGCACCCGGCCGACCCGGTCACCCATGTCGAGCGGGTGCCGGCCCGCGCCGGGCAGCAGACGCCCTGGCCGCACTGGGCACCCGAGGAGCTGCGGGCGGCGTTCGCCCGACGCGGCGTCACCGCCCCCTGGCGGCACCAGGCCGAGGCCGCCGAGCTGGCGTACGCCGGGCAGCACGTCGTGGTCGCCACCGGCACCGCGTCCGGCAAGTCCCTGGCGTACCAGCTCCCGGCGCTGGCCACGCTGCTCGCCGACCCCCGGGCCACGGTGCTCTACCTGGCCCCCACCAAGGCCCTCGCCGCCGACCAGCTGCGCGCCGTCGCCGGCCTGGACCTCGACGGCGTACGCCCCGCCTGCTACGACGGGGACACCCCGCGCACCGAGCGGGAGTGGATCCGCCGGCACTCCCGGTTCGTGCTCACCAACCCGGACATGCTGCACCACGGCATCCTCCCCGGGCACGCACACTGGTCGGGGTTCCTGCGCCGGCTGACGTACGTGGTCGTCGACGAGTGCCACACCTACCGGGGGGTCTTCGGCTCCCACGTGGCGCACGTGCTGCGTCGGCTGCGTCGCCGGTGCGCCCAGTTCGGCCGTACCCCCGTCTTCCTGCTCGCCTCGGCGACGTCGGGCGAACCGGCGGTGACCGCCGGGCGGCTCACCGGCCTGCCCGTCACCGCCGTCACCGAGGACGCCTCGCCACGCGGCGGCGTCACCTTCGCGCTCTGGGAACCACCCCTGCTGCCACCGCCGGCCGACGCCGACGCCAGGACGGCGGACCTCGTCCAGGTCCGCCGGTCGGCGCTGCGGGAGACCGCCGACCTGCTCGCCGACACCGTCGCCGCCGGGGTACGCACGCTCGCCTTCGTCCGGTCCCGGCGCGGCGCGGAGGTGGTCGCCGCGAACGCCCGGCGGGCGCTGGACGAGGCGGTGCCCGGCCTCGGCGAGCGGGTGGCCGCCTACCGGGGCGGTTACCTGCGGGAGGAGCGGCGGGAACTGGAACGGGCGGTGCTCCACGGCGACCTGCTCGGGCTGGCCTCCACCAACGCGCTGGAACTCGGCGTCGACCTGGTCGGGCTGGACGCGGTGCTGATCTGCGGCTGGCCCGGCACCCGGGCGTCGCTCTGGCAACAGGCCGGCCGGGCCGGGCGCTCCGGCGACGAGGCGCTCGCCGTACTGGTGGCCCGGGACGACCCGCTCGACACCTACCTGGTGCACCACCCGGAGGCGCTGTTCGGCCGCCCGGTCGAGGCGACGGTGCTCGATCCGGCCAACCCGTACGTGCTCACCCCGCAACTCGCCTGCGCCGCCGCCGAGTCCCCGCTCACCCCGGCCGACCTGGAGCTGTTCGGCGACGGGGCGAAGGAGGCCGTCGACCACCTGGTCCAGGCCGGTGACCTGCGGCAGCGCCCCACCGGCTGGTACTGGCGGCACCGGGAACGGCCCGAGGTCGACCTGCGGGGCGAGGGCGGCTCGCCGGTCTGCGTGGTGGAGGCCGCCACCGGCCGGCTGCTCGGCACCGTCGACGGCGGCTCGGCGCACGTCCTCGTCCACCCGGGGGCGGTCTACCTGCACCAGGGCGTCTCCTACCTGGTCGAGGCGCTGGACCTCGACGACGGGTGCGCGCTGGTGCACGCCGAGGAGCCGGACTGGTCCACCCACGCCCGGGACGTCACCTCGCTCTCCGTGGTGTCGGTCCGCTCCTATCTGGACGCCGGCCCGGTCGGGCTCTTCCTCGGCGAGGTGGACGTGACCAGCCAGGTGGTCTCCTACCAGCGTCGCCGGATCGCCACCGGCGAGGTGATCGACACCCGGCCGTTGGACCTGCCGGCCCGGGAGCTGCGGACCGTCGCGGTCTGGTTCACGCTCTCCCCGCAGTCCCTGGCGGCGGCCGGCGTCGAGCCGGCGGACGTGCCGGGGGCCCTGCACGCGGCCGAGCACGCCGCGATCGGGCTGCTGCCGCTGATGGCCACCTGCGACCGGTGGGACATCGGCGGGCTGTCCACCGCCCTGCACCCGGACACCGAGGCGCCCACCGTGTTCGTCTACGACGGCCACCCCGGCGGGGCCGGCTTCGCCGAGCGGGCCTACCGGACGGCGGCGGCCTGGCTGGGCGCCACCCGGGACGCGATCGTCGAGTGCGGCTGCGAGTCGGGGTGCCCGTCCTGCGTCCAGTCCCCGAAGTGCGGTAACGGCAACAACCCGCTGTCCAAGCCGGATGCGGTCCGGGTCCTCGACGTGGTCCTGACCCACCTTCCCGGTGAGGCCTCCGCACCACCCAGACAGACAGTTCACCGGTCCCGCCTTCCGGATCGCGCTTGAGTCGGGGAACATGTGGGCATTGATGCATGGGAGCGCTTCCATCGATAGTGGGAAGTGCATCCGACCGCCGACCCTGCCGTTCTTCCCGACCCGGAGGAGAAGCCGTGGCCGACACCATTGCCGAGACCGTCGACCTGCTCTACACCATCGACCAGGAGAATCTCACTCCCGACCAGTTGATCGCGCTGGGTGCCGCGCTGGCCAGCCTGGCCCAGGCGGAACGCCTGGACCAGATCAACGAACGCCTGCGCGGCATCCACCAGGTGCTCAATACCTGGGCACTCAAGGCGACCGCCGTCGACGGGCGCTGACCCGAGGACGCTGGCCGACGGTGCTGACCGGCGTCCGCCGACCGGCGGACGCCGACCAGTCGCGCTGGCCAGCGGGCGCTGACCGGCGGGCTGTGCGAGACTCCGGCGCACCCTTCGGAGGAGTTTCCATGCAGCTAGACGGTTTGCAGGCACAGCACCAGTTCCACGTTCGGCAGCGGATTCGGATGATGGTCAACCAGTACGAGGTCCGAGCCGTGGCGGCGGACGGCACCGAGGGCGCGCTCCTGGCGTTCGCGCAGCAGAAGCGGCTCGCCTTCAAGGCCCGTCAGCGGCTCGACCTCGGTGCCACGTACGACGTGACCGACCATGCCGGCACGCCGATCGGGCTGTTCCGCAAGGACTTCACCCAGTCGCTGTTCCGTTCCACCTGGCACGTCGAGCAGGCCGGCCTGCCGCAGATCACCGGTCAGGAACGCAGCATGCCGGTGGCGCTGCTGCGCCGGTTCGTCGACTCGTTGTCGTGGCTGCCGTACCACTTCGACTTCACCGCCGGTGGCCAGCCGGTCTTCTCGGTGATCAAGCAGTGGGGCCTGCGGGACCGCTACGTCGTCGAGGTGCCGCACCCGCAGATCGACCGCCGCCTGGTGATCGCCATGGCCATCGGTCTGGACGCGCTCCAGGGCCGCTGACCCGCCGGCGTCCCGGGGTGCGCGGTCCCTCGCCACGCCCCCGGGACAGCGGTCGTGCCATCCACGGACCGGCCCGGCGCGGGAGGTCTCATCCACGGACCGGTCCGGCGCGGGAGGTCTCATCCACGGACCGGTCCGGCGCGGGCGGTGGCGGTGGCGTGTCGGCGGAGCCCCGGCAGCGGGGTGACCACCACCTCGACCGTGACCACCACGTCGAGCCCGTCCACCTGGCAGGCCACCAGCCGGGCGGCGTTGGCGCGGACGACCTCCTCGGCGGTCGTGCAGGCCCACTCGACGCCCTGCCACGCCCGGCCGGCCCCGGCCAGTGCCCCGAAGTCGGCACCCACCCGGGCCTGGTGGCGGGCCAGCCGGGCCGCGCCGATCGCCGCCCCGAACCCACCGACCAGTACGAACACCAGGCCGATGGCGAGCAGCAGGACGCTGGCTCCACCCCGGTCCGCGCCGACGTCCCGCCGGCGCTGCCGCCACCCACCAGGCTCCGCGCCGACATCCCGCCGACTCTCGCGGCGCTGCCGCCGACCGCTGGTCTCCGTGTCGACATCCCGCCGGCCCTCGCGGCTCTGCCGCCACCCACCGGGCTGCGGCGACGACCGACCGGACCACGGCTGCCCACCTGCGTTTGCATCGCGGCGCACGCGGGCGTCGGCCACGGACAGGCCGTCGACGCGGGCGCCGGGCCGGGCGTCGGCGTCGGCGTCGGCGTCGGCGTCGGCGTCGGCGTCGGCGGGGGTCATCGTCCGGGCTCCGCTGCGCCCGGTTCGACGGCGGCGACCGTACTGGCCTCGACCGTGAGCCGGGGCAACCGTGCTCCGAGCGCCCGGACGGGGGCACGGACCGTCACGGTCACCCGGTCCGCGTTCACCGAGATCGAGACGGCCGCCGCCTCCGGGGCGATCCGGGTGCCCGCACTGACACCGTCCCCGCCCCGGGAGGCGGCGAGCGCCGCCTCCCGGGCCGCGTCCAGGCAGGCCGCCTTCGTGGTGACCGCGTCGGTGGCGGTGAGCCCGGCCAGCAGGAGCAGGAGCAGCGCCGGCAGACCGGCCGCCAACTCGGCGGTGAACGAACCCCGGTCCCCACCGGCCGGCCGGCGCGGTATCACTTCAACGCCCGGTCGATGACGGCGGTCAACGCCGACTGCACGTTCCCCGAGGTGAGCACCTTGAGCAGGATGCCGGCGAAGGCCACGGCGGCGAGGGTGCCCACCGCGTACTCGGCGGTGTTCATTCCCGCGTCCCCGCGCAGCCGGGTGAGGAGTTTCCGCATCTGTCGTTCCCTTCTCGATGATGGTTCACAGCACGTCGCCGAGGACGGCGACGATCACCGGCACCAGGCCGGCGAGAATGAAGGCGGGCAGGAAGCACAGGCCCAGCGGCAGCACGATCAGTACGCCGGCCCGCCGGGCGGTCGCCTCCGCCGCCATGGACCGGTCGGCCCGCAGGTCGTCGGCGACCCGGGTGAGTGCCCCGGCGAGCGCCGCACCGCTACGGGAGGAACGCAGCGCGGCACCGACCATCCGGTCCGCCCCGGGTACCGGGCTGAGGTGCGCCCACGCCTCCCGTGGCTCACCACCGAGCAGCAGCGTCCGCCCGATCCGGCCGAGCCGGGCCGCCAGTGGACCGTCCAGGGCGTCGGCCACCGCGAGCACGGACCGGTCGACCGGGGCACCCGCTCGCATGGCTGCGGCGAGCAGGTCGGCAGCGAGCGGCAGGTCGGCGGCCTCCCGCAGCCGGCGTGTCCGAGCGGCGGGCGTCTCGATGCGTCGCAGCAGCCGGTCCGCCACCGGGGCGGTCAACGCTCCTCCCAGGACACCGGGCCAGCCGCCGACCAGCAGCAGGACCGCCAACCCGGCCAGCGCGGCCCCGAGCCTCGTCCGGTCCGGCCACCAGTCCGGACGGACGCGACCGGAGCGCCGGCCGGTGAACACCTCCCACCGCCGACCAGCCCGGTCACCGCGGACGGCGACCAGCAGCGCCGCCACGACCAGGCAACCGGCCGACAACACCGGCGGGGACATCAGCCGCTCCCGCCGGGGGTGGCGCCCAGCCGTTCGGCCCAGAGCAGTCCGCCGGCCTGGAGTCCCATCGCTGCCAGCGCACATCCGGCACCCACGGGGGTGTGCAGCAGCACCGCCAGCGGGTCGACACCGATGCCGTAGCCGAGCGCGATGCCGCCCAGCGGAAGCCCGGCCAGCAGCAGCGCGGTGGCGTTGGCGCCTGCCGCCTGGGCGGCGGCACCGGCCAGTCCCCGATCGGTCGCCCGGGCGTCGGCCTCGACCCGTTCGAGGAGTTCGGCCAACGGGGCTCCCGTCCGGTCCGCGAGCCGGACAGCCGACCGGGCCAGCCGTTCGAGCCGGTCCGTCCCGGTCGGATCGTCACCCGGGGTCACCTCGTCCGGCCGGGGGGCGGGTGAGAACCCCGCCGGCACGTCGCTGCTCCCGGCCCGGCCGCCGTCGGGCGGAGGGGATCGCGTACCGGTCGTCGGTGGAGCTGACGGACCGGCCCCCGGACGGCGACCGGCAGCCGGGCGGATCCCGAAGGCCGGAGTCGGGCCGGGACCGCCCAGCAGGTCGGCGGCTGCCGACGTGATGGTGGGATCGAGCGTCGGGGAGGGTAGGCCGGCACGCAGGTCGGCGGCGAACGCGCCGAGGCGGTCCAGCCGGTGGCGGCGTTCCCGGACGATGCGCCCGGCCGCCCGGCGTCGGTACACGGCGCGGGCGGCGAGCATTCCGTAGCCGGCCAGCAGGGCGGCGGCGACCGGCCCGGCGGTGAGGCCGCCGGTACCGGCACCCACGAACCCGACCAGCAGCACGACCCGACGCGGACGGGCGGCCGTCACCTGCCACAGTGCTCGCCTACCGACGGAGGCACCCCGGTCCAGGCCGGCACCGGTCGCCCCGGTGGACAGCCCGGTCCCGGTCGACCCGGTGGGGCCGGGCACTCCGACGAATCCCGTGCGGCCCCGGCGGCTGGCCCGCCCCCGGAGGCTGGTCCAGCCGATGGCACGCATCAGGCTGGCGGAAACCGGCGACCCGATGACATCCGGTGGCGGACCGAGCACGCGGCGACGACGGCGACGGCTGCTGCGTACCGGCCAGGCGACCACCAGGGCAGCGCCGGCCAGGAGCGCCACCACCAGCCACGACCCGGCTGTCATGCCGGCCCCGTCGCCGGGGCCGGGGGGTCGTGGACCGGGGGCGGGACGGGCGCTCCCCGGTCCTGCAACAGGGTCGCCAGGGCCGGCCACGCCGGCCCGACCCCCTGCCCCCGTATCCAGGCCGGTACCACCGTGACCAGCCGGTCGGCTCCCTGGGGCAGCAGCAGGCAGATCGACTCCACCAACCGGCCGTGCCGGCCCCGACGGACCTGGACCAGCACCTGGAGCGCCGCGGTGACCTGGGCGTGCAGCGCCGCCCGGGGAAGACCGCCCAGCATCCCGAGCGCCTCCAGCCGGGCCGGTACGTCGGCCGGGGTGTTGGCGTGCAGGGTTCCCGCCCCGCCGTCGTGGCCGGTGTTGAGCGCGGCCAGCAGATCCACCACCTCCGCACCCCGGCACTCGCCGACGACCAGCCGGTCGGGGCGCATCCGCAACGCCTGCCGGACCAGCTCGCTCAGCCCGACCACGCCCGCGCCCTCCACGTTGGCCGTCCGGACCTGGAGGCCGACCACGTGCGGGTGCACCGGGCGCAGCTCGGCGGCGTCCTCCACCAGCACGATGCGCTCCGTCACCGGCACCAGGCCCAGCATCGTGTTGAGCAGGGTGGTCTTGCCCGACCCGGTGCCGCCGACCACCAGGTACGCCAGCCGGGCGGCGACCAGGGCGGCGAGCACCGGTGCGACCGGACGCGGCACCGTGCCCCGCTGGACAAGTTCGTCGAGGGTGAACGGGCGGTGCCGAAAGGTGCGCAGCGACAGGTACGGCCCGTCGGTCGCCACCGGAGGCAGCACGGCGTGCAGCCGGGTGCCGTCGGGCAGCCGCGCGTCCGCGTACGGGGAGCCGTCGTCGAGCCGACGCCCAGCGGCAGCGGTGAGCCGTTGGGCGAGTCGGCGTACGTCGTCGACCGTGCCGAGCGGCACCGCCACCTGGCGCAGCCCGGCACCCCGGTCGACCCAGACCCGGACGCCGTTCACCAGCACGTCGGTGACCTGGGGATCCTCCAGCAGCGGGGCGAGCGGCCCGGCACCGACCAGTTCGTCGTGCACCCGGTCGGCGATCCGCAGCACCGCGGTGTCGCCGAGGACGGCGGCGGACGGGTCGGCGCGGACGGCGGAGACGATCGCCGCCGGAGTGACCGGGGTGGCCGCGTCGGCCATCCGCTGCCGGACCCGGGCGGCGAGTTCCTCCGAACGGCCGGTCATGCCGCACCCGGCACGGGCAGGCCGGTCAGCTCGGTGACCAGCCGGCGGCAGAGGGCGGCGAGCGGGCCGTGGCCGGCGGCAGCCGGTGCCTCGCCACGTTCCAGCCCCCGGCACAGGGCCGGTTCGGGGCGCAGCGTCCCGGCGAGCGGGAGACCCAGTGCCCGGGCCACCTCGGCCGCCTTCAGCCGGCCGGGGGCGGGGCCCCGGACGATCACCCCCAGGGTGGCGCAGTGCGGGGCCGCGGCGGCGACCACCCGGGTCGCCGCGGCGGTGGCCCGCAGCTCGGCCGGCACCACCACGTACGCCTGGTCGGCGGCCTGCAAGGCGATCACGGCGGCGTCGTCGAGCTGGCGCGGCAGGTCGATCACCACGAAGTCCCGGCCGCGCCGCGCGGCGTCCACGGTGGCGGCCATCGCCTGGGCGGGCAGGGCCAACGGCTCGCCCCGGTCCCAGGAGAGGACGACCAGGTCGCCCCGGTGCGGCAGGGCGCGGACCAGGGCGGGCGCGTCGACCCGCCCGTCGGCGTCGGTGAGCGACGGCCACCGCAACCCGTCCAGCCCCTCCCAGCCGAGCACCAGATCCAGGCCGCCGCCGAGCGGATCCGCGTCGACCAGCAGGGTCCGCAGGTGGGCGCGGGCGGCGGTGACCGCCAGACCACCGGCGAGGACACTCGCGCCGGCGCCACCCCGACCGCCGAGCACCGCGACCGTCCGGGCGGGACCGGCCGCGTCACCGCCCGGCGCGCATCCGGTGAACCGGTCGACCAGCCACGGCTCGGCGGCGGGCAGGGTGGCGACGTGTTCGGCACCGATCAGCTCGGCGATCTCCCAGCCCGGGTCGAGCTGACCCGAGCGCCCGACCAGCACCATGCGGGGTCGTTTGGGCAGCCGGGCACGCAGGCAGGCCTGTGCCTGGTCGCTGCCGACCAGGACCAGCGGGCTGGGCAGCCAGCGGGCGCGGGCGGCAGCCGGATCGGCGGCCACCTCGACCTCGGTACCGCCCGCGGCGGCGAGCCGCAGCAGTTCGTCGAGGAGGTCACCGTCGGAGGTGATCAGCAGCGGTAGTCGCCGGTGCGGCGAGAGGGAGGTACGGGGTGGCATCACGGCCTCCAGCGGTCGGGGGTGCTGGACAGACCCTGCGCCGGATTGCCGGGTCGGTGCCGCTCGGACCAGCCGACCTGTGGACAACGGGGCGGCCTGTGGACAACCCCCGCCGCCGCTGTGGATCTGCTACGGCTGGCGGCCGGCGCCGCTCAACCCTCCGTCGCCCGTCCGAGCCCGGTCGGAGGCTCTGACCAGCACCGGCGCCACCTCGGGCAGCCCATCCGGTGGGCAGTCCCGGCCGATCGACGCCGCTACCCGGGTGACCTCCGGGGAACGAACACGAAAAAAAGTCCTGTTATCTCCAGCCGGCTCATTGACGACATACCGCGTCGTACGCCGATAATCGTCACCGCACGCCACCGCGACGGTGGCATCCGCCGCTCTCGGAACCGGGGCCATGGCCGACTCACCCGACGAAACACCCCCCACCCTGCGCATCGGTGGCTGGCTCCCCGAGCCCCAGCACCACCAGGCGTTTCCGACCTACCTCGTCCCCCCGGCCGGCCGACACCCGATCGACATCCCCGCCGCCGGGTCACCGGTCGCCCCGCTGCCGTCTCCTGTCCACACCGTCGAATCCGACGGCATCGGACGGACCCTGCTGCTGGCCGGAGTGGCCTGCGGCCTGGTCATCAGCCTCGTCCTCGCGTTGTCGCCACTGTGGTCCGGACCGGGGCGCGGCGGGGCGGCGCTCCCCGTGACGCCCTCGGGAGTCGTGGCCGGTCCGGACCTCGCCGCCGTGCAGAGCCCCACCCCGATCGACGACTACTCGCCCGCGCCGGTCTCGATGGCCACCCGCGCGGCGTCGCCGGCCGCGCCGCCACCGCCCGCGCCGACCCGCCAGCCCGCCGTCGGTACGGCCCCCCGCCCCGCCGCGACCACCACGCCACCCCGCCCGACCACCGCCCCGCCCAGCCCCACCCCGAAACCGCCGACGAACCAGCCCGGACCGGGCGAACTGACCCCGCTGCCGGCGTCCCAGGAGCGGTCGCTGCGGTCCAGTGCCAACGGGCCGTCGACGTACGTCGAATTCGTCAACGCCCGGCGCTCCCGGGTCGTCGTCTACTGGCTCGACTACCAGGGCCAGCGACGGCAGTACAAGGTCCTCGACGCCGGCCGGTCCTACCGGCAGCAGACCTATGTGGGCCACCCGTGGGTGGTCACCGACGGGCGCGGCCGGGGACTGGCCTGCTTCCTGCCCGCCCGGACGACGATGAAGGCGGTGGCGCGGTAGGAGCAGCGGGTCCTCCGGAGCAGTCACCCACCTCGCGCCACCGGGACCGGAACCACCGAAACGGTACGATCCCCGCCATGCACCCGACCGGCCGACAGCCGATGCGGCTCCTTCCCGGCGAGGGGAAGTCCTTCCTGAAGTGGGCCGGCGGGAAGACCCGGTACGCCAGGACGCTGGTGGCCGCCGCGCCCAGCTTCACCGGCACCTACCGCGAGCCGTTCCTCGGCAGCGGCGCGGTGTTCTTCGAGCTGAATCCCGCCACGGCGGTGCTGAGCGACGCCAACGAGGAGCTGGTCACCTGTTTCCGGGCCGTCGCACGGGACGCGGAGGCCGTGATGGGTCGGCTCGACGAGTACCCCAACACCCGCGAGCACTTCGCGGCGGTACGACGGCAGGACCCCGCCACCCTCTCCGACGTCGAACGGGCCGCCCGGGTGATCTACCTGAACAAGACCTCGTTCCGGGGGCTGTGGCGGGTCAACCGGAAGGGCCAGTTCAACACGCCCTACGGCGCCTACGACCGCCCCTACTACAACCGGCAGACGCTCCTCGAAGCCGCCAGGATCCTCCACGGTAAGGACATCCGGGTCGCCGACTTCGAGGAACAGCTCGACGAGGCCGCCGCAGGCGACTGGGTGTACCTCGACCCGCCGTACGCGCCGCTCGGCGGTTGGGCGGACTTCCAGCGCTACACCCCCGGGCAGTTCGGCGAGGACGACCACATCCGGCTCTGCGCGGCGATGAAACGGGCGAGCGGACGCGGCGTCCTGGTGACCCTGAGCAACAGCGACACCCCGTTCGTACAGCGACTGTTCGCCGACGACTTCCAGGTGGCCAGGATGGCGACCCGTCGGGACATCAACCTCCAGTCGACCAAGCGGGGCAGCTGGGACCTGGTAGTCACGAACTACGAGCTGCCCGACGCAGCGCGGCAGCTCGCCGGCTGACGACCGGGGTGAACCGCTCTGGCGGGGGCGGCGGCTCGGAGTGGACGCTGCTGTGGCATCGGACAGGCGATCCGACCCGGAGCGCTCCCACCGGAAAGGGACGACCTCCGTCCGGGGGGAAAGTGACCTGACGTGGCAGCGAGGGCGATCAGGTGCCGTACCGCGTGGTCAGACGTACCGGTCGTGCGTCGAGCACGATCGAGTCTGACCACGCCGTACGGCGTTCGCTGACTCTCGTCAACCGGCTGCGCGCCGGAACCGGCCGGACCGACGACGTGCGCCGTCTCGACGCCGGAGGTGCGAGAATAGACGACGATTCGAGACGCGGGAGGTGAGCTGTGATGTCGAGTAGCGCTGAGCAGATGCCCGAGTGGCCGACCGCCGAGCACGTACCGGCCGAGGAGCTGGCGCGTCGTCAGGGCATCCGGCCAGTCACCTCCGTCGACGACCTGGCCCGGCCGGACCTGTTCGAGTCGGACGAGGAACTGGATGACTTCCTCGCCGACCTGTACGCCTCCCGGCGGGCCGGCGCCGCGTGAGCCTCGTCGTCCTGGACACCGACGTAGCGTCGGCGATCCTGCGGGGGCGGCTGCATGACCGTCTCCGTGCCCGTCTGACCGGTAAGACCCTCTGCATCACCTTCGTGACGCTCGGGGAGCTGACCAAGTGGACCGCGCTACGGAGCTGGGGGCCACGCAAGCTGGCTGATCTCGCGCAGTGGCGGTCCGGGGTCGTGCTGCTGCCCTTCGACGAGGCGGTGGGGACAACCTGGGGACGTCTTCAGGCGCGGGCGCAGCATCGCGGGCGACCACGGCCGACGAATGACTCCTGGATCGCGGCGTGCTGCCTGGTCGACCGGCTGCCGCTGGCGACGTTCAACGGCAAGGACTACGCCGACTTCGCCGAGTACGACGGCCTTCGCCTCTTCGACGTCTCCTAGATTTCGGCAACGCTTCCGGCCCCTTGGTCCGGGGGCCGGCTTTGCGTGGCATCGGCATTCTGCGGGCTTGGTCCCTGTACCCGGTGGCAAGCTGCGAAGCGGCGCGGCAGCCGATCGCCCCAACCCTGGCGGCTGGTTGGCGGGCGCTGGGCCAGTAGCTCGGTTCCTCTACACGAGTCGGCTCGTATACCCGGCGTCGACCAGGCGGCTGTAGGCGGCGCGGACGTCGTCGGGGACGTGCTGGGGGATCGCGAAGCCGAGTTCGGCATACTTGTCGATGCGTTGGGTGTCCCCGACCAGCATGTCCATGACCTTCCTGGTGTCGCCGATGCTGGTCACGTAGTCGTCGAGTGAGAGCGGGTGAGACGCGCAGATCACGTCGACCTCGGGCCAGAGCTGCTTGCAGGTGGCGTACGTGCGGCGCTGTTGGTACGGGCGGGACATCAGGATCACCGATCGGGCCTGGACCTGGTGGTCGGCGAGGAGCGCGCGGGTGTGCTCGATGTTCTGGCCGGTGTTCTTGGCCTCCGTGTCGATGAGGATCGCGTCGGCCGGCACGCCGTGGGCTATGGCGTACTCGCGGTAGTGGACGGCTTCGCCTCGGGGGAAGGTGCCGATGGTGGTCGGGGCGTTGGCACCGGTGAAAACCAGGCGCGGGTACATCCCTTGGTGGTAGAGGTCGGTGGCGATCTTGGCGACTCCGAGGTCGTGGCTGCCGAGTCCGATGCCCACGTCGACCGGCCGGATCTCGTGGTGCATGTGGTGGTAGTTCCACAGGCGTTCGACGTCCGCACGGTGTTCGGCGGGGATGGCCGGGGGGTTCGTGGGCATCAGTTCGGTCTCTCAGTCGGGGATCTTGAAGGTGTACGACCAGGTGAAGCGGGATGCGGCGTGCACCCCTCGGGCGAACTCGACAGGTCGGCCGTCGTGCGTGGACGTCGTGCGGTGCAGGACCATGACGGGTTCGCCGGCCGGGAGGTGGAGGAGCTGGGTCTCCTCGGTGGTGGGCATCCGGGCGCGCACAGTCTCGGTGATCACGTCCGGCTCCAGTCCCCGGCCGGCGAGGATGGCGAAGCCTCCTCCTCGTCCGGCTGGTCCGGGTGTCGGGTCGACCAGCGAGGTTCCTTCCACGTCTTCCGGCCGGTAGTAGCTGGTCAGGGTGTGGGTGGGCACGTCGGCTTCCTTGACCAGGCGGGCGCGTTCATAGACGGATGCTCCGGGCTTGAGCCCGAGTGCGTCGGCGGTTTCGGCGTCGGCCTTCGTCAGGCGTACCTCGTTGGTCTGGTCGCCTGGTGTCCAGGTGCGGCCGGTGGCCTCGCGGTCGGCGGCGAACGCGACGAGCCCTGACTTCCACTTGCTCTTGGCGTAGCGGTCGATGCCGAGCCGCTTCATCGCCACCCGTGGTCGGACGACGGTGCCGCGTCTGCGGACGGGAGTGACGAGTCCTTCGGCTTCGAGCAGTCGCACTGCCTGCCGGACGGTGTTGATGTTGACGCCGTGCTCGGCGGCGATCTCGTCCTGCTTCGGCAGGGTGCTGCCTTCGGTGTAGTCGCCGCATTGGATGGCATCCCGCAGGAGCGTCGCCAGATCCCGGTACCCGATGCCCACTCACTCCTCCTGGCCGTGCGCTGGTCGAGTTGTCTCTACCAGCACAGTGTGCCTCACCGACGAGCATTAGAGCTAGTTCTATTGACATGAGTTCGACGATCGGGTCACATAGAGCTAGTTCTAATATCGGCTCGGCGGGAGACATGATGCGCAATGCGATGAGGACTTCCAGCTTGTCCGGATCATCAGCAGCGCACCGAGGCTGGCCCGGGGTGGGTGCTGGTGTGGGGCGGCAACCCGAACGCCGTCCCGTGAACGGCCCGCCCACTCCGGTGCCCCGCACCCCGTCACCGCATCGGCCGGGCGTGCCCGCACCGGGTGACCTGGTGCTGATCGACCACCGGACATCGGTGCAGTTCGCCGGCGAGCGGGCGTTGTGGCTGCGGGTGACGTCGGTGGACGACAGGCCGACGTACGACGGGTGGGTGTGGCTCACCGGCTACTCGATCAACCAGGCCACCGGTGAAGCAATGGCACGACGCGAAGTGTTCGTGCGGATCGCCGGCCTGCGCCTGCAGCCACGGAAGACGGGGAGCACGACGACAGCGGGCACGCCGCCGCGCAGGAACGCGGGGCCGGCCAGGAGGGGACGCGGTGTTTGACATTCGGGTACGGCTCGGCACGGTGTTGGAGATCAGCGCGGCCGAGCGGCTGATGCCGTCGGAGGGGCCGATCACGTTGTGGGTGACCGGGGTACGGCTGGTGGCCCACCGTCCACCGGACGACGAGTGGGTCTGGATCGAGGGAATCAGACTCGGCCGGTCCGGCCGGCGCGGCCGGCAGGCGCAGATCCTGGTCCGCGCGAACACGTTCTCGGCCCGGGAGCAGACCGCCGCCTGACATATCGACCGGAACCTGCGTCGGAGCGCTCCCACCGGAAAGGGACGACCCCCGTCGGGGGGAGACGGGGGTCGTCGGGAGGTTCGGCTCCGGGGGGGTTGAGCCGAACCGGCCCGGCGGTCACGGGGGGTGCGACCGCCGAGGGTCTGTCAGCTTTCCGGGACGTGAATAGTCGTCGTGCGGACAAGTCTGCCCGAGCGGAGTGTTCACGTCGAGTGTTCTCGACCCCACTCCGTGCGAAATTGTGACCGCAGCGTGTGACCGCGCTCACGTTGAGCATTGGTGGTGGAGGTGCTCCCGCAGGTCGGGTGGGGTGTTGACCCCGGGGCACCCGCCGACCCTAGACCATCGGGCTAGACTTGCGCGCCGTGGGCCGAAGTGCCGCTTTTTTCGATCTGGACAAGACCGTCATCGCCAAGTCGAGCGCCTTGGCGTTCGGTCGGCCGTTCTACCGGGACGGGCTGATCACCCGACGGGATGTCGTGAAGTCGGCGTACGCGCAGCTGATGTTCCGGCTGGGCGGCACCGACGAGCAGACCATGGCCAGGACCAGGGACTATCTCGCCGCCCTCTGCAAGGGCTGGCAGGTGGAACAGGTCCGCCAGATCGTCGCGGAGACGCTCCACGAGCTGATCAACCCCTACGTGTACGCCGAGGCCGCCGTGCTGATCGAGGAGCACCAGGCAGCCGGGCGGGACGTCGTGCTGGTCTCCGCCTCGGGTGAGGAGATGGTCCGCCCGATCGGCGTGCTGCTCGGGGTGACCGACGTGATCGCCACCCGGATGAGCGTCCAGGACGGCCGGTACAGCGGCGAGGTGGAGTTCTACGCGGCCGGCCCGAGCAAGGTCGAGGCGGTCAACGAGCTGGCCGCCGCCCGGGGCTACGACCTGGCCGACTCGTACGCCTACTCCGACTCGTACAGTGACCGGCCGTTGCTGGAGTGCGTGGGTCACCCGAGCGTGGTCAACCCGGACCGGGCGCTGCGCCGGCTGGCGGTGGAGAACTCCTGGCCGGTGCTGGAGTTCCGGCACCCGATCCCGCTGGGCCGGCGGCTGCGGGAGCGCCCGGCGGTCCCGGTGGCCGCCGCCGCGCTCGGCGTCGGGGTCGGAGTGGCGATCGGCATCGCCTGGTACGGCCGGCACCGCCGGACCCGCGCCACCCAGGTCGCCTGACCCACCAGCACCACCCAGGTCACCGACCGGCCCGCACCACGCAGGTCGCCTGACCCACCCGCGCCACGCAGGGACTCTGACCGGCCCGCCCACGCACGTCGCCCGACCAACCCGCCGGCCCGGCCAACCACGTCACCTACCAGGTCACGGTTCCGACCCAACCCGAGATTGAGCGATTGCTCAAACACGCCTATGCTCGATTTTGAGCACCCGCTCAAAACCAGGAGGCAGGCATGACCGAGCCGGACCGACCGCCCCGCCAGACCGCCGCGAACTGGATTCTCGCCGGCCTGATCGCCGCCTTCGGGCTGGTGGTCTTCGTCGTCACCGTGCGCGACGGGCGCGCCGACAGCGCCCTGCTCTTCGTGGCACTCCCGACGACCCTCGCCGCCGCTCTCGCCCTGCTGCCCGGCCGCACCGCGCACGGCCGGGTCTTCGTGGTCACCACGATCGCCCTGCTGCTGTCGGCGGTCGCGCTGCACGAGGGGGCGATCTGCGTCATCCTCGCCGCCCCGCTCGTCTACGCGGTCTCCCACGGGACCACCGCCCTGATCCGCGCGCTGCGCGACACCTCCCGCTCGTACGCCGTCCTCGCGGTGCCGCTGCTGCTCCTGCCAGGGCTGGAGGGCAGCGGACTGGCCCCCCGGCTCGCCCCCGACCAGTCCGTCGAGGTGGTACGGGTGGTGGCCCTGCCGGCCGACCAGGTGACCGCCCGGCTCGCCGCCGGTCCCCGCCCCACACCGGTCCGCTCGGTGCCGCTGCGGCTGCTCGGCGTACCCACCCCCGGCCAGGTGAGCGGGGACGGGCTCGACCCGGGTGACCGGTGGATGTTCGGCTACCACGGCAGCGCGCACGGCCCCGGTGGGCACCTGCTCGCCGAGGTGGAGACGGCGGACGCGGGGCGGATCGGCTTCCGGTTCGTCGAGGACAGCTCGATCACCGCCCGCTGGTTCAGGTGGCGGCACGCCGAGCTGAGCTGGCGGGCCGTCGACGAGCGGCACACCGAGGTGCGGATCCGGGTGGACTACACCCGGGGACTCGACCCCTCCTGGTACTTCGGGCCGATCCAGCAGGTGCTGCTCGGCGCGGGGACGGGACACCTGCTGGACATGATGACGCTGCGATGACCGCCGCCCGCTACCTCAGCCTGGCGGTGCCGTTGCTGGCCGTGCTCGCCGCCGCCCGGGTCGACCGGAGCCGCGCCGGCCGCTCGGCGGCGCTGCTGGCCTTCCTCGCCGCCGGCATCGGCATCGCCGCCCTCGGCGAGGTGGCCCGACGTACCGGTTGGTACGCGTTCGCCCCGGTGCGGGGGAGCTACCGGGGCATGCCGGTCGACCTGTGGATCGGCTGGGCCGCCCTCTGGGCTCCGCTGCCGGTGCTGCTCCGCCGGGTGCTGCCGCTGCCGGTGGCGCTGGGCCTGCTGCTCTGGGTCGACGCGGTGGCCATGCCCGCGCTGCACCCGCTGGTCAGCCTCGGCCCGAACTGGCTGGTCGGCGAGCTGGTCGGGCTGCTCGTGGTGGCCCTGCCGGCGCAACTGCTCGGTCGCTGGTGTGCCGACCGACGGCACCTGGTGGCGCGCACGCTGCTCCAGGTCGGGGTCTTCACCGCCCTGCTGCTGTGGCTGATCCCCAGCCTGGCCTTCGAGGTCGGCGACGGGTCGTGGGCGGCGGTGACCGGGCTGCCCCGGCCCACCCTGCTGCTCCTCGCCCAGGTGGCGCTGGTGCCGGCCGCCCCGGCGCTCGCCGCGGTCCGCGAGTTCGTCACCCACGGTGGCGGCACCCCGTACCCGTGGGATCCGCCCGTGCGGCTGGTCACCACCGGGCCGTACGCCTATCTCGCCAACCCGATGCAGGCCGGCGCGGTGGCCCTGGTGCTGCTCACCGCGGCGCTCACCCGCAGCTCCGCACTGGTGGCGGCCGCGGTGGTGGCGGTCGCCTTCAGCGTGGCGGTGGCCCGGCCGCACGAGGAACACGACCTGGCCGACGGGTACGGCGAGGCATGGCGCGCGTACCGGCGGCAGGTGCGGGACTGGTGGCCCCGTCGGCGGCCGTACCACGCGGGACCGGCGGCGGTCCTCCTGCTCGACGACGCCTGCGGTCCATGCGCCGCGACCTGGCGTTTCCTCGCCCGGCGCCGCCCGGTGGGCCTGCGGATCCTGCCCGCCAGCTCGGCCGGCCGGGTGCTGTGGCGGGCGGAGTACGACGACGGCGGCGGTCGGTCGGAACGGGGGGTGGCCGCCGTCGCCCGCACGCTGGTCCACCTCCATCTCGGCTGGGCCGTGGTCGGCTGGATCCTGCGGCTGCCCGGGATCGCCTGGCTGGCACAGCTGGTGACCGATGCGATGATCACACCGCCACACCCGGCCGGCCCCCGAGGAGGACGATGTCCGGCACCAAGCAACGTCTCCTGGACGGCGCCATCGCCGCCATCCGGACGCACGGCATCGCCGGCGTGTCCGCCCGCACCATCGCCGCCGCCGCCGGGGTGAACCAGGCGCTGGTCTTCTACCACTTCGGCACGGTCGACGACCTGCTCACGGCAGCCTGCCGGGCCAGCACCGCCGACCGGATCGGGCACTGGTCGACCCGGCTGACCGAGGTCAGCTCGCTGCGGGAACTGCTCGCCGTCGGGCAGGAACTGCACGAGCGGGAACGCGAGCTGGGCAACGTCTCCGTCCTGGCCCAGCTGCTGGCCGGGGCGCAGGCCGACGAGCGGCTCGCCGCGCCCACCGCCGCCGCGCTCCAGCTCTGGGTGGACGAGATCGAGTCGGTCCTGCGCCGGCTGCTCGCCGGCTCACCGTTCGCCGAGATCGCGGACGTGCCCGGTCTGGCCCGCGCCGTCTGCGCCGCGTTCGTCGGGCTGGAACTGTACGACGGGGTGGACCGGTCGGCGGCGCGGCAGGCGACGGCGGCGCTCGACCAGCTCGCCGTGCTCATCGAGATCGTCGACGACCTCGGACCGGTCGCCCGCCGGGCGCTGCGCTCCCGGGTGAACCGGGCTACCCGCCGGGACTGACCGCACACCACCGGCACCGCCCGGCCACGGGGCGGGACCGACCGTGCGCCACCGGGACCGACCGGCCACCGGACGGGTCGGGCCGCCCGGCCGACGGCACCAGCACCGGGCCGGTCAGCCGGCGGCGACGATCTCGTCGGCGACGACGACGAGCTGGTCCGCACCGACCTCGACGGCGCTCAGGTAGTGCCGCAACCAGGAGCGCAGCCCGTCCGGGGTGCCGGTGGCGAAGGCCCCGGCCGCGCCGACGTACTCCGGCTCCCGCTCCCGGTGGCCGACGTCGACGGCGACCAGGCCGCGCGGGTCGAACCCCCGGGACATCAGCACCAGCCGCGCGGCGGCGCGGGCGACCACCCCGGACGGGCCGGCGAAGGGTCGCAGGTTGAGCAGTTCGCCGTGCACCACGGCGGCGAGGACCAGCGGGGAGACCGTCGTCCCGCCGGCGACCAGCCCGGCCAACCCGTCGAGCCGGGCCGCAACCACCGGATCGGCGACCGGCCGCCCCAGCTCGGCCTCGGCGACGACGTCCCGGGCGGCGAGCACGTGCAACCGGGCCAGCGCCTGCCGGGGGGCCTTCGGCCACAGCTCGGTCAACCCGGGCAGCGCCCCGGCCACCCGCAGCGCCCCCTGGAGCACCGGCTCGGTGACGGTGCCGGCGCGGACCGCCTCGCGCTCGTGGTCGTACCCCTCCAGGGCGGCGCTGGCCACCGCGCAGCGCAGGCCCACCTCGGCCGCGACCCGGCCACCCTGGCGGCGCAGCGCGCGGTGCCGCATCGCCTGGTCGACCCGCTCGCGGGCGCGCTCGACAGCGGGGGCGATGTCGGCGAGCGCGAGCAGCGGCGCGAGCGGGTCGGTGGTCACCCCGCCACGCTAACGACCGGGTGACTCCGGGCGGACGCCACCCACCGACGCGGCGTCCCGACCGATCCTGATCAGGTCGGGGCAGGTCGGGCCGTCGAGCGCGCCGGGACGGCCGCTGAGCGCGCCGGCCGACACCGGGGGTGTCGCGGGCACCAGCTGCCCGGACTAACCTCGGCCGGGTAGGAGACGCAGGTCACCCGACGAAGGAGTCACCGCATGAGCGAGGCCTTGGCCAACCTGCTGAACGAGACGCGCCAGTTTCCGCCGCCGGCCGCACTCGCCGCGGAGGCCAACGTCACCGCCGGCTCGTACGACGAGGCCGGCGCGGACCGGCTCGCCTTCTGGGAGCGGCAGGCCGGCCGGTTGGCCTGGGCCAGGCCGTGGGACGAGGTGCTCGACTGGTCGAACCCGCCGTTCGCCAAGTGGTTCGTCGGCGGCCAGCTCAACGTGGCGTACAACTGCCTGGACCGGCACGTGGAGGCCGGCCTGGGCGACCGGGTGGCGATCCACTGGGAGGGCGAGCCGGGCGACACCCGCACCCTCACCTACGCCGACCTGCACCGGCTGACCTGCCAGGCGGCGAACGCGCTGACCGACCTGGGGGTGGTCGCCGGCGACCGGGTGGCGATCTACCTGCCGATGGTCCCCGAGGCGGCGGTGGCGATGCTGGCCTGCGCCCGGATCGGCGCCACCCACAGCGTGGTCTTCGGCGGTTTCTCCGCCGACGCGCTGGGCAACCGGATCCAGGACGCCAGCGCCAAGGTGGTGATCACCGCCGACGGCGGCTACCGCCGGGGCAAGCCGTCGGCGTTGAAGCCGACGGTGGACGAGGCGGTGGCGAACTGCCCGTCGATCGAGCACGTGCTGGTGGTCCGGCGCACCGGCGAGGAGGTCGCCTGGTCGGCGAAGGACCACTGGTGGCACGAGACGGTGGAGACGGCCCCGGCGGAGCACACCGCGCAGCCGTTCGACGCCGAGCACCCGCTGTTCATCCTGTACACCAGCGGCACCACCGCCCGGCCGAAGGGCATCCTGCACACCACCGGCGGCTACCTGACCCAGGCGGCGTGGACGGCGCACGCGGTGTTCGACCTCAAGCCTGCGACCGACGTCTACTGGTGCACCGCCGACATCGGCTGGGTCACCGGGCACTCCTACATCGTGTACGGGCCGCTGGCCAACGGCGCGACCCAGGTGATGTACGAGGGCACCCCGGACACCCCGCACAAGGGCCGGTTCTGGGAGATCGTCGACAAGTACAAGGTCAGCATCCTCTACACCGCACCGACGCTGATCCGCACCATGATGAAGTGGGGCGAGGACATCCCGGCGGGCTTCGACCTGTCGTCGCTGCGCCTGCTCGGCAGCGTCGGTGAGCCGATCAACCCGGAGGCGTGGATGTGGTACCGCCAGCACGTCGGCCGGGGCGAGCTGCCGATCGTGGACACCTGGTGGCAGACCGAGACCGGTTCGATCATGATCTCCCCGCTGCCCGGGGTCACCGCGACCAAGCCGGGTTCGGCGATGACCCCGCTGCCCGGCATCGCCGCCGACGTGGTGGACGACCAGGGCCGGTCGGTGCCGAACGGCGGCGGTGGTTACCTGGTGCTGCGCGAGCCGTGGCCGTCGATGCTGCGCACCATCTGGGGCGACGACAACCGGTTCATCGAGACGTACTGGTCCCGGTTCGAGGGGATGTACTTCGCCGGGGACGGGGCCAAGAAGGACGACGACGGGCACATCTGGCTGCTCGGCCGGGTCGACGACGTGATGCTGGTGTCCGGGCACAACATCTCCACCACCGAGGTGGAGTCGGCGCTGGTGTCCCACCCGGCGGTGGCCGAGGCGGCGGTGGTCGGCGCGACCGACCCGACCACCGGGCAGGCGATCGTCGCGTTCGCCATCCCGCGCGGCACCGCCGACACCTCGGGCGAGGCGGGCGAGCAGCTCATCACCGAGCTGCGCAACCACGTCGCCAAGACGCTCGGCCCGATCGCCAAGCCCCGGCAGATCATGCTGGTGCCGGAGCTGCCGAAGACCCGCTCCGGCAAGATCATGCGCCGGCTGCTGCGGGACGTGGCGGAGAACCGGTCGCTCGGTGACGTGACCACGCTCCAGGACTCCTCGGTGATGGAGCTGATCTCCTCCGGGCTCAGCGGCGGCAAGTCCGACGAGGACTGACGCCGGGCGTACCCCCGTCGGTGGGTGCCGGTCCGCGTGGACCGGCACCCACCGACCTTTTTCCGGGGGTACGGATGGGTCGGTAGGCCGAGGCCACTCGGGCTGAACGGGCAGAGGCGACGCTCGCCCCTTCCGGTCGCGAACCCTTCTCATCTAGGTTCAGCGACATCGACCGGATTCGACGCACGTCCCCCGGCGATCCCTCTCCCATGCCCGAGAAACGGAGTGGCATGAACATTCTCCCGTCCACCGCGGCGCGCCGACGCCTCCTCGTCGCGCTGCCCACCCTCGCGCTCGTCGCCACCTCGCTGACCGTGACCGGCAGCGCCGCGGCCCGGCCCGCCGGCCCGGCGGTGCCGACCCGGATCGGGGCCGACGAGCACTACCTCAACTACGCGGAGCCGGAGGTGCAGCCGGACACCCCGGGCAAGGAGGTGCGGGGCGCCGACGGGATCCTCGCCTCGCCCGCCGACGAGGCCCGCGCGTACGACCGGAAGTTCGCCGGTGGCAACCCGTTGGCCGCCCGGGAACTGGCCCGCAACGAGGCGCGGGCGATCCGGACCGGGCAGAGCCCCCGCGCGTTCAAGAAGGCCAAGAGCACCCAGACGGCCAAGCTGCTCACCCTGCTGGTCGAGTTCAACGACCGGGCCGACGACGACTTCACCGGGGTGATGGTCCCGAAGACGGTCTTCGAGGACCGCACCTGCGTGCCCGGCACCGTCCAGAACGGGCCGAAGCACAACAACATCCCGAACCCGGCGACCCTGCCGCACGAGGACAACAACTCGATGTGGGTGCCGGACTTCTCGCCCACCCACTACGACAAGATGCTCTACACCAAGCAGGGCATCACCGAGCGGGTCCGCAAGGACCTCAAGGGACCGGACGGCAGGAAGGGCATCGACCTGTCCGGCCGCACCATGCACAACATGTACCTGGAGATGTCCAAGGGCGCGTACACGGTGGACGGGCAGGCCAGCCCGTGGATCACGGTGCCGCACTCGGAGGGCTGGTACGCGGCCTCGCGCTGCTTCCAGGACGACAGCGGGGCCTGGGTCGCCGGCCGGGAGCAGGCGATGAACGGCCACCCGGACAACCCGCAGGGCGCGGGCCGGCTCGCCACCGACGCGATCGACGCGCTGGCCGCGGCCGACCCGAACTTCCCGTGGGCCGACTACGACATGGAGGACCAGGGCGACCGGGACGGTGACGGCAACGTCAACGAGCCGGACGGGGTGATCGACCACCTGGTGCTGGTGCACGCCGGGCAGGGCAAGTCCCGCGGCGGCGGCGACCAGGGCGTGTACGCCGTCTGGGCGCACTCCTCCACGGTGGCCGGCGGCTACACCATCCCCGGCACCAACCTGAAGGTGTCCAACTACATCGTGCAGCCGGAGGACGCCGGGGTCGGGGTCTTCGCCCACGAGTTCGGTCACGACCTGGGCCTGCCGGACCTCTACGACACCTCCGGCAACGCCGACTCGGACGTCGACTTCTGGGACCTGATGGCGTCCGGCTCGCACAGCGGCGAGATCTTCCAGGCGCTGCCGGTGCACATGGGCATCTGGGACAAGTGGGTGCTCGGCTGGGCCGACCCGCTGACCCTCGCCCCCGGCACCCGGACCCGGACGGCACCGCTCGGGCAGAGCTCGCGTACCCCGGTGGGCACCCAGGACGGCATCAAGATCGACCTGCCGGACAAGGTGGTCACCCTCGCCGAGCCGCACAGCGGCACCGGGATGTGGTACAGCGGCGCCGACCAGGCCTGGGCGGACGTCCGGCTCACCCGGCAGGTCGCCGTCCCGAACGCCACCGACGCGAAGTTCTGGATGTGGAACAACTACGTCATCGAGGAGGACTGGGACTACGGCTTCGTCGAGGTCTCCACCGACGGCGGGGCCACCTGGGCCGAGCAGAAGGTGTACGACGCGGCGGGCGCGCTGGTCTCCACGAACGACGGTTACGCCGACCCGAACGGCCGTATGGTCGACTTCGGCAACAAGAAGTACGGCCTGACCGGCGCCACCGACGGCTGGCGGCACGACTGGATCGACCTGTCGGCGTACGCCGGGACGACCGTGCAGGTGCGGCTGCGGTACGCCACCGACGAGGCGTTCCAGGAGCGGGGCTGGTTCGCCGACGACCTCTCGGTCACCGGCGGCGGGGCCACCACCTTCAGCGACGACGTGGAGGGCGGCGCGAACGGCTGGACGCCGACCGTCGGCACCTTCACCGACACCACCGGCGCGGGCTGGCACATCGACCCGGGCACCCAGGTCAAGGCGCAGTACTACCTGGCCGAGTGGCGCAACTTCGACGGCTTCGACAGGGGCCTGAAGTACGCCTACGACACCATCTACTCGCACGAGGCGTGGAAGGTCGACCGGATCTCGTACAACGCGCCGGGCATGCTGGTCTGGTACCGGGACACCATGCTGGGCGACGTCAACCACGTCACCGGGCAGATGACCGCGCTGCCCAGCTACGGGGCCAAGGGCGGGCTGCTGATCGTCGACTCGCACTACGACCCGCTGCGGCGGACCGGTGAGGCGGCGGCGAAGGACCCGTCGGTGCTGGACAACCTGCCGAGCCGGCCGCAGTCGTCCAACGCGGCGTTCTCGCTGAACAGGACGTACCCGTTCACCGAGTGCCTGGAGGCGGCGGACGAGCCCTACAGCGCATACTGCACCAAGTTCGCCGGGCAGCGCCCGATGTCCACGTTCACCGACGCCAAGGGCTGGTACCCGGGCATCGAGATGCGCGACGGCTCCCCGTACGCGCGGGACAACGACGCCTCGGTGGTCGTCCCGTCGCGGCGGAACAAGCCGTACACCACCCGGGTGGTGAACCCGGACGGCACGCCGGCCACCGAGTTCTACGGTGTGACGCTGGGCGGCGGGGCGATCGTGCTCGGCACCGGCAACCCGTCCGACGCCGGGGTCCGGCACGGGGTCTCGATCAAGATCCTGTCGGCCGCGCCGGACAACTCGTACGCGGTCGTCCAGATCGTCCCGGCGAAGAACTGAGTACCGTGTCGGCCACTCCCGGCGATGCGGTGGTAAAGGTCATCGACTGACAGATCGGTGAACAGTGGGCCGGTGGCGGAGAAGCTACCGGCCCGCTGTTTCACACATCGCGGCAATCCAATCGAAATACATCACTACGATTCCCGGGTGGGGCGTCCGCGCTGCTCATGACCGTTGGTGAACACCCGGTGTGTGACGGTGAAAAGCGTTCCCATCAAAATCTTGCAACAAATCGACGCGGACATCTTCCCACCCGTCCCGGCAGTGTCTATGTTCACCATGGGTCCCACTAGTGGGACGTCCCATGCCGGCCCGTACCCCCGTTGGGCCGGTTCCCTCACACCGGAGGTACCACGTGCGCAAAGTCGCAGTGGGTCTGCTCGGGCTCTCGCTGACGGCGACAGGTCTGGTGACGGGTACGTCCGCCAGCGCCGCGCCGACGCCGAAGCTCCCGACGGCCGCCCCGTCGATCGCGGAGCCCGCCAACGCGGACCACGATCTGCCCAACCCGCTCGAAACCAAGCGGCGGGCACTGCGCCAGGAGGGCCTCAGCGAGGTCATCTCGGGCAAGACCAAGGCGCAGAAGATCAACGGAAGCACGGTCGTCAAGGTCGGCAAGACCCAGGCTGCGGGGCGGAACGCCCGGACGACGACCTCGGGCGTCGCCCAGACGCAGGACCAGTACGTCGAACTGGGCCGGGAGAAGACGGACAAGATCTTCGTCATCCTCGCGGAGTTCGGCAACGAGCGGCACCCGAGCTACCCGGACCAGGACACGGCTCCGTCCGTTCCCGGCCCGACCCGGTTCGACGGACCGCTGCACAACGAGATCCCGGCGCCCAACCGGGCGGTGGACAACTCCACCGTCTGGCAGCCGGACTACAACGCCGACTACTACCGGAAGATCTACTTCGGCACCGGTCAGGGTGACGAGTCGCTGAAGCAGTACTACGAGGCCCAGTCCTCGGGTCGCTACAGCGTCGAGGGCGAGGTCACCGACTGGGTCAAGGTGAAGTACAACGAGGCCCGGTACGGCCGCTCCAACGGCTACCCCTGCGCCTCGAACGTCTGCAACAACACCTGGGCGCTCGTCCGGGACGCCGCCAACCAGTGGGTCGCCGACCAGAAGGCGGCCGGCCGCACCGACGCCCAGATCGCCGCCGACGTCAAGTCGATGGACGAGTGGGACCGGTACGACTACGACGGCGACGGCAACTTCAACGAGCCGGACGGCTACATCGACCACTTCCAGATCGTCCACTCCGGCGGCGACCAGGCCGACGGCGACCCGATCCAGGGTGAGGACGCCATCTGGAGCCACCGGTGGTACGCCTTCGCCTCGGACCAGGGCAGCACGGGCCCGTCGACCTTCCCCGGCGGCGGCACCCAGATCGGCAACACCGGCGTCTGGATCGGCGACTACACCATCCAGCCGGAGAACGGTGGCCGGAGCGTCTTCTACCACGAGTACGGTCACGACCTCGGTCTGCCGGACGACTACAACGTCATCAACAGCGGTGACAACAACAACGAGCACTGGACCCTGATGGCCCAGAGCCGGCTCGGTGCCAAGAACGACCAGGGCATCGGCGACCGGGGCGGCGACCTCGGCGCGTGGAACAAGCTCCAGCTCGGCTGGCTCGACTACGAGGTCGTGGTGGCCGGCCAGCAGAAGACCCTCAACCTGGGCCCGCAGGAGTACAACTCCGACAAGGCGCAGGGTGCCGTGGTGGTGCTGCCCCAGCGGGAGTACACCTTCCAGAACGGCAAGCCGTTCGAGGGGACGAAGCAGTTCTTCTCCGGCAACGACGACGACCTGAACACCACGATGACGCGGACGATCGACCTCACCGGGAAGACCAGCGCCGCGCTCACCATGAAGGGTCGTTACTCGATCGAGGCGGACTACGACTACCTCTTCTTCGAGGCCAGCACCGACGGCGGCCAGACCTGGTCCACCCTGCCGGGTACCGCCAACGGCAAGGCCCTCAAGGAGATCTCCCCCGGGCGCTTCGCCCTGGACGGCACCAGCGGCGGCCAGTGGGTCGACGTCAACATCCCGATGAACGCGGCGGCCGGCAAGGTGGTGCAGTTCCGGCTGCGCTACCAGACCGACGGCGGTGTCTCCGAGGGTGGCTTCTACGGTGACGCGATCACCATCACCGCCGACGGGCAGACCGTGCTCAGCGACGGTGCGGAGGCCGGTGCCACCGGTTGGACCCTGAACGGGTTCAGCATCGTGGCCGAGACCTACATCCGTAAGTTCGACAACTACTACATCGCCGGCAACCGGTCCTACGTGTCGTACGACCAGTACCTCAAGACCGGCCCGTACTACTTCGGTTACGCGAACACCCGCCCGGACTACGTGGACCACTACGCGTACCAGGAGGGTCTGCTGATCTCCTACTGGAACCTCCGGTGGGCCGACAACGACACCTTCGACCACCCGGGCGAGGGTCGGAACATGATCATCGACGCGCACCCGGAGCCGCTGTACAACCTGACCGGTGCCCCGTGGCGGGCCCGCGTCCAGGTGTACGACGCGACCTTCAGCCTGAAGAAGGCGGACTCGTTCACGCTGCACATCAACAGCGTGCCGCAGTACGTCCGTGGCCAGGCCGCGCAGCCGCTGTTCGACGACACCAAGCAGTACTGGTACCCGGAGCTGCCGAACCACGGCGTCAAGCTCCCGGCCACCGGCACCAAGATCCGCGTGGTGGAGCAGAACGGCACCTCGGTGAAGGTTCGCTTCTCCTGATCCGCTGATCAGCGCACCACCCGTCACACCCGATGCCCCGGGCAGGTCTCCTGCCCGGGGCATCGGCCCTTTCCGGAGGCACCATGAGCGACGACCGGACCCCGACCACCCCACCCGCCGGCCCGTCCCCGAGCACCCGACCACCGGCCGGCGGTCCGGAAGGGACACCGGCGGCGACCGCCGGCCGGCCCGTCCCGCTCTCCGCCACCGTGCCGCCCGCCCCGCGCCGCCCGACCACGCCCCCACGACACCCCACCGACCGGCGCAGACCGGACCGGATCGCCGGCCGGATCACCCGGGGCGGCGACGGCCCGTGCTACGGCCTGGTCACCGACGACGGCCGGGAGTACGCGCTGCACGGCCCCGGCATGGGCACCTTCCCCACCGGCACCACCGTCCGGGTCACCGTCGGACCGGCCGATCCGAGGGCCACCTGCGGCCCCGGCACACCGGCCGGCATCATCGAGATCACCGCGGTCCGCTGACCCCGGTCAGCCATCCGCCGACGGCCCCGGACCGCCCCCGGCCAGCCGTGCGCCGACGGTCCCGGACCGCCCCCGGTCGACCCGGCCCCACCGCTCCGCCGCCACCGGCGTGGTCGGCCAGGCCATCGACCGGCGCGGAGGTCCTAGGCTGTGCCCCATGACCGAGCAGCGCGGCGGAGCCGTCGACGAGTCCCGCGTCCTCACCGAAGGACCGTGGACACACCGGTTCGTCGGCGCGAACGGCAGCCGGTTCCACGTCGTCGAGGCGGGCACCGGCCCGATGGTGCTCTTCCTGCACGGCTTCCCCGAACACTGGTGGGCCTGGCACGCGATGCTGCCGGCCGTCGCCGACGCCGGGTTCCGGGCCGTCGCGGTGGACCTGCGCGGCTACGGCGCCAGCGACAAACCACCCCGGGGATACGACGGCTACACCCTCGCCGCCGACGTCGCCGGCCTGATCCGCGGTCTCGGCGAACGCTCCGCCACCATCGTCGGCGCCGGCTCGGGCGGGCTCATCGGCTGGACGGCCGCCTCGTTCCACCCCACCCTGGTCCGCCGGCTGGTGGTGCTCGGCGCCCCCCACCCGCTGCGGCTGCGGGCGGCGATCTTCGCCGACCCGCGTGGCCAGTTCGCCGCCTCCACCCCGGCGCTGAAGTTCCAGCTCCCCCGGTACGAACACGTGCTCACCCGCAACGACGCCGCCGAGGTCGGGGAGATGCTGCGCCGCTGGGGCGGCCCGCAGTGGGTCACCGGCCCCGACTTCGCCGACTACGCGCAGCGCTGCCGGGAGGCGATGCTGATCCCGCAGGCCGCCTTCTGCGCCCTGGAAGGCTACCGGTGGGCCTTCCGCTCGGTGCTGCGGCTGCACGGGTACCGGTTCGTCCGGTTGATGCAGCGGCCACTGGTCACACCCACCCTGCAACTGCACGGGGCGGTCGACGTCGCCTCGCTGCCCCGCACCGCGCAGGGCTCCGGCCGGTACGTCAGCGCCCCCTACGAGTGGCGGCTGCTCGACGGCGTGGGGCACTTCCCCCACGTGGAGGCCGGCGAGCTGGTGCTCGGTGAGATCCTGCGCTGGACCAAGTCCTGACCCTGCCGACCGGCGGACAGCCGTCAGACCCGCTGCTCCCGCAGGTCGACGACCTCGGCGGCCGGTGCCCAGCCCTGGTAGACACCGAAGTCGAACACCTCCAGCCCCATCGCCCGCGCCACCGGCCAGCGACCACCGGTGTACTCGACCCGCAGCCAACCGTCGTGCTCGCCGAGCACCACGAACGGCTGCCCCTGCCAGGTGCAGGTGGTCCGCACGTACGCCAGCCCCTCGACCTCACCGGCCGGCACCACCCGCACGTACCGGCCGGGGCGTACCTCCTCGAAGCCGTCGGCGGGCTCCGGCTGGTAGATCCGCACGTGGTCGCCGTCCGGGCTGACCTGGTATTCCTTGCCCTGCCACCGGGCCACGTAACCGTCGCGCATCACGGCTGGTCCGTCCGTCGCCAGACCAGCGCGTCGGTGTCCAGCACGGCGATCACCCGTTCGGTGCCCTCCGTGCCGATCCGCCAGAGCTGCGCGCCGTGCGGCAGCCGGGCACTGTCCACCTTGAACTCGGCCACCACGTCGCTGCTCTCCCCCGGCGCGAACCCGTTGCCGCGGAACGGTGCGCGTTCGATCACCCAGCCCTCCATGGCCCGCATCGCCGCCTCGTTCTGCCCGCCGTAGGGGATGCGGTAGAGGCTCGGCCGGTACGCCGGCCAGCGCAGCACGTAGGCCGCCTCGGCGTCCCGGGTGAAGGGGGAGTCCGGGTAGCCCAGCCCCAGGGCGTCGTACAACTCGGCCGGGGTGGTCAGGTGGGCCAGCTCGCCGGCCCGGTGCACGAAGCCGGAGACCCGGTCGTAGCCACGTTCGAGGTAGTAGGCGAGCTGGCTCGGGGCGATGGCCTTCTGCATCACCACCGGACGGGACGGGTCGGTGGCCGGTGGGGCGTACCGGGTGCGCTCGGCCGGGGCCTCGGCGGCGGCCACCGGTTCGAGGTCCGCCTCGTCGCCGAGCCCGACCTCCGCCGCCCAACTGGCCAGCGCGACGATCTGCTCCCCGGGGAGCTTGGCCCCGACCGGGGTGCCCGGGTTGACGATGAACGCCCAGCTCGGGTCCGGCCAGCGCCGGATCAGCTGGACGAACCGGACCCCGATCGTCTGGACCGGGAGCACGTCGTGCTCGGCCAGCCGCTCCGGCGAGGTGTAGACCACCACGCACGTCTCGCCGTCCGTCGTGACGGTGCGCCAGGCGAAACCGGGCTCGCCGGGCCGGCTGCCGGACGCCGAGTCGGGATTGACCGGAAGCAGCACCCGGGCGAGCAGGAGGGTGGAGAGGAACCCGTCGGTGCTGCCGGTGCCCGCGGCGTCCAGCAGGTTCTCCTCGACCTCGTTGGCCGGCTGGAACAGCTCGTCGACACCGGTGGCGGCCGGGCCTTCCGAGCCCGCGGGCGGCGGAACCGGCGGCGCGGGCGTCGTACCCGACTGCGGCGGCGCGGACGTCGTACCCGACTGCGGCGGCGCGGACGTCGTACCCGACTGCGGCGGCGTTACGGTGGTCGGTCCGGTCGCCGGGGAGACCGGCGCGACCCGGTCGGCGGCCGGCCCGATCCGGCCGGCAGCACGTCCGGCCCGCTCGGCGGCCGGCGTCCACAGGTCGTCCGGGTCGGCGCGGACCATCGGCGCGGCGAGCGGCTCCGGCGACCCGGCGGGGGCCGCCGGCACGGGCTGGCCCGGGGCCGCCGCACCCGGCGCACCGGTCGCCGTCGGGGCGGGGCCGGCAGCCGGTGCGTTGACGGACGCGGCCACCGGCGGTGCGGCGCGGTCGGGCCGCACCCCGGCCGAGGGGGGTGCCGGCGCACCCTCCGGGAGGGTCGGTCCGCCCGCCGGGACGGATGCCACGTCCGGTGCTGCGGACCAGGCGTCCGGCACCGTGGCCGGCGTGTCCTCGACGGTGGACGCGGGTGCGGGCGCAGGGGCCGCCAGGTCGGTGGAGGGCGGCACCGATCCGTTCGCCGGGGTCCGCTCGGCGGCCGGGGTCCACAGGTCGCCGGGGGCGGGCCTGGGCCGGGCGGACGCCCCCGGGGAGACCGGTCCGGGGGTGACCGGCCGGGCGGGTGGGGTGAGCGGACCGGTCCCGTTCCGGGTGACCGTGCTCCCCGCGTCCGGCCCACCCACGATCGGCGGCAGGGAGACGACCGACGGAGCGGGCGGCGGCGTGGGGGCGACCGGCCGCGTGGCCAGCGGCAGCGTGGTGGCGACCGGCGGCGTGGCCGGCGGTGGGGGAACGGCCGACGGTCCCGGAACGACAGGCGGCGCGGGGGCCGGGGCGGGCACGACGGGCAGGTCGCGTGACTCCAGGATCACCCCCTCTATCACGATGGGCGTGAACCCCCGACGCGCTGCCGGCGGCGCGGAGACCGGTTCGGCGGCGGACGGCGCCAACTCCTCGGCCTCGTCCGGCACCGGGCCGGTCGGGGCCGCCGGGGCAGCGGCCGGGCCGGTCGGAGCCGCCGGGGCAGCGGCCGGGCCGGTCGACGGCTGGGACGGGCGTGCGCCGGACGCCCCGTCCGGGATCCGCCGACGGGGTAGCGCCTCCGCTGCCGGTGGCCCGACCCGGAACGCCCTGGTCGGCTCCTCTGCCAACGGGTCCGGTCGGCGGCCGACGGTCGTCGTGCCGTTGCCGGCGGCGGGCCGGACCGGCTGCTCGGCCGGGCTACCGACCCGGAACGCCCGGGTGGTCTCGTCCTCGGTCGGTGCGGCAGGTGCCGGGCGTCGCCGGGGGAAGGGCTGGCCGCTCAGGCCGGGTCGGGCCGGTGGGGTGGCCCGCTCGCCGGAGCGCAGCGGATTCTCACGCGGCGACCGGGACGCACCCCGGGTGCTGGACGGTTCGAAGAACGAGGCACGCCCGTTGGCCGGCCCGGTGGACTCCTCACCCAGCACCCGGCGACGCGGGACCGTCGTCGGCCGACCGGGCATGTCGGCGGGGCGCGCGGACCGGGCGTCGACGGGCACTCCGGTGGCGTCCAGCGGACCGGCGGCGGGTGGGGTGGCCGGACGACCCCGTTCCCCGGTCGACGTGGTACCCCCCGCCGGGTGGAGAACGCCCCCGCCGGGCGGGACGGCACCGACCGGCGGAACGGCACCGGCGGGCGGCACCGGCCGGGACGGTGCCCAGCCGGCGGGACCGGCCGACAGGTCGGCGGTCGGCTCCCCGTCGATCCCGTTCCGACCCGACGTCTGCTCGTGTTCCGGTCGGGACCGCACACCGGTGGCACGGCCGGGCAGCCGGACGTCACCCCGGGAGAGCTGGGAGACGAACCAGGCGGGCAGGTAGCCCTCGATCGGCAGGCCCGGGTTCACCGCCAGCCACCACTCGTGATTGGGCCACTCGACGGCCAGGTCGGCGTAGCGGCTGCGGCGGCACGGCCCGGCGGAGGCACCGAGACAGGCGTGCACGGCGGCGGTGGAGGTGAAGGCCAGCACGTGCGTCCGGCCGCCGGTGGTCCAGGTGCCCCAGCCCATCGGTGCCGCACCGGCCAGGGCCTGACCGGAGACCGGAAGGAAGAGGTCCGTCCCGGCGAGGATCCGGAAGTAGCGTTCCTGGTCTCCGACGCGCAGCGCGTCACGCATTCCCGCCTCGGCCTCGGTAGCCGGCTCCCAGTCGGTCACGGCCACCTCTCCTCCCCGGTTCAGGCCACAGGCGTCGCGTACAACCTACAAGGTGAAAACAAGATCACAATGGGCCGCTGCCGGCGGCCGACCCGACGGCCAGCCCGGGAGATAGCATCCGGTGGCCGAGTCGTCACGATACGGAGGCGGTCGATGTTCCGACCCGATGGTCGAGGGGCGCTGACGATCCTGGCCGCAGCCCTGCTCACCGCGCTACCGCTGGTCGCCGTGTCGTCGGTCACCCCGGCCCGCGCCGCCCCGACCTGCGCCACGTCGCCCGCGCCGGCCCGGCCGGTCGCCGCCGTGCCGTGGCCCCAGCAACGGTACGCCCCGCAACGGCTCACCCCGCTGGCCACCGGAGCCGGCGTCACCGTGGCCGTGATCGACTCGGGCGTCGACCGGCGGCACCCCCAGCTGCGGGGCCGGGTGCTAGACGGCGCGGACTTCCTCGACCCGGGCGGCGACGGCACCCGCGACTGCGCCGGGCACGGCACCGGCGTGGCCAGCATCATCGCCGCCGGGGAGGATGCCGGGGTGGCCTTCCGGGGGCTCGCGCCCGGGGTCCGCATCCTGCCGGTACGGGTCAGCGAACAGCAGGTCGTCGAGGGGCGGGAGTCTGGGCGCACGGTCAGCGCCGCCGGTTTCGCCGAAGCCGTCCGGTGGGCGGTGGACCACGACGCCGACGTGCTCAACCTCTCCGTCGTGTTGTACGCCGACGACCCGGACGTGCGGGACGCGATCGACTACGCGGTCCGGCGGGACGTGATCGTGGTGGCCGCCGCCGGCAACCTGCACGACAGCGGCGACCCGCTGCCCTACCCGGCCGCCTACGACGGGGTGCTCGGCGTGGGGGCGGTCACCCCGACCGGCACCCGGGCCACGTTCTCGCAGACCGGGCCGTACGTCGACCTGGTCGCTCCGGGCAGCGACGTGCTGATGGCCGCGCCGGGGCAGGGCCACCAGCGGGCCGAGGGAACCAGCTACGCCGTCCCGTTCGTGGCGGGTACCGCGGCGTTGCTGCGCGCGTACCGGCCGGACCTGAGCGCCCCGGAGGTGACCCGCCGGATCGTGGGCACCACCGACCCGGCACCCGGTGGGCCGCGGGACGGCTACGGAGCCGGGGTGCTCAACCCGTACCGGGCGGTGGTGGAGACCGGCACCGGCCCGCTGCCGACCACCCGGCCGGAGATGGCCCTGCCGGCGGAGCGGGCCGACCCGGCGCTACCGGCCCGGCGGAACCGCCGGGCGGCGGCCCGGGACCGGGCACTGCTGGTCGCCACGGTCGTCGGCGGGCTGGTGGGGGCGGCCGTCCTGCTGGCCGTGGTGCTTCCCCGGGGCACCCGCCGCCGCTGGCACCCCGCCCGGTCCACCTGACGGCGACGCCCGACGGCGGATCGTCAGGCGTCGCCGGCCGGTGGCACCGGCGCAGCCGACGTGGTCACTGGAACAGGCCGACGTTCCGCTTCTCGGTGTCGAGATAGTCGGCGGCGGAGTCGTCCACCGCGATCTTGATGTCGCGCAGCATGGCCTGGAGGTCCTGCGACGCCGAGCGCCACCGGGCCTGCCGCTGCTCGTACGCCTGCCGGGCCTCGCCGTCCCAGCCGGCGACCAGCGGCGCGGCGTCCCGTTCGAGCTGGCCGAGCTGCGAGTCGAGGGTGTTCAACGCCTTCTGGATGTCCGCGCCGGCCTGGTGCAGCGCGGCGAAGTTGACGACCAGCACACCGTGGTCCATCGGATGCTCCTTCCGGATCTGGTCAGAGCGGCAGTCGGATGCCGCGGTCGGTGCCGGCGACCCGGCCGGCGGCCTCGGTGTCCGAGACGTCGTACTGCCGGCCGGCGGTGCGGATGGCCGTGGCGGTCTCCCGCAGGGCCCGTTGCAGGGCAGCCTGGTCCCTTCCCCACTGCTGCTTGACCTGCTCGAACGAGCGCCCACCGGCACCCCGCCAGGCCTGCTGCAACACCGCCAGCTCGGCCATCAGGCCGGTCAGCATGGCCTGTAGGGACTGGTCCACCTGCTCGAACTTCGCGGCGGTGTGCTGCATCACCGCGGCTTCTGCCTGGGTCTGGGACACCCGGACGTCACCTCGTCTCCCCGGTAGACGCCGACCGTCACGCCGTCCACCCCGGACGGTCGTCGTGCGTCGGCGTCGGGCCTGGACGCAGCTGGTCGGCGGAACTCGTCGCTGACGGTAGTCGTCCGATCGCGGTTGTGCTACCCCGTCACCGCCCCCTGTGGACAACCACGTCCGGCCGGCCGACTCGGTCCCCGTCGGACCGCGCCGCCCCTTACCATGGGTCACGCTGTCGTAGCTTTCCGGTCCGATCCGGGGCCGGGCGACGACGCGACGGAGGAGATGCGGTGTCGGCGAGCACGACCGATCGTCCGGCCCGGCGTCAGCCGCCGCCGCGGGCACACCGGCGTCCGCCCCGTCCGGGCGCTGCCGTACGCCCCGGCCAGGTGGTCGCCGCGCAGGTCGCCCTGGCGTTGCCGGTGGCCGCGTACGGTCGCGGGGCCACGCCGGCCGTGCTCGCCGCCCTCGGTGCGGTGGTGCTGGTCGGCCTCGGCTGGGGGCGCTGGCGCGGGCGCTGGCTCTTCGACTGGTGGGGCACCGTCGCCGGGTACGTCAGCCGACGGCGCGGGCTGCCCGCCGACGCCTCCCCGGCGGCCCTGCTGGACCTGCTGGTCCCGGACGCCGCGCTGGGGTCGGTGGAGCTGGCCGCAGGTCCGGCCGGGATGGTCGACGACCCCGCCGGGCTGACCGTCCTGCTCGACCTCGGCGACCCGGGTGACCTGCTCGGCGACCGGTCCCAGCCGCTCCCCGCACCCGGCACGCTGCTGCCGCCCGCCGGGGCGGGGCAGCCACCCGTACGGGTGCAGTTGCTGCTGTGCGCGGTACCCGCACCGGCCGCGGCGGTGGCCGGCGGTCCGGCCGGCACGTCGTACCGGCAGTTGACCGAGGGGCGGCTCCCGGGACAGGAACGGGCCCTGCTCGCGGTCCGGGTGCTGCGGGTACCCGGCTGGGCCGACGCCGACCTGCGGCGGGCGCTCGCCGGCACGGTCCGGCGGATCGTCCGTCGGGTCGGGCCACTACCGGCCCGGCCGCTCGGCGAGCACGCCGTCCTGCGGGTGCTGGGCGAACTCGCCCACCGCGACGCCGGGCTCCCGGTCCGGGAGACCTGGTCGGTGCTGCACGTCGGTGAGCTCTGCCAGGCGACCTTCCGGTTGGACCGCTGGCCCGACGCCCGGGTCGATCCGGGTCGTCTCCTGGTGGCCCGGCTGCTGGCCCTGCCGGCGACCGCCACCACGGTGTCGCTCTGCGTCGGCCCGCACGCCGGCGACGACACCGCGCCGACGCCGGCCGAGCTGACGGTACGGCTGGCCGCCGCGACGCCGGCCGCGCTGGAGCACGCCGCCGAAGGGTTGTGCCGGCTCGCCGCCGACGCCGGGGGTGAGCTGCGCCGGCTCGACGGCGCGCAGCTGCCCGGCCTGACCGCCACCCTGCCGCTGGCGGTACCCGCGGTGGCGGAGGTGACCGCGCCGGGGGTCGAGCCACCGGAGCTGACCCTGCACCGGGCCGGGCTGGTGGTGGGGGGCGACCGGCACGGTGGCGCGGTGACGGTCCGGCTGTTCCGCGCCGAGGGCACCCGGCTGGTGCTGGTCGGCGGGCTGGCGGCGGCACAGCTGCTGGTGCTGCGGGCCGTGGCGTTGGGGGCGGGGGTGGTCGTGCAGACCGGTCGACCGCGGGCCTGGGAGCCGTTCGTCCGGGGGGTCGGCGGTCACCAGGGCGGGGTCGTGGTGGTGCCGACCGGCCGGGCGGTCGGTGCGGGCGGGGCACCGCTGCGACCGCTGCTGGTGGTGATCGACGCCGGCACCCCGGTGGGTGAGCCGGCTCCCGGGGTGGGTTGGGTGTCCACCCTGGTGGTCCGGGACGCGCTGACCCCGGCCGACCTGGACACGCTGGGCCGGGCCGACCTGGCGGTGCTGCAACCGCTCGACCCGGCGGAGGCCGCCCTGGCGGGCACGGCGCTGGGGCTGGGCGGTTCGGCGGAGTGGCTGACCCGGATCCGGGACGACATGGTGGCGGTGGTCAACCGGCGGGCGCTGCGCTGGGCGCTGCTCTCGCCGACCCCGATCGAGTCGCGGCTGGTCGGCCGGCCCGGACGGCGCTGACCGGGCTACCACCGCCGGGGGCGGCCGGACGGCGCTGACCGGGCCACGACCACCGGGGGCGGCCGGGCGGGCAACCACCCACCGAGGGCGGCCGGGCGGGGGCTGGACCCAGGTCCGGGAGGCCACGACGGTTCCCCCGGGTGGATCGCGCATGGCACGATCCCGGCATGGATCTTCTGAAGGGTCTCCTGATCCGCCTGGGTTCCACGGCGGTGGCCTTCTGGCTGGCGACACTGCTCATCCCGGGCATCACGCTCGACACCGACTCGGCCGGCGAGGCGATCGTCACCCTGGTACTGGTGTCGGTGATCTTCGGCGTGGTCAACGCGGTGCTCCAGCCGATCATCAAGACCGTCGGCTGCGGGTTCTACCTGCTCACCCTCGGGCTGATCGCCCTGGTCGTCAACGGCCTGCTGTTCCTGCTCACCAGCTGGATCGCCGACCAGGCGGACCTGCCGTTCCACGTGGACGGGTTCTGGCCGGAGGCGGTCCTCGGCGCGCTCCTCGTCGGCATCGTGACCTGGATTCTCGGCGCCATCCTCGACCGCGACTGACCCGACCGCCGGAGGCGGTGGTCGTCGGGAGCCGGGGCGCGGCCGCCGGGTGGGAATTGGCCGGCGGCACCGGCCCGGGGCAGGGCTGGCGTGACGGCGTGTTCACGCTGACCCACCCCGACGGCCACCAGCTCAGCACCGACCCGGGGCGGATCGACCGGGACCGGGTGCACCACTGGCTCTCCACCGACGCCTACCGGGCACTCGGCCGGGACCGGGAGGCGGTCCGGGACCACCTCGCCTCGTTCGGCGTACGCCGGATCGGGCTGGCGACCCTCGACGCCCACGGGGTGTACCCGAAACTGGGCTTCACCCCGGTCCCGCCGCAGCGGTGGATGGAGGGGGTGAGCGAACGGTGAGCCCGCTCACCGGAAAGGAGTCTGAGCCGGTCACACCCCTTACGGTGGGGTCGTGACTCCGCTGCGGCTCGGCTATCTCTACGGCTTCGGTTCGTACCTGATCTGGGGTTTCTTCCCGATCTACCTGAAGCTGCTCCGCCCGGCGGGGCCGGTGGAGATCCTCGCCCACCGGATCATCTGGTCGGTGCTCTTCGTCGCGCTGCTGCTCGCCGCGCTGCGCAACGTCGGTTTCCTGCGGTCGCTCGCCCGTCGTCCCCGGACCCTGGCCGGGATCGGGGTGGCGGCGGCGTTGATCGCGGTGAACTGGGGCAGCTACATCTACGGGGTGAACTCCGACCGGGTGGTGGAGACGGCGCTCGGCTACTTCATCAACCCGCTGGTGTCGGTGCTGCTCGGGGTGTTCGTGCTGCGGGAGCGGCTGCGCCCGGCGCAGTGGACGGCGCTCGGGGTGGGCGCGGCGGCGGTCGCGGTGCTCACCGTCGACTACGGTCGGCCGCCCTACCTGGCGTTGGTCCTGGCGGTCAGCTTCGCCGGCTACGGGCTGGCCAAGAAGCGGCTCGGGCTGCCGGCGGCGGAGGGGTTGTTCGTCGAGTCGGCGGTGCTCGCGCTGCCCGCCCTGGCCTACCTGGGCTGGCTGGCGGCCCGGGGCGGGTTGGCGTTCGGCCACGTCTCGGCCGGGCACACCGCGCTGCTGGTGGCGGCGGGCGTGGCGACCGCCGTCCCGCTACTGCTCTTCGCGGGCGCGGCCAACCGGCTGCCGCTGACCGCGCTGGGCATGCTCCAGTACGTGGCCCCGATCCTCCAGCTGGGCTGCGGCGTGCTGATCTTCCACGAACCGATGCCGCCGGCCCGGCTGGCCGGCTTCGCCCTGGTCTGGGCCGCTCTGTTGATCTTCACCCTGGACGCGCTGCGGCACGGCCGGCGGACCCGGGCCGTCGCCCGCGCCACCGCCCCGCTGACCGTCACCAACCACTGAGCCCGGTCCGTCCGCTCGTTCCGGGGGCCGGTCGGGCACCCGTCGTCGACGTCCGGCGGCACCGCACCCACCGGGTCCGGGACGTCAGCGGACGTCGTAGCTGAGCACCATCGTGCCGTCGGAACGCAGCAGTTCGAAGCGGACCAGTTCGGCGTCGGTGAAGCGGGTCGCACCGTGCAGGTTCACGTCGTCGCCGGGCGCGGCCAGCCACGAGGCGATCTGCTCCGTCGCGTCGTCCGGGCCGCGCGCCAGCAGCCGGAACGTGTACGCCTTGCCGTAGTCGGCCGTCGCGTCGTACCCGCAGTGCATGGTGACCTCGGTGCCCCACTTGGTGCCCCGCAGGCCGATCTCCGCGTGCACCGCCGGGGTCTTCGCGGCGACCGGCGCCATGGCGACCATCCGTACCGCCTGGGTGGTCGGCGTGGGCGTGGCCGGCGGGCGCAGGGCGGAGGCCCCACCGAAGCCGAGCACCAGGGCGAAGGCGGCGGCGACCAGCGCGGTCACGGCGTACCGGCGGCGGTGGCGGGTCCGCTCGCGGCGACGCCGCTCCCGGGCGACGGCGATCAGGTCGGGCACCCGGCTGATCTCCGGCGGTGGTGGGAGGAACTCCTCCAGCGTGGTCGGGTCGAGCCGACCGAGCAGGCCCGGCAGCACGGCGATCTCGGCCACCGCCTCCCGGCAGGCCGCGCAGCCGCCGAGGTGCCGTTCGTAGGCCGCCCGGTCGGCGGGAGCGAGCGCCCCCAGCACGTACGCGCCGTCGTCGTGCGCGAACTCGCAGCGGGTCATCCGGTCACCCCCATCTCGGCCAGGGCCAACCGTAGTGAACGCAGAGCGTAGTGGGTGCGGGACTTGACCGTCCCCGGTGGCACCCCCAGCCGGGCTGCCGCCTCGGCCACCGAACGGCCCTGGTAGAAGCACTCGACCAGCACCTCCCGGTGGGTGGGGCTGAGCCGGCTCAGCGCCTCCGCGACGGTCCAGGCCTCCACCGCGCGCTCCGCCTCGTCGACCGTCTCCGACGGCTCGGGCAGGTCGTCGGTGTACACCTCGCCGACCCGGGTCGACCGTCGTCGCCACGCGTCGATGGCCAGGTTGCGGGCGGTGGTGAAGAGCCAGGCCCGGACCGAGCCGCGGCGCGGGTCCAGTGACTCGGGATGCCGCCAGGCCCGCAGCAGGGTCTCCTGCACCAGGTCCTCGGCCCGGGTCCGGTCCCCGTTGACCAGCCGCAGCGCATGCGTGTAGAGCGCCTCGCCGTGCTCGTCGTGCAGGGCGCGCAGCAGTTGGGCGTCGTGGTCGCTGATGGTGGTCCCTCCGCTTCCCGCGACGAGTCCGGCGAACGTGTCCGCCCGTTATTACGGTTCGTGACGCTGATCGGTTCACCGGCCACTGCTGTTCACATCCGGTTCACACCGAGTCCGGTGCCCGCTCACCCCGTCCTGGCAGCGTCCGCCCGGTACGCACGTCGAGCAGGTGACAACGGCGTGCCACCGACCTGCTTCCAGGAGGCTCCAACCCATGAGCGACCGTCCCCGGCTGCTCCCGCTGCTCGGTGCCACCCGGCACGGCAGCCGCGACGCGATGACCTGTCTGTACCGCTGCGGCAACGCCTGCGACCATCCGGTACCCAACACCTCCGGCAACACCTACTTCGGCGACCTGGTCGAGGGCGAGGTCTCCCGGCGGGGCGTGGTCCGGGCGGGCGCGGTGGGCGCCCTGGTGCTCGGCTTCGGCGGCGCGCTGGCCGGAGCGGCTCCCGCCGGTGCCGCGCGGGCCACCCCGGTGGTGCCCGAGGTCAGCGACCCGACCGCGCCGCAGCGCGGCGTCGGCAGCGGGGCGCTGACCTTCAAGCCGATCCCGCCGAACCAGCTCGACACCCTGGTCGTCCCCAACGGGTACGACCACAGCGTGGTCATCCGCTGGGGCGACCCGGTGCTGCCCGGTGCGCCCCGGTTCGACCTGCACGGGCAGACCGCCGCCGCCCAGGCCAAGCAGTTCGGCTACAACAACGACTTCGTCGGGGTGCTGCCGCTGGACCGGCGGGGCAAGCGGGCGCTGCTCGTGGTCAACCACGAGTACACCAACGAGGACCTGATGTTCCCCGGCTTCACCGGCCTGGACAACCTCACCGTCGAGCAGCTGCGCACCGCGATGGCCGCGCACGGCATGTCCGTGGTGGAGCTGGAGCGGGTGGACGGCAGCGGGCAGTGGCGGCCAGTGGGTCAGGGCCGGCGGCCGTACAACCGGCGGGTCACCGCGCTGGCCACGAAGTTCGAGCTGACCGGTCCGGCCGCCGGTTCGGCCTGGCTGCGGACCGCCGCCGACCCGAAGGGCCGCACGGTGGTCGGCACCCTGAACAACTGCGCGGGCGGGGTCACCCCCTGGGGGACGGTGCTCTCCGGCGAGGAGAACTTCAACCAGTACTTCGTCGGCGCCGACGCCGCGCCCGCCGAGCTGAAGCCGAGGTTCGACCGGTACGGCATCAGCACCACCGCCCGCTACCCGAGCGGCAGCCGTAAGTGGGAGCGGGCCGACGAGCGGTTCGACCTGGCGAAGCACCCCCACGAGGCGCACCGGTTCGGGTGGATCGTGGAGATCGACCCGTTCGACCCGGAGAGCCGCCCGCGCAAGCACACCGCGCTGGGCCGGTTCAAGCACGAGGGCGCCAACGTGATCGTGGCCCGCGACAAACGGGTGGTCGCGTACATGGGTGACGACGAGCGGTTCGACTACCTCTACAAGTTCGTCTCCGACAAGAAGTTCATGCCGGGCGACTCCTGGGTGGCCCGCAAGAACAACCTGACCCTGCTGGAGTCGGGCACCCTCTACGTGGCGCAGTTCAGCCAGACCAGCGCCGCCGAGATCGACGGCTCGGGCAAGCTGCCCGCCGACGGCGCGTTCAACGGCACCGGTCGGTGGATCAGGTTGGTCAGTGGCAACCGCTCGTACGTCGACGGGATGACCGCCGCGGACGTGCTCACCTTCACCCGGCTCGCCGGGGACAAGGTCGGCGCGACCAAGATGGACCGGCCGGAGGACGTCGAGCCGAGCCTGCTCACCGGCAAGGTGTACGTGGCGCTGACCAACAACTCCGACCGGGGCAAGGCCGGCAAGCCGGCCGCCGACGAGATCAACCCGCGTAACCTCAACAAGCACGGGCAGGTCCTGGAGCTGGTCGAGGACCGGGGCGACAACACGGCGGAGTCCTTCGCCTGGTCGCTGCCGATCGTCGCCGGTGACCCGACCGACCCGTCGACCTACTTCGCCGGGTACGACAAGACCAAGGTCTCCCCGATCTCCTGCCCGGACAACGTCGCCTTCGACGCCACCGGCAACCTCTGGATCTCCACCGACGGCAACGCGCTGGGCAGCAACGACGGCCTCTTCGCCACCGCCGTCGAGGGGCCCGAGCGGGGGCACCTGAAGCAGTTCCTCACCGTTCCGCTGGGCGCGGAGACCTGTGGGCCGTTCATCACCGGCGACAACCGGTCGGTCTTCGTGGCGGTGCAGCACCCCGGCGAGATCACCGGTGCGTCGGTGGAGAAGCCGGCGTCGACCTGGCCGGACGGCGACTACGCCAAGCCGGGCGTGGTGGTCACCTGGCGGCTCGACGGCGGCCCGATCGGCAGCTGACGCACCCACCCCGGGCCGGCCCTCCGCCGGGCCGGCCGCGAAGGCCCCCTTCCGCTTCGGTCCGGGAGGGGGCCTTTCGCCTTGGCGGGTCCGGAAGGGTCCTGCCCTGCGCCGGACCAGAGAGGGATCTCGCCGGTTCCGGCAGGAGAAGTCACCGGGGCGGCGGCCGGAGCAGGGCCTCGCCCGTGGTGGGTCAGGCGTCCGCGGCGATGCCGTCGGCGACGGCGCGGGCGGCGGTGAGCAGCTTGGCCCGGACCACCCGGGCGGAGGTCATCATCTCGCTGGCCGGCAACGCGCAGGCCAGCACCACCCGACGTTCCAGGTCCTTGTCCGGGGTGACCAGCACGGCGGCGCAGGCCACCCCCTGCCGGAACTGGCCCAGCTCCAGTTGCATCCCCCGCCGGTCACCGGCGGCCAGGTCCGCCTCGAACGCCTCGGGGCTGGTGAGGGTGGCGGTGGTGAACGGCCGCATGCCGTAGTCGCGCAGGTAGCGCAGGCGCTGCTCGGAGGTGAGGGTGGCCAGCAGCGCCTTGCCCAGGGCGGTGGCGTGCGCGCCCTCGTCGAAACCGGGGACCATGTCCTCCAGGTACGGCGAGCGGACCCCTTCGGCGACGGCGGTGACCGCCACCTGGCCGCCGACGAACCGGCCCAGGTAGTGGCTCCACCCGGTGTCGACGGCTACCCGCCGCAGCGACTCACCGACGGCGACCGGCCCACGGAACGCGGTGACCAGTTCGCGGTAGCGGTCGGCGATCTCCAGGCCGACGATGTAGGTGCCGTCCTCCCGGCGGATCACGTAACCCTCGTAGGCCAGGGTGCGGACCAGGTGGTAGGTGGTGGCGACGGTCAACTCGCACCGCCGGGCGATCTGTTTGACGGTCAGCCCCTTCGGGGCACGACCGACCGACTCGAGCACGCGTAGTGCGCGGGAAACGCTCCGGATCAGATCCGAAGGTTCCGCCAGGGGGTCACGCACAACCACCTCCGCAGCCGGGGATTACACCATATGAAAAACCAGCCCGAGACGGAACGCCCGTTCGGGTGGAGGATGCCAGATCAGGCGGTATACGGCGGGTCACCCGGCGACACGCCGACGGTTGTCAGGAACTCGACTCGCGTAGGTTGGGCCACGATGACCGACACCGCGCTCAGCCCTACGCCGAGCCGACCGGCCGTCCGCCCCCTGCGGGCCAGCGTCGGAGCGGTCGCCACCACCGTCGCCAGCGTCCTGCCGGTCTTCCTGGTCGGCGGGCTCGCCGTGCAGATGGGCGACGATCTCGGCTTCTCCCCCGCCGGGCTGGGCCTGGCGGTCTCCGTGTACTTCGGGGTCAGCGCGCTGGCCTCGTTGCCGTCCGGCCGGCTGGTGGAGCGGGTCGGCCCGGTCGTGGTGGCCCGGGTCGCCACCGGGCTCGCCGCCGGTTGCCTGCTCGCCATCGCCGGGCTGGCCCGGTCGTACCCGGTGCTGGTGGCACTGCTCGCGCTGAGCGCCACCGCGAACGCGCTGGGCCAACTCGCCAGCAACGCCGCGCTGGCCCGGCACGTGCCCGCCCGGCGGCAGGGCCTGTCGTTCGGGGTGAAGCAGGCGGCCGTCCCGGCCTCCACGCTGCTGGCCGGGGCGGCGGTGCCGGCGGTCGCCCTCACCGCCGGGTGGCGGTGGGCGTTCGTGGCCGCCGCCGTCGCCGCGCTGGCCGCCCTGCCGGCCGTACCGCCGGGGACGGCCGCACCGGCGCGGGAGCGTGCGGCGGAACGCGGTGGCGGGGCCACGGTGGCGCTGGTGGTGGTCGGGGTGGCGGCCACCCTCGCGGCCGGGGCCGCCAACGCGCTGGGCACCTTCGTGGTCGACTCGTCGGTGCACCGGGGACTCGCCCCCGGCCCGGCCGGGCTGGTGCTCACCCTGGGCGGCGCGGTCTGCGTGGCCGCCCGGATCGGCGTCGGCTGGCTGGCCGACCGGCAGGCCACCGGCCACGTCACGCTGATCGCCGCGATGCTGGTGGTCGGGGCCGTCGGGTTGGGCCTGCTGGCGGTCGCCGGCCCGGGGCCGCTGACCGTCGGGGTGGTGCTCGGCTTCGGACTGGGCTGGGCCTGGCCGGGGTTGCTGAACTTCGCGGTGGTCCGGCTGCACCCGCGGGCTCCGGCCGCCGCCACCTCGATCACCCAGACCGGGGTGTACGCGGGCGGCTGCGTCGGCCCGCTCGGCCTCGGTGCGCTGGCCGGAGCGTACGGCTATCCGGCGATGTGGCTGACCGCCGCGGTCGCCATGGTCGTCGCGGCCGTCCTCATGCTCACCGGCAGCCGGCTGCTCACCCGGTCCGCCGTCGGCTGACGCGGGCCGGGCGGCCGGATCCGCTGGTGCACCCGACGGCCGGTGGGCCGGGGTCAGCTGGTGCGGTCGGGTCAGCTGGTGCGGTCGGCGATGTAGTCGCAGAGGGATTCCAGCGCGCGGCGGGCCGGGATCCGCGGCAGCGGGGCCAACTGCGCGCGGGCGTCCTCGGCGTAGCTCCGGACGGTCTCCCGGGCGCGCTTGAGCGCGGCGGACTCCCGGAGCAGGCCGAGCGCCTCGGCGTGCAGCGCATCGTCGACCAGCGGGCCGGTGGCCAGGATCTCCCGCAGCCGCACCGAGGCCGCGTCGGAGTCGTCGCCGGCCAGCGCGTAGAGCACCGGCAGGGTCGGCACCCCCTCGCGCAGGTCGGTGCCGGGCGTCTTGCCCGACTGGGTCGACTCGGAGGCGATGTCGAGCAGGTCGTCGGAGAGCTGGAAGGCCACCCCGATGGTCTCGCCGTAGCCGGCGAGAGCCTCGGTGTGCAGCTCGGTCGCCCCACCGAACATGCCGCCGAAACGGGCCGAGGTGGCGATCAGCGAACCCGTCTTGTCGGCGATCACCCGCAGGTAGTGGTCGACCGGGTCCTCGGTACGGGGACCGACGGTCTCGGCGATCTGCCCGTGCACCAGCCGGGCGAAGGTGCGGGCCTGGAGGCGGACCGCCACCGGCCCCAGGTCGGCGGCGATGTCGGCGGCCCGCGCGAAGAGGTAGTCGCCGACCAGGATGGCCACCGAGTTGGTCCAGCGGGAGTTGGCGCTCGGGGCACCCCGCCGCACGGCCGCCTCGTCCATCACGTCGTCGTGGTAGAGGGTGGCCAGGTGGGTGAGCTCCATCACCACCGCAGCCGGCACCACCTGCGGACCGGCCGGGTCGCCGAACTGCGCGCCCAGGGCCACCAGCAACGGGCGGAACCGCTTGCCGCCCGCCTCCACCAGGTGCCGGGCCGCCTCGGTGACGAGCGGATCGGCGCTGGACACGCTGGCCCGCAACTCCACCTCGACGTCGTCCAGCAGGCCCAGCACGGACGCCTCGACCTGCGGATCGGCCAGATGCACGCCGAGCGCGCCGACCTGACTCGTGCCCGCCCGGCCCCGACGCCCGCCGGAACCGACGACGCCTGAACGCTCCCCCGCCGGAATCACCACACCATCAACCATGCCACACCCGTTCGACCTGCTCCGGACGGGGGATACGGCCGTGGGGCCGGCGCGCTCCAGCGCACCGGCCCCACGATCCGGGCGGAAAGGTCACCTGACGAAGGCCGCGGCATCCGTCGCCAGGTCGAGCAGGGGTGCCGGCAGCACGCCGAAGATCAGCGTGGCAGCCACCCCGATCATCAGCGCGGTGGCGGTCAGCCCACCGGGCACCGCGACGGTCGGGGTCGACTCGCCCGGCTCGGAGAGCCACATCATCACCACCACCCGCAGGTACGGGAAGGCCAGCACCATGCTGGTCAGCACACCGGCCACCACCAGCCAGGCGTGCCCGCTCTCCAGCGCCGGGCCGAAGACCGCGAACTTGCTCATGAAGCCGCTGGTCAGCGGGATACCGGCGAAGGCCAGCAGGATGAAGGTGAAGACCCCGGCGTAGAACGGCGAACGGCGGCCCAGCCCGGCCCAGCGGGACAGGTGGGTGGCCTCGCCGTCGGCGTCCCGGACCAGGGTCACCACGGCGAACGCGGCGAGCACCGAGAAGCCGTAGGTGGCCAGGTAGAACATCGTGCCGGAGACGCCCGCACCGGTCGGGGCGAGCACCCCGACCAGGAGGTAACCGGCGTTGGCGATCGACGAGTACGCCAGCAGCCGCTTGATGTCGGTCTGGGTGACCGCCAGCACCGCGCCGACCAGCATGGTGAGCACCGCCACCACCCCGAGCACCGGGGTGAAGTCCCAGGCGGCCTGGTCGAACGCCACGTGGAAGACCCGCAGCAGGGCACCGAACGCGGCCACCTTCGTGCAGGCCGCCATGAGGCCGGTGACCGGGGTGGGTGCGCCCTGGTAGACGTCCGGGGTCCAGACGTGGAACGGCGCGGCGGCGGCCTTGAAGAGCAGACCGATCGCGATCAGCGCCATCCCGGCGAAGAGCAGCACCTCGCTGGAGGGGGACTCGCTCACCGCGACGTGCACGGTGGCGAAGTCGACCCCGGCCGAGCGGCCCGGGATGCCGGCGGTGAAGCCGTAGACCAGAGCCACCCCGAACAGGAAGAACGCCGAGGCGTACGCGCCGAGCAGGAAGTACTTCATCGCCGCCTCCTGGCTCAGCAGCCGCCGGCGACGGGCCAGCGCGCAGAGCAGGTAGAGCGGCAGGGAGAAGACCTCCAGCGCGATGAACATGGTCAGCAGGTCGTTCGCCGCCACGAAGATCAGCATGCCGCCGATCGCGAAGCTGGTCAGCGGGTAGACCTCGGTGGCCCCGTTGCGCCCCTCGGCCTGCTTGCGGTCGTCGGCCGACTCGGCGGTCACCGCCGCCTGGGCGACGAACGCGCCGCCCCGCTCGACCGACCGCTCGCCGATCAGCAGCAGCGACATCGCGGCGAGCACCAGGATGGTGCCCTGGAGGAACAGGGTGGGACCGTCCACCGCCAGCGCCCCGCCCGCCGTGACCAGCCGGGCGTCGGCGTTGAGCACCACCATCACCAGCGCGGCGAGCACCGCCAGCAGGGAGAGCGTGAGCTGCACCAGGTGCCGGCGGCGGCGCGGCACGAACGCCTCCACCAGGACGCCCAGCAGGGCCACCCCCAGCATGATCAGGATCGGGGCGATCGCCGGGTAGTCGATCGACGGCAACTTGAGTTCGGTCACTGCGGATGCCGCCTTTCGTTCGCGACTGCGGGGCTCACTCGCTGCGCTCGTCCGCTCCCCGCGCTCACTGCGCAGCCTCCTGGACGCTGCCGACCTCGGGGGCGGGATCGGTCTTGCCGACGTCCTGCATGGTGGCCTGGACGGCGGGGTTGATCACATCGGTGACCGGCTTGGGGTAGAAGCCGAGCAGCACGATCAGGGCGATCAGCGGGGCGACCACGACCTTCTCGCGCAGGGTGAGATCGCGGTGCATCGCCTTGACCTCGGTCAGCTCCGGGTTGAGCGTGCCCTGGGTGGTGCGCTGCACCATCCACAGCACGTACGCCGCCGCCAGGATGATGCCCAGGGTGGCGATCACCGCGACCGGCTTGTTCACCGTGAAGGTGCCGATCAGCACCAGGAACTCGGAGACGAACGGCGCGGTGCCGGGCAGCGCCAGCGAGGCGAGACCCGCGAAGAAGAGCACCCCGGCCAGCAGCGGGACCAGCTTGCCCGCCCCGCCGAAGTCGGAGATCAGCGACGAGCCCCGGCGGGCGATGAGCATCCCGACCACCAGGAAGAGCAGGCCGGTGGCGAGCCCGTGGTTGAGCATGTAGAGCACCGCGCCGGTGCCCGCCTGGGTGGTGAAGGCGAAGATGCCGACCCCGATGAACCCGAAGTGCGCGATCGAGGTGTACGACACCAGCCGCTTCAGGTCGGACTGGCCGACGGCGAGCAACGCGGCGTAGAGGATGCCGATCAGGCCCAGCGCCAGCGCCCACGGCGCGAACCACTTCGACGCCTCCGGGAACAGCGGCAGGCAGTACCGCAGGATGCCGAACGTGCCGACCTTGTCCAGCACGCCGACCAGCAGCGCGGCGGCACCCGCCGGGGCGGCCCGACCGGCGTCCGGCAGCCAGGTGTGGAACGGGAAGAACGGTGCCTTGATCGCGAAGGCGAGGAAGAAGCCGAGGAACAGCCAGCGCTCGGTGCCGGTGGAGATGTCCACCTGGGTGAGCGCCTGCCAGTCGAAGGTCTTGCCGCCGACCACCCACAGGCCGATCACCGCGGCCAGCATGAACAGGCCGCCGACCAGCGAGTACAGGAAGAACTTCACCGCCGCGTACTGCCGCTGGTGGCCGCCGTAGCTGCCGATCAGGAAGTACATCGGCACCAGCATGACCTCGAAGAACACGTAGAACAGGAAGACGTCGGCGGCGGCGAAGACGCCGATCATCGTGGATTCGAGGACGAGCAGCAGGGCGAAGTAGGCCGGCACCGAGCGCTTCGACGCGTCGGCGTCGTGCCAGGACGCCAGGATCACCAGCGGCACCAGCACCGCGATCAGCATCAGCATGACCAGCGCGATGCCGTCGACGGCGAAGGTGAAGTTGACGTCCCAGGTGGGGATCCATGGGTACGACTCGCGGAACTGGAGCCGGTCACCGTCCGCCTGGAAGGTGACCCACATCACCACCGAGAGCGCCAGCACCAGCAGCGACCAGCCGAACGCCACCTGCTTGGCCAGGTCGGGCCGGCGACGCGGCAGGAAGGCCACGACCAGGGCGCCGACCAGCGGTGCCACGGTCAGCACCGAGAGGAACGGGAAGTTGGACATTATGCGGCCTTACCTCCGTCGTGGATGCGGGGTCCGCCGGCGGGGGCGGTCGCCTTGAGGTCGATCACGCCAGCCACCCCGCCTGCACCGCCAGGAACGCCGCCACCACGAGCAGCGCGCCGGTCAGGATCGAGGTCGCGTACGACCGGACGAAGCCGGTCTGCCAGCGCCGGAGCCGACCCGACCCGCCGCCGACCCCGGCGGCCAGGCCGTTGACCAGGCCGTCGACGCCCCGGTTGTCCAGGAAGACCAGCGCCCGGGTGAGGAAGATGCCCGGCTTCTCGAAGACCACCTCGTTGAAGGCGTCCGTGTAGAGGTTGCGCCGGGCGGCGGTGACCAGCACCCCGGCCGGCTGCGGCGCGACGGCGGTGCCGTTGCGGAACAGCGCCCAGGCCAACCCGGCACCGAGCACCGTCACCACCAGCGACAGCGCGGTCAGCAGCCAGTGCGGCAGCACCGCCGCGTGCTCGGCGTGCTCGCCGCCCAGCCCGGCGGTGGCGGTCAGCCAGTCCGGCACCGAGGTGGCGAGCAGGAAACCCGCGCCGACCGAGCCGATCGCCAGCAGGATCAGCGGGATGGTCATCAGCTTCGGCGACTCGTGCGGGTGCTCGATGTCCTCGGTCCACCGCTTCGGGCCGTGGAAGGTCAGCACGAACAGCCGGGTCATGTAGAACGCGGTCAGCCCCGCGCCGAGCAGCGCCGCCCCGCCGAACAGCCAGGCCGTCCAGCCCTCCCGCTCGAACGCGGCCACGATGATCGGCTCCTTCGAGAAGAAGCCGGAGAACGGGAACATGCCGATGATGGCGAGCCAGCCCATCATGAAGGTGATCCAGGTGATCTTCATGTACTTCGACAGCCCGCCGAAGCGGCGGATGTCCACCTGGTCGTTCATGCCGTGCATGACCGAGCCGGCGCCGAGGAACATGTTGGCCTTGAAGAAGCCGTGCGCCAGCAGGTGCACGATGGCCAGCGCGTACGCCGCGCCGCCGAGGCCGACACCGAGGAACATGTAGCCGATCTGGCTGACCGTCGACCAGGCCAGCACCCGCTTGATGTCGTCCTTGGCCGCGCCGATGACGCAGCCCATCAGCAGGGTCAGCGCGCCGACGCTGACCACCACGAGCTGGAGGGTCTCGTTGGCCGAGAAGATCGGGTTGGACCGGGCGATCAGGTAGACGCCCGCGGTGACCATGGTGGCCGCGTGGATCAGCGCCGACACCGGGGTCGGGCCCTCCATCGCGTCCGGCAGCCACGCCTGGAGCGGGAACTGACCGGACTTGCCGGCCGCCCCGAGCAGCAGCAGCAGGCCCAGCACCAGCACCGTGCCGCTGGCCAGTCCGCCGACGGAGGAGAAGACCTCGTCGTACTGGGTGGTGCCGAGGGTGGCGAACAGGATGAAGATGCCGATCGCCAGGCCGGCGTCGCCGACCCGGTTCATCAGGAACGCCTTCTTGCCGGCGGTGGCCGCGCTCGGCCGCCCGTACCAGAAGGAGATCAGCAGGTACGACGCCAGACCGACGCCCTCCCAGCCGAAGTAGAGCATCACGTAGTTGTTGCCGAGCACCAGCAGCAGCATCGCGGCGACGAACAGGTTGAAGTACGCGAAGAACCGTCGCCGGCCCTCGTCGTGCGCCATGTACTCGACCGCGTAGAGGTGGATCAGGAAACCCACCCCGGTGATCAGCAGGACGAAGACCGCGGCCAGCGGGTCGAAGAGCAGACCGAAGTCCACCCGCAGGTCGCCGACCGTGATGAAGTCCCAGAGGCTCAGCTCGACGGACTTGTTCTCCAGTCCGCGCAGCTGGAAGAACGAGGTGAGCCCCAGCACGAACGCGGCACCGATCGCGGCCACGCCCAGCCAGTGCCCCCAGCGGTCGGCCCGCCGGCCGAGCAGCAGCAGGATCGCCGCGCTGGCCAGCGGGATCGCCACCAGCAGCCAGACGCTGCTCAGCAGGCCGTCCGCCGCCGCGTAGGTGACGGCGCCCGCCGGCTCTGCCTGGGCGTACGTCAGAATCTCATCCACCGCAGGGCCCCTTTAGTACTTCAGCAGGTTGGCGTCGTCGACGCTCGCGGAGCGCCGGGTCCGGAAGATCGACATGATGATCGCGAGCCCGACCACGACCTCGGCCGCCGCCACCACCATCACGAAGAACGCCATGATCTGTCCGTTGAGGTCACCGTTGATCCGGCTGAAGGTGACCAGCGTCAGGTTGGCCGCGTTGAGCATCAGCTCGACGCACATGAACAGCACGATCGCGTTGCGCCGCACCAGCACGCCGACCGCGCCGACGGTGAACAGCACCGCCGCCAGGATCAGGTAGTAGTCGGGGGTCACCGGACCGACCTTTCGTTTGCGACTGCGGGGCTCCGCTTCGCTGCACTCCTCGCGCTCACCGTTCCGTCCCCTTCAGGGTGGTTTCCTCGGCGGTCAGCTCGCGCTGCGGCAGGATCGCCGGGGTGCTGCGGTCGGTCAGCCGGCCGTCGGGCAGCCGGGCCGGGGTGGCCACCGAGGAGGAGGTGGCGAAGACACCCGGGCCGGGCTTCGGGCCGGGGTAGTTGCCGGGGCGGAACCGGGCCTTCATGGTGGCGACCTGGTCCATCTTGTCTTCCTTGCGCCGCTCGACGTGCGCCAGCACCATCGCGCCGATGGCCGCCGTGATCAGCAGCGCGGAGGTCAGCTCGAAGGCGAGGACGTACTTGGTGAAGAGCAGCCGGGCGATGCCCTGCACGTTGCCCTCCGCGTTGGGCTGCTCCAGCCCGACCGCCGTGACGCCGTCCAGCGCCCGGTACAGGCCGGTGCCGACCAGCCCGGCGAAGCCGAGCCCGAGCACCACCGCGGCGACCCGCTGGCCGCGCAGCGTCTCGATCAACGAGTCGGAGGCGTCCCGGCCGACCAGCATCAGCACGAACAGGAACAGCATCATGATCGCGCCGGTGTAGACGATGATCTGCACCATGCCGATGAACGGCCCGGCCTGGAGTACGTAGAACACGCCCAGGCAGAGCATGGTGAGCACCAGGAACAGCGCCGAGTGAACCGCGTTGCGCGCCCACACCATGCCGATCGCGCCGATCAGCGCCAGCGGGGCGAGGATCCAGAAGGTGACCTCCTCACCCCCGGACACCTGGCCCGCCGCAGCGAGCACCGTGGACGTGTTCATGCTCCGGCTCCCTTGCCCGCCGCCCGCTGGGCCGCCTGCTCGGCACCCGGGAAGGTCACCCCGGGGTGCTCCTCGACCCGGTACCGACCGGGGCCCATCGGCGACTGCTCGGCACCGGCCGAGGTGCCCGGGTTGGTCAGCGCGCCGACGTAGTAGTCCTTCTCGCTGTCACCGAGCCGCATCGGGTGCGGCGGCTGCTCCATACCTTCGAGCAGCGGAGCGAGCAGCTGCTCCTTGGTGAAGATCAGATCCTGCCGGTTGTCCCGGGCCAGCTCGTACTCGTTGCTCATGGTCAGCGAACGGGTCGGGCAGGCCTCGATGCAGAGCCCGCAGAAGATGCACCGGGCGTAGTTGATCTGGTAGACGCTGGCGTACCGCTCACCCGGCGAGAAGCGCTGCTCGTCGGTGTTGTCGCCACCCTCGACGTAGATCGCGTCCGCCGGGCAGGCCCAGGCGCACAGTTCGCAGCCGATGCACTTCTCCAGGCCGTCCGGGTGCCGGTTGAGGATGTGCCGCCCGTGGTAGCGCGGCGCCGAGACCGGCGGCTTGAACGGGTAGTCGGTGGTGACGACCTTCCTGAACATGTGCGAGAAGGTGACACCGAAGCCCTTGAACGTTCCGGTGATCGCGCCCACGTCACACCTCCTGAGAGTCGGAGCCGGTGGCGATGTTGGCCGGCTCCCGCTCGGCGACCACACGCTTGGTGCGCGGGCTCGGCGGTACCTGTAGATCCAGCGGGGGCAGCGGGAAGCTGCCGTACGGCCGGTTGTCGGCCTGTTCCTGCGGGGTCGGCTTCGGGGCCGGCTTGCGGCTCGGCCACAGCAGCGTCGCCAGCAGCAGCACGCCCGCGCCGATGGCGGTGGCGAGCAGCCGGTCCCGGGACTGCCAGTCCTCGATGGAACGCAGCCCGGCCAGGACGAGGATCCAGACCAGGTTGATCGGGAGCAGCACCTTCCAGCCGAAGCGCATGAACTGGTCGTAGCGCAGCCGGGGCAGAGTGCCCCGGAGCCAGACGAAGACGAAGACCAGCATCAGCACCTTGCCGAAGAACCAGAGCATCGGCCACCAGCCGGTGTTGGCGTCCGCCCACAGCGTGATCGGCCAGGGTGCCCGCCAGCCGCCGAGGAAGAGCGTCGTGGTGACCGCGGACATGGTCACCATGGCCACGTACTCGGAGAGCATGAAGAGCGCGAACTTCAGCGAGCTGTACTCGGTCATGAAGCCGGCGACCAGCTCCGACTCCGCCTCGGGCAGGTCGAACGGTGCCCGGTTGGTCTCCCCGACGGTGGCGATGAAGAAGATGATGAAGCTGGGCAGCAGCAGGATCGCGTACCAGCCGGGGGCCGGGATCTCGGTGCCGGCGATGGTGAGCCGGGTGGCGTCCCCCTGGGCCGCGACGATCCCGCTGGTCGACATGGTGCCGGCGGTCATGAACACCGCGACGATGCTCAGCCCCATCGCGACCTCATACGAGATCATCTGAGCGCTGGAGCGCAGGCCGCCGAGCAGCGGGTACGTCGAGCCGGAGGCCCAGCCGCCGAGCACGATGCCGTAGACCGCCAGCGACGAGCAGGCCAGCAGCACCAGCACCGCCACCGGCACGTCGGTCACCTGCAACGGCGTCCGGTGGCCGAAGATGCTCACCATCGGGCCGAACGGGATCACCGACAGCGCGGTGACCGCGCAGACCACGGAGATGACCGGGGCGAAGAAGTAGACCACCTTGTCGGCGGCCTTCGGGAGGATGTCCTCCTTGAAGGCCATCTTGAGGCCGTCGGCGAGGGTCTGGAGCAGGCCGAACGGGCCGACCTGGTTGGGGCCGGGCCGGACCTGCATGTAGCCGACGACCCGCCGCTCGAACCAGACGCCGAGCAGGGTGGCGAGCAGGCCGAAGACGAACGCGAAGACGATCTTGATGAGGACCAGCCACCACGGATCCCGGCCGAAGTCGGCCAGCGTCGGGTCCTGCGCCAGGAGGGTGTTCACCGTGCACCTCCGGAGATCCGTACCACCGTGCCGGACGCGGTGCCGAGGCTGCGCCGGACGGTCGAACCGGGCGAGTTGGTCGGCAGCCAGACAACGCCGTCGGGCATCTCGGTGATGGCCGCCGGCAGGGTGACCGCACCGCGGTCGGTGCCCACCGTGACCGGGTCACCGTCGGCCACCCCGAGCGTCTCGGCGGTGCCCTTGCCCAGCCGGACCACCGGCGGACGGGCGGTGCCGGCAAGGTGCTCGTCGCCGTCGGTGAGGCTGCCCAGGTCGACCAGCTGGTGCCAGGTCGCCAGCACCGCCTCGCCGGCACCCGGCTGGGGCACCGCCCCCGGGGCGACCGACGGGCTGACCGGCCGGTCCGCCCGGGTCGGCGGCAGCGCGCCCAGCTCCCGGCGGATGCCCGACACGTCACCGGTGCCGAGCCGCACGTCGAGCTGCGCGGCGATCGCGTCCAGCACCCGGGCGTCGGTCATCGCGGCGGTGTGCAGCACCGCCTCGAAGGTGCGCAGCCGGCCCTCCCAGTCCAGGAAGCTGCCGGCCTTCTCGACCACCGGGGCCACCGGCAGCACCACGTCCGCCCGGCGGGCCACCGCCGAGTGGCGCAGCTCCAGGCTGACCAGGAAGGGCACCGCGTCGAGGGCCTGCTCGGCCAGCCTCGGGTCGGCCAGGTCGGCCGGGTCCACCCCGGCCACCACCAGCGCGCCGAGCTGACCGTTCGCGGCGGCGGCCAGGATCTGGTCGGTGTCCCGACCGGCCTGGCTGGGGATCACCCCGGCCGGGATGTCCCACGCCTCGCCCAGCTCGGCGCGGGCCGACGGCTCGGTCACCGGACGCCCGCCGGGCAGCAGGTTGGGCAGGCAGCCCGCGTCGACCGCACCCCGGTCGCCCGCGCGCCGCGGCACCCAGGCCAGCTTCGCGCCGGTACGCCGGGCGACGTCCGCCGCCGCGGAGAGGCCACCGGGCACGCCGGCCAGCCGCTCGCCCACGAACAGGATCGCGCCCTCGGCGCTCAGCGCCTCGGCCACCGTGTCGTGCTCGGCGAGCACGCTCGCCTCCTCGCCCGGCACCACCCGGGCCAGCTTGGCCCCGAGCTTCTCCAGGCCCCGGGTGGCGAAGGGGGCGATCGCGTAGACCGTCAGCTTCTTCTTCAGGTACGCCTTGCGCAGCCGCAGGAAGAGGATCGGGCACTCCTCCTCCGGCTCCAGGCCGACCAGCACCACCGTGGACGCCTTCTCCACGTCGGCGTACGTCACGTCGGTGACCCCGGCGACGGTGCTGGCCAGGAAGTCGGACTCCTCGCGGGAGACCGGCCGGGCCCGGAAGTCGATGTCGTTGGTGTTCAGGGCGACCCGGGCGAACTTCGCGTACGCGTAGGCGTCCTCGACGGTCAGCCGGCCGCCGGTCAGCACCGCCGTGCCGCGTCCCTCGTCGCGGGCGGCCCGCAGCCCGTCGGCGGCCCGGGTCAGCGCCTCGCTCCAGGACGCCTCCCGCAGTTCACCGGACTTCTCGTCGCGGACCAGCGGGGTGGTGAGCCGGTCGAAGGCGCGGGTGTACTGGAAGCCCCACCGCCCCTTGTCGCAGTTCCACTCCTCGTTGACCTGCGGGTCGTCCCCGGCGAGCCGGCGCAGCACCTTGCCCCGCCGCCAGTCGGTGCGCTGCGCGCAGCCGGCCGAGCAGTGCTCGCAGACGCTCGGGCTGGAGACCAGGTCGAACGGGCGGGCCCGGAACCGGTACTGCGCCCCGGTGAGCGCCCCGACCGGGCAGATCTGCACGGTGTTGCCGGAGAAGTACGAGTTGAACGGGACGTCGCCGGAGTCGCCCTCGGCGCCGTACGCGTCGTCCCGGTAGATGTTGATCTCCTCGGCGGACGACCGGCCCATCAGGTCGATGAACTTGTCGCCGGCGATCTCCTCGGAGAACCGGGTGCAGCGCTGGCAGAGCACGCAGCGCTCCCGGTCCAGCAGCACCTGGGTGCTGATCTCCATCGGCTTGACGTACTCCCGCTTGTGCTCGTGGAAGCGGGAGTCGGTGCGGCCGGTGGACATCGCCTGGTTCTGCAGCGGGCACTCACCACCCTTGTCACACATCGGGCAGTCCAGCGGGTGGTTGACCAGCAGCAGCTCCATCACCCCCTCCTGCGCCTTCTTGGCGACCGGGGAGCTGAGCTGGGTGCGGACCACCATGCCCTCGGCGACGGTCTGGGTGCAGGAGGCGACCGGCTTACGCTGGCCCTCCACCTCGACCAGACACTGCCGGCAGGCGCCGGCCGGGGCCAGCAGCGGGTGGTCACAGAACCGGGGGATCTCGGTGCCCAGCTGCTCGGCGACCCGGATCAGCAGCGCCCCCTTGGGGGCGGTGACCTCGACACCGTCGATGGTGAGCGTCACGGTCTCGGTCTGCTTGGCTACGTCAGTCATCAGAGTCGCCTTCCCTTCGCGACTGCGGGACTCGCAAGCTCGTTCCTCGCGCTCATCAGTGGGCTCCAACCAGAGACTTGTCGGAGAGCTTCGGCGCGGTACGCCCCTCGATGTAGTCGAGGTAGTCCTGCTTGAAGTACTGCAACGACGAGGTCACCGAGCTGGTCGCACCGTCACCCAGACCGCAGAACGAGCGGCCGAGGATGTTGTCGCAGGTGTCGAGCAGGGTGTCCAGGTCCTCGTGGGTGCCCTGGCCGGCGAGGATGCGCCGGTAGACCCGGACCATCCAGTAGTTGCCCTCCCGGCACGGGGTGCACTTGCCGCACGACTCGTGGTGGTAGAACTCCAGCCACCGGTAGGTCGCGTAGACCGGGCAGTCCTGGTCGGAGAAGATCTGGGTGGCCGTGGTGCCCAGGATCGAGCCGGCCGCCGCCACCCCCTCGAAGTCCAGCGGCACGTCCAGGTGCTCGGCGGTGAGCAGCGGGGTCGACGATCCCCCCGGCGTCCAGAACCTGAGCTGGTGACCGGGCTGCATGCCGCCGGCCAGCTCGATCAGCTCGCGCAGGGTGACGCCCAGGCCGCACTCGAACTGGCCGGGGTTGACGATCCGGCCGGAGAGCGAGTAGATCATCGGCCCGGAGGACTTCTCGGTGCCCATCGACTTCCACCAGTCCGCACCGCCCAGCACGATGTACGGCACGCTGGCGATGGTGCCGACATTGTTGACCACCGTCGGGCTGGCGTACAGGCCGTGGGTGGCCGGGAACGGCGGCCGGAGCCGGGGCTGACCCCGGAACCCCTCCAGCGAGTCGAGCAGCGCCGTCTCCTCGCCGCAGATGTACGCCCCGGCACCCGAGTGCACCACCAGCTCCAGGTCGAACCCGGTGCCCAGGATGTTGCGGCCGAGGTAGCCCTTGGCCTGCGCCTCGGCCACCGCGTTGCGCAGCCGGCGGGCGGCGTGCACCGCCTCGCCCCGGATGTAGATGTAGGCCCGGCTGGCCCGGATCGCGTACGAGGCGATGATGACCCCCTCGACCAGCGAGTGCGGGTCGTGGGTCATCAGCGGCAGGTCCTTGCAGGTGCCCGGCTCGCCCTCGTCGGCGTTGACCACCAGGTAGTGCGGCTTGCCGTCGTTCTGCGGGATGAAGCCCCACTTCAGGCCGGTGGGGAAGCCCGCGCCACCCCGGCCGCGCAGCCCGGAGTCCTTGATCAGCTGGATCAGGTCGTCCGGGTGGGCCTTGAGGGCCTTGCGCAGCGCGGCGTAGCCGTCGAGCTTCTCGTAGCCGCCGATCCGCCAGGCGTCCGGGGAGATCCAGCGCCGGGTCAGCACCGGGGTCAGCTTGGCCAGGGTCTCCGGCCGGGGAGCGGTCACTTCTGGACCCCCGTCTCACTCGCGGCGGCGGAGCCCGCGCCGGCAGCGTCCGTCTCCGCCTCGGCTTCCTTGAGGTTGCGCTGCTGCGCCCCGGCCTCGTCGCCGGCGGGCTTGCCGTCACCGGCGGGTGGGTTCGCGGCCACCCCGGCCGCCTGCGCCGCCTGCGCGTCGCGGGACGCCGGCGGTGCGCCGTCGGTCGGGACCTTGGTGCCGGGGGCGTCCGGCGCGGCGGTCGCCGCGTCGGGCTGCCGGGTCTCGGCGGTACGCACCTGCGGCGACTTGTCGTCGGGTGCCTTCACGTCCGGCGCGGTGCTGCCGGTGACCTGCTCCGGCTTCGCCGCCGGGGCGGCCTTGTCGGCCTCGGCCTTCGCCTTGGCCTCGGCGGCGGCCCGGTCGGCCTCGGCCTTGCTGCGGATCGGGGTCTTCGGGTCGTACGTCGGTGCGGTGATGCCATGCTGCTCGGCCAGGCGCAGGCCGCGCAGGGTGGCCGCACCCGGCCCGCCGTCGGCGACCGCGCCGTCGCGCTCGTCGGCGAACCCGGCGAGCTGGACGGCCATCTCCTTGAGCGTGCAGAGCCGGGCACCCCGGGTCGGCATCGGCCGGCCCCCGGCGCGCAGCTCGTCGACCACGCCGACCGCGCCCTGCGGGTCCACGCCGTCGAAGAAGTCGTAGTTGACGGTCATCACCGGGCCGTAGTCGCACGCCGCCAGGCACTCGGCGTGCTCCAGGGTGATCTTCCCGTCGGCGGTGGTCTCGTCGTGCCCGACGCCCAGGTGCTCGACCAGGGTGTCGTAGACCTCCTGGCCGCCGAGCACGTTGCACATCGTGTTGGTGCAGACGCTGACCAGGTAGTCACCGGTGGGCCGGCGCTTGTACATGGTGTAGAAGGTGGCCACCGCACCGACCTGGGCCTTGTTCAGCCCCAGCACCTCGGCGCAGAACGTCACCCCGGCCGGCGAGACGTAGCCCTCCTCGGCCTGCACCAGGTGCAGCAGCGGCAGCAGCGCCGAGCGGGACCGGTCGGCCGGGTACCGGGCGATGATCTCCCGCGCCCGGACCCGGGTCTCTTCAGTAAACGTCGTCATCAGAGTCGCCTCCCGTTCGCGACTGGGCATGCCTCGGCCCCCGACTGCGGGGCTCGCTGCGCTCTCTCCTCGCGCGGGCGACTGGGGCTCCGCTTCGCTGCACTCCTCGCGCTCATCGGTCACAACCACCCATCACGGGGTCCAGCGAGGCGCCACCGGCGATCACGTCGGCGATCAGGCCGCCCTCGGCCATGGCCGGAAGGGCCTGGAGGTTGACGAAGCTCGGCTCCCGGTAGTGCACCCGGTACGGCCGGGTGCCGCCGTCGGAGACCGCGTGCACCCCCAGCTCGCCCCGGGGCGCCTCGATGCCGACGTACACCTGGCCCGGCGGAACCCGGAAGCCCTCGGTGACCAGCTTGAAGTGGTGGATCAGCGACTCCATCGACTGACCCATGATCTTGGCGACGTGCTCCAGCGAGTTGCCCATGCCGTCCACGCCGATGGCGAGCTGTGCCGGCCAGGCGATCTTGCGGTCGGCCACCATCACCGGGCCCGGCCGCAACCGGTCCAGCGCCTGCTCGACCAGCTTGAGCGACTCCCGGATCTCGGCCAGCCGGACCAGGTAACGGCCCCAGACGTCGCCGTCCGGGTGGGTCGGCACGTCGAACTCGTAGTTCTCGTAGCCGCAGTAGGGCATGGTCTTGCGCAGGTCCCAGGCGAGGCCGGCAGAGCGCAGCACCGGGCCGGTGACACCGAGCGCGACACAGGCGGTCACGTCGAGCACCGCGACGCCCTGGGTGCGTTCGGTCCAGATCGGCTGGCCGGAGAGGAGGTCCTCGTACTCCTTGAGCTTCTTCGGCATCATCTTGAGGAACTCGCGGATCTTGACGATCGCGGCGTCCGGGACGTCCTGGGCCACCCCGCCCGGCCGGACGTACGCGTGGTTCATCCGCAGGCCGGTGATGGTCTCGAAGATGTCGAGGATGTACTCCCGCTCGCGGAAGCCGTACAGCATGATCGAGATCGCGCCCAGCTCCATGCCGGTGGTGGCCAGCCAGACCAGGTGCGAGGAGATCCGGTTCAGCTCCATCATCAGGACCCGGATCGTGGTGGCCCGCTCGGTGATGTCGTCGGTGATGCCGAGCAGCTTCTCCACCGCGAGGCTGTACGCCGTCTCGTTGAAGATCGGGGCGAGGTAGTCCATCCGGGTCACGAAGGTCGAACCCTGCACCCAGTTGCGGTACTCGATGTTCTTCTCGATGCCGGTGTGCAGGTAGCCGACGACCGACCGGGCCTCGCGGACCGTCTCGCCCTCCAGCTCCAGGATCAGCCGCAGCACGCCGTGCGTCGACGGGTGCTGCGGACCCATGTTCACGACGATCCGCTCGTCGTTGATCGGGTCGGTGCCGGAGACGACCTGGTCCCAGTCTCCACCGGTGACGGTGAAGACCCGGCCCTCGGTGGTCTCCCGCTCGGTCGCGTAGTTGGACGTGGTCACTGGTACGACCTCCGGCGGTCCGGCGGCGGGATCTCCGCGCCCTTGTACTCGACGGGGACGCCGCCGAGCGGGTAGTCCTTGCGCTGCGGATGGCCCTCCCAGTCGTCCGGCATCAGGATCCGGGTCAGGTTGGGGTGGCCGTCGAAGACGACGCCGAACATGTCGTACGCCTCGCGCTCCTGCCAGTCGGCCGTCGGGTAGACGGCGGTGACGCTGGGCAGGTGCGGGTTCTCGGCGGAGACGGCCGCCTCCAGCCGGACCCGACGCCGGTAGGTCATCGAGGTGAGCAGGTAGACGACGTGCAGCCGGCGCTCGTCGGCACCGAGGTAGTCCACCCCGGACACCGAGGAGCACAGCTCGAAGCGCAGCGCCAGGTCGTCCCGCATCACCTGGCAGACCTCGGCGATCCGCTCCGGGCGGACGTGCAGGGTCAACTCGCCCCGGTCGACGACGACCTTCTCGATCGCGTCGCCGAACTGCGGGTACGCCTCCTCCAGCGCGTCGCGCACCTCGTCGAAGTAGCCCCCGTACGGCCGGGGGGCCTCCTCGATCGGGGTGCGGTGGCGGACCAGGCCGCCGTAGCCGGAGACGTCGCCGCTGCCCTGCATGCCGAACATGCCGCGCCCGGCGGGGCTGGACGGCGGCAGCTCGGCGGGAGCGCCGCTGGTCGCACCGGCCGGGGTGACCGGCACCGGCACCCCGCCGTCGTTCTTCCTGTCGTTGCTCATTTGGGGCCAGCCTGGGTCTGGAGGTGGTTCTGGGCGTTCATCCAGTTCTCGATCCGCAACTGCTCCTCGCGGCCCTCGCGGACGGCCTTCGTCCACTCGGCACGGCGGGCCTTGTCGTTGCGGTACGACGACGGCATCGAGCCGTACGGCACCACGGGGACGTCACCGCGCTCCAGGCGGGCCGCCTGCATCTTGCGGCCGTTGGGGCCGAGCGGCTCGTACATGATCTTCTCGCGGAGCTTGAGGATCGCGTCGATGAGCATCTCGGGGCGGGGCGGGCAGCCCGGCAGGTACATGTCGACCGGGACGACGTGGTCGACGCCCTGGACGATCGCGTAGTTGTTGAACATGCCGCCGCTGCTGGCGCAGACGCCCATGGAGAGCACCCAGCGGGGCTCGGCCATCTGGTCGTAGATCTGGCGCAGGACCGGGGCCATCTTCTGGCTCACCCGGCCGGCCACGATCATCAGGTCGGCCTGGCGCGGCGAGGCGCGGAAGACCTCCATGCCCCAGCGGCCCATGTCGTAGTGCGGGCCACCGGCCGCCATCATCTCGATGGCGCAGCAGGCCAGGCCGAAGGTGGCGCCCCAGACGGACGACTTCCGCGACCAGTTGACCAGCTTCTCCACGGAGGTGAGCAGGACGCCGGCGGGGAGTTTCTCCTCGATGCCCATCTGACGTTCCTCCCTCAGTCCCAGTCCAGGCCGCCGCGCCGCCACACATAGGCGTACGCGACGAAGACCGCGACGATGAACAGGACCATCTCCACGAAGCCGAAGATCGGCAGGGCGTCGAAGGAGACCGCCCAGGGGTAGAGGAAGATGATCTCGATGTCGAAGACGATGAAGAGCATCGCCGTCAGGTAGAACTTGATCGGGAACCGTCCGCCGCCCACCGGCTGGGGGCTGGGCTCGATCCCACACTCGTACGCCTCGAGCTTGGCCTTGTTGTAGCGCCGGGGACCGGCGAAGCGGGCGGCGGCCACGGAGAACAGCGAGAACGCCGCGGCGAGGGCGAACAGCCCGATGATCGGTGCGTAAGGCGAGAGCGACATCTTTTCTCCTGCTCGTCCTTCCCCTGCCCCAGGTGCTTGACAAAATTCACACTATTCACGTCCCTCGTGACTGCCGTCAGCGGGGGTCGATCCCTGCCCGCGCCGGGGCCGTCGTTGGCCCTGGCCCGGCCACGCCTCACACGGCCGGGGCCGCCTTCGTCATCGCGTTGATGACCCGGTCCATCGCGTCCCCGCCGCGCGGGTCGGTCAGGTTGGCCAGCAGCTTGAGGACGAAGCGCATCAGCATCGGGTGCGGCATGCCGTGCCTGGTCGCCATCCGCATCACCTCGGGCCGGCCGATCAGCTTGACGAAGATCCCGCCGAGCCGGTAATAGCCGCCGAACCGGGCCTTCAGCTCCTGCGGGTACGCGGTCAGCGCCCGCTCCCGCTCCGCGCCGGCCGGTCGGGCCAGCGCCTGCACGATGACCTCGGCGGCCAGCTCGCCGGACTCCATCGCGTACGCGATGCCCTCGCCGTTGAACGGGTTTACCATGCCGCCGGAGTCGCCGACCAGCAGCACCCCGCGGGTGTAGTGCGGCACCCTGTTGAAGCCCATCGGCAGCGCCGCGCCGAGGATCGGGCCGTCGGCGTTCGTCTCGTCGGTCATCCCCCAGTCCGCGGGGGTGTTGGCCAGCCAGTCGGTGAGCAGCCGCCGGTAGTTGGTCTTGCCGAAGGCGGAGGAGGAGTTGAGCACGCCCAGGCCGACGTTGACCCGGCCGTCACCGAGACCGAAGATCCAGCCGTAGCCGGGCAGCAGCGCGTCGCTGTCCTTGCTGCGCAGCTCCAGCCAGGACTCCAGGTAGTCGTCGTCGTGCTTGGCCGGCGAACGGTAGTAGCGGCGCACGGCCACCCCGATCGGCCGGTCCTCCCGCTTGGCCAGGCCGAGGGCGAGCGGGAACCGGCCGGAGACGCCGTCGGCGGCGACCACCAGCGGGGCGTGGAAGGTGGCGGGCTCCCGGCCCGGACCGACCTCGGCGGTCACCCCGGTCACCCGGTCGTCCGCGTCGAGCACCGGGCCGATGACGTTGACGCCGGTACGCAGCTCCGCGCCGGCCGAGACCGCCCGCTTGGCGAGCAGGTCGTCGAAGTCCAGCCGGGTCCGGACCAGACCGTAGTTGGGGAAGCTGGCCAGGTCGGGCCAGTCCAGTTCGAGGCGTACCCCGCCGCCGATCACCCGCAGGCCCTTGTTGTGCAGCCAGCCGGCCTCGGGCGAGGTGTCCACGCCCATCCGGATGAGCTGCCGGGTCGCCCGGGGGGTGAGCCCGTCCCCGCACACCTTCTCGCGGGGGAACTCGGTCTTCTCCAACAGCAGCACGCGTACGCCGTGCCGCGCCAGGTGGTACGCCGTCGCCGATCCACCGGGACCGGCGCCCACGACGATCACGTCGGCGTCGTTCTCCACCGAAGTCATCTGCGCCCCCTCCCGCACGCTCGTGAAATGCTTCACAAGCCGATCGGGTTGGAGTCTATGACCGTGGCTGGCCCGCTGCCGGGTGAGGCATACCTAACTTCCTGGAAACATGCGGGTCGGAGTCGGTCCGGGGCTCAGCCGCGGGCGGTGTCGAGCCCCGCGTCGGCCCGGATCGCGGCCGGGAGCTGGTCACGCAGCGCTCCACCGGCCGCCCGGTCGAGCGCGCCCAGCACCTCGGCCACCACCTGGCGGATCTCCGCCGGGTCGACACCGGCCAGCTCTCTGAGCTGGGCAGCCAGCGCGGCGGCATCCCCGTCGGTGGGGGCGGGTGGGTCGGTCGGCACTGCTCCCGTCATGCAGCCGACTTTACCGGCAAAACCTCTCAAAAGCAGACATCAACCGGAAAACGTCAGGCACGGAGGGTCACCCCCGGACGGCCCGGTGCAGGGCCACCACCCCGCCGGTCAGGTTGCGCCACGCCACCCGCCCCCACCCGGCCGCGCCGACGCGGGCCGCCAGCGCCGCCTGGTCCGGCCAGACCCGGATCGACTCGGCGAGGTAGACGTACGCGTCGGGGTTGCTGGACACCGCCCGGGCCACGACCGGCAACGACCGCATCAGGTACGACAGGTAGACGGTACGGAAGGCCGGGTGCACCGGGGTGCTGAACTCGCAGACCACCAGCCGGCCGCCCGGCCGGGTCACCCGGGCCAGCTCCCGCAGCGCCGCGTCGGTGTCGTTGACGTTGCGCAGGGCGAAGGAGATCGTCACCGCGTCGAAGGAGGCGTCGGCGAAGGGTAGCCGCAGCGCGTCCCCGGCCAGCAGCGGCACCTCCGGCCGGACCCGCTTGCCGGCGTGCAGCATGCCCTGCGACAGATCCACCCCGACCGCGTACGCCCCGGAGCGGGCCAGCTCCTGCGTCGACACCCCGGTGCCGGCACCCACGTCCAGCACCCGCTCACCCGGGAGCAGCCCGAGCGCCGCCCGGGTGGACCGCCGCCAGGACCGGTCCTGCCCGAAGGAGAGCACGGTGTTCGTCAGGTCGTAACGGGCCGCCACCCCGTCGAACATCGCGGCGACCTCGGGTGGGGACTTGTCCAGGCCGGCGCGCTGGCCCTGCGGGGTACGGCTCACCCCTCCACTCTGCCAGCCACCGCCCACCCACCCGGCGCGGGGTCGTCCTCCGGCACGGGGCCCGTCCGCCGTGCCGCACACCCCGGCCCCACCGGCCCGCCCGTCACGTCGAGCGCCCCGGTCCGGCCGTCCCGGTCCGGGCGGGTGACCCGGACAGGCCGCGGGCGGGGTGGATGACCACCCCGCCCGCCCTACGTCCTACCGCTCAGCCGTGCGCCGACCCGTCGTCGTTCAGCCCTGCGGCTTCTCGTCGCCCGGGGCCACCAGCACGAGCCGACGCCGACGGGCGAGCATCAGCAGCGCCCCGCCCGCGAGCAGCACGACGGCACCGATGCCGCCGATCAGGGTGGCCTGCGCGCCGGTCACCGGCAGACCGCCGTCGCCGCCACCCGTGCCACCACCGGTGGTCGGGCTGACGCTGGTGCTCGGGCTCGGGCTCGGCTCCCCGGTCGGGCTGGGGCTCGGGCTCGGGCCGGTGCTCAGGTCGACGAAGACGTCGAACAGCGACGTGTTGTCGCCGTCGTCGGTCTCGGTGAAGACCTTGCGCTGCGCCTTGCTGGCGACCTGCGGCTTCTCCTCCGGCGTACCCTCGGCCTCGGTCAGCCCCATGCCGAACAGGACGCCCGGGGTGAGCACCTTCTCGGTGACGTCCGCGCCGACCTTCACCCGTACGTCGGCGGTGTAGAACTCACCCGGCCGCAGCACCGCGCCGGTGTCCTCGCAGTACGCCTGCGCGATGCCGCCCAGTTCCTGCTGCACGCAGCCCTCGGGCACCTCGACGAAGCTCACCCCGGCCGGCAGGGAGATGCCGTACGCGATGCCGGTGGCCCGGCGGCTGCCGCCGTTGTAGACCGCCCAGTCCAGCGGGGCGGTCCCGCCGGGCTTGACGCCGGCCAGCCCGCTCTCGCCGGCCTCGTCGCCGTCGACCACCACGTCGGCGTAGACGTCCTGCACCCAGGTGGTCAGGTCGTAGCCGGGCTTGACGACCATGATGTCGTGGTCGACCGAGTCCGAGGTGGCGTTGGGCGCGCTCACCGTCACCGTCAGCACGCCCCCCTTGCCGCGGGTGTCGGTGCCGAACAGCGGGATGCCGAACTCCTCGGTGGTGCCGCCGGCGATGTCGTCGGTGGTGCCACCCAGGTCGGACAGCGAGCAGGTGAAGGCGGTGCCGGAGACGGCACAGCCGTCCGGCACGAGCACCCCGACCTTGTTCGGCCTGAGGCCCGCGGTCTCGACGGTGACCTTCACGTCCTTGGCGTCGACCGAGCCCCGGAGGTTCTGGACGGAGAACTTGAACGGCTTGGCCTTGGCCTCCTTGACCCCGAGCGCCAGCTCGTAGCTGAGCGGAACGAGGTCGAGTTTCGCCTGGTCGGCGGCGCTGGCCGGGGCGGCGACGGTGGCCACGCCACCGACGGCGAGCAGGGCCACGGCGCCGACGCGGGCCAGGGCCGAGCGGTGGAACAGAGTCATCGATCCCCCGGGGGGCTAGGGACTGCTGGGAAAGGTGGGGCTGATGTGGCGAACCGAGCGGACGTTATCCGAGATCGACGCCGGTGCGCCAGCCGTGACGTGCGTTTTCGTTCCAGACGGGGCCGAACGGAGGAGGAGCGGGGGCGGGACGGTCACCCGTCCCGCCCCCGTTTTATATGAACGGCCCTCCCGGGCCGATGGAGGACCCACGGCGCTCGTACGGGCTTCCCGACGGGGAAGCGGAAGGTACGTCGGGCGCACGTTAGCGGGCACCGTCGCGCCGCGCCAACCCCCGCGCCGGAGCAGCACCGGGTACGTCTCCGTCCAGCGCGCCGCAGCCCGCCCCAATTGCCGCGTCTTGTGGTGGCTGATCCCCCGACACCTCGCCCGAACGGCGACCACGAATATCCCCAGGGCCGACGCCCGGACCCGTTCAGCCAGTCACCGCACCAACCCGAGCGATCACCCTCAGTGATGGCCGGGGCGGGTCAGCGGGCCTCGACGAGTGGCAGGGAGCGGCCGGCCCCGCCACCGGGCATGGCGATCGAGGAGAAGTGCGAGACCACCCGGTCGTCGGTCGGGTCGTCGGCCGGGGTGTGGTGCACCGCGAGCCGGCGGTAGAGGGTGTCCCGCTGGGCCGGGATCCGGTCGGCCGAGCGGATCATGCCGATCAGCTCGTGCAGGTTGGACCGGTGCCGCGCGCCGGCCGAGGAGATCACGTTCTCCTCCAGCATGATCGAACCGAGATCGTCGACGCCCATGTGCAGGGAGAGCTGGCCGACGTCCTTGCCGGTGGTCAGCCAGGACGCCTGCAGGTGCGGCACGGTCTCGAAGAACAGCCGGGCCACCGCCACCAGGCGCAGGTACTCCAGCGTGGTGGCCTGGGTGCGACCCTTCAGGTGATTGTTCTCCGGCTGGTACGTCCACGGGATGAACGCCCGGAACCCCCGGGTACGGTCCTGCACGTCGCGGATCATCCGCAGGTGCTCGATCCGCTCGGCGTTGGTCTCGCCGGTGCCCATCATCATCGTCGCGGTGGACTCCAGGCCCTGCCGGTGGGCCAGCTCCATGACCTCCAGCCAGCGGGCGCCGGACTCCTTCAGCGGGGCGATCGCCCGGCGCGGCCGGTCCGGCAGCATCTCGGCCCCGGCACCGGCGATCGAGTCCAGCCCGGCCGCCTTGATCCGGGCGATGGCCTCGTCCAGGCTCACCTGGGAGACCTTCGCCATGTGCAGGATCTCACTCGGCCCGATGGAGTGGATGGCGAGCTGCGGGTACGCCTTCTTGACCGAGGAGAACAGCTCCTCGTAGTACTCCACCCCGTAGTCCGGGTGGTGGCCGCCCTGGAGCATGACCTGGGTGGCCCCCAGCTCGACCGCCTCGCCGCAGCGACGCAGGATCTCCTCGGTCGGGTGGGTCCACCCCTCGGCGTGCTTCGGCGCCCGGTAGAAGGCGCAGAACTTGCACGCCGTCACGCAGACGTTGGTGTAGTTGATGTTGCGGTCGATCAGGTAGGTGACGACGTTGTCCGGGTAGCGCCGCCGGCGTACCGCGTCCGCCGCCTCGCCCAACGCGTGGAAGGGCGCCTCGGTGTAGAGCAGCAGCGCCTCCTCGGGCGTGATCCGCCCGCCGTCCGCGCCACGCTGCAGGATGTCGTCGATCTCCCGGTTCGCCGTCACATCCCGAGCGTACGCCGACCCGCCGTCCCGGCCCCGGGTGGTGCGTCGACCCGTGACGCACCCCGCACACCACCAGCGTCGGGCACCCTCCCAAGCCCGCGCGAGGAGCAGAGGCCTGCGCAGGTCCCTCATCGCCCGAGTCGGCGGTCTCCCCCCGCGAGGATGCGGATGAACGCCCGCGCTGGTCCCTGCCCGGTCGTCGAGTTTCTTATCAGTTTTGACCAACCCTTCCCAGGAAGGGTTGGTCAAAACTCTTCGAGCAGATCCGCAGGGCAGGGATGTCGAGCATCTTCCGCTACGAACAATTACGAGCGCACGAAGAGTGCCTGCTCGCCATCCCCGATGCACTGGCCTGGTGCCGGGCCAGGGGCGGACGATGGAAGAACTCCGTCCGGCGCATGGTCAGTGAGTGACGGCAGGTCTGGCAGAGCCGAGGAAGCGCGAAACCCGGCCCACCCACCGTCCGGAAGGCTGCCGGGTCCACTTCCAAGGGGCTACTGCCCCCGGCTATAGCAGGTTAGCCCGGAGCTCAGCACCCGGACACCCAGAAATCAAGATCCAATTGCGAAAAGGGAGAAGACACGCCGACGACGATGCGCGAAACAGCAATGTGATCACGCATCCCCACCCCTCACCCGCCCATGCCCGACGTCAGAACCCGGAACGCACCGGCGGATGAGCGACGAACGCGGCCCACGACCGACGCTCGAAAGCCAGCACCGGCCCCGCCGGATCCTTCGAGTCGCGTACGCCCACCACCTGAGCCACCCCGGCCACCTCGACACAGTTGGCATTGGAACCGCTACAGGCCGACTTACGCCAGGCCACACCGGAGAAGTCGGGGACGATCATCCGAGGCTCACTCTCGCTCGTGCTCCGTTGCGTACCGCGCAACGAGTTCCACCGAATCGACGGGGCTCAGTGCCACCTCGACCAGCCTATCCACCTCCCGCCGGAAGTGCGCCACCTGCGGAGCCTCCTCCAGAAACAGCCCGGTCAGCTTGTGGTCGAGGAAGACCACCGACCGGTTACGCGGAAAGTCGAAGAGCGCGAACGACCCGTCCAGCCCGGTGTGCCCGCCGACGGCCAGCGGCACCACCCGCAGGGTCAGGCCCGGCCGGTCGGCCGCCTCCACGAGGTGCCGCAGTTGCCGGCCCATCACCCGAGCCCCGCCGAGCGCCCGACGTAACACCATCTCGTCAAGCAGCACGTGCAGGGTCGGCGGGGTGGGCCGGGTCAGGACCGCCTGCCGGCCGAGTCGGGCGGCCACCCGCCCCTGCGCTTCCTCGGCCGGCACCCCGCAACCGACCATCACCGCCTGCGCGTAGTCCGCGGTCTGCAACAGGCCGGGCACCAGCATCGGCTCCCAGTTGACGATGGCGGTCGCCTCCGCCTCCAGCCGGATCAGGGTGCGCGACTCTTCGGAGAGTCCGCCGATCGCCTCCCACCAGCCGACCTCGGCCGACCGCTCGGCCATCCCGAGCAGTCGCTTGCGGGCGTCCCCGGTGACCCCGTAGATCACCAGCAGGGACGCGACGTCGGCGGCCGAGACGCCCTGGATGCCGTTCTCGATCCGCGACAGTTTGGACGGTTGCCAGCCGAGCCGGATGGCCACCCGCCGTTGCGCCATGCGACGAGCGTCCCGCAGCTCACGCAGTTCTCCACCGAGCCCTCGGCCGACCACAGTGGGCTGACTCGCCTTGGCCATGGTGATCCTCCCGATCTCACCGTGATCCGCCTGATCAACGGTCCCGGCAGCAGCACGCGACCGAGCCACCACACCATCACCGTGGCGACACGGGCAGTGACGTTGAGTATTGACTCTCGCTCGATCTCACGCAAGCATGAGTAGCAACGTTGCTATCCCGTGCAGAGCTTGGAGGCCGCCATGCAGATCCCTCAGCCCACCTGGCTGCGGCCGTACGACCCGGCCGACTCGCCCGGCCCGATCCCGTCGGTGGTCGAGCGGTTCCGGCGGCGCAGGCGGGACGAGCCGGAGCCGCCCAGCGAGGCCGAGCGGGAGGCCGCCCGCTACACGGTGGTGCTGGTGTCGCCCGAGGGCGCGCAGGCCCTCGGCGACGACCGGGGCGAGGTCGGGCTGCACCTGTTCCGTGACGAGGACTGGGACGGCAATCCGCCGCACCTGGACGAGGCGGTCAAGCTGATCGAGGAAGCCTGCGGCGAGCGGGTCGCCCTCACCGAGCACCACTCCGACCTCACCTACTGGACCGCCCACCTCCGCACCGACTGACAGGTCGCCGCAATGGCGAACCCGGCGCAAACCGGCCGATCCGGGTGAGTCGGGTGAGTCGCCAAGGTCATCAGCTCGACAGGACCCGCAACAGACATCAGACCCACCGGCCGGGGCGGGACATGGCCGGACCTCGACGCGCCGATCACCAACCGCGAACCGAGATCGGGCCGGGCCGAGCCGGGCCGGGCCTCGGTCCACCGGCCCACAGCGCTATCCGTCGTAGTCGACAGTCAGCGTGTCGGTGGTCGGGCTGGACTGGCAGGTCAGCACGTATCCGGCGGCCACCTCGTCCGGCTCGAGCGCATAGTTGCGGGCCATCGTCACCGCACCGGAGACCACCTTCGCCCGGCAGGTCGAGCAGACCCCGCCCTTGCAGGCGTACGGCAGCTCGCCACGCACCTTCAGCGCCGCGTCCAGCACCCGCTCGTCCCGCCCCATGGTGAACCGCGACGACCGGCCGTCCAGCACGATCGTCACCTCCGCGCCACCGGCCGCCGCGTCGGCCCGGCGGACCGGCTCCGGTGGGGCCTCGACGTGGAACAGCTCGGTGTGCACCGCCGACTCGGGCAGCCCCCGGCCGGTCAGCACCGCCTTCGCGTCCAGCACCAGCTGGTACGGCCCGCACAGGAACCATTCGGAGATCGTGTCGCCCGGCACGATGGTGTCCAGCAGCCGGCCCAGCCGGTCGGCGTCGATCCGGCCGGACAGCAACGGCGACTCGCCCGGCTCCCGAGACAGCACGTGCACCAGGTGCAGCCGGGTCGGGTAGCGGTCCTTCAGGTCGGCCAGCTCCTCGGCGAACATCACCGTGCTCGCCGTACGGTTGCCGTACACCAGGGTGAAGGTGCTGGCCGGCTCGACGGCCAGGGCGGTCGCGACCAGCGCGAGCACCGGCGTGATGCCGGAGCCGGCGGCCACCGCGCCGTAGTGCCGCACCCGCTGCGGGGCGAACGCGGTGGTGAAGTGCCCCAGCGGGGGCAGCACGTCGACGGTGTCGCCGTGCCGCAGCGCGCCGCAGGCGTAACCGGAGAACGCGCCGCCGGGGATCTCCCGCACCCCGATCCGCAACCGGCCGTGCCGGGCCAGGTCGTCCGGCGTCGAGCAGATCGAGTACGACCGCCGCACGTCCGCACCGGCCGCGCCCGACCCGCCCGGCGCGCTGGCGGCCGGGACAGTGCCGGCGGGCATGGCGGCGGCCGGGACGGCGCCGGCGGGCAGCCGGACGGTCAGGTGCTGGCCGGCGGCGAACGCGAACGTCGCCCGCAGCTCCTCCGGCACCGCGAAGGTGATCGCCACGGCGTCGTCGGTGAGCCGCTCGACGGCGGTGACCGCCAGCGGATGGAACGACGGCCGGCGACGGACCGGGCGGGTGATGGTGACAGTCACAGCGCCTTCAGGTGGTCGAAGGGTTCGGAGCAGGAACGACAGCGCCAGAGCGCCTTGCACGCGGTGGAGCCGAACCGGCTGACCTGCTCGGTCTCCGGCGAGCCGCACCGCGGGCAGCGCACCGCCAGGGTCAGCGGCACCGCACCCGCCGAGCGGATCGGGGCCGGTGGGGCGATACCTGCGGCGGCGAGCTTGGCCCGCCCGGTGTCGGAGATCCAGTCGGTGCTCCAGGCGGGGCTGAAGACCGTGCGGACCTCGGCGTCGGGGTGCCCGGCAGCCGCCAGCGCCCGCCGGATGTCGGCCCGGATCACGTCCATCGCCGGGCAGCCGGTGTAGGTGGGGGTGATCGTGACGACCACCCGGCCGGTGGCCGGATCCTCGTCGACCGCCCGCAGGATGCCCAGCTCGTCGATGGTGATCACCCGGATCTCCGGGTCCACCACCGCCGCCACGGCCGCCCCGGGGTCGGTCACCGGCCCGCCCGGCTCACCACTGCGCCCCGGGGTGCGCCCGGTGCAGCACCTGCATCTCGGCCAGCAGGAAGGACAGGTGCTCGGTGTGCACGCCGGCCCGGCCGCCACCCGGCTTCCAGCCGTCCGCCGGCCGGGTCAGGGTGGCCTCGGCCAGCACCGGGGAGACCACGGCGTCGAAGTCGGCGCGCAGGGCGGCCGGGTCGACCGGGGCCGCCGGGTCCGCCGTGAACAGCTCGTGGTGGTACGGCCAGAGCTGGTCCACCGCCGCCTGGGCGCGACGGTGCGACTCGTCGGTGCCGTCGCCGAGCCGCTTCACCCACAGCGCGGAGTGGTCCAGGTGGTAGGCGGACTCCTTGCGGGCCTTGGCCCCGATCGCGGCGAGCCGCTCGTCGGCGCAGCCGGCCAGCGCGGTGTAGAGCGGCACCTGGTACGCCGAGAGCAGCAGCAGCTTCACCATGGTCACCGCGAAGTCGCCGTTGGGCAGCTCGACCAGGAGACAGTTGCGGAACTCCCGGTCGTCACGCAGGAACGCCAACGCGTCCTCGTCCCGGCCGGCGCCCTCCAGCTCGCCCGCGTACGACAGCAGCAGGCGGGCCGCGCCGAGCTGGTCGAGGGCGATGTTGGCCAGCGCGATGTCCTCCTCCATCTCGGGCGCGCGGGTAGCCCACTCGCCGAGCCGCTGGGCGGCCACCAGCGCGTCGTCGCCGAGGGCGAGGGTGAAGTCGAAGGGGCCGTTCACCGGGCCGGTCTCCGTTCGCGACTGCGGGGCTCGCAAACCCGGCTCATCCTCGCGCTCACAGGTGGGCCACCCCGTCCGGCACCTCGTAGAAGGTGGGATGGCGGTAGACCTTGTCGGCGGCCGGGTCGAAGAAGGCGTCCTTCTCGTCGGGGCTGGACGCGGTGATCGCGCCGGCCGGGACCACCCAGATCGAGACGCCCTCCTGCCGGCGGGTGTAGAGGTCACGGGCGTTACGCAGGGCCAGTTCGGCGTCGGGGGCGTGCAGGCTGCCGACGTGGGTGTGCGACAACCCGCGGCGGGGGCGCACGAAGACCTCCCACAGCGGCGAGGTCACCGGCCCCTGGGGCGTTTCCCGCTGCTCGCTCACGCCGCCACCCGCTCCCGCTGCGCCCCGGCCCGCTGCTTCACGGCGTACGCCGTGGCGGCCTCGCGGACCCACGCGCCGTCGGCGTGCGCGCGGCGGCGGTGTTCCATCCGCTGCCGGTTGCACGGCCCCTCCCCCTTGATCACCCGCATCAGCTCGTCGTAGTCCGGCTGGGTGAAGTCGTACGCCTGCCGGGTCTCGTTCCAGCGCAGGTCGGGGTCGGGGATAGTGAGGCCGAGGATCTCGGCCTGCCGCACGCACATGTCGACGAAGCGCTGCCGCAGCTCGTCGTTGGAGAACCGCTTGATCTTCCAGGCCATCGACTGGGCGGAGTGGGTGGAGTCGCCGTCCGGCGGGCCGAACATCGCCAGTGACGGGTACCACCAGCGGTCGAGCGCGTCCTGGGCCATCGCCCGCTGGGCCGGGGTGCCGTGCGCCAGGGTGTGCAGGATCTCGTAGCCCTGCCGCTGGTGGAACGACTCCTCCTTGCAGACCCGGATCATCGCCCGCGCGTACGGCCCGTAGGAGCAGCGGCAGAGCGGGACCTGGTTGACGATCGCCGCGCCGTCCACCAGCCAGCCGATCGCACCCACGTCGGCCCAGGTGAGGGTGGGGTAGTTGAAGATCGAGCTGTACTTCTGCCGGCCGTCGAGCAGCAGCTCCACCAGCTCGTCCCGGCTGACACCCAGGGTCTCGGCGGCGGCGTAGAGGTAGAGGCCGTGACCGGCCTCGTCCTGCACCTTGGCCAGCAGGATGGCCTTGCGCTTGAGCGAGGGCGCCCGGCTGATCCAGTTCCCCTCCGGCTGCATGCCGATGATCTCGGAGTGGGCGTGCTGGGCGATCTGCCGGACCAGCGTCCGACGGTAGGCGTCGGGCATCCAGTCCCGCGGTTCGATCTTGTGGTCGGCGTCGATGACCTCGGCGAAGTACGCCGCCGGGTCGTCGCCGGGCAGCGTCGCGCCCGCCCGGGAGCGGGCCGCCGCCTCGCGCAGCGCCGTCTCGGCGGCCTCGACCTGACCGAGCAGGCCACCGCCGGGCGCGTCCTCCTGCGGGGCGAAGTCGTTGCCATACATGCGACAAGTGTTACAGCTCGCCTCTTCCAACACCAGAGGGTGTAACAGGATTTGAGCGACACTTTCCGTTACTGATCAACTACACTCCGCATAACTCATCATGAGTTTCCTGATGTGACTCGGATCACTAATAGAAGATGAGCGCCCGTAATCGGCTCACATGCTGCCTTTATCCAGACTTTTCGGCGGGTCGCCGGGCGTCGAATCCTGGCGAGTCGGCTGTCCGGACGTAGACTTCCCCGGTCACCACCGATCGCTGACGACGATCGCCACCCGAGACAGAGGCCACCGTCCCCCGGCCTCGGCGATCGAGCCGACACCCTCGGAAGCCGACACCGTCGGAAACAGCCGGCCCCCCGGCCCGGACATCTGGAGCTCGCCCACTCATGCGATCTCGCGTGATCCTGGTGCTCGCCGTCATGGCGGTGCTGCTCGGCACCGGCCTGCTGGTGCCGACCGCGTACGCCAAGCTCTCCGGCGACGACGCGAGCGGCGGTACCGGCGGCGGTACGACGGAGAAGGTGCCGGCCCCCGCGCCCACCGCGCCGCCGGCCCCCACCCTGGCCGCCGCGCCGGTCTCGGTCGACTTCAAGGGCCAGTTCTTCGGCTGGTCCCTGATCGACCGCACGACCGGCCAGCTCTCGGGCTCGAAGAACATGACCTCGACCAGCTCCACCGAATCGATGCTCAAGGTCTGGATCGTCTCCGACTACCTGCGCGAACTCGGCGACCAGAAACCGCCGGCAGCGATGTTGAAGAACGCGAGTCTGGCCATCCGGGACAGCAACGACGACGCCACCAACCGGATCTACGCGAAGTCGGGCGGCTCGTACCGGGCGCTGGACAACGGCCAGCCCGGCCCGGTGCTCAAGCGGGCGATCACCATCTGCGGCCTCAAGGACACCAAGCCCGGCAACGTCTCCGGCTACGAGGGCTGGTGGAGCTTCACCCGGATGTCCCCCCGCGACGCCGCCCGGCTCGGTGACTGCATCGCCGACGGCACGGCCGCCGGCCCCCACTGGACCAAGTGGGTGCTCAACGAGATGGCCCAGGTCCGGGGCAGCGTGAGCAAGCAGCTGGCCCGCTCCGGCGGCGGCCGGTGGGGCATCATCGACGGCCTGCCCGACGAGATCACGAAGCAGGGCCCGGTCGCCATGAAGAACGGCTGGACCCCCCTCAGCTACGACGGCAACTGGCACGTCAGCTGCCTCGCCGTCACCGACAAGTGGAGCCTCGCCGTGATGATGCGCTACCCGGTCCGCCAGCAGTTGACCTACGGTGCGAAGGTCTGCGCCAGCGTCGCCACCCAACTGGTCACCCCCCAGCCCGGTGCCGCGCTCAAGGTGCCGCAGCCGGTCGGGAAGCTCTGATGGCCGGCAGCCGACGGCCCCGCCGCTCCACCGGACGGGACCACCAACCGCTGAAGATCGTCGCCGTCGCGGCGGTCCTGACCGGCCTGGTGCTGGTCTCGCTACGGCTCCTGCCCGGCTCACCGATGGAGTCCACCGCCGCCTCGCAGTGGGGTGACGCGTCCACCTCGACCCGCTCCACCGACTCGCCGGCCGACCGCCGCAGCCGGCCCACCCCGGCACCGTCGCCCACCCCGTCGCTGACCCCGCTGCCCTTCACGGACCGGGACATCGACCTCGACATCAAGGGCTGGTACGCCTGGAGCGTGCTGGACCGCCGGACCGGCAAGATCATCGGCTCGGACAACATGGCCGAGACCAGCACCACCGCCTCGCTGATCAAGTCGTGGATCGTCGCCGACTACCTGCGCCGGGCGGACGACGCGGGGCAGACCCCGAGCGACGCCAAGCTCGCCGACGCCACCCGGATCATCAGGGACAGCGACAACACCCGGGCGGAGCAGTTCTACAACGGCGTCGGCCGGTCGGCGTCGATCAAGCGGCTGATCTCGATCTGCAAGCTCACCGACAGCAGCGTCGCCGCCGACGGCGGCTGGAGCCGGACCAACCTCTCCCCCCGCGACGCCGCCCGGCTCGGCAACTGCATCGCCGACGGCCGCGCCGCCGGCCCGCAGTGGACCACGTGGCTGCTCAACGAGATGAGGCTGGTGCGGGGCTCCGGGGACTTCGGCATCCGCAAGGCGTTCCCGGCCGCCGAGCGGAAGAAGATCGCCATCAAGAACGGCTGGATCGACCGGACCCGCGAGCAGGAGATGCACATCAACTGCCTGGCCATCGGCGGCACCTGGACGATGGGCGTGATGGTCCGCTACCCGATCGAGCTGGGCTACGACTACGGCATGAAGAACTGCCAGAAGATCACCGAAGCCCTGCTCGGCCCCAGCACCTGACCGGATGACCCGGGCCGGAAGACCGGGGCCGGCCGGTCAGCCGGCGAAGAACTCCGGGCCGCCCTCGGGCAGCGCGGGGGCCTCGCCGACGGCCGCCACCCGGCGGGCGAACTCGCGCAGCCCGGCGACCTGCCGCTCACCGAGCGAGAAGTCGAGCGCCCGGAAGTACGTGGCCAGCGTCGCCGCGTCGAACGGCTCCCACCGGGCCGCCGCCCCGGCCACCTGGTCCAGCTCGGCCAGGCACAGGTCACGGGAGCGCAGGAACGCCTGGTGCACCTCCTTGACCAGGCCCGGATGGGCGGTGGCGAAGTCGCGGCGGACCGCCCAGACGGCGAAGACCATCGGAAGGCCGGTCCACTCCCGCCACGCCTGCCCGAGATCGGTCACCTCCAGCCCCCGACGGGGTGCCTCGTAGAGGGCGCGCAGCGCCACGTCCCCGATCAGCACCCCGGCGTCGGCCTCCAGCAGCATCTGGGTCAGGTCCGGCGGGCAGCGGAAGTACTCCGGGTGGACGCCGTACCGGTCGGCGAGCAGGAGCTGGGCCAGCAGCACCCCGGTACGCGAGGTCGAGCCGAGCGCCACCCGCCCGCCGGCCAGCTCGGCCAGTGGCCGGGTGGAGACCACGTTGACCGAGAGCACCGGCCCGTCGCTGCCCACCGCCAGGTCCGGCAGGAGCAGCAGCTCGTCGGCGTGCCGCAGGTATTCCACCTGGGAGATCGGGCCGATGTCCAGGTCACCGGCGACCAGCGCGGCGCTGAGCCGGTCCGGCGAGTCCTTGTGCAGGTCGACGTCGAGCAGCGCGCCGGAGCGCATCAGCCCCCAGTAGATCGGCAGGCAGTTGAGGAACTGGATGTGCCCGACCCGGGGACGTGCCACGCGCTCAGCCATGACCCGACGGTATCCCCGCCGGTCCGGGTCGGCTCACCGGGAACCCCGGGGAGTGGTCAACCCCGCACCACCCGACTCACCGACCGGCCCGGAGGAAAACCGCTGGAGCGGGCGGCCGGACGGCGCGTAGGCTGGTCCACCGCTCGACGGCCGTGGTGAGGTAGCCACCGCAGCGGACGTCCCCACGCGCCAAGGACCCTTCCTGGATACGCGGGCGAGCCGATCGAGACGCCGAAGAGGATCACCGTGCCCGCAACCGACGAACGCGGCAGCGCACACTCCGTACCAGCACAGCTCGACACCGAACTCGCCGCCGAGCAGGCCCACCTGGAGACCTCCCGGCTCGCCCTGCGACGGATGCGGGACCGCGCCCAGTCGCTCTTCGCCACCGGTGACAAGGTCGCCGGGGACGCCTACACGGCCGAACAGCTCGGCCGGCACCTGGCCCGGCGGGTCGCCGAGCTGGCCGACGACCCGGCCACCGCGCTCTTCTTCGGCCGGCTGGACTTCGGCCCGGCCGACCCGGAGCACGCCGGGCGGGCCTACCACGTCGGCCGGCGGCACGTCACCGACGAGCGGGGCGAACCGCTGGTGCTGGACTGGCGGGCCCCGGTGTCCCGCTCGTTCTACCGGGCCAGCGCCCGCGACCCGCAGGGGGTCGCCGTACGACGACGGTTCGGGTTCGGCGCCGGGGCGCTGACCGGCTTCGAGGACGAGCACCTGGACCGGGGCGAGGAGCTGGGCACCAGCAGCCGGATCCTCACCGCCGAGATCGAGCGCCCCCGGGTCGGGCCGATGCGGGACATCGTCGCCACCATCCAGCCCGAGCAGGACGAGCTGGTCCGGGCCGACCTGGCCGACTCGATCTGCGTGCAGGGCGCACCGGGCACCGGTAAGACGGCGGTCGGCCTGCACCGGGCCGCGTACCTGCTCTATCTGCACCGGGAGCGGCTGCGCCGGGCCGGGGTGCTGATCGTCGGCCCGAACCGGGCGTTCCTGTCCTACATCGCGGCGGTGCTGCCCGCCCTCGGCGAGGTCGAGGTGGCCCAGGCCACCGTGGAGGAGCTGGTCGCGCGGGTGCCGGTCCGGGCGGTCGACGACCCGGCGGTGGCCGCCCTCAAGCACGACCCCCGGATGGCCGAGGTGCTCCGACGTGCGGCGGACGCCCGGATCACCGCGCCCACCGACCCGATCATGGTGTCGGACGGGTCGTTCCGCTGGCGGATCGGCCTGGACCCGCTGCACCGGGTGATCGAGGAGACCCGTCGGGAGGGGCTGCCGTACGGGACCGGACGGGAGCGGGTCCGGGCCCGGGTGGTCGGGTTGCTGCAACGCCAGGCCGAGGCCCGCCGCGCCGAGTCGCCGGGCGACGCCTGGCTGCGCCGGATGGGCAGGTCCCGCCCGGTGACCGCCTTCCTCGACGCCGCCTGGCCGGCGCTCACCCCGGAGGGGCTGGTGCACGCCGTGCTCGGCGACCCGGATCTGCTGGCCACCGTCGCCGACGGCCTGCTCACCCCCGACGAGCAGGCCCTGCTGGGCGGGACGAAGCCGGGCCGGACCCCGAAGGCGACCCGGTGGACCGCCGCCGACGCGGTGCTGATCGACGAGGCGGCCGGGCTGATCGAACGGGCCACCGGGTTCGGGCACGTGGTGGTCGACGAGGCGCAGGACCTCTCCCCGATGCAGTGCCGGGCCATCGCCCGACGCAGTGAGCACGGTTCGATCACCCTGCTCGGCGACCTGGCCCAGGGCACCGCCCCGTGGGCCGCCACCGACTGGCGAGAGTCCCTGGCCCACCTGGGCAAGCCGGACGCGGCGGTGGTGCCGCTGAGCGTCGGCTTCCGGGTGCCCGCCGTGGTGGTCGCGTTCGCCAACCGGTTGCTGCCCGCGCTGGCGGTCGACGTACCCCCGGCGGTGTCGTTGCGGCGCGACGGGGCACTCGACGTGCGTACCGTGACCGATCTGGCGGCGGCGACGGTGGCCGAGGTGCGCGCGGCGCTCGGGCAGGACGGCTCGGTCGGGGTGATCGCCGCCGACGACGCGGTGGACGGCCTGCGCGCGGCCCTCGCCGCCGCCGGGGTGCCGACCGCGACCGCCGACGACCCGGCGGCCCCGGCGCGGGTCACCGTGGTCCCCGCGACGCTGGTCAAGGGCCTGGAGTACGACCACGTGGTGGTCGTGGAGCCGGCCGCGATCGTGGCCGCCGAGGCGCGCGGCCTGCACCGTCTCTACGTGGCGCTGACCCGGGCCGTGTCCGGGTTGTCGGTGTTGCACACCGCGCCGCTGCCCGGCCCCCTGGCCGGACCACCACCAACGGCCTGACCACCGGCCGGCGACCGGAGCATCGCCGACAGCCGGACCACCCCCGCCGGCCTGACCGCCAGTGCCCTGACCATCCACCGGCTCCACTTTGTGTTTTAAAGTAGTTTGCATGACACCGGACGACGACACCGCACCGCTCGACGCCGCCGACGCGATGCGGCTGATCCGCGAACAGCAGGCCAGCACCGTCCGGCGGCTGGAACCCGACCCCCGGCTGCACTACTGGCCCTGGGGGTTCGCCTGGCTGATCGGCTTCGGGGTCTACTTCCTGCGCTTCTCCCCCGACGGCCGGACGCTGGTCGGCATGCCCGCCTGGCTGCCGCTGACCGTGCTCTTCGTGCTGCTCGCCGCCGCCGCGGTGGTCTTCGGGGTGGGCAGCGCCCGCGCCTACCGGCACGTCGCGGGCGAGTCGTCCCAGCGCGGCAGGTGGTACGGCACAGCCTGGGGCCTGGGGTTCTTCGGCCTGTCGGTGGTGATCGGCCGGGTCACCGACAGCCTGCCGGCCGACCTCGCCGGGCTGCTCTGGTCGGCGCTGTCGGTGGGGCTGACCGGTGCCCTGCACATGGCCGGCGGCGCGATCTGGCTCGACCGCACCCTGTTCCGCCTCGGCGTCTGGCTCACCGTGGTCAACATCGTCGGGGTGCTCGCCGGCCCCGGCTGGCACGCCCTGGTGGTCGCGGTGGCCGGCGGTGGCGGGCTGCTGGTGGCCGGCGCGCTCGCCCGGCGGCGGCACGGATGAGCGAACTCGACCCGGTCATCCACGCCCAGGCCCGGCTGCGGGTGGTGGTCACCCTGGCCACCCTCGCCGACGGCGACCGGATCACCTTCCCCCGCCTCCAGGAGCTGCTCGCGATGACCGCCGGCAACCTCTCCGTCCACCTGCGCAAGCTGGAGGACGCCGGATACATCGAGATCGACAAGACCCACCGCGGACGTACCCCGACCACCCTGGTCCGGCTCAGCCGACGCGGACGGCGGGCGTTCGAGGAGTACACCGAGAACATCCGTGCCCTGCTCGACACCCCCGACCCCCGGGAGAACCGATGATCCTCGCCCACGCCGACCAGGCCACCCGCCGGTACGGCGACGTCCTCGCCCTCGACCGGGTCGACCTGACCGTCTCCGCCGGAGAACTCGTCGGCCTGCTCGGGCCGAACGGCGCCGGCAAGAGCACCCTGATCAACATGCTGGTCGGGCTGCGTCGCCCGAGCGCCGGCCGGGTCGAGCTCTTCGGCGGCGACCCACGCCGACCGGCGTCCCGGCGGCAGCTCGGGGTCACCCCGCAGGAGACCGGCCTGCCCGGCACCCTGCGGGTCGGCGAGGTGGTCGACTTCGTCGCCGCGCACTTCCCCGACCCGGTGCCCCGGGCCGAGCTGCTCGACCGGTTCGGCCTCACCGACCAGGAGAAACGGCAGACCGGCGGGCTCTCCGGCGGGCAGCGGCGTCGGCTCGCCGTCGCGCTGGCCTTCGTCGGCCGGCCCCGGCTGGTCGTCCTGGACGAGCCGACCACCGGGCTGGACGTCGAGGCCCGGCACACCCTGTGGGAGGCGGTCCGGTCGTTCCACGCCGACGGCGGGACGGTCCTGCTGAGCAGCCACTACCTCGAAGAGGTGGAGGCGCTGGCGCAGCGGGTGGTGGTGCTGGGGCAGGGCCGGGTGCTCGCCGACGACACGGTGGGGGCGATCCGGGGCATCGTCGGCGTCCGCCGGGTCAGCCTGACCGCCGACGACCTGCCCGCGCTGCCCGGCGTGGTCGCCACCGAGCACGCCGACGGGCGTACCCACCTGCTCACCACCGACGCCGACCAGCTGGTCCGCGACCTGGTCACCGCCGGGGTGGCGTTCCGCGAGCTGGAGGTCCGCCCCACCTCGCTGGAGGAGGCCTTCCTCGCCATCACCGCGCAGGGCCCGGCCGCCACCGGCCCGACCGTCACCGACGCCACCGACCCGGCCCCCACCGACCCGACCGCCGCCCCCACCAGTGCCGCCGCCGGCGGCCGACCCACCGCCTGAGGAGTCGACGCCGTGCCACTCACCCTGGTCCACGCCCGCTACCAGCTCCTGGAGACCCTCCGCATCCCCGTCGCCGTGGTGGGCAGCGCTTTCTTCCCCGCCGCCGCGATGCTCTTCTTCGTCGTCCCGTTCGCCGGGGACAACCCGACCGGCGCCACCTACGCCACCGCCGCGATGGTCACCTTCGCGGTGATGAGCGCCAACATCTTCCAGTACGGCATCGGCGTCGCCGAGGACCGCGACCAGCCGTGGAACCCGTACACCCGGACCCTGCCGGCCGGTCCGGGGCCCCGGCTGGCCGGACGGATCCTGGCCGGGCTGGTGCTGACGTACCTGTCGATGCTGCCCGTCGTGATCATCGCGGCGGTCGCCACGGCCGCCCGGGTCACGCCGGCCGGACTGCTGCTCGGCGCGGTCACCGTAGCCGTGGTGTCGGTGCCGTTCACCCTGCTCGGCCTCGCCATCGGCTACTCGCTGCCGAGCAAGGCGGCGATCGTCGTCGCGCAGGTCATCTTCTTCCCGCTGGCCTTCGGCGGCGGCCTGCTCTCCGCCCCCGGCGACGCACCCGGCTTCATCAAGATGATCGCCCCGTTCCTGCCCACCCGGGGCGCGGTCGAGCTGATGTGGGCGGCGGTCGGCGACTGGCGGCCCGACCCGCTCGCCCTGGGCATGCTCGGCGTCTGGATCGTGCTGCTCGCCGCGGTCTCCGGTGCCGCGTACCGGCGGGACGAGGGTCGCCGGTTCAGTTGACCTTTCGCCGGTTCGGCCCGGTGGCCGTCGACCGGTGCCACGATGCCGGCAGGGCGGCGACCAGCCCGCCCCCGCAGCCGAGAGGGGTCGACGTGAGCACCGTCGCCGCGGGCACGCCCTGCTGGACCGACCTGGCGACCCCCGACCTGGAAGCCGCCCGGCGGTTCTACCCGGAGCTGTTCGGCTGGACCGGGCGGATCGCGCCGGAGCCCGAGGCGGCCGGCTACACCACCTTCCGCAAGGACGGCCGGGCGGTGGCGGGCGCCGGCCCACCGGCCGGGCCGGACCAGGTGCCGGTCTGGTCGACGTACGTGGCGACCGACGACGCCGACCTGGTCACCGTCCGGGTCGAGGCGGCCGGCGGACAGGTGCTGGTCACCCCGTTCGACGTCCTCGACGCCGGTCGGATGGCGGTCTTCGCCGACCCGGCCGGCGCGGTGTTCAGCGTCTGGCAGCCGATGCGGATGCCCGGTGCGGAGCTGCTCGACGCCCCCGGGGCGATGTGCTGGAACGAGCTGGTCAGCCCCGACCCGGAGGGCGCGAAGGCCTTCTACGAGCTGGTCTTCGGCTGGCACCCGGAGGATCGCCCCGTCACGGGGTACGACCACACGGGCTGGCGGTGCGGGGCGCGGATCGTGGCGGGGATGCTCACCCCACCCGGTGACGACCCGGCCGCCGGTCGGCCCGCGTACTGGTCGGTGTTCTTCGCGGTGGCCGACGTGGACGCCGCCGCCGCGCGGGCCACCACCCTCGGCGGCACCGTCGGCACCCCGCCCGGGGACACCCCGCTGGGCCGGCTCACCACCCTCCACGACCCCCAGGGTGCCCGGTTCTCCCTGCTCCAGGCCGGAACAGGACGCGCCGGTCGACCCTCATGACCGGGGCGGCGCGGGGCGGGTGGGCACCACGAGAGGGCCGTGCTCCCCGGGAACGACCCGGATCCGGGCCCGGTAGTGCCGGGACAGCAGCTCCTCGGTGAGCACCTGGTCGGGTGGCCCCACCGCGACGACGCGCCCCTCGGCGAGCAGCACCATCCGGTCGGCGTACTCACCGGCGACGGAGAGGTCGTGCATGGTGGCCAGCACGGTCAGCCCGTGCGCCCGGCGGAGCTGGTCGACCAGCTCCAGCACCTCCTGCTGGTGGCCGATGTCCAGCGCGCTGGTCGGCTCGTCCAGCAGCAGCAGGGTGGCGCCCTGGGCGAGCGCGCGGGCCAGGAAGACCCGCTGCCGCTCCCCGCCGGAGAGGGTGGCCAGCTCCCGCCGGTGGAACACGGTCAGATCCAACCGGTCGAGTACGTCGTGCACGGCGGCCAGGTCGGCCGCCGACTCCCGGCCCAGCGGTGCGATGTACGGGGTCCGCCCCAGCAGCACGTAGTCGAACACCGACATGCCCGCCGGCACCACCGGGGACTGCGCCACCGTCGCCACCACCCGGGCCCGGTCCCGGCGACGCAGCGCGCCGGACGGCGTACCGAACAGCGAGACCGCGCCCGGGGCGGGCAGCAGGCCGCCGACGGCCCGCAGCAGGGTCGACTTGCCGGCGCCGTTCGGCCCGATCACGGTGACCCACTCGCCCGGGGTGACCGTGAGGTCGACGCCGTCCAGGATCACCTCCCCACCGAGCCGCACGTGCAGCCCCCGCACCTCCACCGCCGGCACACTCACGGGAACACCCGGCGGGCGGTGCGCAGGACCAGGACGAAGAACGGGCCGCCGAGCAGGGCGGTCACCACGCCGATCGGGATCTCGGCGGGGGCGGCCGCGGTGCGGGCCACCACGTCGGTCAGCGCCAGGAACGCCCCGCCGAAGAGCATCGACAGCGGCAGGATCACCCGGTAGCTCGATCCGGCCAGCAGCCGCACGGTGTGCGGCACGATGATCCCGACGAAGCCGATCAGCCCCGAGGCGGAGACCGCCGCGGCGGTCCCCAGCGAGGCGGCGGCGATCAGCAGGTAGCGGGAGCGTTGCGGGTGCAGCCCGAGGCCGCTCGCCTCGTCGTCGCCGACCGAGAGCACGTCGAGTTCCCGCCGGTGCAGCAGCACCACCACGGTGGTCAGCACGAAGTACGGCAGGATCAGCCGGACGTCACCCCAGCCGGCGGTGCCCAGCCGCCCGAGCAGCCAGGAGTAGACCGGCTGGATGCCGTCGGAGTGCCGTTGCAGCAGGTACGTCTGCCCGGCGGCGAGGAACGCCGACACCGCCACCCCGGCCAGGATCAGGGTGGCCGGTGACCGGTCCCGCCCGCCGGCCGCCCCGAGCAGGTACGTCAGGGCGACCGCCCCGAGCGAGCCGACGAACGCGGCGAGCGGGATCGTGACCGGCATCCCGGTCAGCGCACCGCCCGTCCCGACGCCGCCCAGCGTGATCACGGCGGTCACCGCGAGCCCTGCGCCGGCCGCCACCCCCAGCAGGTACGGGTCGGCCAGCGGGTTGCGGAACACGCCCTGGTAGCAGCCGCCGGCCAGGGCGAGCAGGCCGCCGACGAGGAGGCCGAGTACCACCCGGGGCAGCCGCAGCTCGGTGACGATCGCGATCTCGCGTTCGGTCAACCCGCTGTCCAGGCGTACCCCGGGCAGCAGGTTGAGCAGCTCGGCGGCGACGCTGCCGGGCGGCAGGCCGACCGGGCCGAGGGAGACCCCGGCGACCAGGGCCACCAGCACGGCGAGCACCCCGGCGGCGAGCCAGCGCTTGCGCAGCCCGGCCGGTCGGGGCGTACCGCCGGCGGCAGTCGGCCGGAGTGCGGCGGCCCCGGCCGGCACCGGGTCGGTGGGCCGCACGGTCACCGGTGGTGGACCGTCACGCCGGCACCTTGGCGGTGGCGTCGACGATCGACCGGAGCAGGTCGACCACGCGCGGCCCCCAGCGCGAGGCGATGTCATCGTCGAGGGCGACGACCTGGTTGTTCTTGACGGCGGTGACGCCGGCCCAGCCGCTGCGCGCCTTGACCGTGTCGGCGCTCTGCTGGCAGCACTTCACGTCGGCCAGGAAGACGAAGTCGGGGTTCGCCTTGACGATGATCTCCTGGGAGAGCTGCGGGTAGCCGCCGTTCTTGCCGTCGGCGTCGGAGGCGTCGGCGATGTTCTCCAGCCCGGCCAGGGTGTAGAGCGAGCCGATGAAGGTCTTGCTGGTCGCGCTGTACAGCTCCGGCCCCAGCTCGTGGTAGTAGGTCAGCTTCGTCGACCGCTGCGGCAGGTCCTTGGTGAGCTTGCCGATCTCGTCCTTCATCCGGGCGGTGACGTCGGCCGCCTCGGTCGGGTGCCCGGTGAGCGTGCCCAGGTCGGTGAGCTGCCGGTAGGTGTCGTCGAGGGTGGTCGCGGCCGGGGTGAGCAGCACCGGGACCTTCAGCGCGGTGAGCTGGGCGACGATCTTGTTGGTGTCGTTGGCGAGCACCACCAGGTCGGGGTTCTTGCCGGCGATCGCCTCGGCGTTGGGCTGGAAGCCGGACAGCTCGCTCTTGGGCGCGTCGGCCGGGTAGTTCGACTGGTCGTCGGCGGCGGTGACCTGCTTGCCGGCGCCGATCGCGAAGAGCATCTCGGTCGCGGTGGGCGACAGCGAGACGATCTTCTCGGGCCGCTTGTCCAGGGTGAGGTTGCCGACGGTGGCCGGGAAGGCGGCGGCGCCGGAGCTGCTGCCGGCGGCGGGGGTGTCGGAGGTCTTCTCGGCGCACGCGCCGAGGGCGAGGGCGGCCACCGCGAGGGTCGCGGCGAACAGCCGGGGGGTACGTCGGGACATCGGTCCTCCTGTCGGTCGAGGAGCGTGGTGCTTCGCCGACAGGAACCGCGGTGCGTGCCCGTCCGCGAGGCGCCCTTCCTCGAGAGCGCGTGTCGCGACCGACCGCAGGCGACCTGGCTCGTCCCCACACACGACGACGCCGGCCACTCGGGCCGGGCGTCGGGGCGGCCCGGCGGGGCCGGGACCACGGTGGGGCATCTCAGTTGCGGGACAGCGCCGGTTTCCCACCGGCTTCGCTGCGGGTCGATCGGGTGCCACGGTAGCGCACGACCAGCGGAGATCGTCTGCTCGGTGGGGGTGGGTGGGGCCCCGTCGGGGGCTTACGGGACCCCACCCGGAATGACGTCCGGTAACTCAGCAGTAGGTGCTCTGCTTGTTGATCACGCGGTAGGGGCAGTCGGCGTACTCGGACAGGAGCAGCACCGCCTCCTTGTTGCGGGAGGTCTGGGCCGGGATGACCTCGTCGGGCGGGTAGAAGCCGCCGCCGGCCCCGGACGACCCGGGGTACATCTCGAAGGTGTACGCCCAGATCTTGTGGGTCGCCCACATCCAGTCGAGGCTGTCGCCGTCGGTGATGTAGAGGTCGCTGGACTGCTCGGGGGTGTAGCCGTTGGTGGCCGCCATCCGCTGCCCGAGGGTGGCGAAGGTGTTGTACTGGTCGGCGGTCATCCCACTGGGGGTGTTCGCCGTGGTGTAGCCGAACGGCCAGAGCACCAGCTGCGAGTAGGTGTGCCAGTCGATGTTGGCCTTGATCTGCTGCACCCCGCCGACGACCCGGCTGTTGACGAAGTCCCGCAGCGCCTTGGTCTCCGGCGCGGAGAAGGCGGACGGCCCCCGGTAGGTGGTCGACGACGGCGTGCCGGAGGAGCCGCCGCAGCAGCCCCAGTTGTAGCCCCAGTTGCGGTTCAGGTCGGTGCCGACCGCGGCGGCCCCGCTGTTGGGCTGCCGGTTCTTGCGCCACGACCGGTAGGAGCCGGTGGCGATGTCGTACTCGCTGCCGTCCGGGTTGACAGTGGGGACGATCCAGATCTCCCGCGAGTTGACGATGCTGGTGATCCGCGAGTCGGTGCCGTAGCTGTCGGTGAAGAGGTTGAGCAGGTAGATCGCCATCTCGACGGTCAGGTGCTCGCGGGCGTGCTGCTGGGAGTTGAACAGGATCTCCGGTTCGGCCTCGTCGGTGCCGACGTTGTCGGAGATCTTCACCGCCATCAGGTCGCGGCCCTCGTACGACCGGCCGATGCTGATCTTGCGGGCGATGGCCGGGTGGTCGGCGACCACCTGGTTGACCACGGTGGTCAGCTCGGCGTAGTCGTGGTAGTTCGAGTCGGCCGGCGGGAAGGCGTAGGTGCCCGCCCCCTCGGCGGGGGCCGGTGGGGCCTCCTTCTCCAGGCGGAAGCCGAGCCGGCTGATCGCGGCGGCCTCGGACCGGGTGGCCGAGACGTACAGCACCCCGTGTTCGGCCGAGTCGATGGCCGCGCCGGTGCGGGCGACGGCGTTGCGGTCGGCCAGGGTACGGGGGCCGAGCACCCGGTACTCGGTGGCGGCGGGCTCGGGTTCCGGGGCCGGGCGCGCGGAGACCGGCCCGGTGGCGACGGCGGTGAGGCCGAAGCCGGCGATGACGGCGAGCGCCAGGCGACGCCGGAAGGTGGAGGCGCGGAAGGCCATGGACATCCTCCTCGGGGTACGGGGTATCCCGCTGTGTGCACACTCCACCAGGAGTCACATGGTCATATCAATATCCTTGACTGTCTCAGGCCATCCCGACCGGATCGTCCTCTCGGCAACTATTTTCTTTCCCGCAAACCCTGGCGAAACTTCCTGCCAAACGGGACAGTGAAGGACAACGATTCCCCACCCCGCGGAGTTGCCATGTCCAGCAGAGCCCTGCGCACGGCCGCCCTCGTCGGCTTCGCCACCCTGACCCTGCTCGCCAGCACCGCTCCCGTCCGCGCCGTCGGTCGCCTCGCCGAGGCACACCCGCCCGCCGGAGGTCGCCCGCCCGCCGGCGACCACGACGAGCAGATCACCTTCCAGGAATGGTCCCGGTACCCGGACTGGCGGGCCGGCACCCACCAGGGCACGTTCGCGGTGCCCGGCCACCGCGCCGGGCTCGCCATCGGCCGGCCCGCCGGCACCACCGCGTTCACCGACGAGCACACCGGCACCACCCGCACCTGGGAGTACGCCACCTGGACCTCACCGCGCACCACGATCGGCTTCGACGCCACCGAGCTGGTCGCCTCCTGGAACGCCGACACCCCCGACGGTACCTGGCTCCAGGTCGAACTCCAGGGCACCTACACCACCGGCACGCACACCCCGTGGTACGTCATGGCCCGCTGGGCCGCCGGTGACCGGGACATCACCCGGGCCACCCTGGACGGTCAGGGCGACCCCTGGTCCAGCGTCTGGACCGACACCTTCGCCATCGACGCCGCCGCCGAGGGGATCCGGCTGCGGTCGTACCAGCTGCGGCTCACCCTCTACCGCGCGCCCGGCCAGACCGCCTCGCCCCGGGTCCGGATGCTCGGCGCGATGAGCTCGAACGTGCCGGACCGGTTCACCGTCACCCCGAGCCGGGGCGGCATCGCCTGGGGCACCGAGTTGCCGGTGCCGGCCCGCTCCCAGATGGTCCACCGGGGCAGCTATCCCGAGTGGGGCGGCGGCGGCCAGGTCTGGTGCAGCCCGACGTCCACCACGATGGTGCTGGAGTACTACGGCCGGCTGCCGTCGGCCGCGGACCTGTCCTGGATCGACCCCGGCCACCCCGACCCGCAGGTCGTCCACGCCGCCCGGATGACCTGGGACGACGAGTACGAGGGCACCGGCAACTGGCCGTTCAACACCGCGTACGCGGCCAGCTTCCCCGGCATCGAGGCCCGGGTGACCCGGCTGCACTCACTCGACGAGGTGGAACGCTTCATCCGGGCCGGCATGCCCGTGATCACCTCGCAGTCCTTCCTCGACACCGAGCTGGACGGATCGAACTACGGCACCTCCGGGCACCTGTTCGTGATCGTCGGCTTCACCGCCGACGGCGACGTGATCGTCAACGACCCGGCGTCGGCGTCCAACGCCGAGGTCCGCACCGTCTACCGACGCGACCAGTTCGAGCAGATCTGGCTGCGCACCAAGCGGCACCGGACCGACGGCACGGTGGCCGGCGGCTCGGGCGGCATCGTCTACCTGATCAAGCCGACCGGCCGCCCGTGGCCGGCGGTCCCGGGCTCGACCAACTGGTGACCCGGCGACCGGCCGGCATCCGCTCCGGGGGTCGACGTAGGTGGTCAGGGGCGTCGGTCGTCCCCGGCGGGGCGCGCGTCCCCGGACGGCAGGTCGGTCCCGGACGGCAGGTCGGTCCCGGACGGTCGGCCGGTCCCGGCGGGTCGGTCGTCGCCGGTCGGCTGGTCGTCGCCGGCCAGGGCGGAGCGCAGCCGCTCCTTCTCCGCGCGGCGTCGCTCGGCGGCGGCGGCCACCTCCTCGGCCATCTGGTCCCGCCAGCCCCGGAGCAGGAAGAACGACGCGGCGGCCGAGAAGATCAGCGCCACCATCAGCTTCAGGAACAGGTTCATCCCGACCGGCCACAGTGCCACCACGACCAGCAGGAACAGCCCGATCCGGGCCAACGTGTACTTGACCGCCGCGCTCACGGGTTCACCTCAGCTCGCGACTGCGGGGCTCGCAACCCCGGCTCACTCCTCGCGCTCACCAGGCCACCTCAGCTCGCGACTGCGGGGCTCGCAACCCCGGCTCACTCCTCGCGCTCACCAGGCCACCTCAGCTCGCGACTGCGGGGCTCGCAACCCCGGCTCACTCCTCGCGCTCACGTCGTTCCCCACTCCCTGATTCCGCGTCGGGGCTCCGACGCCGGTGGTTCAGCCCGTACGTCGGGCCAGCCAGTGCACGCCCTGGAACCAGAACACCGCGTACCCGACGGTGAACGCGAGCGCGGCCAGCCCGCCGGTGAACAGCGGCGCGAGCCCGGCGGCCAGGCCCGCCACCAGCAGCCCGGCGAGCACCGCGAGCACCGCGGCGGACAGCGCCGCGACCACCCGGGCCGCGCCGAAGTCCCAGGCCCGGAATTCGTCCCAGAACAGCCAGGCCGGCAGGATCACCGCGAGCCACCCGGTGGTACGGCCGAAGTCACCCGCGCCGGCCATCGCGAACACCCCGTCGAAGAGGACCAGTGCCAGCAGACCGATCACCCAGCCGGCCAGGCTCACCCCGAGCAGGTCACCCAGGGTGAGGATGCGCCCCTCGGCGTCCCGGCGGGGGAACCCGCCCCGCTGGGTGGTCGGCTGTCGTCCGGTCATGGTGTGCCGAGCATACGGGCGGGTCAGGCCCAGACCTGCTGCGGCTCGGACCGCCGCTGTGCCAGGGCGGGCGCCCGGTCGTACTCGCGGACCACGTTGTAGCGGGTGTCCCGCTCGACGGGCTGGAAGCCGGCGTCCCAGATCAGGTGCAGCAGGTCGTCCCGGTGCATGGTGTTCGGGGTGCCGTACGAGTCGGCGTCGTGGGTGATCTTGTATTCGACCACCGAGCCGTCCAGGTCGTCCACGCCGAAGTTGAGCGAGAGCTGGGCCACCGACAGGCCGTGCATCACCCAGAAGTTCTTCAGGTGCGGAACGTTGTCGAAGAGCAGCCGGGAGACCGCGAACGTCTTCAACGACTCGGCCGGCGACGCCATCGTGGTGCGCGCCTGGATCCGGTTACGGATCTTGCCGTCCGCCGAGTCGACGAAGTCGTGCTGGTAGCGCAGCGGGATGAAGACGGCGAAGCCACCGGTCTGGTCCTGCAACTCGCGCAACCGCAGCACGTGGTCGACCCGGTGCCGGGGCTCCTCGATGTGGCCGTACAGCATCGTCGCCGGGGTCTTCATGCCCTTGGCGTGGGCCAGCGCGTGGATCCGCGACCAGTCCTCCCAGTGGCAGGCGTGGTCGACGATGTGCTGGCGGACCTCCCAGTCGAAGATCTCCGCGCCGCCGCCGGTCAACGACTCCAGGCCGGCGTCCATCAGCTCGTCGAGGATCTCGTCGGCCGACAGGCCGCTGATCTTCTCGAACCACTGCACCTCGGTCGCGGTGAAGCACTTGAGCTTGACGTTCGGCAGCGCCGCCTTCAGCTCCCGCAGCACCTTCGGGTAGTAGCGCCAGGGCAGCGTGGGGTGCAGGCCGTTGACGATGTGCAACTCGGTGAGCTGCTCGTCCTCCATCTCCTTGGCCTTGCGGACCGCCTCCTCGATACGCATCGTGTACGCGTCCTTCTCGCCCGGCTTGCGCTGGAACGAGCAGTACGCACACGACGCGGAACAGACGTTCGTCAGGTTGAGGTGCCGGTTGACGTTGAACATCACCCGTTCGCCGTTCAACTCCGTCCGCCGGTGGTGGGCCAGCCGGCCCAGCCAGGTCAGGTCGTCGCTCCCATAAAGGGCGATCCCGTCCGAGCGGGTCAGTCGCTCCCCCGCGTACACCTTCGCTTCCAGCTCACGCTTGAGTCCGGCGTCCATCGAAAAGCCACGTCCCTTCCACCTGCGGTCCGATCGAGCGTACGTCGGGCCACCGACAGGTCGGCAGGACGGGCACCGCCAGCGACCTACCTCACCCGTACTCCCAGGCTTCTCCAAGCTGCCACCGCATCGACATCGTTGTCCCGGTGCGGTAAGACAGGATGGGACGCGGCGCACACCGGCGGCGTCCCGGGTCGCCGCGCCCCATCTCACGCGGTGACACCATCACGCGGCACAGGGAGCGGCATGGTCGACAGCGGGCACGGGCGACGGCAGCGACGACGCAGGAGCCCACTGGTCTCCCCGGTGCTGCGTCCGGCGCTCTGGTCGGCCCTGCTCGGCGCGGTCGCCGCGATGGTCCTGACCACCCCGGCGTACGCCGAGCCGCCGCTGCCCAACACCGTCCCGGACACCGGCTCCCGGCCGGTGGTTGCGGGCGGGTTGCAGCTGCCCGGCGCACCGACGTCCGGCTACCCGGGCGCCGGCCAGCCCGGCTACCCGACCCTGCCGGTCGGCGGGCTCCCGACCAGCCCGCTGCTGTCCCAGATCGATACGCTGACCGCGCAGAACGGCCAGCTCGCCGACCAGCTCCTGCAGTTGCAGAAGCAGCGTGATGACGCACGGGTCCAGCTCACCGGCGTCCAGGGTGAGCTGACCCGGGCCCGGAGCGCGCTGACCGTGGCCGAGCAGCAGGCCAACGCCGTCGCCGCGAACGCCTTCAAGGCCGCCGCCGCCCTGCCGCCCGGCGAACTCGCCCGCGACCTGCACGGGCTGAGCGTCCTCCAGCGGGTGACCCGGGGTGAGCAGGCCGACGACGAGACCACCGCGGCGTCCGGCGAGCTGTCCCGGGCCCGGACGGCCGAGCAGGTCGCCGCCCAGGCGGTCACCGCCGCCACGGACCGGGTCCGGCGGGCCGAGGAACAGTTCGCCGCGGTGCAGAAGGCGCTGCGCGACAACGACGCCCGGATCGCCAAGCTACGGGCGGACAACCAGGCCCAGCTCATCGCGCTGGAGAAGCAGCAGGAGGCCGCCGAGCAGAAGCTGGGCGCAGCGTACGTCGAGGGCCAGAGCAGCACCGGGATGAACGCCAGCCCGCAGGCGCTCGCCGCCGTGCGGTACGCGCTCGCGCAGCTCGGCGACCCCTACCTCTGGGCGGCCGAGGGACCGGACCGGTTCGACTGCTCGGGGCTGATGTGGGCCGCCTACCGGTCCGCCGGCTACTACGACCTGCCCCGGGTCGCCCGCGACCAGTACTACGCCACCCGGGGCCGGACGGTCGCCCAGAGCGCACTGCTCCCCGGCGACCTGCTCTTCTTCGCCTCGGGCAGCAGCTGGACGACCATCCACCACGTCGCGATGTACATCGGCAACGGACGGATGGTCCAGGCGCCGCGCAGCGGGGACGTCGTCAAGATCTCCCAGGTCCGGTGGTCCGGCCTCTACGCCGCCACCCGGGTCGTCGGCGCGGTGAGCGTCCCCGGCTCCCCGATCACCCAGGTCCCGACGCCGACCCCGAAGCCCACCACCCCGTCGCCCAAGCCCACCACGCCCAGCCCGAAGCCCACCACCCCGTCGCCCAAGCCCACCACCCCCACCCCCACCCCTCGGCCGACCGGTGGATCGACCAAGCCGCCGACGAAGCCGCCGGTCCCGACACCGACGCCCACGCCGACCAAGAGCGTGGCCCCGACGCCCAGCGTCTCCGGCTCCGGCACGCCGGAGACCAGCGCCACCCCGACCACGGCCGTCAGCACCGGTGTCGCGGAGAGCAGCCGGTCGGCGTCCGCCCCGGCGAGCACCGGAAGCTGACCTACCGGCGGCCACGCCCCGGTCCCGTCGGCACTCCGGCTGTGCCGACGGGACGAGATGTGGCACGGTGACACGAGGCACAGCCGGTCACCGTTCACGGGACGGGTGCGAGGGCACGCGGAGGGCGATCATGGGCGAGCAAGAGGTTCCGGGGGTACGCGTCGACCAGGGATCCGGCCCCGATCCGGCCATTGACACCCCGCGCCAGCCCACCGGCAGCGCTGACCGCCCGGCCCGCGCCACGGCCAGCGTGCACACGGCGACCGCGCCGCCCGGGGGCGGCGGACCGCCCACCGAGCCGGCCGTCGCTACCACCTACCGGGCGGGCGCTCCGGCCACCTCCACCGACGACGGATCCGCCCCGCCCCCCGCTCCCCCCACCAGGGCCGTGGGCCAGGCCGCCGGTGCCGTGTCCACAACCACCGGCACCGGCGACCAGGCCGGTACGAGCGTCGAGTCGGCGGGGCGCACACCGACCCCGCACTCCACAGCGGGTGACGGGTCCGGGTCCACCTCCTCCCGGCCCGGCCACCCCGTCGACGAACCGGCAGCCCCGGCGGTGGTTCCCGGGCAGCGCGGCGGATCGGACGGCGGCACGGCACGGGCCAGCGTCTCCGTCCCCGGGCTCAGCCGGGTCTCCGCCGCCGAGGCCGAGGACGCGGCGACGGGCACGGGAAGCCGATCCGGCGATGCGGCCGGTGGGGTGTACCGGTCGGTACCGGTCAGCCCGGAACCTCCCGAGCCGGCGCAGCCCCCGCAGCCGGTCCAGCCGCCCACGCCGCCGACCCCGGAGCCGGACCCGACGCCGAGCCCCACCCCCGAACCGGCCCCGAGCCCGTCGCCGTTCAGCCCGGAACCGGCCCCGAGCCCGTCGCCGTTCAGCCCCGAACCCGCCCCCAGCCCGGCACCCACCCCGGTACCGGTGCCGGGTCCTGTTCCGGTGCCGCCCGGCCCGGTCCCGCCGGTACCCGGGCCGCCGGTGCCGCCGCCGGGTCCAGCGGTGCCACCGCCTCCCCCGCCACCCGGCCCGATGCCCGCGCCTCCCTTCCCGCCGCCACCGGCGATGCCCGGACGCCCGGACGCTGCGCCCTCCTTCCGCGCCAGCGCCTCCGCCGCCGTCCCCACGACCAGCGGCACCATCACTCCCGGCCCGGCAACCGCCGGCAGGGCAGCCGCCGGCACCGCAACGCCCGGCACCACAACCGCCGGCAGTGCAACGTTCGGCACGGCAACCGCCGGCAGTGCAACGTTCGGCACGGCAACCGCCGGCAGTGCAACGCCCGGCACAGCAACGCCCAGCACGGCAACGGCCGGCACAGCCAGGCCGGTGTTCCGGTCACCGGCCGTCAGCGACCCGTCGGTCGACAGCGCCACCTCCGTGCTGCCGGTGGTGTCGGCCCCCGTGCTGCCCGGCGAGCCCTCGTCCGCGACCGGCCCACGCCAGCAGGCCGCCGGTGCCGCCCGCTCCACCACCGGTACGTCCTACCGGGGCGGCCCCGACCTGGCGAGCGTCGGCTTCGGCGGCGGCCTCGACGGACCGGGGCACGCCACGGTCGCCTTTCCGGCGAATCCGGTGGAGAATTCCGGCTCGCTGACCGGGCACATCCTGGCCCAGGGCTGGTCCGACACCACGCCCTCGCGGCCCCGGACCACCCGCGTGGTGGTCGTCCTCGCCGCCTCGCTGGGTCTGCTGGTGGCGATCAGCGTGCTGGTCGTCCTGCTCGCCAACGACGTGATGGACGGCCTGGTCGGCAACATGCTGTCCCAGTAAGATCGACCGATCGGGGTGGACAGGATGCGCTGGTGGGCGGCTCTGCCGGGTGGCTACGGCCGATCGGAGGGGGTGAGTCCGCCCACTCCGGGCCCGGAGTGCGCTGGCGGGCCCGCCGGATCGCCGTACACTTGTCGGGATCACTGACCTGGCGCGCGTGGCGTGCCCCTGGGCGATCTTGCGGGCGATTCGGCGGCGACCTCATGCCGCAGCGGGCCATCGCGAAGATGCGCCCCGCTCGAAAGGCATTTCTTGACCACCTCTGTTGACCCCGGCACCATTCCGTCCGCCCCCGACCTGCCGACCGGTGACCTCACCGGCAGCGCCCCGGCCCCGGCCACCCCCGTCGTCGGCTTCGCCGACCTGGGGCTGCCCCGGCAGCTGGTCGACGCCCTCGGCCGGCAGGGCATCACCACCCCGTTCGAGATCCAGCGGGCCACCCTGCCCGACGCCCTCGCCGGCCGGGACGTGCTCGGCCGGGGCCAGACCGGCTCCGGCAAGACCCTCGCCTTCGGCCTGCCGATCATCGCCCGGCTGGCCGAACGCAACCGGGCCCGGCCGCTGCACCCGCGCGCCCTGGTCCTGGTGCCCACCCGCGAGTTGGCGATGCAGGTCAACGACGCGCTGCTGCCGCTCGGCAAGGCCGTCGGCATCTTCCTCAAGACCGCCGTCGGCGGCGTCCCGTACGACCGGCAGGTCGACGCGCTCCGGCGGGGCGTCGAGATCGTCGTGGCCACCCCGGGCCGGCTCGGTGACCTGATCAACCGGGGCGTCTGCGTCCTGGACGACGTCGAGGTGACCGTCCTCGACGAGGCCGACCAGATGGCCGACATGGGCTTCCTGCCCGAGGTCACCGAGCTGCTCGCCAGGACCCCGGCGGACGCCCAGCGGCTGCTCTTCTCGGCCACCCTGGACGGTGACGTCGACACGCTGGTCAAGCGGTTCATGTCCGACCCGGTGACGCACTCCACCGCACCGTCGACCGCCTCGGTGTCCACGATGGACCACCACCTGCTGCTGATCCCGCCGCACGACAAGTTCGCCGTGGCGGCGTCGATCGCGGCCCGTCCCGGCCGGACCATGCTCTTCGCCCGTACCCAGCTCGGGGTGGACCGGCTGGTGGAACAGCTCGGCGCGGTGGGCGTACGCGCCGGCGGGCTGCACGGCGGCAAGACCCAGCGGATGCGTACCAAGACCCTCGCCGAGTTCCGCGAGGGCCGGATGGACGTGCTGGTCGCCACGGACGTGGCGGCCCGGGGCATCCACGTCGACGGGGTCTCCCTGGTGCTGCACATCGATCCGCCGAAGGACCCGAAGGACTACCTGCACCGTGCGGGTCGTACCGCGCGGGCCGGTGAGTCGGGTGCGGTGGCCACGCTGGTGCTGCCCAAGCAGCGGCGGACCACGCTGGCGATGCTGGAGAAGGCCGGCGTGGAGCCGGCCGAGACCCGGGTGCGGGTCGGCGACGCGGTGCTGGCCGAGCTGACCGGTGCCCGCGAGCCGAGCGGCGTCCCGGTCCCGGTCCGCGAGGAGCCCGAACCGCGTCGGCACGGCGACCGCCCGCGCCGCTTCGGCGACCGCGACTCCCGGGGCTACGGCGGCGACCGGGACAGCCGGGGCAGCGGCGACCGCGACTCCCGGGGCTACGGCGGCGACCGGGACAGCCGGGGCAGCGGCGACCGGGACTCCCGGGGTTACGGCGGCGGCCGGAGCTACGGCGCCGGCCGGGGCAGCTACGCCGGCAGCCGGGACGGCCGCAGCTACGGTGGGGAGCGTCCGGCGGGGGACCGTGGTCACGGCGCGCGGAGCGGCGAGCAGGGTGGCCGGTTCGGGGAGCGCCCCGGCACCGACCGGCCGGCCGGCGAGCGGCGCTTCGGCGACCGCGCCGGACAGCGACCCGACGCCCGGGGCGACCGCCCCACCGGCGAGCGCGGCTACGGTGACCGCACCGGCAGCGGGCGCGGTTACGGTGACCGGCCCTCCGGGGAGCGGGCCTACGGCGACTGCGCCCGGACCGACCGGGGGTACGGCGAGCACACCGACCGACGCTTCGGCGACCGGGCCGAGCAGCGCTTCGGCGACCGGGGCACCCGGGGCGAGCAGTCCGCCGGGGAGCGCCGGTTCCCCAGCGGTGAGCCGCGTGGCGCCGACCGTCGGGGCGGGTTCCGTACCGAGGGCTGGGTTCGTGACGACCGGCCGCGCGACGACCGGCAGGGCTTCGGCGGTCGGCCGCCGGCGCGTACCCACTGATCGCACGGATTCTCGACGCCGCCCCGGAGCCCACGCTCCGGGGCGGCGTTTCCGCATGCGCTGCCGTCGGCACCCGGCTGGCGTAACGTCCGGAGCATGCCGAGGTCACTCTTCTGGAGCCGGACGGACACCGCCGGGGCCGAGCACGCCGTCCTCGACGACGGGGCCGGTCCCGGGTTCGCCGCGTACGGCACCCAACTGGCCGTCGACCCGATCCCCTACACCTGCCGCTACCGGCTGGCGACCGAGGCGGACGGGACCACCACCTCGCTCGCCGTGGAGGTCGAGGGGGCGGGCTGGTCGCGGACCGTACGGCTGGAGCGCGGCGCCGACGGGTGGCGGGTGCGGACCGGCGAGCAGGGCGACCTGGACGCGGCGCTGCGTGCCGCCGGCAGGCCACCGACGGGGTTGCCCGGCATCGAGGACACCGATCGGCTGCACGAGGCCCTCGACGTCGACCTGGGCGGCTCGGCGCTGTTCAACACCCTGCCGATCCGCCGGCTGGGGCTGGCCGGGGCCGCCTCCAGCACCGAGCACCGGATCACCGTGGCCTGGGTGCTGGTGCCGAGCCTGGAGGTGGTCGCCGGCGAGCAGGTCTACACGGCGCTCGGGCCGGGGCGGGTGGGCTTCGCGAGCGACACCTTCCGCGCCGAGTTGACGGTCGACGACACCGGCGTGGTCCGGCACTACCCCGGCCTGGCCGAGCTGAGCTGACCGCTGCGGCCGGCCGGGTCAGGTCGGCCAGGTCCCGGTGGTCAGGAAGCGGTCGACGGTGGCCCGGTGCGGGGCGAGATCGAGACCCTGCCCCGCCACCCAGTCGTCGTCGTAGTAGGTGTCGGCGTACCGGTCCCCGGCGTCGCAGATCAGGGTGACCACCGAGCCCGTCCGGCCCTGCGCGAGCAGCTCCCCGATCAGCCCGAACGCCCCCCACAGGTTGGTGCCGGTGGAGCCGCCGACCCGCCGGCCGAGCACCGCCGAGCCGGCCCGCATGGCGGCCAGCGAGGCGGCGTCGGGCACCTGGGTCATCCGGTCCACCACGGAGGGGAGGAAGGACGCCTCGACGGTGGGTCGGCCGATCCCCTCGATCCGGGAGCCCCGGCCGGTGTCTACCGACCAGTCGGCGGCCTGCCAGGCCGGGTAGAACGCCGAGTTCTCCGGGTCCACCACGCAGAGCTTGGTGGGCAGGCGCTGGAAGCGGGCGTACCGGCCGATGGTGGCGCTGGTGCCGCCGGTGCCCGCGCCGACCACGATCCACGCCGGCACCGGGTGCCGCTCCAGCGCGAGCTGCGCGTAGATCGACTCGGCGATGTTGTTGTTGCCCCGCCAGTCGGTGGCCCGCTCGGCGTAGGTGAACTGGTCCATGAAGTGCCCGCCGCTGTCCTCGGCGAGCCAGCGCGCCTCGACCACCACCTTGGCCGGGTCGTCGACCAGGTGGCAGCGCCCACCGTGGAACTCGATCTGGGTGATCTTCTCCGGCGAGGTGGAGGCGGGCATCACCGCGACGAACGGCAGCCCGAGCATCCGGGCGAAGTACGCCTCGGAGACCGCCGTGGAGCCGGAGGACGCCTCGATCACCGTGGTCGACGGCCCGATCCAGCCGTTGCAGAGCCCGTAGAGGAAGAGCGACCGGGCCAGCCGGTGCTTGAGCGAGCCGGTGGGGTGCACCGACTCGTCCTTGAGATAGAGGTCGATCCCCCACTGCCGGGGCAGCGGGAACGGGAGCAGGTGGGTGTCGGCGGACCGGTTGGCGTCGGCCTCGACCGCGGCGATGGCCTCGGTCACCCACACCCGACTGGCCTGGTCGCACCGGTCCAAGTGAGTCACGCCGGCAACGTTACAAGCGAGGTCAGCTCGGGTTCCGGGCAACCCGGCGGCGCCGCCGGGGTGCGGGTCGGCCACGTCGCGCGTACGGCCGGCGGACTGGGCCGGCGGGCGGTGGAGTGGGACGGGCAGGTGGTGGGGTGGTGTGGGCCGGCGGGTGGCGTGCCGGGCGGTCAGGAGCCGGGTGACTCGATCGGCGGTGGCCGGTTCTCCCACTTGGTCGACAGCGCGATGCCGGTGCGGGTGGAGGCCACCCCGGGGGTACGGCTCAGCCGGACGATCAACTGCTCCAGCTCGGCGATGGTGCCGACCCGGGCCTTGAGCAGGAAGGATTCCACGCCGGCCATGAAGTAGCAGGACTCGATCTCGGGCATCTGCCGGAACGTCTCCAGCACGTCGTCGGTGTCCCCGCCGGAGTCCTCGACGATGCCGATCAGCGCGGTCACCCCGAGCCCGATCGCCTCCGGCTCGACCTCGGCCCGGTACCCCCGGATGATGCCGCTGGACTCCAGCTTGCCGACCCGTTCGTGCACCGCGGGCGCGGAGAGACCGACCTGCCGGGCCAGCTCGGCGTACGACAGACGGGCGTTACCGCGCAGCAGTTCGACGAGGCTCCGGTCGATCGTGTCCACGGAGGGTGAGCCTATCCGTTGCGGCGTAACGTCCTACGACCGGCATCCGTTGGACATGACAGCAGGTGACAGTTCGCAGACCGACGGTCAAGGGAGTGCCGCGCCGGTACCATTTACTAACTTCTCACTCCGTGCGTTTTTCGCGTTTGGCGGACAGGCCAGTTCGCTGGTGCTGTAATTGCCATACGTCCCTCATGACGGCTCTGGGCTCGCACCGGCCGGGGGCAGTGTGTTCAGCCGAGGGCTTCGTCGACGCGAGGAGGGGGCTGTGGACACTGGAGATCGCCTGCTGACACCGGGTGAGGTCGCTGCGTTGTTTCGGGTGGACCCGAAGACGGTGACGCGTTGGGCGGCGGCCGGCCGGATAGGCAGCATCCGGACTCCAGGCGGGCATCGCCGGTTTCGGGAATCCGAGGTGCGGGCCCTGCTGGAAGGGGAGGGCATGTTGGACGAGGCGGACGATATGGGCAAACCACGTAATGTGGGGCCTGCCGCCTCGACCGGGCCGGGTCCGGCCAATGCCGGGATGTACTGAATGGTGCGAGACGGGCGCGCGGGCCGGCCGAGAGGTCCGGCCCGCCTCCGCTGACCGGGCGACGACCCGGTGAGAGCCGACCGGGCGACCGGCGGGAGCGGTCGAGCGGCGGGAGCGGTCGAGCGGCGGGAGCGGTCGAGCGGCCCGGTCAGCGTTCCGCGGCCAACTCGCCCGACCAACGCCGGAACAGCGTGTGCGGTACGCCGAGGGCGTCCAGCACCTTGCCGGCCACGAAATCGACCAGCTGCGCCGCGGTGGCGGACGCCCCCGAGCCGTAGAAGCCGGGGCTGGCCGGCAGCACCACCGCACCGGCGTCGTGCAGTGCGATCAGGTGCTCCAGGTGGCTCCGGGTCACCGGGGTCTCCCGGGGCACCAGCACCACCGGACGCCGTTCCTTGAGGTTGACCTCGGCGGCGCGTTGCAGCAGGTCCTTTGACAGTCCGATGGCGATGCCCGCGCAGGCCGCCGTGCTGGCCGGCACCACCGCCATCCCCCGTACCCGGTAGGAGCCGCTGCTCGGGCCGGCGGCGATGTCACCGGCGGGCCAGTGCCGCACGTCGTCGGGGGCGAGATCCCGACCCAGCCAGCCCGCGAGGTCCTCGGCCCAGTGGGCGTCCCGGAACGGCCGGCCGGTCTCGTCGAGGACCGTCAGCCGGGCGGCCCGGGAGACGATCAGGTCCACCGGCTGTCCCGCGTCGAGCAGACCCCGGACGACGGCCGCCGCGTACGGGGTACCGGACGCCCCGGACACCCCCACCACCCATGGTTCACGCATCCGTCCAGCCTGCCTGGTGTACCCCGGCGGGCGACGCGCACCCCCGGAAACACCGCCCCCACCCCGCCCACCGGACCCGCCCCGCCGCCCGGAGCCCATCACCGCAACCCGCGCCGCCACCCGGAGCCCATCACCGCAACCCGCGCCGCCACCCGGACACCGCAGGTGGGCCGGGCTCCACCACCCAAACCCTACTCAAAACCCCAAACCCAGCCCCACCGTCCGGACCCGGGCGGCACGCCGGAGAACGACCTGCGATGCTGCGATCGGCTGATCGACACCGAACGGGGGAGGCACCGGTCATGGTCGGCGAGGTCCTCTGGTCGTTACGGTCGGCATGCCCGATCCCGTCCCGGCTCTCCCCGCACGCCGACGAGGTGCAGGAGTGGCTGCTGGACCGGCTGCCCCGGTGGGGTTTCCCGCTGGACGCCGAGGCGATGAGCCGGCTCGACCGGGCCGGCTTCGCCCGGTACGCCGGCCGGCTGTACCCGGACGCGAGCGAACCGGACCTGCGTACCGTGACCGCGCTGTTCACCTGGTTCTTCCTGGTGGACGACGCCTGCGACGGGCCGGACCGGCTGCCTGCGGAGCAGATCCGGGTGCTACGGGCGGGGGTGCTGACCCTGCTGCACGACGGTCCGCGACGACGGCACCCCGGCTTCGGCGGGCCGCTGCGGCGGCTCCTGGTGGAGGCGTGGCGGACGCCCCGACGACGGATGCCGGCCCGTTGGCGGCTGCGGTTCGCCGACGCGGTGGGCGACCACCTGGACGGCACCCGGCGGGAGGCCGTGGCGAAGGAGAGTGGGCGGGCACCCGGGGTGGGCGAGTACGTGAGCCTGCGCCGGGCCACCTCGGCGGCCTACGTGTCGTACCCGCTGATCGAGTTCGTCGGTGACCGGACGTTGCCGGACGCGGTCTACCACCATCCGCTGCTCCACCAGATCCGCGTCCTCGGCAACGACCTGCTCTCCTGGTACAACGACCTCGCCTCGATGGAGCGGGACCGGACCACCTCGGGCGGGCACAACCTGGTGCTGGCGCTGGCTACCGAGCGGAACGTGCCGGTGGACGCGGCGGTGGAGCTGGTCGGCGAGCGATGGCGGGACACCATGGTCCGGTTCCAGGCGCAGCGCGCGGCGGTCCCGTCGTTCGGTCCGGGGCTGGACGAGGCTGTCACCGCCCACCTCGACGGGGTGGCGAACGCCGTCCGCGGCACCATCGACTGGACCCTGGAAAGCGCCCGCTACCCCACCCACCCCCACCCCTGACAGTGCCCCCGCCCCGGCCCGCCCCGGCCCGCCCCGGCCCGCCCCGGCCCGCCCCGGTGATCAAGAGGTTTGCGTCAACTTGAAGATCAAAGTTGACGCAAACCTCTTGATCACCTGACGCAAACCTCTTGATCACCGCGAGGAACCGACGGCGCGAGGGAGCGAGGAAGGACGGGACGGAGGGAGGGTCAGGGGCGGAGGCCGAGGCGGAGCAGCAGGTCGAGCAGGGCGAAGACGAACAGGGCGATACCGACGAAACCGTTGGCGGTGAAGAAGGCCCGGTTGACCTTGCTGAGGTCGGTCGGGGTGACCACCACGTGCTGGTAGCCGAAGGCGACCGCGGTCAGCGCCAGCCCGATCCACCAGGGCCAGCCGAAGCCGACCAGCGCACCGAACCAGATGAACAACGCGAACGTCACCACGTGCGCCACGGTGGAGGCGTGCAGCGCGAAGCTCCGGCCGTAGCGGGCGGGGACGCTGCGTACCCCGATCTGCCGGTCGACCTCGTCGTCCTGGCAGGCGTAGATCAGGTCGAAGCCGCCGATCCACAGGCCGACGGCCGCGCCGAGCAGCCAGGCCGGCCACGAGCCGGCGAAGGTGCCGGTGACGGCGAGCCAGGCGCCGACCGGGCCGACCGCCTGAGCGACCGCCAGGATGGCGTGCGGCCAGTCGGTGAACCGCTTGCCGTAGGGGTAGACGACCAGCGGGATCACCGCGAGCGGGGCGAGCACCAGGCAGAGCGGGTTGAGCAGGGCGGCGGCGGCGAGGAAGACCACCAGGGCGACGGCCGCGCCGGTCCAGGCCGTCCGCACGCTCACCGCCCCGGTGACCAGTTCCCGGCCGGCGGTACGCGGGTTCCGCGCGTCGATCCTGCGGTCGAGGATCCGGTTGGCGGCCATGGCGAACGTCCGTGCGCCGACCATCGCCACGGTGATCAGCAGCAGGTCGAGCCAGCGGATCCGACCACCGTTGACCTGCATCGCGGTCAGCGCCGACAGGTAGGCGAACGGTAGCGCGAAGACGGAGTGCTCGATCGCGACGAGCTTGAGGAACGACGTGACCCGGCCGGGGCGGGGGGCCGGCGCGACGGCGGTGGCCATCAGATGCCGTACTCCTTCCAGCGCTTGTCGACCAGGGCGGCGACCTCCGGCGACATGGTCATCTCCTCCGGCCAGCCCCGGGTGTAGCCCTCGGTGGGCAGCTTGCGGGTCGCGTCGACACCGACCTTGCCGCCCCAGAACTGCTGGTAGGACGAGTGGTCGAGGTGGTCGACAGGCCCCTCGGTGAGCAGCAGGTCGCGGGCGTAGTCGACGTTGCCGAAGGCCCGGAAGGCGACCTCGTGGTAGTCGTGCACGTCGCAGTCCTCGTCGACGATCACGATCAGCTTGGTCAGCGACATCAGGTGCGCGCCCCAGATCGCGTTCATCACCTTCTGCGCGTGCTTCGGGTAGCGCTTGCGGATCGACACGATGGCGCAGTTGTGGAACACCCCGGCGGCCGGCAGGTCGTAGTCGACGATGTCCGGGATCATCAGCTTGAGCAGTGGTTGGAAGATCCGCTCGGTGGCCTTGCCGAGGCCGTGGTCCTCCTGCGGCGGCTTGGACGTGACGATCGAGTGGTAGACCGGCTTGCGCTGCATGGTCATCGTCTCGACGTGCAGCACCGGGAACGGCTCGACCGGGGTGTAGAAGCCGGTGTGGTCGCCGAACGGCCCCTCGGGCAGCCGTTCGCCGGGCTCCAGGTAGCCCTCCAGCACGATCTGCGCGTGCGCCGGCACCTGCAACGGCACGGTCAGGCAGTCGACCATCTCGACCCGTTCGCCGCGCAGGAACCCGGCGAACAGGTATTCGTCGATGTCACCGGGGAGCGGCGCGGAGGCGGCGTAGCTGACCACCGGGTCGCAGCCGATGGCGATGGCGACCGGGAGCCGCTGGCCGAGCCGTTCGGCGACCGCGTGGTGGGCGGTGGAGTCCTTGTGGATCTGCCAGTGCATGCCGAGCGTGTTGCGGGAGTGCTGCTGGAGCCGGTAGAGCCCGAGGTTGCGCTTGCCGGTCTCCGGGTGCTTGGTGTGGGTCAGCCCGTAGTTGTGGAAGATCCCGCCGTCGTCGGGCCAGACCTGGAGGCCGGGCAGCCGGCCCAGGTCGACGTCGTCGCCGGAGTAGACCACCTCCTGGCAGGGGGCGGTCTTCACCTTGCGCGGCGGCACCGACTTGAGCTGCATGACCTTGCCGAGGCCCTCGCGGATGCCGGACCAGCCGACCGGCAGCTCCGGCTTGATCAGTGCGCCGATCCGGTCACCGATCTCGTTCAGCGAGTCGACGCCGAGCGCCATCGCCATCCGCTTCTCGGTGCCGAACAGGTTGATCGCCACCGGCATCTCACCCCGGGTGGGCCGCTCGAACAGCAGCGCCGGCCCGCCGGCCCGGACCGTCCGGGTGACCACCTCGCTGATCTCCAGCGTGGGGTCCACCGGGACGGTCACCCGCCGCAGCTCGCCCGCCCGCTCCAGCGCCGCGAGAAAGTCCTTGAGATCGGTGTACGGGAAGCCACGAGCCGCCATACGGCCAGTCTCCCGCACCCCCACCGGCCCCGCCCACGCCGGGTACGCCCCAGCGGTGTGCGCCTCCCCACCCGAACCACCACGCCTCCCCCACCCGAGCCGTCGCCCACCCCTCGCGCAGACCCAGGCCCGCCCCCCGCACACCCACGCCCGCCCCCGCGCGAGCTGACGCCCGCCCCCGCGCAGAGATCTTGGAAAGAAACGGCCCCCATAGGGGCCACTTCCTGCCAAGAACATCTCGGCGAGCGCCTCCCCCATCCGAGCCGGCACGCCTTCCCGCGCGGGAGGCGCGTCTCTCCGGCCGACGGTTGCTCGTTGCACGGGTGACGGTGGGCGGGTGCCAGCCGTCGACGTCGGGACGGGGGCGGGGATGGGCGACGGGCGGGTTCCGGCGGGGTTCACCGAGCAGCGGGCGCAGGTCGGTGACGTGGCGATCAACTACGTCCGGGGCGGCCGGGGGCCGACCCTGGTGCTGCTGCACGGCTATCCGCAGTGCTGGCGGATGTGGCGGGGGCTGCTGCCGGAGCTGGCCGCGACGTACCACGTGGTCGCCCCCGACCTGCGCGGTTTCGGCGGCAGCGACGCCCCACCCGACGGGTACGACAAGTTGACCGTCGCCGCCGACCTGCACGGGCTGCTGACCGGGCTGGGCCTGGCCGACGACATCCGGCTGGTCGGCCACGACGTGGGCACCATGGTCGCGTACGCCTACGCCGCCGCGCACCCCGACACGGTGTCCCGGCTGGTGCTGACCGAGGCACCGATCCCGGACGAGAGCATCTACACGTTTCCCGCGTTGACCGAGGCCGGTCCGGCGGTGTGGAACTTCGGCTTCTTCAACCTCACCAACGGCCTGCCGGAGGAGTTGGTCACCGGCCGGGAGGCACGCTGGGTGGACCGCTTCACCGACTCGATCATGGTGCACAAGGGCAGCATCGGCGCGGACGACATCGAGGAGTACGCGAGGCACCTGAGCGACCCGGGGCACCTGCGGGCCAGCTTCGACTATTTCCGGGCCTTCGCGCAGGACGTCGCGGACAACACGGCGTACCGGAAGAATCCGCTGCCGATGCCGGTGCTGGCCGTCGGCGCGGCGGCCAGCCTCGGCGGGCAGGTCGCCGAACAGGTTCGCCGCTACGCCCGCACGGTCGACGGCCGGGTGGTCGCCGACTGCGGCCACTGGCTGTTCGAGGAGCGCCCCGCCGAACTCACCGCTCTGCTGCTCCCCTTCCTGCACGACTGACAGCCCCGGTCCGGCGAGATCAGGCCGACCCGGATGTCGGTCTTCGGGGCTTCGTCTTCCTCGACGACCCGACCAGGCGTTGGTGGCGCGTACCGGCCCGGCGTCGTGCGGCGAAGGTGCCTCGCCGAAGGGTTATGCCGCGTCTGCCCGGCCTTCGGTGGTTCGGGCGGTGACGATACGGCGCAGCACGTCAAGGGCGTGTTCGGCTTCGTCGTGGCTCACCGGCTCGGTGCGCATGGCCACGTACCTGGTCAGAGCGTCGCGGATGATGTCGGAGCGACGGATTGCGGTCTGCTCGGCGAGGCGGTCAAGGTGCTTCACCAGCACCACCGGCAGCCGGGTGCTGACCAGCGCCATCGGTGCCTCGGGTGCGGTGCCGGAGGCTGGAGTCGCCGTCATGGACCTGATGACCGGCGCCAGGCTGTCGGTCTGCTGGAACCATGCCACGACCTCGTCTTTGGTCATCCGCTCAAAGTCCGGCTCGGTCATAGGACTCGCCTCCTCCATTCGTCGAGGTCTGCGCCGCGCAGTGCCCGAGCTCCGATGATCTTGTATGTGCTCGTCGCACCGATGCGGTCACACAGTGCGGCGATCACTCGACCACTGTCGGCCATCCCCATGATGATGAGCAGCAGATCCCCGAGAACGCGCTCGTGGCGTAGGCCCGACGGGGCGTACAGCGCCTGGGTCGTCGTCTACGCCGACGCCGTTGCGGCTGGCGTTGTCCAGGCCCTCGTCGGTCCAGACGTACTCGCGATCCGACACCCCCAAAGCGTAACACGTTGTAATACGCCCGCTGTGGAGCTGCGATCAGAGGGCCGGCCCCCAGGCGTACGCGGTCAGGGGCGGGTCGAGCGGGGCGCGGGTGAGCCGGTTGGCGAGGGTCGAGATGGTGTACGTCCCGACCCCGAGCACCACGTCCAGGGCGTGCCGGGGCCGGTAGCCGGCGTCGAGGAAGGCGGTCAGCTCGTCGTCCGGCACGTCACCGGCGTGGTCGAGGACGGCGACGGTGAACCGGCGCAGCGCCGCCAGCCGGGGTTCGGGCAGCTCGGTGCCGTCGCGCAGCGCGGCGATCAGGTCAGCGGCGGTGCCCAGCCGGGTCAGGGTGGCGGTGTGCATCGCCACGCAGAGGTGGCACCGGTTGCGGGCGGCGACGGTCAACACCACCACCTCCCGCTCGACCGGTGCGAGGTCGGTGGCCTCGAAGGTCGCGGTGCGGTCAGGAACCCCCTGAGCAGTTCGGGGGACTCGGCCATCAGACCGACCGCGCCAGGCAGGTGGCCGAGCTTCCGCCGTACGCCGGCCATGGTCGGCCGGGCGGCGTCGGGCGCGGTGTCGAGGGTGTGGACGGTGAAGGTCGGTCGGGACATGGCGGTACCCCTCACGTACGATAGTCAACGTGGTTGTCGAAACAGTAAACCAGGTTGTCGAACATGTCGACGGGTGACCCCGAGCGGCCCGGTTTCGTGCTGCCCCTGCTGCTGCTCGCCGGCTTCCGCAGCCTGGTCGACGACCTGCACGCCGAGCTGGCCCGGCAGGGGCACCCCGAGCTGCGGCCGGCACACGGCTTCGTGCTCCAGGCCGTCGGCGCACAGGGCACCACCGCGTCCGACCTGGGCCACCGCCTCGGCGTCTCGAAGCAGGCCGCCGGCAAGACCGTCGACCGGCTGGTCGCCCTCGGCTACCTGGAACGCGCCGACGACCCGGCCGACGCCCGCCGCAAACTGATCCGGATGACCGAAAAGGGCGTCGACGGACTACGCCGCTCGGCGACGGTCTTCGACGCGCTCCGGGAACGCTGGGTGGCCCGGCTCGGCGCGGAGCGGGTGGCCGCCCTGGAGGACGACCTCCGCACGGTCACCCCGCCGGACACCTTCCGCCTCGACGTCCCCGGCTGGTTCGGCACCTGACCGCCCGACCCGCGCGAGCTGCGTGGGGGTGCCCGTCGGGTGACTGGCCCGGAACGGAGCGGTAGTCTCTTGAACCGGAACTCCGTATCCCGGCTCGGGGAGTACGTCGCAGGAAGAGCCGGGGATCCCGCTCCTACGCGGGCAGGAGAGGGCGACAGCCGTTGAATGCTGCCCATCTCCAAGGAGAACACCCCATGCAACTCGGCCTCGGTCTGCCGATCGGCACCCCACGCGTGCTCACCGACTGGGCACGACGTGCGGAGTCATCCGGATTCGACACCCTCGCCCTACTCGACCGGCTCGCCTACCACAACCCCGAACCGCTCGTGGCACTGTCCGTGCTGGCCGGCGCTACGTCCCGGATCCGGTTGCAGACCGAGGTGCTGCTCGGCCCGCTGCGCGCCACCGCCCTGCTGGCCAAACAGGTCGCCACCCTCGACGTCATGTCCGGCGGTCGATTCACGCTCGGCATCGGCATCGGCGGTCGCGAGGACGACCACGCCGCTGCCGGCACCCCCGTCACCGCCCGGGGCAGGCACCTGGAGACCCAGCTCACCGAACTGCGCCGGATCTGGCACGGCAAGCCCTACCAGAACACGACCATCGGCCCACGACCCGGCATCCCTGGCGGGCCACCCATCCTCATCGGTGCGTTCGCGCCCGTCGCACTACGGCGGGTTGCCCGTCATGGTGACGGTTTCCTGTGCGCGGCACCCCTCGCCTGGGCCGACCGGCTGGTCCGCACCGTTCAGGACGAATGGACCGCCGTCGGGCGCAGCGGTCGTCCTCGGCTCGTCTGTCAGGTGAACGTCGCCCTCGGCTCGGCCGCCGCACCGGCTCGCGCAGCCATCGCCGCCTACTACGGCCGCGACGACTGGGGCGTTCCGATCGCCGATCCGAAGGAACTCCTCGACACCGTCGCCGCCTACCGCGCCTTCGGCGCCGACGAACTCGTCCTGTACTGCTACGCCGACGATCCCGCCCAGGTGGACGCCCTCGCCCGGGCCCTCGATCTCACCTGAGCGAGGCACCGCGGCAGGTCGATCGTCAAGCGGCCGACGACCCGGGGTCCACGTCAGCGCTCGACGTCGTAGAGCACCCCGGGATCGACCAACACGACGTCCGGTCGGGCGGACGCGACCTGGACGAGTTCTTCGGTGAAGCCCTCGGCGCTCACCAGGAGCAGGCGCGTACCGTCGGCGTCGACTCCGGACCTGCCCCGGAGGAGGTCCCGCAGGCGCGTCAGCCGTCCGAGGTCCGAAAGAGCCAGCCGACGCCCCCACTTCACCTCACCGATCGCCAGCAACGGGCGCGGGCCGTCCCCCATCGGCGGCTCACCGAGCGCCACCAGGTCGATTTCGTGGCTGGTCCGGCTCGCCGAGTCGGTGAGGGTGGCCGCGCCGACCTCGGCCACCGCACCCCCCAGCAGATCCGGATCGGCGAAGCGCACCGCCCACTGCCGGACGATCTCCTCGAACCTCGGCCCCAGGATGGCGCTCGCATACCGGCGCTGCGATCGTCGCCAGACCTCCAGACCACGCCGTTGCTCCAACGCTGTCCAGGCAGGCCGCATCACCGCCTGGTAGAAGGAGATCAACGGCTCGGTGATCCGATAGTTGCTGCGGCCGGTACGCAGGAGGTCGGGCTCCCGGACCAACAATCCGGCGTCCTCCAGGACGGAGAGCGGGTGTTGCAGGTCGGTGGCCTTGCGCCCGATGTAGCCCGCGATCCCACCCCGGCTGGCGTTCCCCTCCGCCACGGCGGCGAGCACGGAGTGGTACAGCGCTGCGTCCCGCAGATCGGGGTCCTCCGCGAGCAGATACCGGGCCTCCCGGAACAATGGTCGCGCCGGATTCAGCACGGCGCGGACCACCCACGGGTCGAAGTCCGCCGGACCGGAGGGTGCGTCGTCCTGCACGTACTCGCGTCGGTAGGCGGGCGTCCCGCCGACGATGGCGAAGACCCGCACCGCCAACAGCGGATCGTCGAGCCCCCAGAAGGCGGCCGCCGCCCGGTAGTCCAGGGGCCGGACCGGCAACTCCAGCCCGGCCCGGCCGCGCAGCGGTGCCGAGCCGGCGAGCAGGCCGCCCATGAAGGACAGGGCAGAGCCACACAGCAACAGGCGGGCGCGGGATCCGGTGCGCTCCGGCCGTCCCGGAGTCAGTGCGTGTTGGATGATCGACGGCAGATCCCGTGCCGCCCGTACCAGGTAGGGAAACTCGTCGATCACCACCGGCACCGGCCGGTCGCTGCCGAGGGCGAGCAGCGCGTCCACAGCCGCCGCCCAGTCCGGAAGCCGCACCGGGCCGGGAGCACCCACGAACGCGCCGAGCGCCTCCCCGAGCCGCCGGAGCGACTCGGTCGACGTCGCCTCCGTGGCACCGAAGTAGAAGCCGCCGCTGCTCCGGGCGAGTTCGTAGAGCAGCAACGTCTTGCCCTGCCGACGACGTCCGCTCACTACGCCGAGCGTCGCACCGGGGCGCTCGTCCGCCGCGAAGCGGGCAAGCTCCGCCCACTCGATCTCCCGGTCGAAGATCCCCGCAGGCTTCGCAAGCTCATGCATCACGGCCTCCGCAGCTCGTATAACTACACTTCTTAGAAGTGTAGTTATACGTTTTGCAGACGGTGCGGGGTCGACACACCGGGTTCCTCCGGCCGAGGATGGACGCATGGACGACGCGTACACGGTGGGCGATCCGGACGGTCTCTCCCCGCTCCAGCGGGAGATCCGCGACGCGGTGGCCCGGGAGCTGCACGCCCAGTTCGCCCTGCGCGCCGATCACCTCGACCTGGCCGACCTGCCGGAGGTCGCCTACCAGGTGACCCTGGGCGTCGACCGGGTGCTCACCGGCCGACTCACTCCACCCCGGCGTACGAGTGCAGGCCGGTGAAGAAGAAGTTCACCCCGAACAGGTTCATCAGCACGGTCAGGAAGCCGAGCACCGCGATCCAGGTCGCCACGTTGCGCCGGACGCTGGGCGTGGCGCGGGCGTGCAGGTAACCGGCGTAGACCACCCAGGAGATGAACGCCCAGGTCTCCTTCGGATCCCAGCCCCAGGCCCGACCCCAGGCCGCTTCGGCCCAGATCGCGCCCGCGATCACCGCGAACGTGAAGATCGGGAACGAGAAGGCGTGCAGCGCGAAGGTCAGCCGCTCCAGGTCGGCCGCCCCGGGCAGTCGCCGGGCCAGCGTGTACGGGAAGCTGCGCCGCCCCTGCTCGTAGCCGTTGCGCAGCAGGAACGACACCGCCGGCACCACGCCCAGCAGGAAGATGCCGGAGGAGAAGACGATCGTCGACACGTGGATGATGAACCAGTACGACTGGAGCGCCGGCATCAGCGGCACCACCGGGACGTACAGCTTCAGCTCGGCGAAGGCCAGCAGCAGCACCATGACCAGGGTGAGGAACAGCCCGAGCCGGCGCAGCGACGGCCGCTTCCCGAGCACCACGAGCCAGGCGGCGGTCCCGATCCAGGTGACCGTCAGCACGAACTCGTACATGTTGCCCCAGGGCATCCGGTCGGCCGCGATCCCCCGGGTGACCAGTGCGCCGAGGTGCAGCGCGGCGGCGAGGACGGTCAGCCCGGCGGCGATCCGGCCGGCCAGCCGGGCCCGCCCCGCCGAACGGCTCGGCCGGCTCGACGGCGGCGCGGTGGTGTCACCGGGTGCCGGGCCGTCGACCTTGTCGACAGCCGGCCCACCGACGCCCGCGCCGACCAGCTCCCGGGCCGGGGCGACCCGGGCCGCCACCGCACGGACGTTGCCCAGGGCGTACTCGACGGCGTGGCTGATCATCGCGACCAGGTACACCAGGATCGCGAACGTCACCAACTGGTCGGAGACTGCGGACATCACTCGACTCCCTCTCGCGCCGGCCGGTCGGGCCGCCCGTCGTCGCGTACCGCCGCGACGAGGGACGCGAACTCGTCGGCGAACCCTGGATGCTCGGTGCGCGGCAGCCCACCGGCCGCCACCAAACTACTACCGCTCGTCGGAGATCCACTGTCGGGGGGCGTCACCCGGAACCAGACCCGCCGCCGCCGGCCGAACAGCGACCCCATCAGCCCGACCAGCAGCACCACGCAGGCCCCCAGCATCAACTTCTCGCCCGGGTCGTGCCGGACGGAGAGGGTGACGTACCGCTTGGTGCCGAGGAACTCCAGCCTGCTGCCGTCGTCCAGGGTCCACGTCTCGCCCGGGGCCAGCTTCCTGTTGCCCACCTGCTTGAGCTTGCCGTTGGTCACCTGGCGCTGGTCGAGCTGGTAGACCGAGCCGGGGATGCCGGCGTCCAGCCCCAGGTTGCCCCGGTAGGCGGCCAGCACCACGGCCGGGTTGCGCTCCTCGGGGAACCGCGACGACGCGAACGGCGCGGTGTCCGGTGCGGTCGGCAGGTAGAGCCCCTCGAAGGCGACCTGCTGGTTGGCGTCCCGCCGGCCGGTCGCCGGGTCGACGTTGGCGTCCGGGAAGGCGGCCACCCCCTCGCTGGTGAGGTTGGCGTCGCCGCTGGTCAGGAACGGCACCGTGCTGGTCTGGCTGCGGCCGTACCGGTCGGTGTACCGCAGGATCGGGGCGTAGCCGTGGCCCAGCAGGTAGACGTTGGCCGGGCCGAGCCGCAGCGGCGAGTTGACCGAGAAGTCGGCGGTCCGCCGGTCCGAGCCGTCCGGGCGGTCGACGGTCACCGTGGCACGGTAACTCTCCGGCTGCCCGGACGGCAGGAACCGGGCGTCGAACCTGTCCAGGGTGAGGCAGAACGACGGCAGGTCGGCGCTGTCCACGCGGGGGCCGAGCTTCGCCTCGGCGTACTGCTGGCGGGTGTTGCAGAAGGCGTTGTCCGCGCCCGTGACGAGCAGGCGGTTGCCGTGCCAGCCGTACCACGAGCCGAGCGCGACCCCGAGCAGCATGGCCACCAGCGAGGTGTGGAACAGCAGGTTGCCGGTCTCCTTGAGGTAGCCCTTCTCGGCGGAGACCTCGTTGCCGCGCACCTCGACCCGCCACCGGCGGCGACGCAGCACGGCGGCGATGGCCTGCGGGTCGGCGGCGCCCGGCGCCTCCAGCACGGTGTGCTGCGGCAGCCGGTCCATCCGCTTCGGCGCGGCCGGCGGCCGGGACCGCAGCGCCCGCAGGTGATCGCGCATCCGGGGCAGGATGCAGCCCACCAGCGAGGTGAACAGCAACAGGTAGATGGCGGAGAACCAGACCGAGCCGAACACCTCGAACGCGCCGATCCGGTCGAGCTGCGGGGCCAGCTCCGGGTGCTCGACGAAGTACCGGTTGACGTTCTCCAGGTTGACCCCGCGCTGCGGCAGCACCGAGCCGGGGATGGCCGCGACCGCGAGCAGGAACAGCAGGATCAACGCGGTACGCATGCTGGTCAGCTGCCGCCACGAGTTGCGCAGCAGGGCGAGCAGCGGGTTCGGCCGGCGGGGGGCCTCGGCGGGTGGGCTGGCCGGCCGGTCGTCCACGGTCGTCATCAGATGCTCACCTCGCCGGGGCCGACGGTCGTCTGCAACCAGATCACGAAGTTCTGCCAGCCGCCGGTGACCAGCGCCAGGCCGATCAGGATCAGCAGCACCCCGCCGATCCGGGTCACCCAGCGGCTGTTGCGGCGGACCGCGCGGAACACCCCGAGCAGCCGGTGGAAACCCAGCCCGAAGACCACGAACGGCAACCCCAACCCGAGGCAGTACGCCACCGCCAGCACCACGGCCCGGTCGGTCTGCCCGCCGGTGGCGGCCATCCCGAGCACCGCGCCCAGCGTCGGGCCGGTGCACGGCATCCAGCTCAGCGCGAAGACCGCGCCGAGCACCGGCGCACCGAGCAGGCCGGCGGCGGGCAGCCGCCGGATGCGCAGCTCCCGCTGCATCCCCGGGAGCACGCCCAGGTAGCTCAGCCCGAGCAGCACGATCAGCGCGCCGATGACGACCTGGAAGGTGCGCTCGTAGTCGAAGAAGATCCGGCCGAACCCGGCGAAGAGGATCGCGGTGGCGGTGAAGACGACGGTGAAGCCGGCGATGAACAGCAGCGTCCCGGCCAACACCCGGCCCTTGACCGCCGCGACCGGCCGGGCCGCCGCCCGGGTCGCCACCGCCACCCCGCCGCCGGATGCCGACCCGCCGGTCGGGGCCGGATCACCGCCGGTCGGGGCGGGGTCCGCGCCGGCCGGGGCGGTCGCCCGGGCGCGGCCCTCCAGGTCGGTGCCGGCCAGGCCGGTCACGTACGACAGGTAGCCGGGCATCAGCGGCAGCACGCACGGGGAGAGGAAGCTGACCAGCCCGGCGAGCGCCGCCGCGCCGATGGCCAGCAGCAGCGGGCCGGACTGGGCGAGTTCGCGGAACGTCTCGCCCATCAGCGGGAACCGGTCGACGCCGGCTCTTCGGCGGCGATCCGCTCGACGATCGGTCGCAGCCCGTCGGTGGTGACGGCGGCCCGGATCACGGTGGCGACCCGGCCCTGCCGGTCCAGCACGACGGTGGCCGGGATGGTGTTCGGCGGGATGTCCAGCGCCAGCGCCAGCCGGCTCGCCGGGTCGAACAGGCTCGGGTAGGTGACCCGGCCCTCCTCGAAGGCGACCGCCTTGTCCCGGCTGTCCTGCACGTTGATGCCGAGGAAGGTCACCCCGGAGCCCTTGGTGGCCTGGTAGGTGGCCTCCAGGTCGTCGGCCTCGGCCCGGCAGGGCGCGCACCAGGAACCCCAGAAGTTGAGCACCACCACCTGGCCCCGGGCCTGGGTGGTGTCGTACCGGCCGCCGGTGAGCAGGTCACCGGCGATCGTCGGGGCGGCGGAGCGTTGGTCGGGGGCGCAGTGGACGATGCCGCCGTCGTTGGCGCACCGGCTCTCGTCGGTGCCGGAGGAGCAGCCGACCAGCGCCGCCCCGGCGGTGACGGCGGCGAGCAGGACGGCCAGCGGCCTCCGGAAACGCATCTCAGGCCCCCTTGGCCGTCCGGGCTGTCGACGACATGGCGATCAGGTGGGCGGCCGGCTCGGAGTAGCCGATCCCGACCACCTTGGCCCCGTCGAAGTGGAACGAGGTGAGGCTGGCCAGCCCGCACTCCCGGCGACGCGGATCGTGCCAGAGCCGCTTGCGCTCGACATAGCGGCGCAGCGTCCAGATCGGGAGCTGGTGGGAGACGATGACCGCCTCGCGCCCCTCGGCCGCGACCCGGGCGGCGTGCAGCCCGGCGAACATCCGCTCGGCGATGGCCCGGTAGGCCTCGCCCCAGCTCGGGGTCACCGGGTCGCGCAGCACCCACCAGTTACGCGGGTCGCGGAACGAGCCGTCGCCCGGCGACACCTTCTTGCCCTCGAACCAGTTGGCGCTCTCGATCAGCCGCTCGTCCACCCCGACCGGGAGCCCGAACTGGGCGGCGATCGGCTCGGCGGTCTGCTGGGCGCGCTCCAGCGGGCTGGCCACCACGTGCACGACCTCCCGCTCGGCGACCGCCTGGGCGGCGGCCTTGGCCATCTGCACGCCCAGCTCGGAGAGCCGGAAGCCGGGCAGCCGGCCGTAGAGGATCCGGTCCGGGTTGTACACCTCGCCGTGCCGCAGCACGTGGACGACGGTCTTGCTCACTGCATCCCCCTCGTTCGCGACTGCGGGGCTCGCAAACCCGGCTCACTCCTCGCGCTCACCGGCATCCCCCCCGTTCGCGACTGCGGGGCTCGCAAACCCGGCTCACTCCTCGCGCTCACCGGCATCCCCCCCGTTCGCGACTGCGGGGCTCGCAAACCCGGCTCACTCCTCGCGCTCACCGGCATCCCCCCCGTTCGCGACTGCGGGGCTCGCAAACCCGGCTCACTCCTCGCGCTCACCGGCATCCCCCCCGTTCGCGACTGCGGGGCTCGCAAACCCGGCTCACTCCTCGCGCTCACCGGCATCCCCCCCGTTCGCGACTGCGGGGCTCGCAAACCCGGCTCACTCCTCGCGCTCACTGGTGTCTACCCCCCGTGGCCTGCCGCTGCCGCTGCCGTCGCCGCGTCCGGCAGGGCGGCGGCGATGTGCTCCAGGGCGGCGTCGTCGAGCGCCGCCGACACGAACCACGCCTCGAACGCGCTCGGCGGCAGGTAGACACCGGCGGCGAGCATCGCGTGGAAGAACGCCTTGAACGCGGGCACCTGCTGGGTGCGGGCGCTGTCGTAGTCGACCACGTCGGCGTCGGTGAAGAAGATCGAGAACATGCTGCCCGCGTACGACAGGCGGTGCGGAACCCCGGCGGCGGCCAGTGCGTCGGCGGCCAGCCGGCCCACGACGGCGGCCGTGTCGTCGAGCCGGCGGTAGAGCGCGTCGTCGGCGAGCCGCAGGGTGGCCAGGCCGGCGGCACAGGCCAGCGGGTTACCCGAGAGGGTGCCGGCCTGGTAGACCGGGCCGGCCGGGGCGAGCCGGGACATGATCTCCGCGCGCCCGCCGAACGCCGCCGCGGGCAGCCCGCCCCCCATCACCTTGCCGTACGTCCACAGGTCGGCGTCGGACGGGTCGATGCCGTGCCAGCCGGAGCGGGAGACCCGGAACCCGGTCATCACCTCGTCGACGATGAGCAGCGCGCCGTGGGTGTGGGCGAGCGCGGCGAGCCGGGAGTTGAAGCCGTCGCGCGGGGCGACCACGCCCATGTTGCCGGCGGCGGCCTCGGTGATGACCGCCGCGATGTCCGGTCCCTGCGCGGCGAACGCCGCCTCGACCGCGGTGAGGTCGTTGTACGGCAGCACGATGGTGTCGCCGGCCGCCGCGCCGGTGACCCCTGGCGAGTCGGGCAGGCCGAGGGTGGCGACGCCGGAGCCGGCGGCGGCGAGCAGCCCGTCGGAGTGGCCGTGGTAGCAGCCGGCGAACTTGATGATCTTGGACCGGCCGGTGAACCCCCGGGCCAGCCGGATCGCCGACATGGTCGCCTCGGTGCCCGAGTTGACCAACCGGACCTGCTCCACCGGGGTCCGGTCGACGATCTCGGCGGCCAGCTCCACCTCACCCGGGGTGGGGGTGCCGAAGCTGGTGCCCAGGGTGGCCGCCTCCCGCACCGCCTCGACCACCTCGGGGTGGGCGTGGCCCAGGATCAGCGGCCCCCAGGAGCAGACCAGGTCGACGTAGCGCCGCCCGTCGGCGTCGTACAGCCAGGGCCCCTCCCCCCGGACCATGAAGCGCGGGGTGCCGCCGACGGCACGGAACGCGCGCACGGGTGAGTTCACCCCGCCGGGCACGATGGCCAGGGCGCGGTCGAACAGGGCCTCGGAGGCCGGTGCGTCGGCCGGGTAGCGACCGGTGCCGGCGGAAAAGGTATTGGTCACGATGCGGCCATTGTGTCAGCGCCGGACGGGGAATCGGCAGGCACCCCGGGGCGGGGTTACCCGGCTCACCCGCCGGGCGGGCGCGGGCCGCCGGTGGCCGGGTGCCGTCACCCGCACGGTGGACCGCCTCGCCGGGCCGGGACGCCGAGATCGCGATAGGCTGGCCGGGTGGATCGTGCCGAACTGTCCATCACGGTACACCGGACGGGCGACGAAGTGGTGCTGCGCCTGGCCGGTGAGATCGACATGCTCACCGCAGCCCAGCTGTCGACCGTCGTGAACGAGGTGCTCGCCGATCCTCCACCGCGCATCGTGCTCGACCTGGCCGGGGTGACCTTCTGCGACTCGCAGGGCCTGGGCACCCTGGTGGTGCTCAGTCGCAAGGCCAGTCACTCCCAGTGTCTGCTGATCCTGAGCAACGTGGGCGACTTCCTGCTCCGCGTCCTCGACATCACCGGCCTCCGTTCCGCCCTGATGATCCGCGACGTGCCCACCACCTGAGCTGATCCACGCCCAACCACCTGACGCGGGCCGCCGCGGACGGCGGCCCGCGTCAGGTGGTTGGGCGCGTCCCGTCAGGTGGTGGGCACGTCGCGGCGGCGGAAGGCGGCGAGCCCGGTCGCCGCGAACAGCCCGGCGAGCCCGGTCATCGTCAGCAACGGGGTGGCGCTCCAACCGGCCCGCAGCACCTGTGGGGTGTGCGTGAACGGCGAGAGGTCCAGCAGCCACTGGCTCAGCTCCAGCACCGCACCGAGCTGACCGAGCAGCACACAGACCGCGAGCACCGCCCAGGCCGTCGGGGAGAGGCGGGGCAGCAGCCCGTACAGCAGCACCGCCAGCCCGGCCAGCAGCCAGGCCGCCGGCACCTGCGCCAGGCCGGCACCGAGCAGCCGGGGCAGTTGGCCCGGCACGTCGTCGATGCTCGACCCGTAGGCCAGCCCGGCCGCCAGCCCGGTCACCGCCAGCACCACCACCGGCCCCAGCAGGGCGAACACCAGATGCGAGGCGAGCCAGGCCGACCGGCGCACCCCGGTGGCCAGCACCGGCTCGACCCGCCCGGCGGCCTCCTCCGACCGCGTCCGCAACGCCGCCTGGATGCCGTAGCCGGCGGCGGCCAGCCCGGCTATCCCCAACGACGCCCCCAGGTAGGCCTCGGCCAGCCCCGACGCCCCGCCCAGCCGGGCCATCATCTGCTCCAGCGCGGCGTTGCCGGCGACCGACCGACCGGCCGCCTCGGCCGCCCCACCGACGGTCGCCCCGAGCAGGCCGAAGCCCACCGACCAGCCCAGCAACAGGCCCCGGTGCAGCCGCCAGGCCAGGCCGAACGGCCCGGACAGCGCCCGCCCCGCCCGGCCCGGACCACGCCGGGACGGCAGCACGCCGGCACCGATGTCCCGCCGCACCGCGACCGGGTACGTCACCACGGCGAGCAGCACCGTCAAGGCGACCGGCAGGGCCAGCACCCACCAGCGTTCCCCCTCGTAGGCGCGGATACGCGGCGCCCAGCCCAGCGGGGACAGCCAGCTCGGCCACTCGTCGCGGGCGGTGTCGCCGACCAGCCGGAGCGCGAACGTCACCCCGAGCACCCCGACGGCGGTCCCCCGGGCCCCACCGGCGGTCTCGGTGAGCTGGGCGGCCAACCCGCCCACCGTGGCGAAGACCACCCCCACCAGCGCCGCCGACAGCCCGTACGCCAGGGAGCCGGCCGCCGGCAGCCCGGTAGCGGCCAACCCGCCGGCGGTGAGCAGGCCGAGCAGCAGGCTGGCCGCGTACGTCGTCAGCAGCGCGGCGGTGAGGCCGGCGTACCGCCCGAGGACGGTCGCGCCGAGCAGTTCCCGCCGGCCGGCCTCCTCCTCGGTGCGGGTGTGCCGGATGACGGTGAGCAGGGCGGCCAGCCCGACGATCACCTGGAGGAAGCCGCCGCGCTGGGCGGTCAGCGCGCCGGTGCTGTCGCCGTAGACCGGGCCGAGCAGGGCCACCACCGACGGGCTGCGGGCGGTGCCGGTGGCGTACGCGGCCCGCTCGGCGGCGGTCGGGAAGAGGGTGGCGAAGCTGGCCGCGTACGACGCCGGCAGCACGGCCAGCAGCAGCACCCAGAGCGGGAGGACGACCCGGTCCCGGCGCAGGATCAGCCGGACCAGGTGCCCGGTGCCGGTGAGGGCGCTCACCGCCGTACCCCGGTCGGCCGGTCCCCACCCGACGCGGCGCTGGCGGGGGCGGCGGACGGGTCGGCGGCGGGTGTCTCGTAGTGGCGCAGGAACAGCTCCTCCAGCGTCGGCGGCTGGCTGACCAGGCTGCGGACGCCGATCTCGGTGAGCCGGCGCAGCGCGGCGTCCAGCGCGACGGTGTCGACGGCGAAGCGGACCCGCTCCCCGTCGACCCGCAGGTCGTGCACGCCGGGCAGGGTGGCCAGACCGTCGATCGGGCCGGCCAGCTCGGCGTCGATCGCGGTGCGGTGCAGGTGGCGCAGCTCGGTCAGGGTGCCGGTCTCGACGTGACGGCCGTTGCGGATGATCGTCACCCGGTCGCAGAGCGCCTCCACCTCGGCGAGGATGTGGCTGGACAGCAGCACCGTGCGGCCGTCGCGGCGGGCGCGGTCGATCCAGTGCTGGAACACCTCCTCCATCAGCGGGTCCAGCCCGGAGGTGGGCTCGTCGAGGAGGAGCAGTTCGACGTCGGAGGCGAGCGCGGCGACCAGGCCGACCTTCTGCCGGTTGCCCTTGGAGTAGGTGCGCCCCTTCTTGCGGGGGTCCAGCTCGAACGATTCCAGCAGCTCGGCGCGGCGTCTCGGGTCGAGCCCGCCGCGCATCCGCCCGAGCAGGTCGATCACCTCACCACCGGAGAGCTGCGGCCAGAGGGTGACGTCGCCCGGCACGTACGCCAGGCGGCGGTGCAGCGCGACGGCGTCACGCCACGGGTCGCCGTCGAGCAGTCGGACGGCCCCCGTGTCCGCCCGCAGCAGCCCGAGCAGCACCCGGATGGCGGTCGACTTGCCGGCGCCGTTCGGGCCGAGGAAGCCGTGCACCTCACCGGCCCGGACGTTCAGGTCGAGCCCGTCGAGGGCCCGGGTGCGGCCGAAGGTCTTCACCAGGCCGGTCACCGCTATCGGGGTTTCCATAATTCAGAAGCTACGCTTGTTTCACAATGTTGTGAAGCATGTGTCCGGTACGGCACCATCGCCTGCACCACCGACACCCGAGGAGCACCGAGCCGATGCCTGACGACCGCCACCCCGGCCGGCACGATGAGGTCCACCTCTTCGTGGAACGGATGGCGATGGCCTGGGCCGACGTCGGCTTCCCCCGGATGGCGGGGCGGGTCCTGTTCACCGTGATGAGCGCCGACGGCCCACTGACCGCCGCGCAGATCGGCGAGCGGCTGGGCGTCAGCGCGGCGGCCGTCTCCGGCGCGGTCCGCCACCTGACCCAGTTCGGCATGCTGGTGCGCGAACCGGTCCCCCGCTCCCGGCGGGACCACTACCGGATGCCGGACGACCCCTGGTACGAGGGGACCATCACCAAGACCGGCCTCTACAAGAACTTCATCGACATCGCCGACGCGGGCGCCGACGCGCTGGGCGGCACGGCCACCCCGGGCGGCGCACGGGTGGGCGAGATGCGGGACTTCTTCGTCTTCGTCCAGGAGGAGCTTGACTCGCTCGGCGAGCGCTGGCGGGCCCGCCGCGCCGCCAACGGCCACGCCGAGCCGCCCGCCGCCTGAACCTGCCACGCGCCGAGCCGCCCGCCGCCTGAACGGCCACCGGGCGGACGCTCGCCCCGACGACCCGGTCCGGACGGACAGCTCGCCCCGATGCCCGCCCGGTGAGGCGGTCACCGCGACACGGCCGCCCGGCCGGGGTCAGGCGGTGTGGCCCCAGCGGGCCTGTTCCAGCACGTCCAGGGCGCGCTGCCGGGCCTGCGGGTCGTCCTCGGCGCGCAGCAGGGTGGTGGCCTCGTCCACCGCGTCGGTGAGCACCCGCCACTGGGCGTCGCGCTCCCGCACCACGTCCGACTGCGCCGCCAGCTGCCGGGTCTTCACCCACAGCTCCACGAACACCGACACCTTGGCCCGCAGCACCCACGGGTCGAACGGCTTGGTCAGGTAGTCGACCGCCCCCACCGCGTACCCGCGCAGGGCCAGCTGGGCGTCCTTGTCGGCGGCGGTGAGGAAGATGATCGGCACGTGCCGGGTCCGCTCCCGGCGCTTGATGTGACTGGCCGTCTCGAACCCGTCCATGTCCGGCATCTGGGCGTCGAGCAGGATGACCGCGAAGTCGTCCACCAGCAGTTGCTTCAGCGCCGCCTCACCGCTCTCCACGGCCACCGACTGCACCGGGAGCCCCTGGAGGATCGCCTCCAGCGCCATCAGGTTCTCCCGACGGTCGTCGACCAGCAGCGCCTTGGCCGTCTGCGTCACGAATTCTCCCTGTCTCGGCGGCCGCTGATCCAGGACGCCATCCGCTCGATCAGCCCGTCCAGGTCCACCGGCTTGGTGATGTAGTCGCTACCCCCGGCCGCCAGCGCCGACTCCCGGTCACCCGGCATCGCCTTGGCGGTGAGGAAGACGATCGGCAGGTCGGCGAAGCGGTGGTTACGGCGGATCTGCCGGGTCGTCTCGTACCCGTCCTGGTCGGGCATCATGGCGTCCATCAGCACGATGTCCACCTCCGGATGCTCCGCCAGCACACGGACGCCGTCCGCGCCGTTGTCCGAGTACAGCACGGTCATCCCGTGCAGCTCCAACGCGCTGGTCAACGCGAACACGTTGCGTACGTCGTCGTCGACGATCAGTACGGTGGCGCCGTCCAGCTGCCGGGTGGCCGGGGCCTCCGGCGTGGCCAGCAGCTCCATCGGCGGCATCAGCAGCGACGACGGCAGCCCCGCCCGCTCCGGCGACGGCGACTGCGGGGCCACCACCGCGTCCGGCGCCAGCACGTCCGGTACGAACAGGGTGAACGTCGAACCCTGCCCCGGCGCGGAGGTCACGGTGATCGTGCCGCCGATCAGCCGCGCCAGGTCCCGGCTGATCGACAGGCCCAGCCCGGTGCCGCCGTACCGCCGGCTGGTGGTGCCGTCGGCCTGCTGGAACGCCTCGAAGATGATGCTGAGCTTGTCGTCCGAGATGCCGATGCCGGTGTCGATCACGGTGAAGGCGATCACCTGCCGGGCGTTGGTCAGCGCCGGCACGTCGAAGACCGCGTTCTCCGCCGCCGGGGCGATCCGCAGGGTGACCGCGCCGTTGTCGGTGAACTTCACCGCGTTGGAGAGCATGTTGCGCAGGATCTGCTGCAACCGCTGGGCGTCGGTCACCAGCGCCGGGGGCAGCTCCTTGGCCACCCGTACCTGGAAGTCGAGGTTCTTGTCCTCCGCCTGCGGGGCGAACGCCTGCTCCACGTAGTTCCGGATCTCGGCGAACCGGATCTCCGTCGGTTCGACGTCCATCCGACCGGCCTCGATCTTGGACAGGTCCAGGATGTCGTCGATCAAGCGCAGCAGGTCCGAGCCGGAGCCGTGGATCGTCCGGGCGAACTCGATCTGCTTCGGGGTGAGGTTGCGCTCCGAGTTCTCCACCAGCAGCCGGGCCAGCAGCAACAACGAGTTCAACGGGGTACGCAGCTCGTGGCTCATGTTGGCCAGGAACTCCGACTTGTACGCCGACGCCCGGGTGAGCTGCTGGGCCTTCTCCTCCAGGCCGAGCCGGGCCAGCTCGATCTCCCGGTTCTTGGTCTCGATGTTGCCCTTCTGCTCGCTCAGCAGCTTGGCCTTGTCCTCCAGCTCGGCGTTGGTGCGCTGCAACTCCGCCGACTGGTCCTGCAACTCCAGCGCCAACCGCTGCGACTGGGCCAGCAGCTCCTCCGTACGCCGGTTGGCCTGGATGGTGTTGACCGCGACGCCGATGGTGAGCACCAGCCGCTCCAGGAACGCCAGGTGCAGCTCCGAGAAGCGGGCCACGCTGGCGAACTCGATCACCCCGAGCAGCTCCCCCTCGAACAGGATCGGCAGCACCACCAGGTCGGACGGCAGCGTCTCGGCCAGCCCCGACCGCAGGGTGATCCGCCCGTCGGGCAGCGCGTTGAGCCGGATCGTCCGGCGGGAGAGGGCGGCCTGGCCGACCAGCCCCTCACCCGGCCCGAAGGTGACCTCGTGCCCCCGGGCGACGTAGCCGTACGAGGCGGTCAGCCGCAGCCGCATCACCCCGTCGGAGGTGTCCGCCAGGAAGAACGCGCCGAGCTGCGCGTCGACCAGCGGGGTCACCTCCATCATGATCATGCGGCAGACCTCGCCCAGGTCCCGCTGGCCCTGGAGCAGGCCGCCGATCCGGGCCAGGTTGGAGTCCAGCCAGCCCTGCTCGGCGTTCTTCTTGGTCGTCTCCCGCAGGGTGACGATCATCTGGTTGATGTTGTCCTTCAGCTCGGCGACCTCGCCCTGCGCCTTGACCGCGATCCGCTGGGTCAGGTCGCCCCGGGTCACCGAGGTGGAGACCTGGGAGATCGCCCGGAGCTGGGTGGTCAGCGTCGAGGCGAGCTGGTTGACGTTCTCGGTGAGATCCCGCCAGGTGCCGGAGACCCCCTTCACCTGCGCCTGACCGCCGAGCTTGCCCTCGATGCCGACCTCGCGCGCCACCCGGGTCACCTCGTCGGCGAACGAGCTGAGCTGGTCGACCATCGTGTTCACGGTGTTCTTCAGCTCCAGGATCTCGCCCTGCGCGTCGACCGTGATCTTCTGCCCGAGGTCGCCCTTGGCCACCGCCGTGGTCACCGAGGCGATGTTGCGGACCTGACTGGTCAGGTTGGACGCCATCGAGTTCACGTTGTCGGTCAGGTCCCGCCAGGTGCCACTGACGCCCTTGACCTGTGCCTGACCGCCGAGCTTGCCCTCGGTGCCCACCTCACGGGCCACCCGGGTCACCTCGTCGGCGAACGACGAGAGCTGGTCCACCATCGTGTTCACGGTGTTCTTCAGCTCCAGGATCTCGCCCTGCGCGTCCACCGTGATCTTCTGCGACAGGTCACCGCGCGCGACCGCCGTGGAGACCTGGGCGATGTTGCGGACCTGGCTGGTCAGGTTGGACGCCATCGAGTTCACGTTGTCGGTCAGGTCCCGCCAGGTGCCGGCGACGCCACGGACCTGGGCCTGCCCGCCGAGCTTGCCCTCGGTGCCCACCTCACGGGCCACCCGGGTCACCTCGTCGGCGAACGACGAGAGCTGGTCCACCATCGTGTTGACCGTGGACTTCAGCTCCAGGATCTCACCCCGGGCGTCGACCGTGATCTTCTGCCCGAGGTCGCCCTTGGCCACCGCCGTGGTCACCGAGGCGATGTTGCGGACCTGACTGGTCAGGTTCGACGCCATCGAGTTCACGTTGTCGGTGAGATCGCGCCAGGTGCCGGAGACACCCTTCACCTGGGCCTGTCCGCCTAGCTTGCCCTCGGTGCCCACCTCCCGGGCCACCCGGGTCACCTCGTCGGCGAACGACGAGAGCTGGTCCACCATCGTGTTCACGGTGTTCTTCAGCTCCAGGATCTCGCCCTGCGCGTCCACCGTGATCTTCTGCGACAGGTCACCCTTCGCCACCGCCGTGGAGACCTGCGAGATGTTACGGACCTGACTGGTCAGGTTGCCGGCGAGCTGGTTGACGTTCTCGGTCAGGTCCCGCCAGGTGCCGGAGACCCCGCGCACCTGCGCCTGCCCACCCAGCTTGCCCTCGATGCCGACCTCACGGGCCACCCGGGTCACCTCGTCGGCGAACGACGAGAGCTGGTCCACCATCGTGTTCACGGTGTCCTTCAGCTCCAGGATCTCGCCCTGGGCCGCCACGGTGATCTTCTGGCTCAGGTCGCCCCGGGCCACCGCCGTGGAGACCTGAGCGATGTTACGCACCTGGCTGGTCAGGTTCGACGCCATCGAGTTGACGCTGTCGGTGAGGTCCTTCCAGGTGCCCGCCACGTTCGGCACCTGGGCCTGACCGCCGAGCTTGCCCTCGGTGCCCACCTCCCGGGCCACCCGGGTCACCTGCTCAGCGAAGAGCCGCAGCGTGTCGGTGAGCGAGTTCATCGTGTCGGTCAGCTCGGCGACCTCGCCACGCGCCCCCACCGTGATCTTCTGCGACAGGTCGCCCCGGGCCACCGCCGTCGCCACCTGGGAGATCGACCGCACCTGGCCGGTCAGGTTCGACGCCATGGTGTTCACCGAGTCGGTGAGGTCCTTCCAGGTGCCGGCGACACCCCGGACGTCCGCCTGACCGCCCAGCTTGCCCTCGGTGCCCACCTCCCGGGCCACCCGGGTCACCTCGTTGGAGAACGACGAGAGCTGGTCGACCATCGTGTTGACCGTCCGGCCGATCCGCAGGTACTCACCGCGCAGCGGGCGGTCGTCGATCTCCAGCGCCATGTGCTGGGAGAGGTCGCCGTCGGCCACCGCCATGATCACCCGGGCGATCTCGGTGGTCGGGCGGCCCAGGTCGTCGATGAGCGAGTTGACCGCCCGCTGCCCCTCCGCCCAGGAGCCGTCCAGGCCCTCCTCGTCGAGGCGCTCGGTCAGCCGACCGTCCCGACCCACCACCCGGCTGATCCGGCGCAGGTCCAGGTGCTGCCGCTCCTGGAGCGACACCACCTCGTTGAAGGCGTCCGCCACCTCACCGGCCGCGCCCGCGCGCCGGGGCAGCCGCACCTTGAAGTCGCCCCGGCCGACCCGCCGTAGCGCCTCCGACAGCTCGCCGAGGAGCGCGTCATGCTCGGAAGCGGACACGTCCGCTGTCACCGACTGTTTCGCGGTCATCATTCCTCGCTCAGCTCGGAGGTCCCCCGGCGTGCCGACACGCCAGCCTCCCCTCATTGTGCCCGCGCCGCCACCGGGGCCGTGGCTGCGACGTGCCCGACGAGGACCCGGCGGATCCCCCGCCCCACCGGCAGACCCACCGGCACCGGCGGCACCCCACCCCGCTGTCACCCCCGCCCCGGCGGCACCCCACCTCGCCGGCACTGCCGCCCCGGCGGCGTCGGCGGCATCCCCGGCCCACCGGGCCGGGCCACCTCGCCGGCACACCGTCTCCCGCGTGACCAGGGTGTGTCGTCGGCCCGCCGACGGGTACGGCAGGTGTGACGGTGCGTGGTGCGGCTTGGCACCCGGCCGACGGCGGTAGAGGATACGGGGATGTCAGCGGAGCCGGGGGCCGGGACAGACGCGGGACGGGACGAGCACGTCCGGCGGGTCCGGCTGCCCGCCGACCGGCGTACCCCGGCCGCCGCCCGCGCGGTCGTCCGCTCGGTGCTCGCCGAGGCCGACCTCGACGAGCTGCTCAACGAGGCGCTGCTGCTCACCACCGAGCTGTCCACCAACGCCGTCGAACACGCCCGCACCGAGTTGGACATCGAGGTCGTCGCCGACCGGATCGGCCTGACCGTCACGGTCTCCGACTTCGCCGCCGGGCCGGTGGACGAACTGGTGGTCGGCATCCGCAACGACACCGACGAGATCGGCGAGGTCTCCGCACGGGGGCGCGGGTTGCTGCTGGTCGACCACTTCGCCAGCCGCTGGGGCACCACCTACCTGCCCACCGGCAAGGGGGTGTGGTTCCGGCTGGACCGCCACGGCGACCACGGCGACGGGCCGCCCGCCCCGCACCCGCCGTCCGGCCGGGCCGACAACGACCCGGTGACCACCGCGCCGAGCGCCGCCGCGATGAGCGAGCTGACCCAGACCCGACCCGACCCGTACGCCGACGAGCCGCTGACCGACTTCGCCACCGACCTGCTCACCCGGGTCGCCGAGATGGTGGGCGCGGCCGGCGGGGTGATCCGGCTGGACCGGGGCGAGGGGGAGGGGCCGCAGGTGCTGGCCCGGTACGGCCGTCAGCCGCGCCCCGGCAACGAGCTGCTCCGGGTGCCGTTGGCGGTGCACCGGCCGTACGCCGGGGAGCTGGAGCTGGACGCGGCACCGTCGGCGTACGCCCGGCCGCTGGCCGTGCTCGCCGCCGAACGACTCTCGCTGCACCTGGAGAACGACCGGCTGCGCCGGGCGGACGTCCGCCGCTCGGCCTGGCTGACCTTCCTCGCCGAGGCGAGCGAACTGCTCGCCCAGTCACTCGACGTCGACCTGACGATGGCGCTGATCCCGCAGCTCGTGGTGCCCCGGCTGGGCCAGTGGTGCGCGGTGCACACCACCGACGAGTGGGGCCGGCTCCGGCTGGCCGCGTCCAGTCACGCCGACGAGTCGGTCCTGCCCCAGCTGCACAAGGTCCTCCAGGAGTCCGGGCCGGACTCGGTCCAGGCCCGGCTGCGGGAGGCCTCGCGCACCGGGTCGCAGGTGCCGCTCGGCGGGCCGATGGAGGGCTTCGCCGTGCCGCTGGTCGCCCGCAGCCAGCGCCTCGGCACCCTGGCCGTGGGGCGGCACCAGCGGCACCGGCACGACCCGGACGAGGTCGCGGTGCTGGAGGACGTGGCCCGGCGGGCCGGTCTCGCCATCGAGAACGCCCGGATCCACGCCGAACGGCGGCGGGTGGCGCAGACCCTCCAGCAGTCGCTGCTGCCGCCCGTGCTCCCGGTCGTCGAGGGTGTCGGCTTCGCCGCCGAGTACGTCCCGACCGGCGACGAGGCCGAGGTCGGCGGTGACTTCTACGACGTGGTGCCGTTGCCGGACGGACGCTGGCTGGTGGTCATCGGCGACGTGTCCGGCAAGGGCGTGCAGGCGGCCGCGGTGACCGGGCTGGTCCGGGACGTGATCCGGGTGCTGGTCGGGGACGGCAAGCCGCTGCCCGAGGCGTTGTCCCGGCTCAACGACACGCTGGTCGAACGGGGTGGCGGGCGGTACTGCACGCTCGCGCTGGCGGCGGTCGGGCCGGGCGACGGCGACCGGCTCGACGTCTCGCTGCACCTGGCCGGGCACGACCGGCCGGTCCTGCTGCACGGTGCCGGTGGGGCGACCTTCGTCGGCACCGGGGGCACCGCCCTCGGTCTGCTCGACTCGATCACCTCGCCCTCGGTGGAGGTCCCCCTCGCCCCGGGCGACGCGTTGATCTTCTATACCGACGGGGTGACCGAGCGGCGACGCGGCCGGGAACTCTTCGGCACCGAACGGCTCCGGGAGGCCGCCGCGCCCCTGGCCGGCTACTCCGCCGACGTGATCGCGGCCCGGTTGCGGTCCACCGCGATCAACTTCTCGGTCGAGTCGCCCCGCGACGACATCGCCATCCTGGTGCTCCGCAACGACACCTTCTGAGTACGCCGCCACCCCCGAACGCGGTGGCGGGCGGTCAGAGGCCGCCGGGGAGCCGGCCGGGGGCGAGCCGGCGGTGCGGGTCGAGGTGGTCCTTCGCCTCCCGCAGCCGGGGGATCACCGCCGCCTCACCCCACACGTCGACCGCCCGGCGTACCGCCGGGGGCGCGGCGACCACCACGCACCGGCCCCGGCGGGCCAGCAGCACCCCACGGACGGCGGCGAGGATGCCGGCCACCCGGTCGGCCGGCAGCGCCCCGGGCAGCGCGGCGTGCACCACGCCCAGACCGGCGGAGCCGCGCACCGGCAGGGGCGCACCGGCGGCGTCGCGCAGCGCGTAGACCGCGGCGTGCAGGTCGGTGGCGGGTGCCTCGACCCGCAGCGCGGTGTCGCCCGGCGCGAACGGGTAACGCCGCCACCACGACGGCGGCTGGTCGGCGCTGCTGGCCGCGGCGCCGAGCAGCGCCAGCAGGCGGTCGGCCCGCTCGGCCACCTCGGACCGGCCACCCTCCAGCAGGATCGTCAGCTCACCGGCGCTGCCCCGGGCCGGTGGCGGATCCGCCCGCCGGCCGGCCATCGCGGGATGGTTGGCGCGGGCCGCCGCCTCGGCGGCGGACATCGGCCGGCCCGCCGGCCCCGAGGTGGCCCCCGCCGCCGGGGTGCCGGCCGGGGCCGGCGGGGAACCGGCAGCCGTCAGGTCCAGCTCGACGGCGGCCGGGTCGAGGTCGGCGGCGAGCACCGCCCGGATCAGGTCGTGCACCTCCAGCGGGGTCCACACCGGCCGGGACACCCAGACCCGGGCCGCCGGCACCGCCGGGGCCCGCAGCGTGGCCGAGACGAGCACCCCCAGCCCGCCCTGCGAGCCGCAGAACAACCGGCCCAGGTCGAGGCTGACCGGGGCCGCCGCACCGGCCAGCTCGGCAGCGCTGCGACCGGCGCTGACCAGCTCGCCGTCGGCGTCCAGCCAGCGCAGGCCGACCACCTGCGCGCACGCGGTGCCGTGGCGGTGCCGCAGTGGGCCGGACTCGGCGGCGGCGAGCACCCCGCCGAGGGTGGCCCCGGGGGACGGCGGGTCGAGGGCGAGCCGACGCCCGGTGCGTTCGAGGGTGGCCTGCACGGCCCGCAACGGGGTGCCCGCGCCCACCTCGACCACCGGGGAGGCCGCCGGCTGGTGACCGACCCCGGCGAGCCGGCCGGTGTCGAGCATGATGTCGACCCGGGCGGGGGCGGCACCCCAGTCGATCTTCGTGCCCGCGCCCCGGGGCACCACCGACAGGTCGTGCCGGGCGGCGAGCCGCAGCACCTCGGCCGCCGCAGCCGGCCCGCCGGGGACGGCCACCCACCGGGCGAGCCGCCCGGCCACCTCGTCGGCCGCCCCCGCGAACCGGGCGAAGGAGGGACCGCAGATCCCGGCCAACCGCCGGGTGATCTCCGCTGCACCGGCCGAACCCGCTCCCGTCGACATGACAGTCATCGTACACATGTTCTAAAGCGGTGGGTGGTGGTTCGACCGCGCCGCGCAGCGCGACGGGCCGGTAACGTGGCGGGGTGACCACCGAGACCACCCCGCCCGTCGCCCGACAGGTCCCCGCGGAGCGCACCCACCACGGCGACACCGTCGTCGACGAGTACGCCTGGCTGACCGCCAAGGACGACCCGGCGACCATCGCCCACCTCACCGCCGAGAACGCCTACACCGAGCAGCGCACCGCGCACCTGGAGGCGTTACGCGGCACGCTGTTCGCCGAGATCCGGCAGCGCACCCAGGAGACCGACCTGTCGGTGCCCAGCCGCAAGGGGGGTCACTGGTACTACACCCGCACGGTCGAGGGCCAGCAGTACGGCGTGCAGTGCCGCCGCCCGGTCCGCGACGGCGAGACCGCGCCCCCGGTCAGCGCGGACGGTGCCCCGCTCGACGGCGAGGAGGTGCTGCTCGACGGCAACCAGCTCGCCGAGGGGCACGACTTCTTCTCCCTCGGCGCGTTCGACGTCAGCCCCGACGGCCGCTGGCTGGCCTACTCGACGGACTTCTCCGGCGACGAACGCTTCACCCTGCGGATCAAGGACCTGAGCACCGGCGAGCTGCTCGACGACGAGGTGCCCGACACCTTCTACGGCACCGCCTGGTCGGCCGACGCCAGCGTGCTGTTCTACATCACCGTCGACGAGGCCTGGCGGCCCGACCGGGTGTGGCGGCACACCGTCGGCACCCCGTCGGGCGAGGACGTGGTGGTGTACGTCGAGGAGGACGAGCGGTTCTGGGTGGGCGTCGAGCTGACCCGCTCCGAACGCTTCGTGCTGATCGACAGCAACAGCAAGGTCACCAGCGAGGTCCGGGTGATCCCGGCCGACAACCCGACCGGCGAGCCGGCGGTGATCGCCCCCCGTCGGCAGGGCGTGGAATACAGCGTCGAGCACCACGGCCACCGCTTCCTGATCCTGCACAACGACGACGCCGAGGACTTCGCGCTGGCGTACACCTCGGCCGACGCCCCCGGCGACTGGGTGCCGCTGATCCCGCACCGCCCCGGCACCCGGCTGGAGTCGGTCGACGCGTTCGCCGACCACCTGGTCGTCTCGCTGCGCAGCAACGGGCTGACCGGGCTGCGGGTGCTCCCGGTCGGCGGCGGCGACGGCCACGACATCGAGTTCCCCGAGCCGATCCACAGCGTCGGGCTGGACGGCAACCCGGAGTACCGCACCCGGCAGCTCCGGTTCCGCTACACCTCGCTGGTCACCCCCGACTCGGTGTACGACTACGACCTGGTCACCAGGGAGTTGACGTTGCGCCGCCGCAAGCCGGTGCTCCCCGGGCCGGACGGTCGCGCGTACGACCCGGCCGACTACGAGCAGCACCGCGAGTGGGCGCTCGCCGACGACGGCACCCGGGTGCCGATCTCGCTGGTCTGCCGGCGGGACACCCCGCGCGACGGCTCCGCCCCCGCCGTGATCTACGGCTACGGCTCGTACGAGGCCAGCACGGACCCGTGGTTCTCCATCGCCCGGCTCAGCCTGCTCGACCGGGGTGTCGTCTTCGCCGTGGCGCACATCCGGGGCGGCGGTGAACTGGGCCGCCGCTGGTACGACGAGGGCAAGCTGCTGGCCAAGAAGAACACCTTCACCGACTTCGTGGCCTGCGCCCGGCACCTGGTCAAGGCCGGCTGGACGGCGAGCGACCGGCTGGTCGCCCGGGGCGCGTCGGCCGGTGGCCTGCTGATGGGTGCGGTGGCCAACCTGGCCCCCGACGCGTTCGCCGGGATCGTCGCGCAGGTGCCCTTCGTGGACGCGCTCACCTCGATGCTCGACCCGTCACTGCCGTTGACGGTCACCGAGTGGGAGGAGTGGGGCAACCCGCTCGCCGACCCCGAGGTGTACGCGTACATGAAGTCGTACACGCCGTATGAGAACGTCGCCGCGCTCGACTACCCGGCGATCCTGGCGGTGACCAGCCTCAACGACACCCGGGTGCTCTACCACGAGCCGGCCAAGTGGATCGCCCGGCTGCGCGCGGTGGCCCCGCAGGGCGACTACCTGCTCAAGACCGAAATGGGCGCCGGCCACGGCGGCCCGAGCGGTCGGTACGACGCCTGGCGCGAGGAGGCGTTCGTCAACGCCTGGATCCTCGACCGGCTGGGCCGGGCCTGACCCGGGCCGGTGACCGACGAGGGCCGGGCGGACGACGACCCGCCCGGCCCCGACCCGCCACCGGAGCAGGCCGCGCCGGTCAGCGGGTCCAGGCCGGGTCGCGGCCGGTGCTGCCGAGCAGCCGGTCCAGCTCGCTACGGTCGGTGTCGACCGGCACCTCCGGGCCGAACGCGCCCATCTGCCGCCCCATCGATCCCATCTCGTCCATGAAGCCGTGCACCGCGGCGAGGCACTCGCGCGCCGGCTGGTACGGCTGGCCGGTCGCCCGCGCCAGGTCCCAGCCGTGCACCACCAGGTCCACCACGCCCATCAGGCCGAGCGTCGACCGGGAGAGTCCCATCCCCGGCACGACCCCCTCCTCGCTGGCCGGGTCGTCCCAGGCGACGACGAGCTGCGCCACCTCGGCGGCGAACCGGTCCCGCCAGCCGGGCTCGGCCACGTGGTCGGTCTTGGCCGACCAGTCCGCCTCCTGCCGGGCAGCCAGCCGCTGGAAGTTGACCGCCACGTCGTACACATGGTTGAGCAGTCCCCGGACGGTGTAGTCCGCGCACGGCGTGGGCAGGTCGAGCTGGTCGTCGTCGATCGTCCGGACCATCGCCACGGTCGGCGGGACGGCGGTGGCCAGCAGCTCACTAGTCTTCGTCGGCATACGGCCAGCGTATGAAGGTGGTCTTGAACGAATGCGACAGCCACGCGGGGATCACCGGGGCATCCTCGATCCGGTCCGGCTGCGCCGGGAGGTGCGGTTCCGGCGGCACCTGCCGGCACCCGAACTGCGCCCCTGGGTGGAGCACTACTGGCTGGCCGACTGGGCGCTGACCGCGCCGTTCGTGCAGCAGGTGGTGCCGCATCCGGCGGTCAACGTGGTCTTCCGGCAGGATGCCGGCGGGCCGGAGACCGGCGAGGTGGCCGGGGTGGGCCGACGGCTGTTCACGGTCACCCTGACCGGCACCGGAGCGGTCAGCGGCATCCAGTTCCGCCCCGGCGGCTTCCGCCCGTTCTGGCGTCACCCCGTCGCCGAACTCACCGACCGGCGCGTCCCGCTCACCACCGACCCGCTCACCACCGACCCGGCCGCCACCCGCGCCACCGGTGCGGCCGCCGCACACACCACCGCACCGACCACCCCGCGCGCCACCGCACCGACCGCCCCGCGGGCCGCCGGATCGACCGCCCCGCGGGCCGCCGGATCGACCGCCCCACGCGCCACCGGACCGACCGCCGCGCGGGCCGCCGGATCGACCGCCCCATGCGCCACCGGACCGACCGCCGCGCACGGCGCCGGGTCCGTCGTCGCGTCACCCCGCTGCGGGGGTACGGACGACGAGCGCCGCCGGGCGTTGGACGCCTTCCTGCTCGGCTGGGCACCGCAACCCGACCCGGCGGCGACCGAGGCGATCACCCTGGCCGAGATGATCCGCACCGACCGGAGCGTGCTGCGGGTGGACGACCTCGCCCGCCGGCACGACCTCTCCGTCCGGCGACTGCAGCGACTCTTCCTGGACCATGTCGGCGTCGGCCCCAAGTGGGTGATCCGCCGATACCGCCTCCTGGAGGCGATCGAACACGTCGTGACCGGGTGGCCCGACTGGGCCACCCTCGCCGCCGACCTCGGCTACAGCGACCAGGCCCACCTGGCCCGCGACTTCGCCGCCGTCACCGGTCGCACCCCCACCGGCTATGCCCGCTCCCTGCGCTGATCCCCACCACGTACAAGGCCAGCGAACCGCGCACCCGGTCAGCGTCGGCCCGACGGGCACGGAAAGCCAGACGACCAGCCCCGCCACCGACCCCCGCCGACCCCGCCACCGGGTCGCTCAGCTCGCCCGGCGGTCGACCGACGACCCCACCGCCCGGTCCAACCCGCAACCACGCCGGTCGCCGGCGACTGCACTGTGTGGAGAGTTCTTGTCGCCATAGCCGCAAAAACTCTCCACAATCCTGGTGCGCGGATCACCGCCACCGCATGCCACCGTGCCGCTGCACCAGCCGATCCTGACAGCCGGATATCGGCAGACCCCCGCCACCTCAACACCGGCGGGATGCTCCCGAACGCTCCTGACGCGCCGGACACCCAGGACACCCCCGCCCCTCAGACCCCTCAGACACCCCGGCCCCTCCGACGCCCGGTACCCGGCGCCCGGACACCCCACCTCCCTCGGACGCCCGGCACCCGAAAGCACCGCTGCATCCCCGCTTCCCGGTGATCCCCACAGCGACCAACTCCAACCGATGGCGACAACGATGAGTAACGAAAGTCGCCACCAACCCACCTCCCACCCCGCATCCTTTGCTCTGCTGCCATCGAGGCAACGGCTACTCACCGTGTCAGGCAAGGACCACGACCCGTCTCCGGTGAATTTCAAAACCGCAGCTCAGCGCGTTGTCGCGAATAGGGCAGCAGAGCAAAGGATGCAGGGGGATTAAGTGGGGGGTGGCCTGGGGTTACGGTGAGCAATATCGAAAGTGGGGACACACCTGAGCACTCTCGGTAATTAGGACAGTGGTGGGTGTTGCGTGCTCGGTGAGCCGGTGGCGCGGCCACCGGGGCCGGCCGCATCGGGGGTGGGGTGGGGCGAGCACACGAGGACATCCTCCCCGTGGTGGGGCGGCTCCGGAGAGCAGTCGGAACCGGTCAGCGGCGGCGGACCGCGACCACCGCGACGTCGTCGTGGATCTCCGGCGGGGCCAGCTCGACCAGCAGCCGCTGGCAGAAGCCGTCCAGGTCGTCGTCGACCACCGTCGCGCAGGCCGCCAGGGCGGCCAGGCCGTCGTCGATGGTGGCGTCCCGGCGCTCGATCAGCCCGTCGGTGTAGAGCACCAGCGTCGCCCCCGGCGGCAGGGTGAACTCCAGGTCCTCCGGCCGGTCCGCCCGCACCCCGAGCAGCGGGGCCGACTGCTGCACGTACTCCACCCGGCCGTCCACCGACACCAGCGCCGGCAGGTGCCCGGCGCTGGCCAGCCGGATCCGGCCGGTCGACGGGTGCAGCAGCAGGATGCACAGGGTCGCCAGCTCGTTGCGCAGCAACGTACGCATCAGCACGTTGAGCCGTTCCAGGATCACCCCGGGCTGGTGCCCCTCCACCGCGTACGCCCGCATCGCGTGCCGCAGCTCGGCCATCACCGTCGCCGCGTGCAGCGAGTGGCCGGCGACGTCGCCGATCGCCACCAGCAGCCGGCCGTCGAGCATCACCAGCTCGTAGAAGTCCCCGCCCACCTCGGTCTGCGCGCTGGCCGGCTCGTAGCGCACCGCCAGGTCGAGACCGGCCACGTCCGGCAGCCGGCGGGGCAGCAGGCTGCGCTGGAGGGTGACCGCGATCCGGTGCTCCTCGTCGTAGGAGCGCTGCGCCTCCACCGCCGAGGCGACCGCCTGGGCGAGCTGCACCAGCACCGGCGTCCGGGCGGTCTGGGTGGCGGTGGGCACCACCACGTAGAGCGGGGCGCGGTCCTCCCGCAGCTTGGCGGCGGCCACGGTCACCGTGTCGTCGACCGGCCAGCGCACCAGCCCCCACCCCTCGGGGGCGTCCACCCGGACGGTCGCGCCGGTCGGCACGCCGGTGTCGTCGACCACCCACGGTACGATCTGCGCCGCCGCACCCGGACCGGCGGCGATGCCGGCCAGGCACTCCCCGTCGAAGGTCTCCGCGACCACCGCCGCCGGGCTGCGGAAGATCTGCGCCGCACCGGTCGCCGCCTCCTGCAACAGGCGGGCGAAGGTGGACGCGGCGTGCACCGCCACGGTGGTGTCGGCCAGCCCGGTGAGCCGCTCGGCGAGCAGCTCGGCCCGGGTCCTCGCCTGGTAGTAGCGCAGCACCGCGTGCGCGGTGGCGACCAGCTCCTCCGGCTCGATCGGCTCGGCCAGGTAGGCGTCCGCGCCCCGGGTCAGGCCCTGGGCACGGTCCACCACGTCGACCGCGTGCGCGGACACGTGGATCACCGGGATCGCCGGATGGTCCGCCTTGATCCGTTCGCAGACCTCGAAACCGCTCAGGTCCGGGAGCCGGACGTCGAGGACCACCAGGTCGACCGGGTCCACCCCGATCCGGGCCAGCGCCTCGGTGCCGTTCTCGGCCTCCCGGACGGTGAAACCCGCCCGGGTCAGCCAGCTCACCAGCAGGTAGCGCTTGGTCGGGCTGTCGTCGACCACCAGGATCGTCGCCGCAGCGCCGGCCACGTCACACCCCCGCCACGGGCAGGTCCACCGTGAAACTGCTGCCCCGGCCCGGCTCGCTGGTCAGCGACAGGGTGCCGCCGAGCAGGGCCACCAACCGCCGGGCGTACGGCAGGCCGAGCCCGGTGCCGCTGCGCCGGCTGGTCCCCGGCACCTGGTAGAACTCCTCGAAGATCCGTTCGTGCAGCTCGGCGGGGATCCCCGGGCCGGTGTCCGAGACGCGGATCCGGATCCGGTCGGCGGCCCGCTCGGCACGCATCCGCACCTCGCCCCGGTCGGTGAACTTCACCGCGTTGTGCAGCAGGTTGCGCAGCACCTGGGCCAGCAGCACCTCGTCCGAGCGGAGCACCGTGCCCGGGGCCGGCTCCTCGACCAGCAACTCCACCTCGGAGCGCAGGACGAGCGCCCGCAGCGTCCCGCGTAGCTGACCGAAGACCGCCCGCAGGTCGACCTCCGCCCACTCCGGCTCGATCCGGCCCGCCTCCGCCTTGGCCAGGTCGAGCAGGTCGTTGACCAGGGAGAGCAGGTCGGTCGCCGAGGACCGGATCAGCTCGACCTGTTGGGCCTGCTCGGCGGTGAGCGGGTCCGACGCCGGGTCGGTCAGCAACCGCCCCAGCCCCATGATCGCGGTCACCGGGGCGCGCAGCTCGTGGCTGACGTTGGCCAGGAACCGGCTCTTCGACTCGCTCGCCGCACGCAACTGGGCCGACTTCTCGTCCAGCTCCGCGTAGAGGGCCACCACCCCCCGGTTGGTCTCCTCCAGCTCCTCGGAGAGCTGGGTGTAGAGCGCCATCACGCCCCGGTTGGTCTCCTCCAGCTCGGCGTTCAGCACGGCCAGCTCGTCCCGCTGGCTGCGTACCTCGTCGAGCGCGGCGATGAGCTGCCCGTTCT